>DATGWL010000209.1:0-50905 GCA_035299505.1 Saprospiraceae bacterium | reverse complement strand
CGCCCTTTGCGTACTTAGCGGTGAACCCCTCTTAGCGCCCTTTGCGTACTTCGCGGTGAAATAAATTCATGTCTTTCCCCCTCTAAATGAGCCACTTACACCCCCTTTATTTATCCAAGTTTTTACCCCTCTAATTTTATCCACACTGAGTTATCCACATTGTTGACAACTTGACTCTCAAAAAAATGCTATTGTAAATCAATTAATTACAAACGTTATCAACATTTTGTGGAAAACTTACTTTGACACTCGCCAAAAAAGCCCTACTTTCGCTTTTGCTTTTCAGCAGGTTATTTTACTCCGCCTTTCTTCCTGAACGTCCCTTCACTCATATTGAGCGTGCCTGAGCCGGTTTAACCCGGATCCGCCCGGTGTCTGCCTCAAAAATATGCGTGTTGAACCAATTTTTTGAAGCAAAAAACATCACGTCAATATAGTAGTCAAAATTTACACAAACCAATGTCTAACATAACTGAACCCATTCTGGCGGAAAACCCCGACCGCTTTGTGATCCTGCCGATCAACTACGCGGAAGTGTGGAAAATGTACAAAACCTCTGTAGCCTCTTTCTGGACAGCAGAGGAAGTTGACCTCACGCAGGACATCAACGACTGGGAAAACAAACTCACCGACAACGACCGGCACTTCATCAAACACGTGCTGGCTTTCTTTGCCGCATCCGACGGTATTGTCAACGAGAACCTCGTGCTCAACTTCATGCGCGAGGTGCAAATCCCGGAGGCACGTTGCTTCTACGGTTTCCAGGTAGCCATCGAGAACATCCACGCCGAGATGTACTCCCTGCTGATTGATACCTATATTAAGGATCCAAAAGAAAAAGATTACCTCTTCCACGCCCTGCAAAACCTGCCCTGCGTGGCTAAAAAAGGTGAATGGGCCCTGCGCTGGATCGAAAATGCGCCAACTTTCGCGCACCGGCTGATTGCCTTTGCAGCCGTAGAAGGCATCTTCTTCAGCGGCTCTTTCTGCAGCATCTACTGGCTGAAAAAACGCGGCCTCATGCCCGGACTCACCTTCTCCAACGAGCTGATCAGTCGCGACGAAGGCATGCACACCGATTTCGCCTGCCTGCTGTACTCCATGCTGGAGAACAAAATTGATCCGGCTGAAATCCAGGCCATCATCACCGAAGCTGTGGAGTTCGAAAAAGAATTCGTAACCGACGCCCTGCCGGTCTCCCTGATCGGTATGAACGCCGAAACAATGAGCCAATACATCGAGTTCGTGGCAGACCGCCTGCTGCTCTCCCTGGGCAACGACAAAGTGTATGGCACCGCTAATCCATTCCCATGGATGGATATGATTTCCATTCAAGGCAAAACCAATTTCTTTGAAAAACGCGTTGGCGATTACCAAAAAGCCGGCGTTATGGCCAAACGTGAAGAACAGGTGTTCTCCATGGAAGCCGATTTCTAAACCATAACACTTAAAACAAATACAACCACAATCATGGGCAAATTTGTTATTTCAACCCGCTCAAACGGCGAATTCCAGTTCAACCTCAAGGCCGGCAACGGTCAGGTGATCCTCAGCAGCGAAGGCTACTCCACCAAAGCCGCCTGCATGAACGGCGTTGAATCTGTACGCAACAACTCCGGCGACGACAATCGCTACGATCGCAAAGAATCTTCCAACGGCAAATTCTATTTCAACCTCAAAGCCGGCAACGGCCAGGTGATTGGCAGCAGCCAAATGTACGAAAGCGAAGCTGGTCGCGATAACGGTATCGAATCCGTTAAAACCAACGCGCCAGACGCCACTGTAGAAGACGAAACTGCGGCATAAATATCGCTCCGTGTCGGGGTGACTCCCAGTCACCCCGACACTAACAACATACCATGAAAACATCTGCCCTTTTCCTCTCCCTTTTCCTGCTCACCGGACTTGCCTGCAAAGACAAGCTCGACAAAAGTTGCGATGCCAACTTCCTCGAAGCAGATGTCAACAACGTTTTTTGGCAGGCAGAAGAAGTAACGGGATTTAGTTTTGGTGTTGGCGGAAATATTACCATACAGGCAAAAGCAAATTTTGGACAGGTAAGAGAAATAGGTATACAGGTACCCATGGATGTAACAACAGGTACCTACCAGCTTCAAACCGGCGTATTTCTACACTCAATTATTGTTATCCCGGGAGCTTTTCAGGCAGAAACAGGAGAATTAACGATTACCGTTCACGATACCACCAATAAAATCATCAAAGGCACCTTTTTCTTCAGTATCCCCTCCGAAGGACTCACCGTAGAAGCAGGCAGCTTTTGTGCGAAATATTGACGGTAGACGGCTTACGGTAGACGGCTTACGGTAGACGGCCTACGGTGGACGGCCTACGGTAGACGGCCTACGGTGGACGGCCTACGGCCAAAGACCAACGGAAACCCCAACCCAACGCCAACTCAAAAACTCAAACACTCGAAAACTCAAACACTCAAAATGAGATTTGTTCTTTCTCTTCTGATCCTTTTCACGCTGACCGGCTTGCAGGCGCAAAGTCAAAAGGAACTCGTCCAGTCGCTGAAGCGCGATCTGGAAGACTACCGCAGGTTCACCCTGGCTGCTAATTTCGACAGCAGTTTTCAGTTCATGTCGCCCAGGATGTTCGACATCGTTCCCTTCGATTCGCTCAAGGCAACCATGTTGCAATCCATGGACAATGAATACATGAAAATTGAGCTGACCGGCCTGGATTACACCCTGCTCAAAAAACTCAAAGTCAAG
Organism: Saprospiraceae bacterium; assembly: GCA_035299505.1. Lineage (GTDB taxonomy): Bacteria > Bacteroidota > Bacteroidia > Chitinophagales > Saprospiraceae > M3007. Next base: position 48,167 of record DATGWL010000209.1, on the reverse strand, counting down.
AAAGCCGGCAACTACTTCTGGGCCTTGGTGCCCTACAACGGCAGCATGAGAATGGAACTCAAAGGGGAAGAAGATTTCAAAAAACTGCTCATTCCCATCATGAAGAGTCAGTTTGGTAGCGAAAACGTAAAAATGGAAGGCGCATCAACCATGCTGCTGACCCTGAAAAATAAAAACCTCATTGCAGTAAAAGAACCCGGCGCCAAACGCTGGTACATGCTGGAAGATAAGCGTAAAGAAAAAGGCGGCGGCTCCGAGATGCAAATACAAATCTACGAAACCGTGATACCGGAAGACGTGCGCAAAGCGATTGACGGGAATTGAAGTACATGATTGACGAGTACATGATTACATGATTGAAGAGGGAGGCGCTGAGCTTGAGATTTACACGGGCCAAAGGCCCCCAAAAGCCCCAGCGGGGCAGCATTTTAGCAGTCATGCAAAAAACACCAACACAACCGGCAGCCATGATCATCCTCATCAGTGTAGTGGCTGGAGGACTTGTTACCCGATTATTATCAGCATTAAAAGTAGCACCTGAAATGCTGATTGCCGTAACCCTGTTGTGGATAGCCTTGACCTCCTTATATCTGAATAAAACCGGAAATGCGCGGGTAGGAAGGATTTATCTGCTGGTCTGGCTCGGATTAATCATCTTCACCGGACTTGCGATCTGGGGATTTAACCGATAGCGTAAGGCCGGAATACCATTCCGGTGTACATGAGCAGTAGCCCGGAATGATATTCCGGGAAAAACAAAACAGAAAGCAAGCCGGAATACCATTCCGGCGTACATAGACAGTAGCCCGGAATGATATTCCGGGAAAATCAAAACAGAAAACAGGCCGGAATACCATTCCGGCGTACCAAACCGAACGCCAACTCAAACACTCGAAAACTCAAACACTCAAACACTCGAAAACTCAAACACTCGAAAACTCAAAAACTCAAACACTCGAAAAATAACAATACCCACCATGATGCAAGTAATCAAACGCGATGGCAGAAAAGAGGAAGTGTCGTTCGACAAGATCACGGCGCGCCTCCGCAAAATGACGTACGGACTGGATACCAACTACGTCAACCTGATCGAAGTATCCAAAAAGGTGATCATGGGCCTGTACGATGGCGTGACCACCGTGGAGCTCGATAACCTGGCGGCTGAAACCGCCGCTACCATGGCTACCATCCACCCGGACTACGCCCTGCTGGCTGCCCGTATCGCCGTGAGTAACCTCCACAAGGAAACAGAGAAATCCTTCTCCAAGGTGGTGGAAGAACTTTTCAACTACGTTGACCCAAAAACAGGCGATCGCGCAGGCCTCATAAGCGAAGAAACCAACCGGATTGTGCAAAAACACAAGTCGAAGCTGGATTCCGCCATCATATTCGACCGCGATTTCGAGTTTGATTACTTCGGGTTCAAAACCCTGGAGCGCTCCTACCTCATGCGCATGAACGGCAAAGTGGTGGAACGCCCGCAACACCTCTTCATGCGCGTAGCCGTGGGTATTCACGGTGAAGACATCGAAGCGGCCATCGAAACCTATAACCTCATGAGCGAGCGCTGGTTCATCCACGCCACGCCTACGCTCTTCAACGCCGGCACACCCAAGCCACAGCTTTCTTCCTGCTTCCTGCTCAGCATCACGGAAGACAGCATCGCCGGTATATTTGAAACCCTGTCGCGCTGCGCACTCATTTCACAGAGCGCAGGCGGTATCGGCCTAAGCATCCACAACGTACGCGCCACAGGCTCCTACATCAAAGGCACCGGCGGCACCTCCAACGGCATCATCCCGATGCTGCGCGTATTCAACGATGCTGCCCGCTACGTAGACCAGGGTGGCGGCAAACGCAAAGGCGCCTTCGCGGTGTACCTCGAACCATGGCATGCCGATATTTTTGAGTTCCTGGAACTGAAAAAGAACCACGGTAAAGAAGAAATGCGCGCCCGCGACCTCTTCTACGCCCTCTGGATCTGCGATCTGTTCATGGAACGTGTAAAAGACGACAAAGACTGGTCGCTCTTCGATCCGAACGAAGCACCTGGCCTGTTCGATGTGTACGGAGCCAAATTCAACGCCCTGTACGAGCAATACGAAAAAGAAGGTCGCGCGCGCAAAACCGTCAAAGCCCGCGATCTGTGGAACGCCGTTTTGGAAAGTCAGGTAGAATCCGGCACCCCGTACATCCTGTACAAAGACGCCGCCAACATGAAGAGCAACCAGCAAAACCTGGGCACCATCCGCTCTTCCAACCTCTGTACCGAGATCATTGAGTACACCTCCAAAGACGAGGTGGCGGTGTGCAACCTGGCCTCCATTGCCCTGCCGAAATTCATTTCCAACGGCAAATTCGACTTCCAAAAGTTGTACGAAATCACCCAGGTAGCCACGCGCAACCTCAACAAGGTGATCGACATCAACTACTACCCAATCCCTGAGGCGCGCAACTCCAACATGCGTCACCGCCCCATCGGTTTGGGTGTACAGGGCCTGGCCGACGCCTTCATCCTCATGGGTATGGCGTTCGACAGCGATGCGGCCAAGCAACTGAACAAAGACATTTTTGAAACCATCTACTTCGCGGCCGTAACCGAATCGGCCAACCAGGCCGAGAAACACGGCACCTACGAGACCTTCAAAGGCTCGCCCATGAGCAAAGGCATGTTCCAGTTTGACCTCTGGGGCGTAACGCCATCCAAGCGCTGGGACTGGGACAGCCTCCGCGAGCGCGTGAAAAAAGTAGGTGTGCGCAACTCACTGCTCGTAGCGCCTATGCCAACGGCGTCTACCAGCCAGATCCTGGGCAACAACGAATGTTTCGAGCCATACACCTCCAACCTCTACACGCGCCGCACACTGGCGGGCGAGCACATTGTGGTGAACAAACACCTCATGCGCGACCTGGTGCGCCTGGGCATGTGGAACGAAGAAATGCGCGAAGCCATCATGGCCGCCAACGGCTCCATCCAGGGCATTGAAGACATCCCGCAGGAAGTACGCGACGTGTACAAAACCGCCTACGAGATCAGTCAGAAAGTGATCATCGACATGAGTGCCGACCGCGGCGCCTTCATCTGTCAGAGCCAGAGCCTCAACGTATTCATGGAAGCGCCCACGTTCGCCAAGCTCTCTTCCATGCACTTCTACGCCTGGCAAAAAGGCCTCAAAACGGGCATGTACTACCTCCGCTCCAAAGCGGCGGTGGACCCCATCAAGTTCACCCTCAGCCAGAAGCACCAGCAGAAGTTTGTGGCCAACGCCAAGGCAACAGAGCCCATGGCAACGGCATCGGTGTCGTCAGCCCGGGAAGAACAAAAGCCCGTACAGATGTCGGCCCTCGATATCGAACAGGTATCCGGCAAAATTTGCAGCCTGGACAATCCGGACTGCGAAGCATGCTCAGCATAAGAACGATGAACGATGAATGAACGATGGACGATGAACGATAGGCGTTGCGCCTGGGGTTGGAACGGATACCAGACTTAACGCCCATCGTCCATCGTTCATCGTCCATCGTTCAAAAAACACGGCTGCCGGGAGTAGCAATCAACAGTTGGAATTTCCTTTCCCTCTACTTGAAACGCTTTTCCCACACTAGTTTCTTCCAGCTGGCTTCTGCCTGGTGGCCGTTAGTTTTTGATAGTGAAAGCATTTATTTATTTCAGGTAAGTAGCAGTGTTTATATATAAGCTCTCTCTGCAATACTGTTGGTGACAACGCCAATTTCAGTGAGAATTAAAAATATCAATCACGAATAATCTTAAAATTAATCAATTAAAAATGGAAGAACAAAATTTTCCTCAAGAACAGCCAAAAGATGACGAAATTAAGGCATTAGAGAAGGCCTTAAAAAAGGCCAAAAAAATTGAGGAAGAAAGAAAAGAAGTGCTTAATAATGCTGCTAGTGGATACATACATGATGATAGAAGCCGGGTTGCTTTTATATTAAATCATTCTGTGGAAGCCAGGAACTCAGATAAAGAATTGGTTTGGCTTTATTGGGAAACTTTTGAAAAAGTTCGATTTGGCGGCGAGTCAATTACGAGAGAAAGTTATAAGATGTTAACTTCTCCTAATTCTATTAGCAGAATTCGAGCCAAAATCCAAAATGAATATAAGCTATTTCAGGCTAATGATAAAGTAAAAAGGTTTAGAGGTGTACTTGAAGTCGAGAAAAAACTACAAGTGATTGAAGATAAGCCAATTTATCTTCCATTTTATAATGTTTTTATCGATGAAACTGGAAAGACTCAACAATATTTATCCGTAGGAAGTTTATGGCTTAATGATGCTAGAGAAAAGGCAGGAGCCTCTGTTAGATTGGAGGAGTGGAAAAAGATCAGAAATATTGACTTTGAATTTCACTTTAAAGATGTTACTCCTCATCGTCTTGATCAGTATAAAGCTTTTTTTCTGGAATTCGTAACTTTACATGCTAGTGCTGGATTTAAAGTTATTGTCATCAAGAATAAAGGTTTACATAAGACTGCAATAACTGACCTAACATTCCATTTGCTTAACAATGGAATACAACATGAAAATCAATCAGGTCGTGCTCCATTACCTAGATTATTGCAGGTTTATATGGATGCTGATGATGAATCTAACGACTCTATGAAAATTGTAAATATAAAAGAACGGCTAACAAGTCAACGTATTGAAGGCCTTGAAATCGGACTGCTGGAAGCTGTTAGCTCTAACGCAAGTCCGTATTTACAAGTGGTTGATTTATTTATTGCTTCGGTAAACAGGAAACTTCATGAGGAAAAAAGAAACCATAAAGATGAACTTGCTGATTATATCCTTAGGTTACTCAATTTTGATGTTTCAAGTGTAGACAGACAAAATTCGGATGTTGATAATGCTATTGTGTTTAACCTTGGATTCAAACAAGAATAAGATACAATGGTAATTCCCCTTCTGATTCGAGGTGCGGAATTACGTAAACTTAGAGTTAACACATACACACCTTTATCTTCCTGTGATTTTTAAGTCCTACTGTAGACTTTAAAATTTGAGATGATATTAGGTGCAGCAGGAGATCTTTCCCGCCCCACCCGGTCTTCCCGCCCCCAAAACCTAACCCCGGCATCTCCCCGTCGCGATTGGGTCTTTTTTTGACCCAGCGCTACGTACATGATCTTACATACTATTTGCCAAAGCCCCCCCATATATCGTTCTTAAATGTCAATATACCTTTAAATTTAATCATCCATGTCCAAAAAAAGAATCTAAATTTCATGGGTAAACCAGGTAAAAGGATTAGTTAAACCTGATCAAATTAAGTTAAATAAAATATAAGAGCCTAGGGCTGTTGGAACTTTGCCTGCAAAAAAATAATTGTACGAAACTGAATATTAAAGTAAATTGAACAACCTTTTATTCATGAACCACGTTTTTCAAATTTCGCTTAAAAGTGTATTCTTGCTTGAGAATGGAGAGGCATTAGCGCCTAAAGGAAGTACTCTTTTGTCAGTTGCACTTGTGTATCCAAGAGAAGGAGTCAACCTCATTGAGCGTCTCAAAACGCTGCCTCTAAACCCAAAGGATGGTGAAAAACACAAACCATTAAAAACAAAAGAAGAATACTCTTTATCAAATGAGCCTTTTGAGGATAGGCTCTTATTCAAGGAATCCATTCAAGGTGATTCTGTAATCAAAATTACTTTGAGTATTGTTTCGTCTCCTGATAAAGTTGATGAATTACTGAAAAAGCTGTTAAAAGCTGGAGCAATCGCTGCTGTTGGCACCCTAACTGGTGGTATAGGAGTTACCATAACCGCTGCGGTAGCAGAGACAGTGATCGAATCCATATTTCAGGAAACAAAAAAGGGCAAGGATGCCAACGTTTTTCCTCTTGGGACTGCAAGTTTAGGTATTAACAATGATACTGAAGAGGGAGATATTGCACTTCATCTGGTGACAACCAGAGAGATCAAATATACCCTGGACAGAAAAGTGGAAGATGGTCAGATTACAGAAGTCATTAGAAAGATTCCTAAAGGGTTTGGTATTGCCAAAGTAGTCCTGAACATTGAAAAGAAGGAAAAAGAAAAGCAAATTCCAGTAGTTGCTTAGTTGGCATTCAATATAAGTGGTTTGGGATTAGTATATGATGTCCATTTTATCTAAATAATGGCAGCGTTGAAGAGCCCAAACCACTTTCATAGGTACCCTATAACCATATCAGCATCTCAGCTCTTATCTGCACAAGCCTCATAAATTACTTTTGCTACAACCTCATCGTCTAAATAACCCTTGATGCCGTGGTGGTTGTCGGTATGGTTTTTTACATTTTTTTTGTTCTCAATTGGTGGATTTGTGTTGAAATGCTCCCGGTTAAGCGGGTTTAAAGCCACTAAGTCCCGTTCATCATAGGCATTGAGCCAATCCTTGCCATTGATACAATCTGGTATTTGAACGGGGGGCTCGATAAATTGGCGGACAGATCTCAGACCTAATGGAGAACCCAGCGTAATAAATTTTTGAACCCGGAATTCAGGGTGGTTTTTCAGCACTAAATAGCTAACTATGGACCCCAGCGAATGCCCTACTACCACACATGGGCCATTGTCGAAACTTTGCAGTACAACCTCATTGACTCGCTCTTTAATATGTCTGCGGGTCAAGTACATGAACACATCGCGGGTAAAATTTTTCAGTATTGCCTCACCGAATATTTTCTTCCGGTCCAGAAAAGATAGCAGTTTTTGAACTGGCTCCCAGTTTAATGGCGTACCCCTGTGAGCCTCCAATATCTCCTCCACCTCCCTCTGCTCGGCGCGGCCCTCTGTGCTTTGGGCAGCTATTTCGCCTAAAAAGGTGGTATAGAACTCCACCTCGGCCTCCTCGCCCATGCTATATGATTCCCCACCTCTCTTACCTTCCGCTTGTTTGGGTTGCGCTTGGGCTTCGCGGACAAGTTCGTCCAGCAACTTGCCGTAATAGGGGAACTCAATGCTTACATCTGCGGGAAGTTTAAGGCCGGATTTGTTCAAGCCTTTGCGCCAGGCCTCCGTCCATTCTGCCTTCAAGGTGTCGGCATCAAATTTTTCTTGAGCACGGCCGTGAACGAAAATCAGTTTCATATTTCAAGTTTTTGTCCGTTATAATATAATACAAAATGTGATTCACTTGCACCCTCTAAAATAGCCTCCAGGCGTCCGGAGTCAAAAGCCTTCTCGAAATCAAGCGCCTCGCTTTCTGCCAATTTGAAATAAAACCCTGTGCTAAAAGCGATGGCTAAAGTATCACCAATGTCAACAGTGGTAGCTACAACATAGGGCACATGTTTAGAGATCGCTAAAGCTTGCTCCTCAGAATAACAGGCATTGAGTACTACGCCCTGTATATTCAATTTATGCCTATTATAATAGTCGAAAAGGGCGCCCAAGGCCTTTGGTGTGATATACACATGCCCGTTTTTGTCGTCGTTTTGAACCATTATGCCACCCAATTCACCACCTTCGCCGTGCCCGGAAAAGTGAAGTATCTGTGGTTTGTAGCGTTCAGGAAGTTCCTTGAATTCGTTGCGATTTACCGCCCGCTCCACTACCAGGTTGAAGCGCTGCCGCTCATGTTGCAACTTTTCTGATATCCGTGCGTATTCCTTGTCAAGATTGAGCTTAGCTCCACCTGATGGGTTGGAGGTGAGCATGAGGATTTGGGTATGCTTGATAGGTGGTGGCGGTGGAGGAGTAGGAGGCGGCACTTCGAAAGGGTTAACGCCAAGTTCGACCGCTGCCCCATCAGGCACCTGTTCAACCAATGCACGAAGTGTATTAGTTATTTGAGCCAGAAAAACCTTGGCATTTCCAGCCTCAATTGTTCCTTGGTCCATTTCACGTTGCAAGCGGGTGAGGCGAGCACTCAACAGCACCGCATCACTATTCAGACTTGTGTCGTGCCGTTCGCTCCAATCCAGAAGTAGGTCCAAGGCCTCTTTTTCGCGTGCATTGCGGATCAGCTTATTTAAATGGCTTTTTAGAGAAGTGTTCATGGTGTGGTGGTGCTCGGTTATTTTGCTGCCAAGTATTTCCGCATTGGCTTTCAGGCTCCTTTCTGCAAGCTCTAGATCTGGCAGACTGATCATGCGCAAGACCTTTTTCCGATTTAGAGCCTGTAGGTCACCCAGAAGTACCCTGCCCTCTGTTTCGATTTCATTATTACCATTCTCTGATGCCCAATTAATTATTGTCTGAAGGGCTTCTTCGACACTGTCTTGGCTCAGGTATTTTTGCACTAAAAGTATGGCTCGCTGTTTACTCATATCCCTATGTTGTTATACCTTAGGAAAAGTCCTAATCCGGGCGATTAGCACAGCCGCAAAGATGCCGATAAGTTGGATGCCGTAGAAGGCGTTTTGGTGAGGAAGGTCAAAATTTCTCAAGTCGTAAAACGAAAAACTTCTGCGATAAACCACAAATAGCGCTCCCAATAGCACGCAAAAAACGCCAACAAATAAGCCGCTAACCGCAAAACGGTAAAACAAGCTTTGGTTCTCCCTAATGATAGACAACAACAAAAAAACAATGGCTATCACAGCCCAGAACAAGTACGCCAGTATATTAATTAAGTGGGCTTCTATCATACTACTTTTATCAGGGGCCTCAAATGCTGTGATAGGCAGAAAAGGAATTAAAATAGCACTCAGTAATAACAATACCGCCATTCCTGAAAGTGGTTTTGAATTTACCAGCGGAAGCAACCATAGTAATAACGCCAAAAGAAGGACATAGCGACCTACTAAGAACAAATGCCGAAAATAAATGCCATTTTCCCAATACAATTGAGAATGTTTGACAGAACGAATGGAATTTTCTACGGAATAGGGTAAGGCAGGACGTTGGAACCATTGTTGGATATTTTGATCATCTTTATGAGATAAAGTATCTATACCTTCATTAAATTTATAAACGGCCAATTCCGTTTTTAATTGAGGTATCTTTTTAAATTGTGAGTATTTAAGGAAATCCGACGTCTCCTTCAGATAGGACAGATTCGACTGGTACATCTCTTTCAGATACGATAGATCTGATCGATACGCCATATACAACGTACCTGAATTATATGGCAGGCCCAAGTGATACGACAGATACGACAGCTCCATCAAATACAACTGATACGATTGATACAACCGATATGATAAATCTGTTCTTTGATACGACCGATCTGACATATATGGCAGATATGACAAATACGAACGATCCAACAGATATGACAAATACGAACGATCAGACAAATCCAACCGATCTGTCAAATCTGACATTTGCGACATTTTATGTGACATGAGCCATTCCTTCCAAAATATTGTATCAACTTGATATAAATATTGCAATAAGGAGTCCTCCGTTCTCCAAATGGCACGAAAAACAGCCTCTCTAGGCTCCCAAAAAGCGGAATCGGGTGGTGAATCAGGGTTATAGATACTGTCTTGTTCTAACAAAACAAATCCATAGGGGTAGATACCGCTTTTCTCCAAAGCTTCCATATCATCATCGAGAATCCAGTGGTAAGCGGTTTTGTAGATAGTGCCCAAACGAAAAGCGGGCGCGGTTACGCCGTAAAACAGCCAAAAACTCAGGGAATATAAGCCCAAGGTCAACAGTACGTCCTTTGCTTTACGAAAAGGGTAGCCCAGTTGGTACTGTTTATAAGCCCAATACAACACTGCGATGCTCAAAAAAACTGCGGTGAGCTGATAATACTTATCATAGCCCATCTCTATAGGTTTAGTCGGGTCCACCGTCAAATGTTGCGCATCTAAAGGATAGAAAAAGCCAATAACAAAAAGTACAGGAGTTGCAAGAAGTCCCCAAAAAAACACATATAAAGCGCGACTGTGCCATATTGTAGGGTAATGAGAGAGCAAAAAATCATCCGCCCGCTTCAAAAAAGGCGGCACAAGCCACTTAAAGAAAGTTTTCATAAAATTTAGTTTTGACGGATGTGCTGATGTCTCTAAAATGCCGGATTTCGATGCCTTTTGCCAGCAGGAGCTGGAGTATTTGGTCAGCATCTACGCTCAGCGGGGTGGCAACATAGTAGTCAACGCCATTATCCCAAGCGCGGCTATATTCCAGGTCTTGCAGTATTTTTTCAAATTTTTTGAACGACAAGGGGGTGCCCACCTCAAAGAGGTTATAACGTCTGTCTTGGCCAATATCTTCAGTAGGTCCCAGGTTTTCCAGATGCCCATCACGCATAAAGAGCATCTGATCGGCAACCGATTCCACCTCATGCAGGTGTTGTGAACTGATGAGTACAGAGATGGGATCACGCAGGCTTTTGGCTAAGGCTTGTATATCCATCAGCACTACCATCTGGGTCTTAATGTCCAAGAAAGCCAGCGGCTCATCTAAAATCAATAATTGTGGTTTACTAACCAGGGCTTTGGCTAAAGCAAAGCGAAGCTTATAGCCGCCTGACAGTTCTGCCCAGGCTTTTTCAGTGTGCAGGGCTAATCCCAGGCGCTGGATGATGTAATCCACAGTTCGCCGGTTTGCCTCCCCTAAAATACCGTGCCTTGAGGCTTCAAACCTGAGGGCTTCTACGAGGGGGCCTTCCCATGCGGGCAACTCCTGAGGCACAAAGGCAATTTTCATTTTGATGTCGCCCCAGTCTAATTTATTTTGCGGGTCGAGCAGAGGAAAACGCACCTGCCCTTTAGAAAGGGCGAGGTCGCCAGCCAAAATGCGCAGCAGGGTCGTTTTTCCTGTGGCGTTTTCGCCCACGAGGCCGGTTATCTCACCCAATCGCAATTCCAGCTTTTCGGCAAACAGATGGAATCGGCTACTTCTATATTTTTTTTCTATGCCCTCCGCTGCTAAAACCAAGCCGTTTTCCAGTTTTCGCTTTTTGGCAGCCTCTATCATCTCCTGCTCCAACTGAAGGCGTGCTGCTACCTTTTCTTGGTCGTACCGTTCAGCTACCTGGTCAGTCAACTCGACTAGTTTTTGAACAAGCTTTTTTTGATGTGCAGGGTCTTGGTCAGAGGATGCGTTCAGTTCAAACTGGATCAACAGTATCTCGTCGCCAACATCGGTATCCGCCCCATATCGTTCTGCAAAATCAGACAACAGCTCTGCCCCGCGCATTGGGTTTTCCCAGATAACGCCCTTGATGGAGTTGGCCCTGTTTTGCAAGTTTATAGACATGTAAGCAATCAATTGATTTGGATTTCTTTGAGGATATTTAGGATTCTTGCGGCTATTTGCTGCTTTCGCACCAAGGCTTGTTCCGACGTGATCAATCCACTTTTCTCTTCAATAAGTATCAAGTAATAGGTTGTGCTGACCAGAATAGCGGCATCATCATCTTGGTTATTAAAATCGCGGTAAAAGTCAATACAGCGCCGCACCGCCTCCTCAAGTTTGGCAGTGGCCACGAAATGTTTGATTTCGCTTTTCCTTTCCAATATGTTGTTAGGCGCTATCAATCAGGTTGGATATTCGGTTTACAGATATATTAAATTAAAGGCTAAAGAAAGTGGGTTTTGCTGAATTAAACAATATAGGAATTTTTTTCGCCTTGTCTGGTCTTTTTCAACTAGCTTGGTCTTTTCGACTCCTTACCCCAAAATTCCAAACTCGGTGCCGTACTTCCTGCCCAAAAGCTACCACGCAGCTATTTAGACTAAATCTTGATTTTACATAATTATGACAATGTCTCAGCAACAAAACCAAGCAATAGCAGTTTAATTATTGTTAACAAATTTTTAAAATAAAAATTCTTAAATTATGACTGGAGTAGAAATTTTAGCGGCAAAAGGCCTGTTTACCCTTTATAAATTGGTTAAGGCAAAAGCAATAACGGGTAAGGTATTGGCTCAAATTAGTAATGGTCTAATAAATACCGCTGTACATCAAGGTGTTGGTGCTGCCGTTGCTTCTGCTTTACCTACAGTTGTGTTAGTAGGAGGTGTTGCTCTAACTGCATCGGTAATTGAGAAAGCAGCAGGCTTTATAACATCTGTTAAAAACAATGATGGGCCTGGTGCAGTTTCAAGTCTCGGAAGCCTTATTGATGAAGTTGGCTCTGCTAATCCTTTACTAGAGGGGATTGTAGGGAATGTAGCTATGAAGATGGATGTGTCGGTAAAAGGTTTAGCACTAGCCTCTCTTAATGAGCTTAAGGGTGAGGCAGTTGAATGGGCAAGAAGAAATAAGAAATAGTTTGTAACAAAAGTAGCGTTCTCTTTGCCAGCCACTTCCCAAAGGAGGTGGCTTTTTAGTTACTCCTCGCCTGGTCCTCCCAAGCCCCGGCATCTCCCCGCCGCGCTTGGGTCTTTCCGCCTCGCCCGGTCTTCCCACCGCCCAAAACCTAACCCCGGCATCTACCCGCCGCGCTTGGATCTTATTTTGACCCATCGCTACGTCCGTGAGTGACTAAGCTAATGCACCCATCAATCCTGGCCTATGAGCAAAAAGCAATACCAGGCTACTCAAACGCGGCGCAAGAGCTGGAGTAAAACTTCTGGCGCTTACTTTCCCGGAATATAAACCTCCTTCCTTCGCATGATGAAATGCTGGTAAGTAAGTGGATTAAATCCAGTAGTTGGATCAGGCGCCTGATATGATTGCACCAATTCCCAACCATGCACACTCATCCAATTAAGTGCATCTACAGGGCTCTTAAATTTTATAGCCTTACCATCCTCATTATCGATCATATCAGCTTTCCTGAACCAGCCGGTCACCGTCTCTCCATAATCCACATTCACCTTAGCCTTGCTACTAAACCCTCCAAGGGGATACGATACATCTGCATACCGCCACACCAGCGAATCCTGCACCTGGGAAAACAACCAAACCGATTGTACTAGAAAAAACAAGGTGATTAACTTTTTCATATTGTGCATTATTGTTAGTTACAAAATCAGCCTATTAGGTTATCAATAGCCTTATAAATCAGACTTCATTGGCTTTATTTTCATACAACATTCAAGAAGATTTGATGGGTATTACTATCCCCTCATTCTTCTGCCAACTTCTTGATATATTGGTACAGCCTTGCATCCACATAAAAATTAGCCTCTGACCTTAATCTGTCCATCAAAGGTGTTACAGCCGCTATCAGTCCTCGTTGTTTAGCCAATAGGAGGATGCCGAGTATACCCAATGGCTGCAATTGATGCGATACAGCTATTTTTCTTCCCAAGGCCTCATCAATCAAGACATATTCTGCCTTCATGTTAACTGCCAAAGCAATGGCCTCGGCTTCGCCCGGATCTAAATCATGCAATAACTGGGGAAGAAGCGGTTGATTTGGGGCAGAATGTACTTTTACCCAGGATGCCTCCCTGATTTCTTTAGCGCCTGGTTCATGATTGCCATCGCCAGCCACCTCGTTAAACACCGCCGTCGGAATAACGATTTCTGTAAACAATTCGGGAAGTAGGTGTAGATGCCCGATCGTGGCCAGGTTTATGATCGGGGAAGTGTCGCTGACAACAATCATTATCCAGCCATGGAATGGAGGGTTTTCAAATCGGTTTCAAAGTCCTCAATAGAAAAATTAATAGGGAGCCCACGCTCTGCCAGCGCTTTTTGAAACTCAAGCCGTGTCATGCCAACCCACCTGGCGGCACGCGCAAGGGTCATTACCTGACGTTTATACAACAATATAGCCACGTCAATTTTTAAATCCTGTTCGGAGTAATCTGAAACTCCAATCAATTCACTTGGCACTTCTACCAGCATATAAAAGCTATTTTAGATGACAAAGGTAGTATTTTTTTCTTAAAAAGGCAAGGGTATAGCCTATTACGCCGCCCCAGATCTTTCCCTCCGCTCAAGATAACACCCCACGTTGTTTCCAGTATGCGCCACAAAACCACTGTGAGCCATCAAGCCGCACGCCTTCTGCGAAAATCTGCGGAAAAATCCGTGTAAATCTGCGGGAACCCCCTCGCGAAAGGCTTTCCGCCCCACCCGGTCTTCCCGCCCCCCCCCCAAAACCTAACCCCGGCATCTCCCCGCCGCGCTTGGGTCTTTTTTTGACCCAGCGCCACCTCCGTGAGTGGCTATGCTGCCCCCCGCCCCATATCTTTCCCTTCGCTCAAGATAACACCCCACGTCGTTCCCAGCATGCGCCGCAAAATCACCGTGAGCCATCAAGCCGCACGCCTTCTGCGGAAATCTGCGGAAAAATCCGTGAACATCTGCGGGAACCCCCTCGCGAAAGGTTTCCCGCAGATCCACACAGATGCTTCCGCAGATTTTCGCAGAGGCCTTTATATCGCAGCTTCCCCAAATCTTCCCCTGTGCCCAGGAAACCACCCGCGTTGCGCTTTTCCGCTGATTCCACCGTCAGGCAACTTGTAAAAACAATTTCACCAAAACCGGGTTAGTTTTGCGGAGCGTCTTGGTAAAACGCCCTTCTCACAAAACTCCCAATATCATGTTATCAGAAAAAATGAAGAACCTGCTGAATGCGCAGGTGGCACTGGAAGCACAATCCAGTCAGGCTTATCTTGCAATGGCCAGCTGGGCGGAAATTCAGCCTGGTTTAGACGGTGTTACTGCCTTTTTTTATCAGCACAGCGATGAGGAGCGGATGCATATGCTCAAGCTCATCAAGTTTATCAACGAACGCGGCGGATTTGCCACCATCCCGGCCCTGTCTCAGCCTGTCCTCACTTTTAAGTCGCTCAAACACGCCTTTGAGGCCTTGCTTGAGCATGAAGTCCATGTCAGCGCCAGTATTAACGACCTGGTAGACGAAGCTTTGCAGGAGAAAGATTTTGCGACCTACAATTTTCTGCAATGGTATGTGGCAGAACAAATTGAAGAGGAGCAGCTGGCTCGCAAGCTCAACGACAAACTGGAAATGATTGGCGACGACAAGGGCGGCCTTTATTTGTTTGACCGCGACATCATGATGATGGGTAACGCCGGTGGTGGAGCGAACAAATGAGTGGGTTTGCCGGAGGGCACGCTGATTCCCCGCAGATTTACGGGGATGACCGGGCTTTTTCCGTAACATCACCGTGAGCCATCAAACCGCACGCATCTGCGGAAATCTGCGGAAAAATCCGTGAAAATCTGCGGGAACCCCCTCGCGCTAGGGAGGTTTCCCGCAGATTTACGCAGAGGCGTGCGGTTGGGTTTCACCCCCATCGTTCATCGTTCATCGTCCATCGTTTACCACCAGCATCTTCTGTGTCACACTTGCACCAGAATCCAGGTCTGTGATTTCGAGAAGGTAAGCGCCGTTAGACAAAGATTCTGTTGAAATGAGTGCGCTGTTGATGCCCTGGAACCTGCGTTTGCCGGTGAGGTCGTACAACGTAACCTGGCATTTGAGATCGGCAGGCAGGATGAGGGCAATCCGGTCTGTGGCAGGGTTGGGGTAAGTCTGTATCCGGCGACCAGCCAGCACGCTGATGCCAGAGGTTTGGTCGGAGCCATTGCAGTCTTCGTCTATGCCATTGTTGGCAATCTCAATAGCGCCAGGGTGAATGTCCGGATTGGTATCATCGCAGTCGTTGGCCAGCAGATAGCCGTCTTCATCAATATCATCATCGAGGGAAATTGGGTTGCAGTCGTCGTCTACACCATTGTACGGCGTTTCGGTCTGACCCGGATTGATCTGATCGTTTGCATCATTGCAATCTACATCGCTGGTAAAGCCGTCGCCATCATTGTCAATAGGCGAGTTGTTGATGAAATACACCAGCCCTTCATCAAAGAAGTCGTTGGCATACAGGTAAATGTCCTTATCGCCGTCGCCATCCAGATCGGCAAAGCCCGCGCCGCCCAGGGAGGCATAGTTATCGTCAATGGCTTGCTCGGTCAGATCGCTTCCGCCACTTGTGTATAAGGAGATATTGCCATTTACGCTGCTTTGCTGCACGGAATACAAAATATCTGGCGTCTGGTCGTTGTTGAAATAGCCAAAAGCGGTGAATTCGTTGTTCCCGCTGGTTTCAGGCAGGGTAATTTTTTCATAACTACCCCCGGCAGTGCTTTTCAGCAATGTACTGAACTGGGAAGATTCAGTAAACAGCATAAAATCTACCACATTATCTGCATTGAAATCGCCGGCGGCCATGGCTGAAGTGGAGAAAATAACCGGCATAATGGGTATTTCTGTGAAGTTCAGGTTGCCGCTTTGCTGGAATACAATCACGCCGTCAGCAAAAAAAGCGGCAGAAATATCCATGATGCCATCGTGGTTGTAATCCACCGGGGCTATGGCATCAGAAGTGCTCAAAAAAGGGTCGTCTACTATTGTTTTAATCAGGGTAATAACACCGCCTGCTATGTCGTAAACATTAAGCTTGTCGTCAATGCCCAGGATCATTTCCTGTGTACTGTCGCCCGTCATATTGGCAAAAGCTATAGAGGCGTAATCCGTAATAGGCAATAATACTTTAGTGAAGGTGCCGGCGCCGTTGTTTTTCCAACAATAGGCCTGGTTATCAAAAATAGCAGAGCCCAGAATATCGTCGTCGCCATCCTGATCGAAGTCGTGTACGGCAATATTTCGGATATCCAGTACAGGTTCGATGTTGTTGAACACAGGTTTAGCCAGGTTGTTATTCAGGCCCACCAGCAATTTTTTCTGATTTGGGGCGGTCAACACGATATCGGCTACGCCATCGCCATTAAAATCACCATGAACGGCTTCGAGTACGTATCCCTGATCGTATTCATAGTATTTTTCTGTGAAGTTGATCTGACCGTGCAACTGGAAGAAGGAGATAAAAGCAAGGAGGGTAAGGTTGAATTTTGTCATAAGGGTAGTTTTATGTTTGTGAAATTTCGTTTCGCGTTGTGTGTAGGGCGCACAGAGATTTTTTCGCAGAGATTTTTTCGCACAGATTTTTTCGCACAGATTCCACACAGATTTTTTCGCACAGATTCCACACAGATTTTTTTCACAGATTCCACACAGATTTTTTTCACAGGTTTCCACCGTCCACCGTCCACCGTCCACCGTCCACCGTCCACCGTCCACCGTCCACCGTCCACCGTCTACCGTCCAAAGCTTTTCCACAGCACTTCTTCCGGTACAGGCGCTTCGAGTTGAATGGTTTCCATGGAGATCGGGTGGATAAATCCCATTTTCCAGGCATGCAGGTGTATGCTCCGGTCGGGATTGGAACGGCGGGCGCCGTACTTGACATCTCCTTTCACCGGACAGCCAATGGCTGCCAACTGGGCGCGGATCTGGTGGTGGCGCCCAGTGATGAGTCGGATATGCAACAGATGATAGTGAGTGCTGCTGCCCAAAAGTTTGTATTGTAATTCTGCGCGCTCGGAGCCGGGTTGCTCTGTGTCAAATGCATGACTGGTGTTTTTTACCGCATTCTTCTTTAAAAAATGCACCAGCACGCCTTCCGGCTGTGGCGGTGGATTGTGCACTACCGCCAGGTATTCTTTTTGTACGTTTCTGCTCTGAAACAAAGCCGTAAAAAGGGCCATGGTTTCGGCATTTTTGGCCATCAGCACCAGGCCGCTTACCGGACGATCCAGTCGGTGCACCAAATGCAAAGGATGCCCGCAATGCGCCTCGGCCTGTGCGAGCAGGGATTCATCGCCCGTTTTATCTGGCTGCGTGGGCAAACCACCCGGCTTGTTCAGGACGATAAAAGCGGGATTTTCGTGGAGAATGTTTAGCATAGCGGTGGACGGTAGACGGCTTACGGTGGACGGCGACGGTTGTCATCTTGAGCGTAGCGAAAGATCTGGCCCGGCGTCAACGTAGCTTTGAATGGCGAAGGTACACGTTTACGTAAGGGTTTCAAACTAAGAGGGGGTTTCCCGCAGATCGCGCAGATTATCCCGCAGATTTTCGCAGAGGCGCTCGGCTTGGTTACTCACGGTGAATTTGACTATAATTTCCGTGAGTAACCAGGCTCAACGTCTTCTGCGAAAATCTGCGGGGAAATCTGCGTAAATCTGCGGGAAACCCCTCTCGTACGATGACACACCATCCTGGCCAGATCTTTCGCTACGCTCAAGATGACAACCGTCGTTCATCGTGCCATCGTCCATCGTTCATCGTCCTAAAAACACCACCCGCCTTCTTTCCGTACCACCTCGGCTACCAGCCGGCGTTTTTCCTTGACATTTACCGGCGGGTATTTGGTGAAGCGCTTCACACCCATGAGGAAGGTTTTCAGCAAATCGCCTTCCGCGAAGGATGCCAGGGCATCGGTGGCGTTTTTGGCCATGCGAGCCGTGGCTTCATGGAAAAACACCTGCAACATGGCGTCGTAGAACTCCTGCGGGTGCTTTTTATCCATACCTGCCAGCTTTTGGATGCGCAGCAACATGGATTCGGCCGCATACAGATCAATGAGCATGTCGGCCACGTTCATCAGGATTTCCTGCTCGTCTTTGAGGTTGAGCTTGCCGTCCATCTGCATTTTGGCGCCGCCGCCGGCCACCATCAGGATCACCTTTTTGAAATCGGCAATGGCCTTGTGCTCTTCGGCATAGGCGCCTTCCAGGCGTTCCATGGAGGGCATAGAGGTGAGTTCTTTTTGCACCGCCCAGGCCGGACCCACGATGTCGAGCTGACCTTTCAGCGCGCGTTTGAAGAGCTGATCTACCATGAGCATGCGGTTGATCTCGTTGGTGCCCTCGTAAATGCGGTTGATGCGACTGTCGCGGTACGCGCGCGCGGCCGGGTATTCCTCGCTGAAGCCGATACCGCCGTGGATCTGCACGTTTTCATCCACACAGAAATCGGTGACTTCGGAGCCGAATACTTTCAAAATAGAGCATTCAATGGCGTATTCTTCGGCTGCTTCGAGCGTAGCCTGACCAAATGATTTGCCTGCGGCCTCTTCCTTGGTCTTTTTATCGTGCATGCACTCAGAGGTGCGGTAGGCAGCACTTTCTGCAGCAAAATTCCGGATCACCATCTCGGCAATCTTGTGCTGGATGGCCCCGAAATTGCCGATAGGCTGACCAAACTGGTGGCGTTCATTGGCGTAAGAAACAGCCATATTGATTACCTCCTTGTTGCCGCCAATGCACATCACGCCGAGTTTGAAACGGCCGATGTTCAGGGCATTAAAGGCAATCAGGTGACCCTTGCCAATCTCGCCCAGCACGTTTTCAGCGGGTACTTTGGCATTTTCAAAAAACACCTGACGGGTGGAAGAGCCCTTGATGCCGAGCTTGTCTTCCTCGGCGCCCAGGGTGATGCCCGGTGTGTGTGCGTCTACAATAAAACCGGTGAATTTTTCGCCGCCAACCTTGGCAAATACAATAAAAAGATCGGCAAAACCAGCGTTGGAAATCCACATTTTCTGACCGTTCAATACATAATGTGTGCCATCAGCACTCAAATCGGCGCGGGTTTTGGCATTGAGCGCATCAGAACCAGAGCCTGGCTCGGTGAGGCAATACGCCGCTTTGACGTCGCCCGAAATCAGCCCGGGCAGGTATTTCTGCTTTTGCTCCTCATTACCAAAATATAAAATAGGCAACATGCCAATACCGGTATGCGCCGCAAACGGAACGCTGAAAGATCCCATCGGACCAAAGACATCGGAAATGACCGTGTTGGTATTGGTATCCAGCTCAGTGCCGCCGTAAATAGCCGGCATGTGTGCGCCGAGCAAGCCAAGATCTCCCATTTTTTTGAGCAGAGAGGCCGACAAGCCAGGCTCCTGTTTTTCAATTTTTGCGCGGTTGGGCGCAATCTCGTTTTGGAGGAAATCCACGGCCATTTGTTTGACCATGAGTTGCTCCTCATTGAGCTCCTCCGGAATAAAGATGTCTTCCGGACGGCTGTCGCGGATCAAAAATTCACCGCCTTTGAGGATATCTGTGGCTTCTGCTATTGCTGACATGATAGGATATTGGTTAGAATTTGAGCAAAAATAAGAGGAAAATCCGATTTAGCGAATTTTCGTTACAAAGGTATTCTTTTCTGGCATAAGCGGAAACAGACCGATGATAATTTTTATTCTTTCAAACATTTTTAACAAAAATTACTGAATCGTCCTACTTTGCCGCCCACAATTCTGCATTCAGCTCTTTTATATTATGTCGGCATACAAACCCAGTCTTAGTTTTTGGCAAATCGTGAACATGAACTTCGGATTTTTCGGAATCCAGTATAGTTTTGGTTTGCAACAAACCGCCATCAATCCCATCTATTCTTTCCTGCACGCCGATCCGGAGCAGTTGCCCATACTCAATCTGGCGGGCCCCATGACCGGCTTGTTGATTCAGCCCCTCATAGGCGCATTAAGCGATAAAACCTGGCATCCGCGCTGGGGTCGGCGGAAACCTTACTTTCTGATCGGCGCTATTTTTTGCAGTTTGTGTTTGTTTGCTTTCCCCTTCAGCAGCACTTTGTGGATGGCTGTTGGTCTGCTATGGATTCTGGATGCGGCCAACAACACGGCCATGGAGCCTTACCGGGCTTTTGTGGCCGATAAGTTGCCAGCGTCACAATACGGAATGGGTTTTCTCACGCAGAGCTTTTTTACCGGCCTGGGTATTACGCTGGCCAATTTATCGCTGTTCTTTTTCCAGGGCAACATCCTCGGGCAATCTGCATCCGGTATTCCCTACTGGGCGTACGGCTCGTTTTTTGTAGGTGCGGTGTGCTCCATTACCTCCGTGTTGTGGTCGCTTTACACCACGCCTGAAATACCCCCTACCGAGCAGGAGCTTGCGTACATACGTGATAATAAACACGGGGCCCTGCAGCCTTTCATTGAGATAGCAGATGCTATTAAAAATATGCCCAAGGCTATGTGGCAACTGGCGCTGGTGTACCTGTTTCAGTGGTACGCCCTGTTTATATACTGGCAGTATTGTTCGCACAGTATTGCGCAATCTGTTTGGAAAACCAACAGTGTGGACAATCCCGCCCTGTACGAGGAGGCAGTAGGCTGGACCGGTCTGATCAACGGCTGGTACAATATTGTCACCTTCCTGTCGGCATTCGGGCTGGTGTGGCTGGCCAAAAAATACGGACCCAAGAAGGTGCATTTCATGTGTTTGATTCTGGCCGGCCTGGGCTTGCTTGCTTTTGCCAATATTGAGAACAAACACCTGTTGTTTGCGCCCATGACCGGCTTTGGCATTGCCTGGGCGAGTATGATGGGTGTGCCGTACATGCTGGTGGTGGGCAGTATTCCCAAAGAACGTTTTGGGGTGTATATGGGCATCATCAATATGATGATTGTGATTCCGATGATCATCCAAACCCTTAGTTTTGGGGCTATTTACAAGCATTTGCTGGGCAGCAATCCAGGAGTAGCCATCATGGTTGCCGGAGGAATGCTGTTGATTGCCGCCGCTGCCGTACTTAGAATTCAGGTAAAACAAACCGATGAAGAAGTGCGGGTTGTAGGCGGCGGGCATTGATGTGCGTGGCTAAGCCTCGTAGGTTCCAAATATAAACCTCGTAGGTTTTGAAAACCCTTTCCCATGTTTCTTGAAGCACCAATGATGCCTTGTCACCCTGAGCGTAGCGAAGGGTCTGATATGATCTCGATAGCCAAATCTCATTGTTTTAGCTCTGTCCAAGTGATCATTCCGCGTTGTTGACTCAAAGGCGAGGCTTCGCCAGACCCTTCGCTATGCTCAGGGTGACAAGGCATTGTTCGTGGATACGCTCATACAGAGGACACCAACCAGGAAACGAATATAATGCCGGTGCGCTAAACCTAAAAGAAACTTGTGTACATACCGTAGGGTTTTGAAAACCTACGAGGTCTAAAAATTCCGGCAGTTCATCATATTTGCACCCAATTGCCAGAGCTACACCAAAACACTCAAACACTCGCCAACTCAAACACTCAAACACTCGCCAACTCAAACACTCACACCCTCGATGTTCGATAGAAATTTCCATCCACGTATTCAGGAATGGTTGACGGCAGCCGGAGCAGATCCCGGTTTTTCCACCCGATTAATGACCAATGCAGTGGCCATACGCCAATTGTATCAGGAACTTTATGGCAATCACGCCAGGAGTGCTGAGGGGTTTGAAACCTTGATGCGCGTGGTGATTCAGGCAGCGGCGCAAAGACCGGCAGTATTGCTGGAAAAAGACGCGCAAAAAAATAGGGAAGACCACTGGTATCTGAGCAACAATATTGCCGGTATGAGCCTGTATGTGGATCGTTTTTGCGGAAATTTGAAGACTTTATCGGGTAAAATGGACTATTTCCAGGATCTGGGTGTCAATTTCCTGCACCTGATGCCCATTTTCCAAAGTCCGCCCAATGAGAGCGACGGCGGCTACGCGGTATCAGATTTTCGGCAGGTAGATGAACGTTTTGGCAGCCTGGAAGATTTGAAAAAAGTTATTGCAGCCATGCAACAATCCGGCATGTACCTGATGTTGGATATCGTGCTGAACCACACCTCTTACCACCACGAATGGGCCAAAAAAGCCAAACAGGGCGACCCGAAATACCAGGATTATTTTTATTTCTACGACGACCGTCGCCTTCCGGATCAGTTTGACCAAACCATGCCGGAAATATTCCCGGAAAGCGCGCCGGGTAGTTTCAGCTATGTAGAGGAGTGCCAGAAATGGGTGATGACCGTTTTCCACCGTTATCAGTGGGACCTCAACTACACCAACCCGGATGTGTTGTGCGATATGCTCGACAACGTCTTCTTTTATGCCAACCTGGGCGTGGATATCCTGCGCATTGACGCACCGGCTTTCATCTGGAAACAACTGGGCACCACCTGTCAGAACCTGCCGCAAGCGCACAGTTTGCTGCGGCTTATCCGCCTGTGTGTGGAATCGGCCACACCGGGTCTGGCACTTTTGGGCGAGGCCATTGTTGCGCCCAAAGAAATCATGAAATACTTCGGTACCGATGCGTTTCTGGCGCGGGAATGCGATGTGGCGTACAATGCCACCCAAATGGCTATTCAATGGGATACCCTGGCCACCGGTGATGTGCGTATGATGCTGGCTTCCCAGCACGATCTGATGCAAAAACCCTACGGCGCTACCTGGATTACCTATACGCGTTGTCACGACGATATTGGCCTCGGATACGAGGATGCGGCCATTGAAGCTGCGGGTTTTACGCCTTTCGATCACCGGAAGTTTATCAAAGACTTTTACTCAGGCGGCATTGACTATTCTCCGGCCAAAGGCGCTTTGTTTTCGGTGAATCCTAAAACGCAGGATGCCCGCATCAGTGGTACGCTGGCCTCGCTTTGCGGACTGGAGAAGGCGCTGGAATCCGGTGTTGCTGCCGAGCTGGACCTGGCTATCCGGCGTATCCTGTTGATGCAGGCCATGAGTTGTTTCATTGGCGGCATTCCCATGCTTTTTTATGGCGATGAAGTGGGTTACACCAATGATTACAGCTATTTGAACGATCCGGGCAAGAGTTATGATAACCGTTGGATGCACCGGCCGCTGATTGATTGGAAAAAGAACAAAAAAGCGGAAAAAAAAGGCACAGTAGAGCATCAAATCTACTCCGGAACCCAAAAATTACTGCACCTGCGCAAGTCGCTGCCCATGGTTGCCGATCTGAAAAACCTGTATTGGCTCAACACCCACCATCACTTTCACGTGGCGGGGTTTGTGCGTTACCAGGGCGATCAAAAACTGATTTGTTTGTTCAATTTCAGTCCACAAACTGTGTATCTGTATGGCGGACTCTTCCACGAGCAAGGCATTCATTTCCCACTTTACGACCACTGGAGAGGAAAGCAGGTAGGTTTGGAGGAAGAAAGCGCTTTCCTCAAGGTAGAAGGGTATGGGTTTTTCCTGCTTTCAAAGATCGACGAATGAACGATAGGACGATGAAACGATGAACGATGGACGATGAGATTGCGTGGGTATTTATAGTAACGTGAGTTGTCATCCCGCGCAGCGGGACCTACACAAGCCAAACTTCGTGTTTATCCCTAAGCCAGGAGCATTGTCTGTAGCCAGGCTTGTGTAGGTACCGAGTACTCGGTATGACAACTCACGTTACAACTGAGTATCCACGCAATCTCATCGTTCATCGTCCCGTCGCCCCATCGTTCATCGTCTCATCGTCCATCGTTCATCGTCCATCGCCCCGTCGTTCATCGTTCATCGTCCCATCGTCCATCGTTATGAAACGCATCCTCCTCGCCATTCTTGCTATTATCATCGGCTTGTATCCTCTGTATTATCTGGTAACGCTGGATAAAGTAGGGCTGCTGCAAATGAAATCCGATGTATTGTGGGCTGCAACAACCTACAAAGCCGGATTTTATACCCATGTGCTGTTTGGCGGATTAGCGATGTTGCTGGGCTGGGCGCAATTTATGCCCGGTTGGCGACGCCGGTTTCCGCAGCGTCACCGGCAGATGGGTAAAGGCTACGTGCTGGCTGCCATTCCCGCCTCCCTGGCAGGCGTTTACCTCTCGTTTTATGCAGAAGGCGGCCTGGTGGGTAAAACCGGATTTTTTCTACTCGGCTGGATTTTTCTAATAACCACCCTGCTGGCCTATTCCGCGGCTAAAAAGCAGGATTTTGTGGCCCACGAACGCTGGATGATTTACAGCTACGCAGCCTGTTTCGCAGCCGTTACCCTGCGACTCTGGATGCCCATTCTGGTGCCCTTATTTGGCGATTTTACTCCTGCGTACCAAATAGTAGCCTGGTTGTGTTGGGTACCTAATATGTTGTTTGCCTGGTGGAAAACACGGCATCTGACGTCCTGACCGGCTCCAGCCAGCCTCTTTCTTCCATCACCTCCAGGGTGCGTTGCACCCCGTTTTCCTGTTGAATGCCGGATGCCAGCTCCCGGCATTTCCCCGATATCTCTTTTGCGCCCAAGATCTGCTGAAGGGCATCTTCCACTTTTTTAGGCTTTAACGCGTGAAAAGCGCCCAGGTTCTGCCCGATGCCCGTTTCCTGAACCCTTTTTGCCCAAAACTGCTGATCCAGCATAAACCAGCTCACCAGTTGGGGTGTACCGCAACGGGCGGCCGTATTAACCGTGCCGGCGCCGCCATGGTGCCAAACGGCATCTACCCGGGTAAACAGTAATTCGTGCGGACAATTATTCAATACAAACAATTGCTCACTGCTTTTGGGGCCGGACTGGCGGTGTTGCTCCGTCCAGTTTTGCAGCCAGACAATTTTAATGCGGCATTTTTGGGCAAGATTTTCCAGCAAAAGTCGCATTTTGCTTACATCGTACAACATCGAACCAAAGCCTACACATAAAGTTTTTTCTTCGCCTTGCAGGAAATCCAGCAGTTCGTTGGGCAGCGATTGTTCCGCCGGATTGGGGAAACTCCAGTTGCCGCATACCACCAGGTGGTCGGGCCAATCGGCAGGGCGCCTGAACAGACTCGGACTAAAGCCCTGCAAGAGCGGCGTGGCCCACTTTTTTTCCAATACTTCCTGCAAACGCAGCGGGGGCAAGCGCAAATCTGTGCGTCGCATGTGGTTAACCGGGGTAAGGAATTTGCCCAGCAACATGCGGTCGAGCAGCTTGTGCGTGAGCTTGTTGGATAAAAAACGGAAATACCAGGGCCGGAAATACAAATACGGGAAATCGGAGGTGGCGCCTTTGGGTTGGAAACACAGTTGAATTACCCGGGCTCCGGCCTCTTCAAAGTTTTGTGCCAGCACATAATACCGCTCGTTGATCAGAATCAGATCGCAATCCCGCGCTTGTTGAAATACCTCAAACGACAAGACCTGCAGGTTATTCAGGATGATCCCGGAAAGAATTTTCAGAGATTTCACCGCTGATTTTGCCTGCAGGAGCCGGTCGCCTTCCTCATGTAGTAATTGTTTGACGTTCAATGGGATGGCACGTATATCAAAAGCTACGTTCAGCCCAAGATCCAGTATGTCTTTGTTGGCAATCACGCGCACCTCGTGTCCGCGTTCTGCCAGTGCGTTACCCAGGGCAGCCACGGGTTCCAGATCGCCGCGGCTGCCGAAGGATATAAGGGCAATTTTCATGTCTTATGCTTCAAGGCGTTTGAGCAGATTATTTTCCAGCACCTTATCGGGCAGGAGCGCGCACAGCCACTTACGCATGCGCGCATCGCGCCCGATGGTGATGTTAAAAGGATTGTTTTTGCGGTGAATGATGCGTTCTACTTTCTCGCAAAGCAAGTTAACAGGGTTGAAGTGTTGTGCTCTGCTTTCCATCAATCGTTTGATATTCAGCAGGTAGGGCTTGTAGGGGTTTTGTGCCAGATGTTCCTCAGAAATATTGGCTTTGTTCCAGATTTCAGAAGGGAAATTACCCAGTTCCAGGTGGCAAACTTCCACGTCCCAGGGTTTCAGCTCCAGGCGTAAAGACCAGGATATTTGTTTCAACGCAGCTTTGGAGGCCCCATACATGCCCACAAACGGAATAGCCATACGACTGCTCATGGAGCCCATTTGCAGGATTTTCCCTTTTCCGGCTTTCAGCATAGGCAGGAAATGCCTGCACACCGTCAGTGCGCCAAAAACATTGACCTCAAACTGCTCCCGTTGTTCCTCCAGAGTCAATTGCTCCAGCGGGCCGGTCACTGCAATACCTGCATTATTGATCAGCACATCCAGGCTTTTTATGGCAAATTGTTGCTGCAAAATCTGAACAGCCTCCATAATGCTGGATTCATCCCGAACATCCATGTACAGGGTTTTAGGGTAATCGCCAGGCTTAATTGGCCGGCAAACCTGTTGCCGCTGCGTAATAAAAACCCTGTGGCCACATTCGGCCAGGTATCGGGCCAGCGCACAACCAATGCCGGTGCTGGCGCCTGTAATAAGTATGGTTTTAGACATGGGACGGTAGACGATGTACGATGAATGATGGGTGTGAAATCTGGGCAAAACCCGCGATCCTTAGCCCATAGACCAGTAACTCGCAACCTCCTCCTGTGGAATAGCATAAATTTCCTCGCGGCGCACCAGGGCTTCAATGCCGTTTTTGACGTCGCCGGCCAGCAGCACCATATCCACATCCAGCCCGGGATAGCGTTTGGGCTGAGAAATAGGCTCCATCGTGAGGAACCTGCGGTACAAGGGCACGTGTTTTTCGCGAACAGCCGTAATCACATAATCGCCATCAAACTTGTTGAGATTCAGTACAATAAACCGGAATGGAATCTTGAACAGCGATTTGGATTCAGCTTTATCATGAGAAATCACAAAACGATTGGATTCCACAATCACCTTGTCTAGTCCGAGCGCTTCCTTGATATCATCTTTATACACTTCAAAGGCTGGAATATGGTTGTAGTTCAGCGTTGGGGAGTACACACACGCCCTGATAGAGCTTACCAACTGGTTTTCTTCATAAACCATACAGGATTTGGTGTTTTGCTGAAAATCGTAGTTGTCGGTAAACAATCCATCCGGATTTTCCCGAATGGCATCCACACTTCTGTAAGCATGGTAACGAAGGCGTGCAATTTCCATGAGGTCATCCTGTGAGTTGCAAACTTGAAGTGCATACTCGTTGACAGAAACTCTTTGCTTTTCCATGATGAAGAGGGTTTTAAAAAGTGATAAATTCGGTTTGAACCTGTGTATAAAGGCATATCCCCCGACCGGATAAAAGGTGACCCGCCGGATGCAATTTTTTTTTGGGTATTTTTGCAACTTCCTACCCGCCCGCCATGAAACACCAGGATCAGCATTACATACAATCCATTCTGACCCACCATTCGGGGGAGTTGCAGGAGATATACCGTCTGTTTCTGCCTCCATTATATGGTATGGTGCGACGCCAGGGAGGGACCTACGAAGATGCCCGGGATGTTTTTCAGGAGTCATTGGTGGTCATTTTCCGGCATGCTTCCCGTCCCGGATTTCAGCTTACTGCTCCTTTTCAGGCATACCTGATGGGCATTGCCCGGTTTATCTGGCTGCGGTTACAGAAAAAAAATGCCCGGGTTGAGGTCACTTCCGACTGGCAGGAGAGATATGTAGTAGATGACAGTCTGGAACAGCAGGCCGTGGAAGTGGAAAAGCACAACCTCTATCGGGAAATGTTTGCCCGTTTGGGCGTTGATTGCCGGGAGGTGCTGCAACGATATTTTAACCGGGAGCGCCTGAACACCATTGCTTCGGATCTGGGCTATACAGAAGACTACATCAAAAAGAAGAACAAGGTTTGTAAGGAAAAACTGATGGAATTTATTCAGTCGGACGCCCGCTATCGGGAACTGACACATCACCCAATGCCGTAAAAAATGTCTGAGGATTCTTTCGACGAAACACTGGATGCCTATCTGATGGATGCACTTGATCCGGATGCCCGCCGCGCTTTTGAACAGCGTATGCAGGCTGATCCGGAATTGGCTGCACGGGTAGCTCTGGAGCAGGATTTGCTGGAAGCGCTGAACGAAAACAGTGCTGAAAACCGCTTTCGGAATAGTCTTAAGGCCATTGGCGAACAATTTCCATCTCCGGAAAGTCTGGCGCCGCCAACAGAATCACCCTGGAAACGCAGGGGAATCATCGGTGGGCTTTTCCTTTTATTGCTGGGCGCAGGCTATCTGATGTTCCGCCCTGGCCCCCCGGCAACTCCGGCGCCTCAGCAAACACCCGCGGCGCCCGTAGAAACAACGCCAACCACACCCGCGCCGCCCGCACAGGAGCAACAAACGGCTGCCAAACCCAGCGAACCCATTGCCGCCGCTTTTCGCCCTTTACCAGCCCTCGAAAAAGCCATTGGATCCCGCATGCGCAGTGGCGATTTTTCCATCAACATGACCGAACCTGCCGGGAATGCCGTTTTTGCGCCTAATAAAAGCATCAAATTTCGCGGTGTGGCGGAAGGAACCTTCCCGGATGACAGCGATCTGAATTTGCTGATTTTCAGCAATGATCCTGCGGCATTTGAGGCCATGAAGCCCTTCCTGAAACAGAAGCTCACTATTGTCAAATCCGGCCCGTTCGATATGACCCTCCAGCCCAGGCTCTCTCCGGGCAAATATTACTGGATGATTGAAAACGACCTGAGCGGAGAATGGCTGTATGTGCAGTCTTTTTTAGTAAAATAACCAGATTACAGAAGTGTTTTATTGATCATTTGTAAGGAAGGCAGCCTACATTTGCCTTCCAGGCTGCCAGCATTCGCGAATAAAGATGCGTCTGATATCCAATGTAGCAGTATGCGGTAATCTAACGTCTATGAAAATAATCTTGCTTTCCATCCTGCTCTTTTTCCCGGTATTGTGCCAGGCACAATCTGAGGAAGAACCCGTTGACACATCTGAATGGTATCAGCTTCTTGAAGAAGCCTTCCAATTTTCTGAAAAAGGTATGATCGCGGAGGGGTTGCCGTTTGTGCGCAGGGCCCTGGAAATTGCCATTCGCGATTCCACTGAAAACAGCCTGGCTTATGGTTTGAGCCAGGATTGTCTGGGTTATTTTTTACACCATACCGGCCAATTTCTGGAGGCAGAGCATTGCTTTGAACGGGGTGTAAACAGCGCTGCGGTCATGCTGGGGAAAAGTCATGAGGATTATATTACACGCTTGTCTAATCTGGCTATGCTGCACCTGGATATGGGCAACCTGGCCCAGTCAGTATCCGAACTGGAGGAAGTAGTGTATTTGGCTAAAACCCATCTGGAGCCGAATAATCCTTACACTTCTATCGTAATCAACAACCTGGGTCTTGCAAACGAAATGGTGGGCAATTTCAGTCGGGCGCTGGATTATTACACCGAGTCGCTGGAACAAACCAAGGCGATTCATGGGGTAAAACATGCCCGATATGGCACCCGACTGGCCAACCTGGCAGCTATTAATCGCAAACTCAAACAGCATGAAAAAGCCCTTGAGCTGTCTATGCAGGCGTGCGAAGTGTATGCGCAAACAATAGGGAGAAATCATCCGGACTATATCAGTGCCATTTCGGGCTCAATTGCCTCTTATACAGCATTGGGGCGCTATAAGGAAGGATTGGCCTGCGCCGACACCCTTTTACAGTGGTTGGGTAGCAAAATCAATGAAGAATCGCTCAGTCATTATCATTATATCCAGATCATCATGATACTGTATGCCAAATGCGGCCAGTATCAAAAATGTATTGATCTGGGCGTTCCGGCGCTGAAGAAATACCAGGAGATCTTTCCCCTGAAAAGCAATACGCATTCCGTTACTTCGGAATTAATTTTTGACGCGTTGGATAAGTCCGGGCGTACCACGGAGGCAGCAACATTTGTTGAAACCTATTTCCAGTTTGCGCAACAGGATTTGCTGAAAAATTTCCATCAACTGAGTGAAACCGAGCAACTCAAAAAATACAATGCCTACCACAAGGCGATCGATTTTTCTACCCTTTGGTTTGCAGCCCAACATAGTGAATTCCCCAGCCTGAGCATTGCTTCTTTCGATTACCTGATGACGGTGAAGGGACTTTCCATGACCAACCGACGCCAGTTGTTTGAGCATATGGAGAGCCGCACAGAAAGCGCGCTGGCCAGCAGCTGGGCCGACTATCAAATGGTACAGGCTGAATTAGCGCGACAGTACAGTCTGCCGGTTAAAAAGCGTAAAGCCGGACTGGACAGCCTTTTGATCAGGTCTGACCAACTGGAACGTATTCTGGCCCTGAACTCGGATGCATTTAGCAAGGCCAGCACTCCGGTTACCTGGAAAAATGTGCAACAGGCACTTGCGCCTGGAGAGGCCGCTGTGGAGTTTGCCAGGGTGGCCAAACCTGAGACCCAACAATTCTGGTATGTTGCCTGGATTGTACAACCCGGACAAGCTGGTCCCATATCGGTTGTCTTGTTTGAAGAATCTGCACTGGGTAATCCGGCAGCGGTGAAACGCCTGTATACGCCGGAAGACTCTGAATTGTACAAGCAATTTTGGCAGCCCTTGCAGGCCGCATTGCCCCGGGTACATACGCTGTATTACGCCCCTGCGGGTTTGATACACTTGCTCAATCCTGGCGCTATTCCGGTTTCTGCCTCAGAAGTAGTGGCTGATAAAATGGTCCTGCATCGCCTGGTAAGTACAAGGCAGATCCCGGAACTTAAAAATTCTGGTGCTGGATCTGCTGGTCTTAGCCGTGCTATGGTGTTGGGCGGGGTGCAGTACGAATTGGACTCTACAAAAAACAGTGATGAAATATCCTTCAGCAAAAACAGGAGCCTGACCTGGGGCGATAACTGGGAGTATCTGCCGGGCACCCTGGCTGAGGCCAAAGAAGCCAGGCAGCAATTGACGCAGGCTGGCGTTCAGGTGGATTACGCCGAAGGTGCAGAGGCCTCGGAGGCATATTTTAAGTCGGCGCTGGAGCAGCGTCCGCAGGTATTGCACCTGGCTACGCACGGTTTTTTTCAGGCCAAACCGGATTCATCTGCAAGCCACGGATTTGCCCATGCAGAAAATCCCATGGTGCGCTGCGGGCTTATTCTGGCCGGAGCTAACCGGGCCTGGCGCGGCGAGTCCGTTCCGCAAGGAAAGGAAGATGGCATCCTCACAGCGCAGGAAATAAGTCGCCTGAATCTGTCAGAGGTGCAATTGGCCATCTTATCAGCCTGCGGCACCGGACAAGGCAAAATTGAGGCAGGAGAGGGTATTCTGGGTTTGCAAAGAGCCCTCAAAATGTCGGGTGTGGATTATGTCATACTAACGCTGTGGAATGTACAGGACCAACATGCCCGCGAATTCATGGGCCTGTTTTACGATGCCTGGCTAAACCGTAAAAACGAAGTACCCCAGGCTTTCCGTCTGGCCCAGCAACAAATGCGGGAACGCTACAGCAAACCCTTTCAACCTATGGCCTGGGCAGGATTTATTCTTTTGGAATAAATATCCAAATTCCCGCCATGGCAATCGGTTTATATCACCTGTATTATTGATCATCCTGAAATAAGGCAGTCAAGTTGGTGTTAAACAGATGATTTATTTGACTTTCTGCTCCCAAACCACTTTCGCAGAAAGTCTGTTTTGGAAAAACGGCATTTTTTCGTTATATTTGTCCAAATTTAATCATCAACCGATCTGACTATGAAACCTATTTTTTTGTTCCCTTACCTGTTTGTTCTGCTGGCTTTTATGGCCTGTGAAGACAACGACCCTTTGCGTATCACCAGAGATGTCAACGGCTCCACTGCTGTTATCCCCTGGCAGGACTGTGCCTATTTTGCAGATCATGATCTAACAGTATGCTTCATCGGTGCAAAAGAGGAGCGTTGCCCCTGCAACACCGATTGTCTTTGGGAAGGAGCTGTAAAGGCCACCTTTGAAATAAGTAATTCGTCCGGCCTGGATACCATATTGACCCTTGAAACCAATAGCGCACCGGCTGGACTGCATTATTTCCATTCCTTTGGAAACAAAACCGTCACCTTCGTCAATACCGAAGGCATCCAGTGTGAGGATTATGGACAGTACGACAAGTATAAAGTGATTGTGAAAGTAGATTAGTGGTGAACCAACTTAGTTCCTGCTAGCGTAAACCTGAAAAATGCTTGTCCAGGCTATTTTCCATTTTTTTCTTGCACTATTCTGAAAAGCCCTTATGTTTGCACCGTCATAGTACACTAATACATGCGGAATCAACTCGTTTCCTTTTTTGGCTTTTACTTTTTCTATTTCTTTTTTGGAAACAAAAAAAGGAACTGCCACCGCATGTTGATACCTGATTAAAACATTCAAAATCAACGCATAAGGGGAGTTCCTGATACAGGAGCTCCCCTTTTTTATTTTATGCAAAAAATCGTCATTCAAGGCGTTCAGGGGGCGTTTCATGAAATTGCTGCCCGTCAGTTCTTCGGTTGCCAGATTGAGGTGGTACCAGCCTTGTCATTTCCGGAACTCTTCGGCATAATGGCATCCTCTGCACATGCCGATGGAGCGGTGTTGGCTATTGAGAACAGTATTGCAGGCAGCATTTTGGGCAATTACGCCCTGCTGCAAAACAGTCAGTTGGCCATCGTTGGCGAGGTATACCTGCCTATTCGTCAAAATCTGCTGACTTTACCAGGCGCCACACTGGAAGATGTACAGGAGGTGCATTCACATCCCATGGCCCTGGCGCAGTGTGCAGAATTTTTCAACCGTTATCCGCATATCCGGCTGGTGGCCTCTGAGGATACTGCGGAAAGCGCCGCTTTTGTGGCCAGAAACAGGTCAACCGCCATTGGGGCTATTGCCAGTGAACGGGCGGCAGAATTATATGGTTTGCAGATTCTGGCGCCTGCCATTGAAACCGTTCCGGAAAACTACACCCGCTTTCTGGCCTTGCAGCGTCGCCCGGAGGCTGCTCCTGTGCCTGCTGCCAATAAAGTATCGCTCTCTTTCACCCTGGCCAATGAGCCCGGCAGCCTGGCGCGTATACTCGGTCTGATGGCTGCCGAAAACGCCAATCTGAGTAAAATTCAATCTGTCCCGCTGCTCGGAAAACCCTGGGAATATCATTTCTACGCTGATTTCACTTGTTTGCCCGAGCGCATTCATGCCCTGCTTCAATCCTTGTCAAACCTGGCCGGCGACCTGCAAATCCTGGGCGTTTACCGGAGTGGTTCCATGTTTAACTGAAAATTCTTGACCTATGATGATTGCAACAGCCAATAGACTAAACCTGGTTTCTGAATACTATTTCGCCGCCAAATTGCGCGAAATTACCCGGATGCGACAAGAAGGCAAACCGGTGCTTAATCTGGGCATCGGATCGCCAGACCAGCCGCCGCACCCTGATGTGGTAGATGCCCTGAACGACAGCGCGCAATCGGCCGCCGCGCATGGTTATCAGTCGTACACCGGACTGCCGGCCTTGCGCAAGGCCTGGGCCAACTGGTACGCCCGGCATTATCAGTGCACACTTGATCCCGAGCATCAGATTTTGCCCCTGATTGGCTCCAAGGAAGGCATTGCACACATTGCCTTTACCTTTCTCGAGCCGGGCGATGTAGCCCTGATTCCTAATCCGGGATATCCCACCTACCGGGCTGCCACCCTGCTTGCCGGTGCGGAGGCGCGCGCATACAACCTGCTCGAATCCCGTCAATGGCAGCCGGATTTGGAGGCCCTGGAACAAACGGATCTGTCGCGGGTAAAAATCATGTGGATCAATTACCCGCACATGCCCACGGGCGCAACAGCTGCCGCGGATACCTTCCGCAGGCTGATTGATTTTGGTCGTAGAAACAACATCCTCATCGTACATGATAATCCGTACAGTTTTATCCTCAACAGGCATCCCAGAAGCATTCTGTCTGAAGCTGGAGCACTGGAAGTGGCCCTGGAGCTAAACTCCCTGTCCAAATCGCACAATATGGCCGGATGGCGGGTGGGTATGCTGGCCGGACATGCTCAATACCTGCAGTCGGTGTTGCGTTTCAAGAGTAATATGGATTCAGGACAGTTTTTACCGGTACAACAGGCGGCCATTGCAGCGTTGCAGGCGCCGGATAACTGGTATGCCCGGCTCAACGAAACTTACGCTGAACGCCAGCAAGAAGCCTTTGCACTGCTTCGGCAGCTGGGCTGCTCTTTTGATTCCCATCAGCAAGGCATGTTTGTGTGGGCCGGAATACCGGAGCAGTATACTGATGGTTATGCCATGAGCGATGACCTGTTGCAGCGGTATCACCTGTTCATTACGCCGGGTGGTATTTTCGGAGAGGCCGGGCGCTCCTATGTCAGGGTTTCCCTCTGCAGTCCGGTAGCACAACTCCGCGAAGCACTTCACAGACTACAATAAGCTAACTCATGCAACTCACAGTTATCGGACCCGGATTGATTGGTGGCTCTATGGCGCTGGATTTGCGCCGAAATGGGTTTGTCGGGCATGTTGTTGGCGTAGAAACCAATCCGGTTCATGCCGCTCAGGCTCTGGAAGCCGGCCTGGTAGATCGGGTATTACCCCTTGAGGAAGCCGTAGCAAACAGTAACCTGATTGTGGTGGCTATTCCGGTAGATCATTTAGCCCGGGTATTGCCCATGGTGCTGGATTTAATGCATCCTGATCAGGTGCTGATGGATGTAGGATCTACCAAGGCTGCGGCGCTGGCTGCGGTGGAGCATCATGCACTTCGCCGGCGCTTTGTGGCCACACACCCTATGGCCGGAACCGAATACAGCGGTCCGACAGCTGCCCAAAACAACCTTTTTAAGGGTAAATGCTGCGTATTGACCAATGTAGAGGACTCTGACCCCGATGCGCTGGCTTTGGTTGAAAATCTATATGCCAGCCTGCACATGCACCTGACATACCTGGATGCGCAGGCGCACGACCTGCACGTGGCGTATGTGAGTCATATTTCGCACATAGCCTCCTTTGCCCTGGCTTTGACCGTGCTGGAAAAAGAGCAGGATGAGGCGCAGATTTTTGAACTGGCCAGCAGTGGTTTCAACAGTACTGTTCGGTTGGCCAAGAGTCATCCGGACACCTGGATTCCCATTTTTCAACAAAACCGGGACCATATACTGGATGTGCTGGACACCTACATTAATACGGTGAGCAGGTTTCGCACCTTGTTGATTAAAAACGATTTTTCCACTTTTCACAGCTTAATAAAACAGGCTAATGAGATCAAAAGAATATTGGATCCAGCCTGAATAATCGCGTTTTTTAATATTGAAAGATTATGTTCCAGAGAAAAGATAACCGCCCATTTTTGATAGCCGGACCTTGTTCGGCAGAAACCGAAGAACAGGTGCTGCAAACAGCCCATGGCCTGAAACACGCAGGCGTTCAATTGTTCAGAGCCGGCGTTTGGAAGCCGCGTACGCGTCCGGGCGCCTTCGAAGGGGTAGGGGCCGGCGCCCTGCCCTGGTTGCGACGGGTAAAACAGGAAACCGGACTGCCTACCACCATAGAAGTTGCCAATAGCAATCAGGTGTATGAAGCCCTGAAGCACGGCGTAGATGTGCTCTGGATAGGCGCCCGCTCTACGGTCAATCCGTTTTCAGTGCAGGAGATTGCAGATGCGCTGAAGGGAGTGGATGTTCCTGTGCTGATCAAGAACCCGGTGAATCCGGACCTTGAGCTTTGGCTGGGCGCCATAGAACGGGTGGCTAATGCCGGGGTGACCCGGATTGGCGCCATACACAGGGGTTTTTCGGCGTATGCCAAATCACGCTTCAGGAATGCTCCTTATTGGGAGCTGCCCATTGAACTGCGGCGAAGGATGCCGGATGTGCCCCTGATTTGCGACAACTCGCACATCTGTGGCAATCGGGAAGATTTGCGGGAGGTGGCCCAGCAGGCCATGGACCTGAACTACGATGGGCTTATGACCGAGGTGCATCCGAGGCCGGATGAGGCCTTGAGTGATGCCAAACAACAGATTACACCGGAAATCTATCAGGCAATGATACAACAACTGGTATTGCGCCGGGAAACGAGTGACGACCAGGATTTTCTGGAACACATTGAAAACCTGCGACACAAGATTGATGAGGTGGACATGGAATTATTCAACCTGCTGGCGAGGCGTATGCGGATTGCGCAGGATATTGGCCGGTACAAGCAGCGCAATCATATTTCTATCCTGCAAAGCGTGCGATGGAATGAGATATTGGAAAAAGGGTTTGAGCAGGGCGATAAACGTGGTTTGAGTCAGGCTTTTGTGGAAAAATTCCTGTCGGCGGTGCATCAGGAAAGTATTGCCAAACAGCAGGAAGTGATGGGGGGTAAGGTGCTACCCGATTAAAGAAAGGCTACTTCTTCTGTAACCTTTTCAACGCAGCAGGACTCCAAGGGTTTTTCACTAAACTAATTTGCTATGATCCAACAAATTTCCTGTTTAACCCTGGGTATACTGCTTTGCTGCGCCCCGCTCCAGGCACAAACGCTCAGCGCCGAATTCAAACAACAAAGTGTTCATCAGATAGGCGAACTTTTGCAGCAACAGTATGTGTTTCCGGAAGTAGCCAAAACTACTGCTGAACACCTTGAAGCCCGGCTCAAAGCCGGAGCATTTGATGCATCGAACGACCTCAAATCGTTTGCAGCTTTACTGACTACAGAGCTGCAGTCCATTACGCACGACAAGCACATCCGGGTTCGGACTGCTGGCGCGGGGGGGCGAAGGGCTGATCCGCTCACATCTTTTTTGGACAACCGGAGGGGAGGGACTGCGGGTTTTACAGAGGTGAAAATGTACCCCGATAACATTGGGTATCTTGACCTGCGCGGATTTGCACCTCCGGTGGAGGGCAAGCCTATGGCAGACCATTGTATGGGGCTGCTGGCCAGTTCAGATGCCATCATTATTGACCTGCGCCATAACGGCGGAGGCAATCCGGCCATGGTGCAATACCTGTGCAGCTATTTTTTTGACAAAAAAGTGCACCTGAACAGCCTTTACTTCAGGGAAGGCAATCGTACGGAAGAATTCTGGACGCTGGATCAGGTAGGCGGTGTGAAAATGCCGGAAGTGCCGTTGTTCATTCTCACCAGCAACTATACCTTTTCCGGCGCTGAGGAGTTTTCATACAATATGCAGTCCCGCAAGCGGGCTACACTGGTAGGTGAAACCACCGGTGGCGGAGCTAATCCGGGCGGTATGGTTCCGGTGAATGAGCAGCTGGGGATATTTATTCCGGGTGGGCGTGCCATCAATCCGGTTACCCAAACCAATTGGGAAGGCGTTGGGGTTATTCCAGAGGTCAAAGTGCCCGGCGAAGAAGCCCTTGATAAGGCTATGGAGTTGGCAAAAGAGGCTGCAGCGCAATATCGCCGGCAAAATCAGGAGCGGGATATGGCACTGGCCGGGCCGCTTTTTGATGCGCTGTCACAATACCCCAAAGGTAAAAACGACGCGGAAGTATTGGCCCTGTTCAAAGCCTGTGTGGATGCAGGTTTGATGACAGAGATGGATATCAATATGGCCGGATATGACTATTTAATGGGACTGGACAAGCCCAAAACGGCTGAGCTTATTTTTTGGTGCAATACGCAGCTGTTCCCCGCATCGGCAAATGCTTTTGACAGCTATGGAGAAGCGCTTTCTATCAATGGCTCCACCAAAAATGCGATCAAGGCCTGTCAAAAAGCAGTTGAGTTAGCTGAAAAATCCAACGACCCCAATACGGAACTGTTCCGCGAAAACCTCAAAAGGCTGGAACAGGGTGGTAGAGAGTGAGTGGATTTTTAGGGGTTATTTTGGGGTATTAGGGGTCATTTAGGGGTCATTTTGAGGTCATTTAGGGGTCATTTAGGGGTCATTTAGGGGTCATTTGGGTCGTTTTGGGGTCATTAAGAGGTCATTTAGGGGTCATTTAGGGGGCATTTGGGTCGTTTTGGGGTCATTAAAGAGCACCTAAAATGACTCTAAAAAATAGCCCTTAAATGACCTCAAAAATGACCTCTAAATGACCTCTAAATGACCTCAAAATGACCCCAATGTCCCCTAAATATCCTCAATCAAAGGCATAAAATGAATCAGCAATGTCAATGGCTTTATCCCGGGCGCCATCTGTAGTGAAGGCAATAATGACTACGAGGTTGGTGCTGCTTTTTTTATCGAGCAGTGTGATGATAAATGCGCCCACACCATCTTTGGTGCCTTCTACATAATAACCTTCAAAATCGTCGATTTCGAGTTCGTCGGCATCGCTGATTTCATCGTACTGGAGTTCTTTGGCGGCTGCTACGAGTGCTTCAGCCAGGGTCTCTTTGGTTACTTCGCCATCTTGTTCCACGTAAATGGACAGCAGCAGGTCGCTTCCTTCGGCGGTGAATTCGCTGGCATTATTGGAGGTAACGCGCAGGTTGGAAGGAGCGCTGAAGCCTACGCCGTGTTGTTCCCAGCGCCAGTCTTTTTGGGCTGATGCTGTTTGAGCAATAAATGCCAGGAAGAGTACGAGGGCTAGCTGCAAGGGTTGTTTCATGATGTTTTTCATTGAATTGGTAAAAAAATCAGTTTGTTTGGTAAACGGGGACGAAAGTACAGGCATCAGGCAGATTTCCTCGGATCAAATATCCGGTTTGCAGGCCGTTAACCGATTTTTACAATTATTCACAGGTTTAAAGTGTTAGGAGAGGAATTATACTCCTTTCAGGGTTTGCGTTAATGCTGGAAATCTAACTACTGCAGCTATCCAAAGCAAAGCCTGAATGATGACAGCTGAAAGGATGGGGTGACCGTTGCCCAGATGTGCGAAAATGGCGCCGCCCATGTAGGCAGTGAGTAGCATAGTGCCCAAAATGCCTGTTCTGGGTATAAGGAATAGTATGATGGAAATTAATTCCACGGCTCCGAGGATTTTGAGCGTGGATAGGGTAAGGCCAATACCGGCCGCCATTTGCACCGTTTCTTCAGAGCCAATAAATTTGTTGATGGCGCTTCCCAGAAAGATCATTCCAATGAGTCCGGCGAGGGTCCATTGCAAAATGGATTTGGTTTTGTTGCTCATGATAAGATTGTTTGGTTGTGAAAGAAAGTTTTGCAAAGGTTCAGACAACGCAATGAGCCAGGCCAGCGTGAAAACACGGCCGTGCATAAAACAGGGGATTGTACGGGGGCGGGGAACTGTTTCCAGGGGAAGTTGGTTATCACCCAATGGGCTCAGCAAATATCCATCACCTCATTGCCGAAATCAGGGCTACCCTGATCGCACAGTTTCAGGCCGCCGATACGTGGTTTGATGCGCCGGAGCATGTACTTGGCTCCCGCCCCAGGCCCGGGAGCTGGACCGCAGCAGAAATCCTGGAGCATATTACCCTCACCAATCATTTTCTGCTCATCCTGATCCGGAAAGGAGCCCTTAAATCGCTGCATTTGCTGGAAAAACAGGATCTGGAGGAAGCAGCCAGTCAGTATGTTTTTCACCGGGAAAAGCTGGAAGAAGTAGGCACTCTGGGTACTTTTATCTGGACTCGCCCCGAACACATGGAGCCCACAGGCGCCCCGAGAGCAGCGGTGCGCGCGCGCATGAAAGAACAATTGGCAGAATGCCTGGATTGGCTGGATCAACTCAGTCAGGGCGCCGGTATTTTATACAAAACCACCATGACCGTCAACGACCTGGGGAAAATTGACGTCTATGAGTACCTGTATTTTCTGGCTATGCACATCCGTCGCCACCTGATGCAGCTGGAAGGTTTGGCGAAGGGAGCTTCGCTTTAATACCCGTCTTTCACCCATTTCCGGACTTGTTTTTGATCTAATATCAATAGGTAAACACCTGCGGGATACCTGGAAATATCCAGGGTGCAGCCGGATTGACAAGACTGCTCCAGAACAGTTTGACCGAGCAGATTCTGAATTTGTACTTGATGCGGTTCCGTGTCAGCGGGCTGAATCTGTAGCTGGCTGGCGGCAGGGTTGGGCCAAAATGCAAATGCTGGTGAAAAGGGGGCTTTGGCAGCACTGGTGTTGACCTCGCCGCAACGCCACATGCTGTGATCAAGATTGGTTTGTTCCTGCCAGGCCTGAAAGGCTTCAAAGGATTCGCCAATGGTGGCCCATTGCAAGTGTTGTGGTGAAATGATGGACAGTGAGTCTATGACCATTTTTACTTTTTGAAAAAACAGCGGACCATATTCCCGCTGGTTGGTCATGATGCGGGTAATGTAAAACCGATCTGAAGGCCAATAGCCCTGTTGAATGCTATCTGCCTGCGCCTGAATGAGGTCTATGATAGCTTGCGCATCCGACAGCGAATCTAGTACGGGAGCGCAACCGGTGCCCAGGCACCAGAGATTTTTGTCGGGGTTGTGGTGGTAAAAATTATTAGGCGTATCGGGCTTGAACACGCCGAAATCGTTCAAATCGTTGGAATGCGGCGGATAACTTCCGGCGCCGGTGATGATGCTGCATTGCCAGCTGTTGCCGTAAATATTGCCAATCACCGGGTTGCGGTATTGTTCCCAGTCGATGGGTTGGATATTAGGATTGGTGGTGTAATAAATACAGCCACCCAGGTGGGTGCTGGGATTTGCTCCACAGGAATCGAGGAGGTGGTACAAATCGGCAATATTGCGTCCGCCGCTGTTTTTAGATCGCGGATCAATTTGGATATTATCGTTGAATGGGGCGTCATTCAATAGTTCAAAAATATTGGAGCCGGTAGTGGCTTCATCTTTCAGGGCGCCCAGTACGAATCCGTCGCAGGTTTGCAGGTTCCATTTCAGATTGGCATTGTTGATCAGATTGGCCATTTGCAACACATTGGCCTTGGCTTTCTGGTAATTCAGGGGAAGCTGCAGGTTGTCGTTCGGTTCGTTGTGGGAAACGAAGTGGATGTACAATTTGGGTTGAGCGGAGAGTATGGAAGCAGAGAAGGAGAGGGAAAGGAGGAATAGGCGCATAACATATATGTTTACGCAATTTGACTACAGCAAAGCGAATAAGATTAAACAGAGGCATGTGAAAATACTTGTCGGGTTTTTGTCAAGTCCGCTTTTTCCAGTTCACGTAGTGGGTTGTTAGTAATAATTTTGATGCCCGAATGTTAGTTTATGGTTATCCAATACAATAGAAGAGACTTTCAGGAAATTCGGGTCATTAGTATCATTCCGGAATGTTCGACTTAATTTTCTCTGACATGATCAAGATTTTTATATCATTTTGTTAGGCTTATTTTTTTCTATTCCAATGCAAGGACAGGCAGATACTATACCTCAGAATTGCCCAATGGCAAATCCTGGCGTTTCATCCCTGCCAACCATGTATTCCTGAATACCTTAGACCCGTTTTCGTCGCCAGTTCCGGAAAAAATCATTATATCCCATAGTTTTCCCGTCTCTTGTGGAACCTATGAGTTTAAAGGCAAAAAGATTGGCGATGTCAATTTTTCGGCTATTCCATAACTGGAGCATTAATTTTTCGCTCCCGGTGCAGTACTCTTTGGCTTACCGTCCAGTTTTTTCTTCATCGGAGAGGCCTTGTTCCAGCCTTGCTTTTTGATGAGGTCTTCAAACATCTTGTGCAACTCCTTCAAGCCTTTGGGAGCGCCAAATATTTCTCCTACCTGTTTGTACTTTCCATCAAGTTCGAGAAATACCACGGTGACCGAGGCATCCGCAATGGGATCTGCCGGATACATATCATTGAGTTGCAAAAAGTCGATACTGCGCGCCTTTTCCCGAAGGGCTTCCAGCATGTCCGGATTTATTTTTCCACTCTTTTTGCCAAGTGGATGGGTGTGCGCAATGCCTTCCCACTGTATGGTTCCGTTGGCAAAAATGGTTACGGTATAGGTTGGGCACTTGCCCATACAAGCCGTTTTTTTAAATCCCGCAACCGGCCTGATGGAGTCGTGGCACATGGATTCTTTGTTGGGAAATACAGTGAGCTGCTTACAGGTTTTGGTTCCTGTATCGTGGTCCGTACAAGGCATACAAGGGCTCATGGTTTTACATTCCTTGTTG
The DNA here is from genome assembly GCA_035299505.1 of Saprospiraceae bacterium. GTDB lineage: Bacteria > Bacteroidota > Bacteroidia > Chitinophagales > Saprospiraceae > M3007. The sequence goes on along the minus strand of DATGWL010000209.1, from coordinate 5,915 downwards.
GCTTTTTCTTGTAGTTCTTTCCCATACGTCTCTGCCACCTGGTGACAATAGACGGTGCTTTCCATGGCCGGCGCCTTGGCCGGGTTTTTGGGGTTTTGTGCCATAACCGGGCCGGATAGCATCAGACAAAGTATCCCGCAAACAAGGATAGACAAGGCAGAATAAATTGATTTTAGCATAATAGTTTTGATTTAGATGTTAGATCACGGATTTAAACGGGTCAGCCTGACCGCACCAAACCGCATCTAAAGGTACGTCGTGCGACTCTGTTGGCAATGCTGTCACTATTTGAAACGGATAACAAACGCCAACTTTATATCCACGTGGTTGGTTGCCGAGAAATAAATCATAGTACCCTGCCCCATATCCCAGTCGATTGCCCTGGATATCGAACGCCAATCCGGGCACCACAAACAGGTCGTACACACCCGTGTACACCTGCCCGCCCGCAGGGTGCGAGGTGCCAAAAATGCCAGGCTCCAAATCATCCAAAGATCGCAGGACGAGGTGCTCTAGTTGCCGCCCTTTGAGCGATTTTGGCGCTACGACGGTGATGCCTGCCTGAAGTGCCTGTTGAATGAACGGACGCACATCCACTTCATCGCCCATGGGCAGGTAGGTATGCACCACGCCGGGTTGATGCTCCAGGGTCCAGGCCCAGAGTTGGTTGCAAATGACCTGGTCCAGCAGGGTTTTTTCCGCGGCTGGCATGGCAGCCCGTGCGGCCAGCATTTGCTGACGAAGCATTGGTTTGTTAAGCATATGATTTACTTGACCTGCCATTTTTCCATGAATTCAAGCCCCAAAAGGCCCTTGCTCAGGCTAACCCTGCAACTGTCTGACTGTTCCGCGAGTGCCTGACTGGCACAGGCCAATTCCACATTTTTGCCCTTATAATGGACCACTACGTATGGGCGGTGCGCAGCGGAGTCAGGTTTGCTGCAGTCCCGGCATCCATGGGAGCTTATAGGCAAGGTGATATATTTTTGAGAAAAAGACAGGTTTGCGTTTCCGTAAAAGGCCAGAAAAAGCACGATCGCCGATGAGCTGGCGCTAATCCATACATCGGCAAAACCAGTAAGCCATTTGTAGAGTCCAAAGAACAACAGAAAAAGCAAAAAGGCAGCAAACAGCACGAGCCAGCCTGAAACCAGTGTGTTGTCCAGCAAACCCAGCAGCATGCCGGTGCATAGTATCCCGGCAATGGGAATCAGTTTGGGGATTAGCGCCATGAGGCTAAGGTAGTGGAGTTTCAAGGCCTGGGGACTAGTATTTTCTTTATTGAATTTTGATTTGTTAGTTTTTGGGATTAAATTTGAAAAGTAATTGCAATAAAAAATCAGACCCTTCGCTGCACTCAGGGTGAAAAAATTGGGCAGTTTGAGCCAAATATTAGCCCAAAGTATAGAAAAAGGCTTGGTAAGCGCATTCACTTTGCTGAACTATTGCTACTACTATGCCTTGTCACCCTGAGCGCAGCGAAGGGTCTGAATACAAACTCCCAGCTACTCAAATGAGACATCACAGCTATTTTCTTTACATTACAACAAACCCCAGAAAAACAGTGCTTTATGTTGGAGTAACCAATGATTTAGATAGGCGACTCCAAGAACATCTTCATGATAACATGAATGACCGGAAAACATTTGCTGGCAAGTTCTTTTGCTACAACTTGATTTATTGTGAATGGTATCAATACATACAAGCCGCTATTGGCAGAGAGAAAGAAATAAAAAAATGGACCAGAGATAAAAAGGTTGCATTGATCAACTCTTTTAACCCTGAGTGGCGGTTTTTAAATGATCCTGCTGAAATAGCTAAGGGGGATTTACCTGTTTTATAGGTTGGGGAATCTTATTGGCAACCAAGTTTAGATAAAAGGTCTGAATGAGTGTCGAATCCAGACCCTTCGCTGCGCTCAGGGTGACAATGCATCGTTAGTGCAATAGTATTGCCAGGTGGAAGCGTATGCCAGGATTTTGTTGGCGCAATAGGTTAAGCTATGGTTCACCATGCCCAACTTTGTCACCCTGAGCATAGCGAAGGGTCTGAGTGTTCGCCGAATCCAGACCCTTCGCTGCGCTCAGGGTGACAAGGCATCGTTAGTGCAATAGTATTGCCAGGTGGAAGCGTACGCCAGGATTTTGTTGGCGCAATAGGTTAAGCTACAGTTCACCATGCCCAACTTCGTTACCCTGAGCATAGTGAAGGGTCTGAATAATCACAACCTCAGCCCAAGCGTCACAAACCACCCCCGGCCATCCGCAGGGATAATCCCCGGACCGGGGTAAGCATCCGCTCTTCTGGTGAAATAACGGGCATCAAACAGGTTGTTGCAACTGGCTTCCACAAGGAGGCAACGCCACGACCAGCCCATGGAAAAATCTGCAACCATATACGCCGGAATGATGCCATTCACCGCAGATGAGGTGCGCCGGGCATTGGTGGCATCTGTAAAATGTTCCGCCGTGTATGCCCAGTTGAAACTGCTCCGAAACCGACCCTGCGCCCAGCTGATACCCGTGCGGAAGGTCATGGGTGGCACCAGTTCCACCCTGCGGTTGCGAATACTGGCATCGTCGGTATTGATGTAGCGGGCATCAATTACGGAGGCATTCACGAACACTGTTAGACGACGCAGGCTGTCTTTCGGAGCCCAAAGGTGCCAGATATTGGCCTCGGCAAAGGCTTCCACGCCCACGTTGCGTGCATCGGCGATGTTGGTGCGCAGGCGGTAATCGTTGTACAAAGGCGGCTGATCGGATTTAAGCAACTGCCCGATGCGGTCGTTGTAACCCAGATAAAAAGCGGTTACATCGGCATACCACCAGGTATTCCTGCGGGTGCGCAAACCCAGATCGGCGGTGTACCCGCGTTCATCGCGGATATTAGGGTCCACCCGGCCGTTGGGGTTGTCGATACGAAGATCGGTGAAGTTGATGGCGCGATAGTTCTGCGATACATTGGCATACAACTCCAGGTTGCGACTGGTTTTCCAGCTGGCGCCCAGGCCAAACAGTACAAAGGAGCGTTTGCGGGAGAGCTCTTCCGTTTCCCGGCTTTCGGAAATCAAATTGCCGGCAAAATCGTACACACGTTGCTGGTAATAACCGTCGGCAAACGTTTGTATGTTTTCAAAACGAACACCCGGTGTGAGGCTGAAATTCGGAGAAACCCAAAAGATATTTTCTGCAAAAACAGCATAGTTATAATTGGGAAAACGGAAGTCCGATTTCTCCACATTATCCGGATTAAGGTATTGAAAATCAGGTCCCTGGCCATTGTTGGCTTCGCCCTGGCGGGCCGTGGTATAGCCCCGGTAGAGTCGGGCGCCAAGTGCCAGGGCGTTTTTGAAACCGCCTGTTTCGTAACGGTGCAGCAGCCTGGTTTCGTTGCCAATATTCTCAAAGGCGCCGCTGATCAGGTCGCGGTTTTGCCCAAAATCTACATTATTGGCCGGCGAGAGGTTGCCCAGCGATTCCCGGGAGGCCATCAGTGCGAAAGTGCGGTTGCTAATCCGGGTGCGCTCGGAAAGCTTGTATTCCGCATGAACGCAGCCCAGATTCCAGTCTACCCTGAACCAGTTGCGCGCGCGCAGGGATTGCCGTGGGTCACGCTCAAACTGGGTATCGGTGAGTCCGCCCGGTTGCTGGGCCAGGTAGCTCATCTTGGTCAACTCAATGCCCAGTTCAAGGCGTTCCGAGAGATCCCAGTGCACATCCACATAGCCGTTGTTGAGCTCGAAGCCGGAATTGGGACGCCAGCCATTGCCGCGTTTGTGTTGAAAAAAGCCGAAGTAATTCACCTTGCCCACGCTGCCGCTCAGGGCGTTATACGACCCGAAAAAGCCCCAGGAGCCCAGGGTTTGCCTGGAGGTAAACTGAAAGGGCTGCCGTTCCTGTGGCTGATGCATCACAAAATTCAGCATGCCGCCAAACTGAGTGCCGTATTGCAGCGATGCCGCCCCGCGCACCACCTCTATACGCTGTAAACTTTCGGTAGGCGGGGTGTAATAGCTTTCCGGATAACCCAGCGCATCGGCGCTGATATCGTATCCGTTTTGCCGTGTATTGAAATTACTGGTCCGGTTGGGACTCAATCCTCGTCCGCCGATGCCGAGTTGCAGGCCCGCGCCATCGCTTTCCCAGATATTCAATCCGGCCACCCGGCTGAATACCTGCCGGGCATTGTTGGTAGACAAATTGGCTGTGATATCACGAAGACTCACCACCTCGCTTTTTTTACCTTCATAAATAATCACCCCCTCTACCGCACGCAGTTTTCCCATACCCATGGTTTGTTCCTGTGCAGCTTTGATGGTTACCTCGCGTAACTCCGCATTTCGGGTGGTGTCGGTAGGCTGCGCAAAAGTCAGTGCAGTTAGCGCCATCAGACAAGCCGTTAAAAAGCGGCGATCATTCATTGAGCAGAATATTCGGTTATCCATGTTTTGTGCGACCAACCGTCGCGGATTTTAGTCAGATCAACTTGTGGGTCAATCAACAGTTGACTTGGCCGGCCGTTCAGGGTAACGTACACTTCTGCACGCACTGATGGGTTGGCAAGTCCTTGTTTTTCGTAGTGTTGTTGTAAAAAATGGGCAAACTGCAGGATCATGTCCGGTTGCATAGCCATTTGTTTTTCCTGGTGTGCATTCAAAAAATCGCTGTTCACCACCTCCCCCTCACGTCCTGTTCGGGCATCTTTGACAAAAAAAGTGGCGGTACCGGCCTTTTCCATCAACATTACCCGGAAGCAAAAACGGTAACCTTCTTCTGTCCAGAAAATATTGCCCGGATACACCAAATACCGCCAGGGGAAAAGCAGCTGGAAAGCGAAGAAGAGGAAGAGGAACGATGGAACGATGAACGATGAACGATGGACGATGGGGAACGATGAACGATGGACGATGGAACGATTTGCGTTGTTCATGGCATTTGAGCGAAAGACCGGACGCAGCGCCCGTCGTATCATCGTCCATCGTCCATCGTTCCATCGTCTCACATGCCATTGTTCAGAGAAAAAAATCAATGTAGCACCGATCATCACTAGCGGAAACACGCCAATCTGAAACATGAGTCCCGTGAGGGTGTGGAAAACAATAACGGTCAGGTACGCCCATACGCGGGTGCGCGCCCAGGCGAGCCAGAACACAATGCTCACATCGTACAGCATGCCTATCCAGGCAAAAAGCCAGGGGGTTGCGGGGGCTTTAAACAACCAGCCAATTACTGGAATCTGGTCGTTGGCTGGCACCCAGATGCGCAGCGGGAGGGCGTTGATAAGCCAATCGTAATTGATTTTCCATATGCCTGCATAGAAATAAACAATACCGAGTTGAAGCTGAAAGATGAAGATGGTCCAGCGGGGCACTTTTTCCAGCAGCAGGGAGGGATTGCGCCACACATCAAGGGAATATGCCCGGTTGGCCGGAACCACTATGAGCAGCAGACAGATCAAACTGACAAAATAATAGTGGTTCAGGTAGTAAGTCAGATCAATCAGTTCTGTATACGTAAAAAGCAGAAACTGCATTACTGCAGCAAGGCGGTAATACAGTCCCAACATGACACACAACGAGCTGATGATCAGCAGTATATGCATACCGTACATGCCCCATCCAGGCAGCGGCTCCACCCATTCAAATCCGTAATACTTGAAATGGAAATCCGGACACAGGTAATGATCATCCACCCAGCCCAGAGCCATAAACCGCACCGTGCTGAACACCAGCATAGCCCCCAGCACCACCCTCAGGGTGGCCAGCGGCGCAATGCCAACGGGGTGAGTCAGCCAGGAGCGAATGTGGGTCATTTATTAGTCATTAAGGTCATTTATTAGTCATTAGGGTCATTTATTAGTCATTAGGGTCATTTATTAGTCATTAGGGTCATTTATTAGTCATTAGGGTCATT
>DATGWL010000208.1:0-4663 GCA_035299505.1 Saprospiraceae bacterium | reverse complement strand
AGGGTACTGTTTGCGCGATGCGGCCAAATTTTCTTTTATACTGCGTTATCCCGAGTACTCGGGACATCGAATTGCCCGCATTCGACTGCAAATTTTGCCTTGTCTAAAACAAAATTTGTTGCCACCTCGCACAAACGCCCCGATCGCAACAAGTCTAATGATGTGGAATCAAGCTTACTTAATAACCTTGATTTTCATCTTCACATCAGTTTTCGGACGGTCGCCAGGCGCTTTTTCAACCGCTGCGATCTTGTCGATCACTTCATATCCTTTGATCACTTGTCCGAATACCGTGTATTCGCGATCGAGGTGAGGGGTGCCACCGCGTTCGAGGTAAGCAGCGCGTTGTTCCGGGGTGTAGTGGAAGCGGCGCATGGATTCCACCTGGTTCAGGGTTGATTCCTGAACAGGGGCGCCCTGAACGATGTAGAACTGTGAACCGGAAGATTTTTTCTCCGGGTTGTTGGTACGGGCAGCCGCCAGCGCGCCTTTGATATGGCAAAGGGAGTCTACAAATTCGGCCGGAATCTGGTAGCTTGGTCCGCCCATGCCCAGCATTTTGCCTGCGGGAGCATTTTTGGAATCAGGATCGCCGCCCTGGATCATAAAACCCTGAATCACACGGTGGAACAGGGTGCCATCGTAGTAGCCTTCTTCGGCCAGTTTGATGAAATTATCGCGGTGTTTTGGCGTGGAGTTGTACAGTTCCACGGTCATGGTACCGAAGTCGGTTTCGATTTCAACCAGACAACGTTCCGGTGCAGTTACTTGAATCATCTTTTTAAACTTGGTAACTTTTTTGCCTTTGGTGGCGGTAAGGGTAACAGTATAATTGCCGGAATGAGTATAACGGTGCTTTGGACTTGCTTCCGTAGAAGTAGCGCCATCGCCGAAATCCCAGGCAAAGGTTACTGGCTTTTTGGAGGTTGGAGTGGTATTGGTAAAGGTTACTTCTACCGGAGCAACAAATTTTTGATCAGCAACAGTGAATTTGGCTTGTGCCTGTGCCAGATAGGCCACGCACAAAAACAGGGGGAGAATCAGAAGTTTCTTCATGCTTTGGTAATACGTTGATAGTAAACGGCCGCAAAGATGCGGATTAATCCGGTTTTTAGAAATGTGTTGGTTGTTATACAAAAGCAAAGAGACGGATTGTTTTGGCTTGTTTCCTGCTGTTTCTTACTGACGGGGTGACTGCCAGTCACCCCGTCAGTAGGAAACAGCAGGAAACAAACACCCACTTCCAATACTTTTCAGACCTTTGCCCCAGCTTATTGCAAACATACTATGGTTGAATTTTCCCGTCGTACTTTATCCAATGGATTGCGCGTGTTGGTACACGAAGACCACTCCACCCCGCTTGTGGCTGTGAATGTGAGTTATTATGTTGGTTCTCGCGACGAAAACCCCGACAAAACCGGATTTGCGCACTTGTTTGAGCATCTGATGTTTGCCGGCAGCAAAAACGTGCCGGATTTCGACGATCCGTTGCAGCGGGCAGGCGGTGAGAACAACGCCTTTACTACCAACGATTACACCACTTTTTACGAAATATTACCTGCTGAAAACCTCGAAACAGCGCTTTACCTGGAAAGCGACCGGATGGCAGCGCTCAGCATCAACAAAAAATCACTGGATGTACAGCGAAAGGTAGTGGTAGAGGAGTTTAAGGAAACCTGCCTGAATGAACCCTACGGCGACAACTGGCACCATCTTTCCGAGTTGATGTACCACAAACACCCTTATCGCTGGCCGGTGATCGGGCTGACGCCGGAGCATGTGGAAAATGCCAACATAGAAGATGTGCGGCATTTCTTCCGCGACTGGTACAATCCCTCCAACGCCGTGCTGAGTATTGCCGGCAAGGTAAATGAAGCGGAAGCTTTTGCCCTGGCGGAAAAATGGTTCGGGTCTATACCCGCAGGTAATACGCCTGTGCGCAACCTGCCTCCGGAGCCAGCCCAGAAAAAGCCTGCCCGTAAAGTGGTAAAGGCGGATGTGCCTGTGCCTGCTATCTACCTGGCTTTCCGCACACCCGCGCGTATGGATCATGACTTTTATGCCGTGGATTTGCTCAGCGATGTACTGGCCCTGGGGCCTTCCTCCCGTTTATTCAGGCGCTTGTTGAAGGAGCAAAAGCTGTTCTCCACTATAGATGCTTACGTGACGGCCAACCTGGATCCCGGATTGCTGGTTATTGAAGGTCGTCCCTCTGAAGGCGTTACCATAGAAAAAGCCCTGGAAGCTGTATGGGGAGAATTACACCAGTTGAAAAACGAGGCCATTGACGAGCGGGAACTGAAAAAAATCCAGCATCGTTTTGAAAGCACCCTGGTGTTCTCCGAAACCAGTGTACTCAATAAGGCCCAAAACCTGGCTTATTACGAACTGTTCGACCGGGCAGAACTGATGAACGAAGAAACGGATATCTACCTCGGCATTACAGCGCAGGAAATGCACGAGGCTGCGCAGCGTTTGTTCCGGGAAGAAAATTCTGCTACGTTGATTTATTTGCCAAAGTGAGTTGGGTCATGCCTGTGAGGTTTTTGGAAGCCTTACAGGCCTCAAATTCCCTGGCACAATCAATGCAAATCCACAGCCCGCTTTTTAATCGCTCCGCCGCGAATGCCACGTACGTTGCCCATGACTACAAAGGCATGTGGGTCAATCTTTTCAATGGCATGTTGTAAACGGCTGATTTCCAGTCGGGTAATCACCGTGTACAGGATTTCCTGATGTTGTGTTTCGCCACGTTTGCCGTAGCCCTGGTTGCCGGTGAAAACCGTAATGCCAATGCCCAGCTCCCGGGTAATAAATGCTCGGATTTCTTCATGGTGAGGCGAAACCACCGTTACGCTCACATATTCTTCCACCCCTTCTATGATGAAATCCACGGTTTTGGCCGCCGCCAGATAAGTCAACACCGCATACATGGCCGTTTCAAAACCCAGTAAATAGGCTGCTACGGCAAATATCATCAGGTTGAAAACCAGGATAATATCGCCCACCGACAAACTGGATTTCCGGCTCAGGAATATGGCCAGTACTTCTGTGCCATCCAGCACAGCTCCTCCGCGAATGGCTAAACCAATTCCGGCGCCCAGGAAAAAGCCGCCAAACGTAGCAATCAACAGTTTATCCGTGGTAATCAGCGGGTAGGGTAGGGCATATACAGCCAATGCCAGGCCGGCAATGGCCAACATGCTTTTCAGTGCAAATCCGCGCCCGATATGCCGGTAAGCCAACAACATGAAGGGAATGTTGAGCACTACAATCAATATGGGCAAAGGCAACCCTGTTACCTCGGCGGTGAGCAGAGAAATGCCGGTTACGCCTCCGTCTATGAAATTATTGGGCAACAAAAAACTCTTCAATCCCAGCCCGGCAATCACTACCCCAATAACAGCTAAAATGGTGTCAGAAAGGATATGCCTTGCCGTCATCAGGATCAAATAAAAACCCTTGGCAATGCGGTACTGACTCACCGCTTCCGGTGCGCAACCCAGTTCAATGGAAAGATTTTTCTGAATGAATTTTTCGATGAAATTGTTCATAAGCAGAGCGTTTAGGGTCGGGGTGTGCCAGTCACCCCGTCCCTAAGATAGGACAATCGACAACCTTAGGAGCCCCACACAAAATACCATACCTGAAGTAAGATATTCATGGCCATGGTTAGCCCAAAATTGACCTTTCCATGCAGTCTTGTGGCACTGTCGAAAGTGTAAAAACGTTTTCCGTAAGGATCGGTTGTGATATCGCGCCAATAATATTGGCTCATACCCAAACAAATACAAACTACAGCCATATAAGCCGCCAGTGAAAGAAAGAAAAAGGAAATGCCACCGAAACTCAGTATATAAAGGGCAACAATCCAGCCAGAGGATCCTTTTTTGGGTTGTCCAATCTGGCTAATACGTTCTTCCCGAAGTGCGTCAAGCGTGGAATCATCCAGCATTATACCGCGGGAGTGTAATAAATGCCGTGCCATAGCCGCCGACTCGGGGCTCCATTCATCTGGTTTTTTCACCACTTCTTTTAACTCCTCATTGGTGTATTCTTCCAGAAAATGCCCTGCTGTAGAGATTTTGCCCTCTTGAAGTGCCTTGAAAGTTTCTGATTCAAACAGCAGATTTACCTTTTTGAAATCATCTGCATACAGTTTGATAAAGTATTTGGGCGTAACCGGACTCCCGCCCATAACTGTATCCATGATGGGTTTGGGCGCCTCTACTTTATGGTAGATTTTGTGTTTTTTTAATAAATCCAAGAGGATTTCAGCATCTTCAAGGGTGTGAAACTCCTGAAAAGTAATGAACGGAATAGAAACTGTTTTTGCCATAATGACTTTATTGCTTCACGATCGCCCGATACGCCACCCCTTGCAACTTGGGTCGGTAATCGCCATTCATCAACTTGTTGTTTTCCATGATGGGGTAGGTGCGGTTGGATAAAAAGATAAAAATCAGGTCTTTATCCGGATCAGCCCAGGCACAAATGCCGGTAAATCCGAGATGCCCGAAGGTGTTGGGTCCGGCCAATGCGCTCATGTTGGCGGTTTGTTTGGGATCAGTTTCTTTCATGTCAAACCCAATGCCCCGGCGACTGCTTCCGGGGAAACGGGTGGTAAACTGTTTAACGGTTTCCGGATTCAAATAGTGCCGCC
>DATGWL010000207.1:0-3391 GCA_035299505.1 Saprospiraceae bacterium | reverse complement strand
GCCGGGCCAAAAACTGTTCTTTTTCCGCCATTTTTCACCTTTTTTCAGTCACGTAACTCAGGCTATGCTTCTTCAAAAACGCAAAAACTGACGAAAAAAGCTCAAGTTTTTGACTCCGTCAGAAAATCCCCAACATGCTCTAATTGGGATGAAGAAGGACACTATGTCAATTATGTACTGAGATGCTACTCTGATGGCTCCGCTTTACTAACCCCTTTTGCTTCAGATAGCACCCGTATTAATCCGGAATCCTGGAACCGGATTTACCAAACCATGAGAAGCTCCGCTGATCCCAACAGGAAAGGTCATATCTACCATCAAAATGATCCTCCCTTGTTGTTGGAATTGTGTCACGGATACCCGACAAGAGGCTACTATTTTCTTAATTACCGTCTCGAACCAGGTCATGAAGCGTTGATCATCACTTATCTTGGATATCGAAAATTCAAACGGGTCATGAAAGATTTTCCACCGAACTTTGGGCCATTGGGGGTTGAGAAGCCCGATACGCTGCGTTTTATCTCGTGGCCATGAGTGCACATTTTCTTCCCAAAAATATGCTATTGCTTTAAAACCATTACCTATGTCCACGCTCCAACAATCCCTTGAAACGCTGGAAAACCAACGCTGGTCCGCCCCAGACGGCGCCAGCAATCTGGTGCAAACCTGCCATGCCCTGCGCAAAAAACCACTGGCAGATTTTGAAGTGGAAGACTTGAGGATCATGATTAACCAAAACCTGGGCCTGAAATGGCTGATGCCTCTGGCCATTCAGGCATTGCAGCACAATATCCTGGCTGAAGGGCATTTTTACCCAGGCGACCTGCTGCAGGCTGTACTCTCCAGCGAAAAGTCGTACTGGGAGAAAGAACCTGCAAACTGGAACAGTGTTTGCACACTTTTTAGACAACAACAAGCGTTACTGGATGCTTCTGACACCAACCGAGGCATTAAAAGGGCATTATTTGAGGCTTTTGATACTTTTGAAAAATACCATGCCGACAAAACCTGATTCCAACCGATTCCATATGTCCAAATTTCTGTGGCTACTTGCCCCCTTCTTCCCCATGTGTATGCACGCGCAAGTGGCCAATACCCAGTGGACTCCTTATTACCATGCAGATTTTACCGTGGTGTTCCCTTCAGACTGGGAGCTGGATACAAGCCATCAAATGAACACCTCTTTTTTTCTGTTTAGTCCGCTCACCGATAAAAACGACCAGTTCAAAGAGAATGTAAACCTCCTGGTGCAGGACCTAAGCCGGTTCCCGGCAGATCTGGACCAATACGTCAAAATTACAGAGGGGCAAATTGGCAGTTATATTGAAAACGGAAAATTGTTGACCAGCGAGCGTAAAACTGCCGCCGGCCGGCCGTTTCAACACATGACTTATACCGGCAAACAAGGCAAATACGACCTCCTGTTTGAACAATACATGTGGGTAATCCGGAAGGAGGCTTTTGTACTCACATTAACCTGCCAGGTAAAAACCTACGATCAATACAAGGCAGTTGGTCAGAAAATTTTGAACAGTTTCAGGATAAACCGGTAGTTAACAGGCCGTCAATCAAATAAAATAGGCTGCCAGCCAAAGCATGACACCTAAAATGCACAGCCATGTTGGGTTTGACATAAAAGAAAGTTCTTTTACGACTACTATTTCTGTTGGATACTCTTTGCTTTGAATAATATCTACCTCTTCTCCAACCTTGTATCGTGTAGGGTATATACGGTGTTCATATTTCTTTACCATAGGTATTCCTTCATATGGAGGAAGTTGTAAAATCAGATTAAAATATTTTTTACTACGCGCTCTAGCCCTAGGATGGTTGTAAATTTTTTCCGCCTCAATGGCCAATACTGTGGCTTTGGTGCGTATGCCCTTTCTGAACAGGCGATTAAATTTAAACGCCTGATAAAAACAGTAAATGCCATATCCAAAGGCCGCAAAGCCTGCAAAAAAATTGAACATAGGCTGCAAATTACGGTTTTTGGACTATTGGACGTTGGACTAGCGCTCGGGCCAAAAAAGACATTTCAACCACAACGAGCGCAAGTCCAACGTCCAAGGGGACCCACCATTACATAAACAACTTCCGGATTCCGTAAAACAACCGCTCCAGCAGGCGCAAGTCCTGCGTAACCACTTCAGCGGTACCTGCCATTTCTGATTTGCAGTAAAAAGGCTGTTGGTAGCTGCTGGTGAGGCCTTTAGGCAATGCCACGGTTAAGCGGTAGGAACGGATGTTTTCAGAGGGTGTCATGGCTACCACTTGCCCTTCCAGGGTGCCAAATTCCTGATACGGATAATCGTCCATTTTCAGCACGACTTTCTGACCAACGGCTGCCTTACCCAAGCCGCGCACGGGTATTTCTACCATAGCCAGGTACTGTCGTTGCTCTGGCAGCACCGAAAACATGGGTTCATTAGCCGACACGTACTGGCGCTCTGCCAAAGTTTTCAAACAAACCAGTTTGCCATCTGAAGGCGCCGTGAGCAAGTGTCTGTGTTTCCAGGCTTGCAGATCCTGGTCTAACTGATGCAAGGTTTGCATCATACGGTTGAGATAATCCCGCTTTTTAGATTCAAATTCAAACAATACGGTATGGTATTCTGATTCCAGCCGGGCAATACTCAACTGATTTTGAATGGCATATTCTTCCATGCCTGCACTTTCGCGCTTTTTTTCAAGGTACTCGTTTTCCCGTTTCAGAAACTCGGCTTTACTGTACAGCCCTTCCTCCATCAGCTTTTGATCGGTTTGGTAGGCAGATGCCACGTTTTTAAACTCGGCTTCGTTCAGCACTTTGCGTTGTGCGTTTACCCGCAATAGCTTTTGCTGGGCTACAATCTGATGCTGGATACTTTCCAGCTTCTGGCCATAGTAGGAATCCGTTACCAGCCAGCGATAACCGTTATAGGTCTGTTGCAATCCGGCAATCTGAGATTGGAAATCGCCTCCGCTCAAAGAATCTGTAGGAAAAACCAGCTCTTCGGCAGGATTTTTCAAAAACCTTTTACCCTGTTCCAACAGGCGCTCAACCTGTCGGCTATCATTCAGGCTGCTGAGGTTTTCCATCTCGGCCAGAATATCGCCTTTTTTCACCATCTGCCCATCTGTAACCAAGAGGCGCATCAGTCGGCCGCCGGATTGGGCCACCACCTGAATCGTTGGCGCATCGGGGGTTACCACAGCAGTGCCTTTCAGGATTTCCGGGTAACGAATGTACCAGGTACCGGCCAGGAACATGATCAGGATAAAAGAGATTACTGTAGCGCCCATGCGCACAATCCAGCGCGGACTTTCGTTGAGGATGTCGAGGATGTCGTCGGAGTGAGGAAGCATAGTGGGTGGGGGGAAGGGGGTGAAGGGTTTGCTGTAGTGGCGG
>DATGWL010000206.1:0-3086 GCA_035299505.1 Saprospiraceae bacterium | reverse complement strand
TCTGGGTGGACTGGTCCGGACTGTTTGGATCAAAACGGCGTTTGCATTCACCTTCTCTCACCGTATCCCCGCTTTGAGCGCCTGCGCCGCTACCGGACGCTCCAAAAAGCAGTCGTTGGCGCCTTGGCTCAAATCCAACCGGCTGTAGTCCATGCCCAGGAAGCTGGCGCTGATGCCTATGTGGCGCTCCATTCCTGTTTTCCAACGGTGATCACCGCTCACGGGATTAAGCGAGAGGATGCGAAATATTGCGTTTCTTTGAGACGCCGGCTTCGATTTTATATGGATGTCATTCTGACTGAACTTCCTGTTATGCGGCGGACTACGCATTTAATTGCCAACAGTCACTATGTAACCACGTATTTTTCTGGTACGCTGCGACCGGATGCTCACTTGTATTTTATTTCAAATGCAGTCGATGAGCTTTTCTTTCAACCCAATTTTCATAGCATGCATGTGATTTCCGGGCAAACGACAACCCAACCCATCGTTCTGTTTGCTGGCCGGGTAACCGCACTCAAAAGGGTTCTCGATCTGGTCCAGGCGTTCAAACAGGTAGTGCGCCTGGCGCCGGATGCGCAGCTGCATATCGCAGGAGAATGTGCAACGGAGCCTTCTTATGCAGCAATTGTGCAAAACTATATCCTGCAGGCCGGCCTGAGCAAACAGGTGCAGCTATTAGGGGAAATAAACCAGGAAGATATCCTTAGCGAATACCGCGCTTGCACGATAGTAGTACTTCCTTCAGCTCAGGAGAATGCGCCCATGGTACTTGCGCAGGCCATGGCATCCGGGAAACCGGTCGTTGCGACCCGCGTCGGTGGAGTTCCCGAAATGGTGGGCGAGAATGAAGAAAGAGGATTGCTGGTTGGCGCTGGTGATGTTGAGTCTCTAGCTAGGGCAATGGTTCGTTTGTTACAAGATACCTCATTGTCTGCGCGCCTGGGTCAGGCAGGCCATGTCTTTGCGCTGGAGAATTACCACATCGACAAGGTAGCACAACGTACTTTTGAAGTCTATCAGGCAATCGCCGCGGAGCGCAGTTCCCATGCTTAGCCCTCTGGCAACCGCTGTTCGAGGAAAAGGAATCCTTCCCTTTTTATCGCGATCTTATGCAATCGCCGCCCGGTATGGGTTTTCTGCTGGAAAGATGGCTCAGGCTTTATCGCAGCTTGTTGGAGTACTTATGGAGTATGATTGCCGGGCAACCATTCCGGTTACAGCGTGTGCCCTTGCTCGCCAACCATCTCTGGCTGAAAAATATCAGGCGCTGGGGCTCGAGCTTGCGGTGCATGGGTATAAACATGTTGATTATCTGCAACTTTCAGCGGAACAGCACCGGGATCACCTGTGCCGCGCCAGGCAGGTTTTCGAGCAGGCCGGCATACCTGCCGTTGGCTTTCGCAGCCCTTACTTGCGCTGGAATGGCGACATGCTCAGTCTGCTGGAAGAATATGGCTTCGATTATGACAGCAGCCAGGTTATTGCCTGGAATGCTGCAAGCAAGCTGGAAACTGAGGCCTACACACGTGTGCTTCAATTCTATGGGGCGCGAAGTGCTGATCAGTATCCTTCTCTTCCCCGGCTCGTAGGAAATTTGGTGCAAATCCCTTACTGTTTGCCCGATGATGAGGCCTTGGTTGAGCGAATGGGGCTCCTGGACAGGTTAGAGATGTCTGATGTGTGGGTAACAATGCTTGACCTTATCTATTCTGCCGGAGAGTTATTTACCCTGGGCATCCACCCCGAGCGGGCCAGCCTATGTAAGGAAGCGCTGCATGCCGTGCTGGCAAAGGCGCGCTCGCTTTCCCCCGCGGTATGGATTGCCAGCCTGAGCGAGATCGCCGCGTGGTATCGCTGCCTGGCAGAAGTGACGTTCGCTACCATACCCCAGGCAAACGGCTGTACCCGGGTGACGATCAATGCTCCGGCAGGGGCAGTTGTGTTGGCCCGAAATATCATTACAACGGCGCCTGGGCAGCGGTGGGGATGGGGATATGAACGGATACCGGGTAATGTATTGGATATCGAAGGGTATCGTCATCCCTGGATTAGCCTCCCACCGGATAGCCCGGCTTCCCTTAAAAGCTTTTTACAACACCAGGGATATCTGGTCGAAACCAGCACCCATCCTGACGCCTTTTCCTTTTATGTCGAGAGGAGGACCTTCCAGCCTGAGGATGAACGCTCTTTGCTTTCGGAGATAGAGACAGGAACCCAGCCTCTGTTACGTATTGGACGCTGGCCAGAAGGGGCGCGAGCCGCGCTGGCTGTGACAGGGGATATCGACGCCTTCACCCTGTGGGATTACGGTTCGCGGTTTTTCAACCGCTAGCCAATTGGTGGCGCCTATGACCTTCGATGAATATAAATACCTGGTCCTTTCTGATCTTTACCGGATCAACCAAAAGCATAACCTCTCAGCGCTGCTTCAACAAGTCATATTCGGCGAAGCATTCAAATACATCTTTTGGATGCGCACCTGCTGTTTCGTGCGAGAAAGAAAACTATTAAAGTATACGCTTTATCCTGTGGCGCTCATCTTGTTAAATCACTACAGGTATAAATTCGGGATTGCTGTTCCTTTTTCGGCGGATATTGGGCCCGGGTTTTATATCGGTCACTTTGGCTGCATTATCGTTTACCCTCTTTGCAAAATAGGAAAAAACTGTAACCTTTCCCAGGGAGTTACTTTAGGAAAGGCCAACCGAGGAAAAAGGAAAGGTTACCCCAAAATCGGGGACAACGTTTATATCGGGCCAGGAGCGAAGATAATCGGGAATATTTGCGTTGGCAATGATGTTGCTATTGGCGCTAATTGCGTGGTCACTTCCGATATTCCAGATCATGCGGTAGTTGTCGGCGTGCCGGGGAAGGTGATCTCATTTGAAGGTTCGGAAGGGTACGTTTGTAACACGGATTACGATGAGAAGATTCGTTCCAAAGGATAATAAATATGGCCGGATTTGTAGCTCTCTTTAAAGCGAACTCATCTCCTCTAGATAGAGAAAAAGACTTTCAAAACTTACTGGAATTGACCGCTCAATATAAAGGTCTGGAAATCCCAAATGAATATGCCATTGGGC
>DATGWL010000205.1:0-17000 GCA_035299505.1 Saprospiraceae bacterium | reverse complement strand
AAGATCGACAGCGTAGCCTCGGATGCCTCCGGAAGGAAGAATCCGATCGTCGTTTTATTTACAAACGGGTTGGGTTGGTTTTGATACAATTCAAAGCCTACACCTGCCACCGTTTTGTGGTCGAAGCGGAATGCTACGTTCAGTCGTCCAGCGTTGCCATATGCTTCTGCACGGGTGATCGCTCCGCTTACGCCGAGCATTTCGCTCAGTTTGCCGGATTTCTCAGCGCGCATTTGCAGCGTGAAGCTTTGCGGTCCATCCACAGATACTGTGGTAGCACCCTCGAAGATCGTACCGAAGTTGCCGGCTGTGATGCCGTCTTTTTCTTTAACGCCTACCGTTTTCAGGCCATCCTGCAGCATCGTGAACTGGAAGCCTTTCAATGGCTCGGCAGCTGTGAAGGTCACATCAAACACTTCGCCTGCTTTAACCTCTCCCCAAGCCCCTCTCCTATCGGAAAGGGGAGTTGAGAGGCTAACGTCCAGGATAGCTGTACCGCTGGTACGATCTTCTGCCTGCATAGTGGCGTTGGCCACTGCCGAATTGTTCACGTCGCCCACTTTCACACCCACAAAGTCTTCCCCAAACTGACTTACCATGGCATCAGCCACAGAAATGGTTTCCGGGAAGGCACTCTGGAATGGATTATTGGCGTTCGGGAACACAAAAGCCTTGTCTACAAACCTCCAACTGTCGTTGTTCGGAAGTTCGGTGTAGATACCCAGGATCAGCTTACGCAATTCCACAATGTCGAACGTGGTGATTGAGCCGGATTTGTTCGCATCCGCTGCAATCATCTTGTACGGACTATTCAAAGGTTCCAACCCGAGGATATGTTTGGACATCAAAACCAAATCATAGGTGGTTACACCGTTCAATGGGTTAAAGTCAAGCTTAGGCTCAATACTGAAGGTTGCTGCCAGTGGGATATTATTCGTTACCGCAAACAAACCCAGTGAGTCAGACAAATCAAAATAACTGTACGGTGGTGCAAAGGTGCTGGTTCCGCTAATGGTTACTGTTGACTCCTCCACTCCTTCCGACATTTCTGTTTTCAACAGACCCGATACATTAATATGATCTCCTGTTGGGCAACCACCCAGGTTATCCTGTACAATCACGTACGTTTCGCAGTAATCGGCATTGCCGGCCGCATCAATGGCCCACAGTTCCACGCACTGAGTGCCCAGTTCAGTGCAATCAAAGATTACGTTGGTGATCGGATTGCCTTGTGCATCGAATGGGAAACCGCTACCCGTGCCACATTTGCGGATACCAATCCGGATTTGGTTGGCTGGTGTACAATTGTCTTCCGTGTACTGCAGAAAATCTGATGCCCACAGCTGGATCATGCCGGTTGGCATAATGTTGACACTCAGACCATTGAGACAAACCACGGTTGGCGCCTTGCAGTCTTTCACGGTAAAGGTGTATTCGTACTCACTATTGTTGCCGCAGCCGTCGGTTACAAACCACTTGATCTTGTGCGTGCCGTGCGGCAACTCAGGTACCACGTAGTTGTTCTGCTGCTGCTGAGTGTTCCAGCGTACGCTTGCCGTTTTGTTCGTACCTTGTACGGTTTCCTGAATCGCAAAGCCGTACTTCTGGTTCGTTGGTACCGGACGCTCATCGAAGGCGCGCGGTGTACCTCCGGAGAAATTCGGTGTGTTCAGGTTATTGTATAAAACATTATTCCAGCCCAGACCGGCGATACCCGTGTTCACGGAGTTTACCACCGTTTCCATCGAGCCATCGCCGTCCAGGTCAAGGAACAGTAGGAATTCAATATTGATATTGGCACCCGAGCAGGCATCCGTTCCCGTCAGGGTCAAATCAGTAGGCTCTTCACAAAGGTCATGCGTTTGTATGCCGTTATCCCACCAATACATTTCATTCCAAAGCTGATTGTTGTTTGGTGTGAACCAGTTCTGGTTATCGCAGGTTGGAACGATGTAGGTGCCGGTTGGCGCCTGACCATCAATTACCTTGATGATTTGCTTATAACGGTAACAGTTGGCATTTTTATCGTAGAACTGACAGAAGTTAGTAGGCTGTGGATCTGAAGGATTGATCCGCACGCTGGTAGGCGCCCATGGTGCAATGGTACCGCAAGCCGAAACGGTAGGGCCAGGCAGGTTAGCCGGGTTGTTCGTAATCGGATTGGGGTTCGGGTTAGGCACCTGGATGCAAGGTTGGTTCGGATCGTAGGTACACCAGTTAATGATCTGCCAGCTGCGTTCAATTTTGAAGCAGGCATCCGGCACCACAGTAAACACTTCGTCCTGATAGCTGACACCCAGTAGTTCGCAGTCTTCACCAAAGAACAACGGCTCACCGAAGTTGCCCGTACCGTCGCATACAGTTACAATGACGTCGTTCGGAAATTTCACGAAGTAATCCTGTTCATACGTTACAAAAACGCGTTGGGTGCATTGACTGCTCAATCCATGACAATCGAACGCGCGGAAGGTGCGGGTAATAGTACCCTTGTTGCAAACTGTGTCGAACAATGCGTAGTTCACAGCGTGTGTCAATCCGCACTGGCCCTGGTATTCCTTCGTAAGATCCAGGCAGCAGTTGTCGGCTACCTGAGCTTTCCCATAGGCCCACAGGCTCGGGTCAAAGTTTTCGCAGTTCACCGATACATTGGCTGGCGGCAGGCAGGAAGGTTTGATTTTTTCCTGCACTTCCACCTGAATCATACACTCGTTTTTGATGGGTTCGCCATCCGGGCCTACCATGATATTGCCGTTTACGTCGGTTTGATAAACAGAAAGTACAATGGTTTGAGTGGTGCCAACCTCGCAACAGTAGAATTTGATGGAGTCCTGATCGGCTGTGGCAATATCAAATTCACTCAGACCGCCCGGGTAGCAAGGATCATGACTCAGGTTATTGATGCAATCGGAGTACGGACCCATACGCCGGATAGAAAACGATACATCATTACAGTTGTCAGAAGAACCATCGTCAAATACAGTGGCGCTTACCCAGGTTACCCCGGCGCCATCACAACCGTCTTCCGGCGTATAGCAATCAAATATATCATCTACCGTAATGGCCACTGTTGTGGTCTCGTCGCAGGCCGGCACCGGAGGGGTCAAATCCTGTACCGCCAGATCAAAGCTGCACTGGTTGGTATTGCCGCAATCATCTTCCACAATGTAAGTAACGGTATGAGGTCCTACCGGCAAACAATTGGTCCAGCCAAATGCAGCAAGTGTATCGCTATCCCACCAGTTATTACCAGGAAAATCCTGCAACGTCCCCCCTATGGTCTGCATTCCGGAAATCTGTCCGGTATATGGATCACGGAGTACAATCATACCGCTGATTTGGTTAATCCGGCTGCAATTATCTTCCACAATCATATCTGGTAAATTCACGGTAGCACAACAGGCGAAAGGATCGGTCGTAACCGTCAGATCACTTGGACAAGTGAATTGCGGACCGTCGGAATCAGATACTTTGATGATCTGATAATACTTGGATGGAATGCCAACACACCAGTCTACAATTGTCCATTCTCGGATCACCTTGTAGGTTCCATCACATACATCTATCCGTACATCGGTAAACGCGTAGTTGATGTTGCAGGCTACCGGGAATCCAAATGCATAAGGATAACCTTGTAGGCCCTGACTTTCTATCCAATCGGGTGTAGGATAAGAAACACCACATTGAAAGGCCGGGGCATCTATATCATCATAATCAGGTGGAATACTCAAATCATCTGCATCAGGCAACAACAAATAAATCAACTGCTCACAGGTAGCGGAGTTGCCGCTGGCATCTGTTGCTGTCCATTTACGTGTTATAATAGAGGAATAACCGGATGCGCAGTTTTGCGGGTTTTCGGTGTCTATCCAGGTTAAAGTGTATGTCTGACAATCCGTTACATCCGGATAAGCAGCCTGAATATTCAACACATTCTGAAGATAGTCTGGCGTAAAATCCGGCGCATTACATGGCACGGTCAGTGGTTCACACACCAGCTCGGGCGCCAGTTTGTCTTCCACTTTTACATTTCCCCAGCATTTATTGCCTGTTTCGGTATCTGTTACCCGCACCTGATAGGTTTTATTGATGTCCGTTGTTCCAAAACAGGCAGGAGTCCAGGGCCCATTGCCAAATGGCGCAGTTTTATCCACTTCCACAATATAATCGTCATAACAATGATAAGGACCGCCCTCCAACACATCATCTGCACCCAGACAATAATTGCAATCTGCATCCAGGGAAACAAATACCAGATCGTTGCAAATCAAGGAGTTAATAGGATTAGGAAACTCCAAAACCTGCACATTAAAGCAACAGGTTTGATCGTTGGGGGAATTTCCCGCAGGAGGAAGATCCAACCTGAAACAATTGGTTGTGGTTCCAATTGGGAAATATGAACCGCTGGGCAACCCTGATGTTTGCTCTGGCTGAACCATCTGGCAATTGCCTACGGTGGTAACATCATAATCCAGAAAAACGCCACAGGCGCCAGGATCCAGGTTGATGATGTAATCTGCCGGACAATCAATGGCGCAGGGATCAGATAGCGGACAAGGGTAATCGTCTGTCAGCGGGTCATTACCCACATACAAATCCACAGAAAGGGCATTGTCTACGCTGACAGACATCTGGTTATTGATATTATAACCCAGATTCTGAAATATTTTCTGTTGAATGTTATTGTTGTTGGTATGAACCAAAATTGAACCGCCATTGCAGTTATCAGGCAAACGAAAAGAGAACAGCTTGATAGGCTGTCCGTTAACCACAGCTGCAGGTGAGGGGCTGTTTTGCAAAATGCATTGGTAAACATCATTACCTGACAAATCTACCGGATTGAATCCAAAAGCCTGATATGCCTGAGGGGTCATTTTTTCTATGCGCCAAACGCCTGTACTATCCCAGAATGCACCAAACGCTGGCAAAACAGCTACTGCAGGCTGCACCGTTGTGCCGGCAGGCAGGTAAAAGGTAAACAACGCGGTAGAAATGGTTACATTATTGGAAGAAAAATTGGGATATGCCACCGCTGTCAGCTGAAACGGATCATTAGGCTCTTTGACAATACCATAACGAATCTGGTTTTGTGCCTGAAGTAACCCGGCACTCAATCCAAGTATACAACCGATTATGCAGAAAAACTTGTTCATGATCAAAAATTAAAAGGTGTAGAACGAATAATGGGCCAGAGGAACCCGCTCCTCCGGCCCTTCTCCCAGTATTACTCAGCCAGTTGCTGACGAATCACATAAGATTGACTTCTGGTGATATTTTTTGGATGACTGTCCACGTTGTTGAAAATAAAGTCAACATCGTTGGTTTGTCCGGCGAAAATGGCTTTCGCATCCATATTCACATCGCCCAAATGATAGCCGTTGTACACATAGGACTGTGACTGGAAAATATTACCCGGCGCCTGATCAATCTGATTAAAAATCGGATCTTTATCATTGTTCTGACCAGCGAATACCACTGATTTGTTTTTATTCACATTGCCTGCCCATAGCGCGTATTTCCCATTAATGGTAACCTGTTCAAATCCATTCAGGTTGGTACCATCATCCCACAATGGGGTGGCCGTATTACGGAAATCTATGGCCGTTCCTTCATTGGTCATTTGAATAGCATTAGCTGTCATAGAGCCCAGGTGGTTACGGTGGCGGATAGCCACATAGAACATAGCCGGATTGGTATTTTCAAACACCAGCGGTGAAACACCGTCTACATCTACCACATCGCCGTCGCGTTGCAGCAATGCTGCACGGGTTTGCACTACGGTTGCCGGATTGGATGAACTCCGCAATTCTATGAATACCCAGTCTACAATAGAATTGGAACCGTAGTTTGCAAAAACAGTAGCTGAGTCGGTTACCATTTCATTGCCGCCGCCACCAACGTGCATAAAGTCCGGGTTAAGTGCTGTGTAAGGTTCTTTTTTGGGAATGCGTGCTGCCGAACGCAGATTATCGCGCATCAAAGAATCCGGACTGCCATACAATGCGCCCTGTAACTGCATTTTAGCCAACAAACGCACACTTGTGGCATTTACAGTAATAATCACTGTAGCATTATCGCACAATACTGGTGTACCATTATCGCATACCGTATAAACCAATGTGTCGTTACCCACAAAGTCTGTATCCGGCGTATAAGTAATTGCGCCTGTTAGTGGATCTACTGAAGTAGTACCATTTTCCGGTGCATCTGTTACTACAACGCTCGCCGGATTCAAGGTGCCGTCTACATCCGTATCGTTATTGAGTACCGGAACAGACACAGGTGTATCCTCATTGGTAGTGGCATTGTCGTTGTTGGCCACTGGGGGGTCGTTTACCGCATTCACCGTTACGGTAATCAGCGCTGTATCACATTGGGCTGGCAGTGGGGTTCCATTGTCGCAAACGCGGTATTGTGCTATAACAGCCCCGTTAAAGTTGGCATTAGGTGTAAAGGTGACACTGCCACCACCGGTGTAGTTGAAAGTTCCACCTGCCACTATCAGGCTGGTTTGAATACCCGGCGTGTTTGGATCCAGGTCCACCGAACCATTGTCGATCATACCGTCTGTATCGGTATCATTGGCCGTCAGGTTAAAGCTAACCGGCGAATCTTCCGGAGTGGTAGCATAATCCGGGTTAGCCAGAGGCGGGTCATTCACTGCATCAACGGTTACATTGATATTGGCCAGATCGCAGAGCGCAGGCAACGGGGTACCATTGTCACAAACCCGATATTCAGCTGTTGCTGTGCCATTGAATCCGGCATTTGGCGTGAATGTTACGCTGCCGCCGCCGGTGTAGGTAAAGGTACCACCTGCCACCACCAACGTTGTTTGAATACCCGGGGTGTTCGGGTCCAGATCTACAGAAGCATTGTCTATCACACCATCTACATCGGTATCATTGGCCGTAATATTGAAACTCACAGGCGTATCTTCTGCTGTGTTGGCGTTGTCATCAACCGCAAGCGGCGGATCGTTCACGGCATTCACCGTTACTGAAATAGTAGCAGTATCGCATTGCGCCGGCAATGGCGTACCATTATCGCAAACCTGATACTGTGCACTTGCGAAACCATTAAAGTTGGCATTAGGTGTGAAGGTTACACTTCCGCCGCCAGTGTAGGTAAAGGTACCTCCGGCTACCACCAGCGTGGTCTGAATACCTGGTGTATTCGGGTCCAGATCCACCGAACCATTGTCGATCATACCATCGGAATCCGTGTCATTGGTCGTAATATTGAAACTTACAGGTGAATCTTCAGGAGTCGTTGCGTTATCGTTGTTCGCCACCGGCGGGTCATTCACTGCATCAACGGTTACATTGATATTAGCCAGATCGCAGAGCGCAGGCAACGGGGTACCATTGTCACAAACCCGATATTCAGCTGTTGCTGTGCCATTGAATCCGGCATTTGGCGTGAACGTTACGCTACCGCCGCCGGTGTAGGTAAAGGTACCACCTGCCACCACCAACGTTGTTTGAATACCCGGGGTGTTCGGGTCCAGATCTACAGAAGCATTGTCTATCATACCATCTACATCGGTATCATTGGCCGTAATATTGAAACTCACAGGCGTATCTTCTGCTGTGTTGGCGTTGTCATCAACCGCAAGCGGCGGATCGTTCACCGGGGTAACAGTGATATACACATAAGAGGTATCGCAGGCGCCGGCGCCATCGCAAACCAGCACACAAAGTGTATCAGGACCGTTATAATTCGCATCAGGCGTATAATCCAGGCAATATTGCGCGCCGGATGGATTGGTCAACCCCGTTACCGTGCCGTGATCCGGTGCGCACAACAAGGTGGTAGTGAAGCTGTTATGATCAACGTCTGAAATATTTCCGCAAATATTCACCGGAGTATCTTCCGGAGTGGTAGCGGTGGTGTTAGGCGATGATGGCGGATCGTTCACCGGGGTAACCGTGATGTACACATACGAGGTGTCGCAGGCGCCTGATCCGTCGCATACCAAAACACAAAGGGTATCCGGGCCGCTGTAATGCGCATCCGGTGTATATGTGAGGCAATACTGCGAGGTGGAAGGATTGGTTAATCCGCTTACCGTACCGTGATCCGGTGCACACAACAATGTTGTGGTGAAGGAACTGTTATCCACATCCGATATACCTGAACAGATATCCACCGGGGTGTCTTCCGGAGTGGTTGCTGTGGTATTGGGTGATGACGGCGGATCGTTCACGGCATTCACCGTAATGACTACTATTGCCTGATCGCAATCATTGTCTGCATCACAGATCTGATAGATTATTGTGTCCAGACCATTAAAATTGGCATTGGGCGTGTATAAAATCTTATCATCGGTGGGATCATTGGGTGTACCGTTGTTATCCACCGTTGAAGTGCCATGCAAAGCACCTGTAACAATGGTAATGGCGCTATTTGAAGGCCCGTCAGCACCAAAACTGTCGTTGCCGGTTACATTTGCGGTCAATGGAGTGTCTTCATTGGTGCTAAACGCATCGTCAACGGCCACCGGCACATCATCCAACGGACAATCATAATCATCTGTTGCCGGATTATTACCTGCATAGATATCCACTGATGGGTCATCGTTTACACTCACCGACATCTGGTTATTGATGTTGATACCTACGTTATTCAATAAAGCCATATGAATAGCATTGTCATTCACATGAACCTGAACCGATCCACCTGTACAATCACCAGGAAGTCTGAAAGAGAATAGGGAAACCGGCTGACCATTCACCGTATTCGGCGATGGAGAGTTTTGCAGGATGCATTGATACACATCATTCCCCTGCAAATCATTTGGATCGTATCCAAAGCTAGCATATAAATCCGGGGTGATTTTCTCTATCCTCCAGGTACCAGTTATATTCGTAAAATTACCTGTAGCCGGAAGTACCGGAACGGAGGGGTCTGTAACGGTGCCGGCTGGCAGATAGAACGTGAACAGCGCTGTAGAAATGGTTACGTTGTTGGAGGTAAAATTTGGATAGGCAACTGCAGTCATTTTTAACTGATCTACAGGATCCTGCACAAAACCATAGGTTATTTGATTTTGGGCCAGGATAGTTCCTGCTGTCAGGCATAAAACGAAGGCGATTAATGTAGTTCCTTTTTTCATGAGTAACGGTTTGTTTGTTCGCCATTTTCCACACCGGTTTCTGCCCGGTTTGGCTAGAGCTAGAGTGAACTTTATTGTGCCAGTTGCTGGCGAATGATATATGTCTGGCTTTTCAGTACATTTTTGGGATGACTATCCACATTGTTGAAAATGGGATCTACATCATTGCGTTGCCCTGCGAAAATGGCGCTGCCGTCCAGATTCACATCGCCCAGATGATAGCCGTTGTAGATATAGGTTTGAGATCGGAAAACATTGCCGGGCGCCTGATCTACCTGATTGAAAATGGGGTCTTTATCATTGTTCTGACCAGCAAAAACCACGCTGTTGTTCTTATTCACATTCCCTGCCCAAAGCGCAAATTTTCCATTGATGGTTTTCTGTTCCAGACCATTCAGGTTAGTACCATCATCCCACAAATTGATGCCGGTATGGATAAAATCAATGGATGTGCCTTCTCCACTCAATGCCACCGCATTGGCTGTCATACAGCCTAAATGGTTTCTGTGCCGTATAGCCACTGCATAGGATGCGGGTACTGAATTTTGAAATACCAGAGCGGATGTACCGTCAATATCTACCACATCGCCGTCGCGTTGCAACAAGGCAGCACGGGTAGCTACTACCAGGCCCAGGTTTGCAGAGTCTCTGAGTTCAATAAATACCCAGTCTACAATAGCATTCGCGCCTTTATCTGCAAATACACTGGCTGTATTGCCAACCAGTTCGCCACCTCCTCCGTTTACATGTACAAAGGAGGGCGCCAAGGCTGTATAGGGCTCCAGGGCCGGTAATTTGTTCTCTACCCGCAACTCATCCCGCATCAGGGAGTCCGGGCTTTCATACAAGGCTCCCTGCAATTGCATTTTCAGGGTCAAGCGAACCTTGTTGGCCGTTACCGTTACCCATACTATGGCCGTATCGCATTGAGCCGGCATGCCCTGGTCGCAAACGGTATATTGAAAGGTGTCTGCACCAAAGAAGTTTGGATCAGGCAAATACTCAATCACTCCGGTTACCGGATTGGGGGTTGCCGTTCCATTTGCCGGTGGAACAAGCACGGCAACACTCGAAGTGTCCAGATCTCCATCCGGATCGTTATCGTTGTTTAATACCGGCACAATCACAGATTGGGATTCCAGCGTATTCACGGTATTATTCAGCGCAACGGGCGGATCAGCCACTGGCGTTACTGTAATACTCACCCTGGAGGTGTCGCATGCGCCGGTACCGTCGCATACCAGTATGCATAAAGAATCCTGACCATTGTAGTGAGCGGCAGGGCTATAGGTCAGACAATATTGCGAGCCGGAAGGATTGGTTAATCCGCTCACCGTTCCATGCGCCGGAGCACACAATAAAGTGGTAGTGAATGAGTTATCGTCTACGTCTGAGATATTGGCACAAATATTTACCGGTGTATCTTCCGGGGTTGTTGCGGTTGTATCTGCAGCAGATGGCGCATCGTTTACCGGATCTACCGTGATGTTTACTGTGGCCGTATCACAATCATTGCTCGCATCACAAATCCGGTAAGTAAACTGATCAGCTCCGGTATAGTCGGCTGAAGGTGTGTAAACTATGTAATCGTCAGTTAAAATGCCGGGTGTGCCGTTGTTGTTCACTACAGCAGAACCATGTGTGGGTGCTGTAACTACCTCTACAGAGGGTGTGCCCGCACCATTTCCGCCAAAATCATCGTTGGCCAACACCAACACATCCACAGGGGTGTCTTCATTCGTAGTTTCGGTATCATTCAGGGCAATGGGCAGCGGATCGCAGGCATCAGGTACGCCATCGCCATTGGCATCCAGCAGATCATCACCACTGCAACATTTGTCTGCACAATCCGGGGCGCCGTCGCCATCAGAATCCCTGCGTACAAACCCACGATAAACATAAACGGTACCCAGAGCAGAAACAAGTCCTTCAACTTTCAACTGGACTTCATCAAAATCTTCGGAAGTAACAAATCTAACCAGGCTACGGCCAGAGCTGGCGCTCAGCACCTGGGCTCTAAGCAGGCCACCAGATCCCAGTTCGGATTCCTGTTCAACCCCATTCAGATACGTGGTAACCCTGATTCCGCCCAGCACGGTGGCATCCAGCAGGTTGGGCGGACCAGATATTACGAAACCTGCTGTGTAACCTGCTGGAATGGTTTGTCGGGTTTTAACAGCAATCTGTGCAGCGGCTCCTACCCCTACCGTTAATTGTATGGTAGCGTAATTGGCGGTATTTACATCGAGGAGATTTCCAAGGTCTGTCAATGCACAACCCACACAGGCAATGCCCACTATCCCGGTTCGATCATAGTCTAGTTCGCTGCAATAGGTCATATTGCCTGTAAGCAAGTCTTCTATGCATTCTTCCCCACTGTTGGGACATCCGGTTGCCGGTTCTTCAAACGCATAGTATACCCGAAACGCGGTAAGCAAACTCAGGGTGCTGGTGGCTACCAATTCCACTTCATTAAAAGGCAAAGTAGTTACAAAACTGAGACGTTGCAAAGCGCCATCACCGGTTAATGCATTGGCAGTGAGCACATTACCAGAAACGGTTGCTGTTTCCTGCAATACCCCGTTCAGGTAGGTTCTGATCTCCAGGTTCCCCAATACAGTAGCATCCAATAAGCCTCCTTCCGTTTGCACCACAAAGCCCGTACGTCTGCCTGCAGGGTAAATCTGGGAGGTATCTTTCACTGCAATCAGGGTAGTAGCGGAAAGAATTGGCAGGGATACATTGAGTGATACGCTGCCCGAGAGTACCCCGTCAACCACCACCTCTGCCCCTACACACAACAAACAATCAGGACCACCGGGATCAGTGACAATCACTTTTGGTCCGGTAATCGGATTATTGCAGGAAGCATCCAGGGTTGATTCAAAGCGGCTGATGTAGACGGTATCTGTACAGGAGCCTTCTGTAAGCACAAAACCATACACACCTTCTGCACTCATGCCAGATACCAGACCGGCATTACTCACCGTAGCAGCAGCCGGGTTTACGGATAACGCACTCCAGGTTTGGCCCATGGAAGCAGCAGGCAATTGGGCAGTCGTTGCCGGCGGACAAGCACTCAGATCCAGGCCTGCATTGAGGGTGCAAACCGGATCATCGCAGGCATCCGGGGTAGCATCGCCGTCGGCATCCAGGAAATCCGGATCTCCGTCGCAGCGGTCTACGCAATTGGTAAAGCCATCATTATCATCGTCCGGCCGTACAAAAGCATAAAACACATCCATGTCCACCAGCAAAGAGACCCCGCTTACCCTGATGCGAACTTCATCAAACTCCTGTGTAGCCTTGAAACGGATCAGGTTAATATCTGTGGCTCCCAGTAAGGTTACGTCCGCCAGGGCGCTGGTGGCCACAACTGATTCCTTCAACATGCCAGCCTTATAAGTGGAAATGGTAATGGCACCCAGCAGGGTCAGATTGAGCAACCCGGACCCCTGTCTTACAGCAAAACCTACATCATAGTTTGCCGGCACATTTTCATTGATATCAACGGCAATTACCGCATTACCGCCTACGCCTATGGGAAGATCAATATGCGCAAAGTTGGTCGTATCGGCATCCACTACATTGTCTTCATTATCCAGGTCGCAGAACAAACAAATGCCGAAAATACCTGTTGGAGGATCATTTATTTCGGAACTATAATTAGGCGGAACGAGTGCGTTGATACAGAGGTAATCGCAGCCGTTGGCAGGCTCGCTGTAGGCATAATACACCCTAACCGAGGTAAGTACCCCTAGTACCGATACCAACCGGAGCTCCACTTCGTCATAATCCAGGGTGGTAACAAAACTAATCCTGCGCAAATCGCCTTGTTCCTGTACTTTAAGAGCTGCGCCTGTAACTGTTTCGCGGAGATTGCCATTTTTAAAGGTCCGGATCTGGAAGCCACCCAATACTGTAACATCCAGAATACCGCCAACCGGTTCAATAACATACCCTACCCTGTTGCCGGAGGCATAAACCTTTTCTACATCCTTGATGCTTACCACTTGTACCGGCGCCAAAACCGTCAGCGGAGCAGTAAAACTGGTGGAATTACTCAGGTCGCCATCTATCAGATCTTCTATGTCGCCATTGCCGCACAACAAACAAGTACCGGATATATCATCTATTACAATCCCTTTTTCAACCATTGGATCATTACAATCTCCGGGTGCAAAACCTGTTTCGGCAGCCTGAATTTGTGTTATAGCGCCCAAACAAATGAATGCCAATAGAAGCCGGTTTATTCGGCAAACAACAGTCCGGTATGTTCTGCTGAACGGCAGAAGCTCTGATAAATACATCATTATTATCAGGACATCAGACACATAAGAATGGATCATTAATTTTCTCATAGGATAGCTGAGTTGCGGGATCAATGAAGCGTACCGGAATAATTACATCTTGTTGTTTTCTGTTGGAGCAGCATATCATAGCCAATGGATGAAACAGCAAGTGTTCCAACCAGGCACTCATGGCGCAGAGGTATTGTATTTGGCATAGAATAGCCATGACCAAATACCCACTCAAATGGATTTACCAATATTCCGGGAGGAGGATTACTTGGCCGGGAGCATCCGGGCCGGGAGGATTGGAGGAATGGGAGCAATTATTTTTACGCTCCCAATGCCATGTTCTAAACCCCAACTATGTCAACAATTATAACCTCTTTTTGCCAGGTTAAAACAGGGCAATGGACGGGGTTTGGAAGGCTGTATGTGAAAGCTCTTTTCATGACGTGGACTTGGGTTGGTTAACGGATTACAGCGCAAAATTGAGGGTATTTACATGGTGTTTACTGGACAAACAAACAGGGATTTTCACTAAGTGAAATAAATAGAACATCAAATTTCAACTTTGTAAATAATTGATTTTCAAGAATATAAAATCATTAAAAAACAAACTAATTCACCTGAAAGAAAGCCTGGCTTTTATTTCATTCATGGTATAAATGCCCAAAAGTGGACTGCGTCAAACGCCGTTGGCACTTGACGCAGTTACCAAAAAATCCTGTAAGGAGGATGGTAGCAAGCTATAATCAAGCCGCTGACTTCAGGTTTATTTGAGGCACCTGTCGCCTCAGTGGAGATTTCAGTGATTCAATAACCATTTCCCAGAGATGTTCGTATGGAATTACTTCCAGATCAGCCCGCTGATTCGGTAGTCCAACTGGCTGATTTTTGAGCAAATCCAGATATTTCCGGGTCTTTTTAATAGCAGACTCCCGCATAACAGAATTCACTGGAATCTGTAATAGCGCTTTGATAAAATAGTTAGACCTGAGCAATTCGCTTTTTCTTAAATAGCGGTTACAGTATTTTTCTATAGCCTCAAATTGATCCAGGGCATGATACATTCTGGGATTGGCAATAGAAAAGAGTATATGAATAATGATTATTGGGACATTCATCCCTTGCTTGTCTTTGGAATACATGGGGGTTTCATTCAGGAATTTAGACATCCTGAACCCGGCAGTTTTTAAATCAATAGGCTGTATCAGGCCAATATGAATAAGATAATACGTGTATGCGTTGTAAATTTTCCAAATTTCAACAATCGGTTCGGGTTGTCCTCCGGTTTTCAATACATTCATGGTTTCTTCACAAATTTTAAAGGCTTCATTGTAATGCCGAGTATGCATAGCCAGCAGGAAATAAATTTCCCTCATTTTATACCAGTTATACGACTTTTCTTCAAAATAATCCTGATATTCCTGAATAATCCTGTTGCCATTGTCAAACTCGCCTAATTTGAGGTAACATACCATCATTTGATAGGAGAAGGTTTGCAGGGGCAGATAACTCACAAATGGTTTTGATTGAAAATACGCTATGGCTTCCTTGCATATTTTAATAGTAGAACGATAGTCAGTCTTATTACTGTACAACATCAATTGCATCAGTCTTCCACTTAGGTGCAATTTGAATGAATCGTATCGTTTGAGATATGGTGCAATACGAGAATAAGACTCTTCTGCCAATTGCACAAAGTTTTCCTTAGACACCTTTCCGCTGGAATAGATGCTAACCAGTTCTGTATACCTATCCTCTACTTCATTTTCCAGGTTAAATATTTCCTGATATTCCTGATACTCATCTCTGTATTTACGGTAAACGCCCGGAGCGTTTTGTGTTGTTCCATAATGTAATCGAAGGATAGACAATGTGGATAAGGTCAAATCTGTAAATTCATAAAACATCGATTGCTTATGCACCCATTCCAACACCTCAATTCCTGCCAATCTGACGTTTTTGGTCATCAAGGTCATAGCAATCGACCATTTGCGTTGACACTCAAAATAAGCTTTTTGCCGATCTGACTGGTTTAAAGAGGCATGAAAATCCAATAAAAACATTACACTCTCAAGCCTTTCTTTTAACCTGTCAATCAGATTGGAAAGCTTTGCCCCTCCTTTCTGTCCGGGATATATCAAAGCCGCAGCCTCCTTATTGTTTTTCACCTTGCCTTCATGGATGGCATTATATAATTTATCCATTAAAGAACCTGGCTCTAATATGGAATTCCAATGGCCATTTGCTTTTAGCTTGTCTACATTGACAGCCTTAATTAACTCTATAAGACTTTGCATAACGTGTTTTTTACAGTGTAATACAAAAACAGGGAGCCTGCAAGTATGCAACCAATGCAGGTCCAAAGTGCATTTGTATGTCAGTAAGTGGATTAGCTGGCAAATCGCCGCAATGCGGGTTATTGCCAAAACTGATAGTGGATCTGAAGACCATTACCCCAAACAAGGTGTATGGACTGGATTAAAAAATAATTTTGAAATATGACACAAGCAAAACAAAAGTAATACTACTTTTTAATAAAGCAAAAAAAACCAAATTTAATACATAAACCTAAATAAGTAAAAACAAATAAAAAGAGTCTTAAAAAATAAATAACAATATAATTTCAAATATTTTTATCACAAATTAAATTTTCCTTAGAATAAAAACGCCCCCGTCGATGTTACAAAACATGACGGAGGCGTATTTCACGTTGCCTAGTGGTAAACCTACTTAGTTCTTAAATTGGTTCACCACTAGAGTATGCCTGAAAAACCCTACCGAAGATGAAAATAGCAGATTTGGGGTTCCGGGGAAGTCGTTTTTTGAGTGGAACAGTGCCCTATTGCTCGAAAAAAAGACTTTATCAGGTTCCAAAAGATGCGTTTTCAGCCCGGTGAGGGCTTATCAGACACACTCTAGAGTAGTGAACTTACCTGTACTGAGTTTACAACTGCCGATCAAGATCCAACATTGCTGACTTTCCCGGGGCATTGGTCAGACGCCAACGATATCAACAACTATAACATCTTTGCTTACATCAAGATTTGTTCGGATGGATTGTTTCAATATCCAGGAGTACTGAGTAACAGAGGATTTCATGTTGCGTTTGTAGTAGGAAGATTAACAACAGGGATTACAAAGCAAAAATGCAGGTGTGGTATTTTTCAATCCCAGACAAAATGCCTTATATTTTTACATACAAAGGGTATGAAAAAAACAAATTAATTACATTTAAAAAATTGATAATCAATTATTTAAAAAACAATACAAGCTCCCTTTTTTCACGCCAGGGTTAAATTTCATTCCCAAAAACAAAAAGCCCCATCCCGGTTTTACCCGGAATGGAGCTAGCGAAAGTTGCTCTTTTTAGATTATGCGGTTTGATGTACCGGCGGGTTCAGCCGCCGGAAGTTTGAAGAGTTTGAAGAGTTTGAAGGGTTTGAAGAGTTTGATGTGCCGGCGGATCTTTCCGCCCATGTGAAAGCGTATCATCAAAATGATATTCACCGCTTTTCCATTTAGGTACCAAGCTTAAACCAAGCTCAGCGACCTACACATCAAACCCCTCAAACCTCTCAAACCCCTCA
>DATGWL010000204.1:0-2312 GCA_035299505.1 Saprospiraceae bacterium | reverse complement strand
AAATGCCTTCAGCCGTTTTTTCGATCACCATTGCCACATGCTGAATGCGGCCACGGCTTCCAAAAAAGACCAGATCGCCCGGCAGAACATCATCAAGTGAAATTTTGATGCCCTGACGGGATTGAGTAGAGGAGGAGGTTGAAACTTTTACGCCAAATTCATCCAGAATAAAATTGGTGAATCCGGAGCAGTCAAACCCTGTTTTAGGGGAGTGACCAGCGGAGCGGTAGCGCAATCCGAGGAAGTTTTGAGCGTAGCCGATGATTTCGCTACGAAATTGCATCATTTCTGCATCCTCAGCCCGGGAAGGGTTTGGGCGAACAGGCTTGAAGGCAGAGGCCATGAAAGCTGCTACGAGCAGTGCAATAAATGCGGTTTGGCGGAGAAAGGTGGTTTTTTTAAGGCTTCGACTGGAAGGTATTGTCTCGGTCATGTCTGAAAATTTTCAGCTCGCGGCAAATCCAAAACGGATTTCCCTGCGCTCCTGCCACGAGAGTTTGCTGATGTGTGAAGTATTGTATTAAAAATCTGGTTTTGCCGGGGATGTTGTGGCAGTTTGCAAGGTCAGGCACTGAGTTTGTTCACGGGAGAGATTAAAGAAAGGTGAACTCAAGAAAAGGGCTATTGCCTGTACCCTTGCATGGCAAAGGTAGAAATGGTTTTGAAAAACAAAACTATTTGTGCCGAAATTTCTTCATTTTTCTAAACAATCACTCTAAATAGTGGAATTTTCCAGGCCCTTCCCCGGTCTTTTCAGGTAAATTCAATACCTTCGCGCACCCCGGAAAATAGCCGGGAAACCCCACTTAAGCCGGATTCTTAAATTCTCATTTTCAAAACAATGCAAGGTTCTGCTATCTCTATTAAAAGGGGAAAATTGAAAGTCCCCAACGATCCTATTATCCCGTTCATTGAAGGCGATGGTACCGGTCCGGACATCTGGGCTGCTTCTGTGCGCGTGCTGGATGCCGCTGTTGAAAAAGCCTACAAAGGCAAAAAGAAAATCTTTTGGAAAGAAGTACTCGCCGGCGAAAAAGCATTCACCCAAACCGGCAGCTGGCTGCCCGACGAAACCCTGAAGGTAATTGACGAGTACAAAGTGGCCATCAAAGGTCCGTTGACTACCCCTGTTGGCGGCGGTATCCGCTCCCTGAACGTTGCCCTGCGCCAGCAACTCGACCTCTACGCCTGCGTGCGTCCGGTTCGGTGGTTCAAAGGCGTGCCTAGCCCGGTGAAAGAACCAGGACTGGTTGACATGGTTATTTTCCGTGAAAACACAGAAGATATCTACGCCGGTATCGAATACCTCACCGGTACGCCTGAAGCCGATAAAGTGATTGCTTTCCTCCAGAATGAAATGGGTGTGAAAAAGATCCGCTTCCCAAAATCTTCCAGCATTGGCATCAAACCAGTGTCAAAAGAAGGTACAGAACGTCTGGTTCGCTCTGCTCTGGAATACGCTTTCAAATACAATCGCAAATCCCTCACCCTCGTTCACAAGGGCAACATCATGAAGTTTACCGAAGGTAAATTCAAAGACTGGGGCTACGAACTGGCAGAACGCGAATATGGCGATCGCGTATTCACCTGGGCTGAGTACGACCGTATCAAAGCAGATAAAGGTGAAGATGCAGCCAATAAAGCGCAGTCTGAAGCCCTTGCAGCCGGTAAAATGCTCGTAAAAGACAGCATTGCCGACGCCTTCCTGCAACAAATCCTCCTGCGTCCGGCTGAGTACGACGTAGTAGCTACCCTCAACCTCAATGGCGACTACCTTTCCGATGCACTGGCTGCACAGGTGGGTGGTATCGGTATCGCACCAGGCGCCAACATCAACTACCTCTCCGGTCACGCTATTTTTGAGGCTACCCACGGTACCGCTCCTAAATACGCCGGCAAAGACGTGGTAAATCCATCCTCCGTTATTCTGTCGGGTGTAATGATGTTCGAATACCTGGGTTGGGACAAAGCTGCCAAACTCATCATTAAAGGTATTGAGCGCAGCATCCGCAAAAAGCGCGTAACCTATGATTTCGAACGTCTCATGAAAGGCGCAACCAAACTCAAATGCTCCGAGTTCGGTTCAGAAATCATCGCTAATATGTAAGTTTTTGAGTGTGGGAGTGTTTGAGTGTGGGAGTGTTTGAGTTGGCTTAAGTTTGGGGCGCCTGGATAGCTGAAGTATATTATGTTCTTCGCTCAATTTATGGGAATTCCCAACCGCACGCCAACTCGAACACTCAAACACTCGAACACTCAAACACTCGAAATAAAAAAGCGCTTCGAAGATCTCATCTTCGAATCGCTTTTTT
>DATGWL010000203.1:0-29812 GCA_035299505.1 Saprospiraceae bacterium | reverse complement strand
CGTCCACCGTAAGCCGTCCACCGTCCCCCGTCACTCTTTCATCGACAACACTTTTTCTGCATCGGGGGCGGGGTTGAACACGGGTGGTTCGTGGTGGAGTGTATGGCCGTTGAGCACTTTTTCGTAGAGTTGAAGGTAGTTTCGGGCCATGAGGTCGGCAGAAAAGAAGGCCAGGGCGTGTTCCTGGCATTTGCGGCGATCAAACGATGCGGCATTTTTCATGGCTTCCACGAGTTCTGATTTTTTCACTGAAAGGCAGCCGAAATCAGAATAATAGGCATCCACGGTGCCGTTCCACTGGGCTTTTCGATGGGGCATGATTTTTTTGCCCAGCAATTCCGGCAATGCGCCGAAGGGTGTTCCAAACACCGGACATCCAAAATACAGACTTTCTGCCACCGGCAATCCGAACGGTTCGTGCCACAAAACGGGAAATACCAGGCCTTTGGAACCATTAATGATGGCGTTTTTTCCATCGCCGCCCAGCATGCCGTGGAAACGTACGTGCGGGGTGAGGGTAATGCGCAACCCTGAGCGGAAATTTACCCTTGTTCCCCCAATAACGTGGAGGCGTTCGCCGGCTTTTCCTGCCAGGTCTATGGCGCCACGCACATTTTTTACCCGCCAGGCGGCATTGCCCAGGAAATGAAAATAGAGTCGTTTGTTGTCCAGATCCGGTTTGCCATAATCGTCGAAATCAATACCGTTGTGCACATACACCGAACCGCCATGTCGCTGGGCGTGGTTCTGCGATACAAAAACTGTGTTTGGATGGAATGTATGGGCTTCGCTGAGGTTGTGGTGGAGGGTAGTGAGGGCAGGCTTCGGCAGCGTTTCGGCAGCGTCGTAGTGCAGGTGTACCACATCGCAATCGTCTGGAATTTGTTCTGCGAGTGGTTTTTTATCGTTGATAAACAATACATTGGCAAAAGGGCACTCAGAGCCGGCCTTTACCAGGTAGGTAACTTCATGCCCCAGGCGTACCAGGTTTTTGCCGAGCCACCAGATCACACGTTCGGTTCCGCCATACAGGTGCACCGGGATTTTGGTATTGTTGACGATCAGGATTTTCATGCTTCAGAGCTGCTTATTCTCTCCAAAAATTCCATTTCGTTCCATATCTCCACAGTGCCCAAATCCTGGGCTTTTTTGAGCTTGGAACCGGCCTTTTCTCCCACTACCAGAATACTCAGGTGTTTGCTCACACCGCTGGCAATGGATGCGCCGGCTGCAGCTGCGCGCTTTTCGGCTTCTTCCCGGGTCATTTGGGTGAGGGTGCCGGTAAACAGGATGCTTTTGCCGTACAGCAGACCATCGGTATTCACATCCGCTTTTTTGTCTTCATCAGTTTGGCGGAGGTTAACACCCAGCGCTTCCATGGTTTCCAGCAGTTCCACATTGTGCGGGTTCTGGAAAAAATTAAACACATTACGGGCCAGCACCGGGCCAACGTCTTTAATGGTCTGGTATTTCTCCAGGTCCCAGCTGCGCAAATCCAGCACATGCTCTACCTCTGCCGCCAGCAGTTTGGAGGCTTTTTGGCCCAAATGATGCACACTCAGGGAATGTAACAGCCGCTGTATCGGGTTCTTTTTGGCTTTTTCCACAGCTGCGCGCATATTGGCCGCCGATTTTGGCCCG
The DNA here is from genome assembly GCA_035299505.1 of Saprospiraceae bacterium. Classification (GTDB taxonomy): domain Bacteria; phylum Bacteroidota; class Bacteroidia; order Chitinophagales; family Saprospiraceae; genus M3007. Next base: position 28,171 of record DATGWL010000203.1, on the reverse strand, counting down.
AAGCCTTCCAGTTTGGCAACCGCGTCGTAGTCAATGCGATATAAATCGGCAATGCTGTGCAGCCAACCCAGTTTGTAGAATTTTTCAATGGTGCTTTCGCCCAGTCCTTCCACGTCCATGGCATGTTTGGAGGTGTGAAATACCATTCGTGCCAATACCTGGGCCTCACATTCGGCATTTTCACAGCGCCAGATGGCCTCGTCTTCAGGCTTGACCAGCTCCGACTGGCATACCGGACAATGTTTGGGATAAACCACTTCCTGTTCTGTGCCGTTGCGCAGCTCGGGCAGGCTTTTTACAATGTACGGAATTACATCGCCGGCACGTTCTACCAGCACCTGATCGCCAATGCGGATGTCTTTGGAGCGAATGAACTCTTCGTTGTGCATGCTCACATTCGACACCGTGACGCCGGCCAGGGGCACGGGTTCCAGTTTGGCCACCGGGGTAATGGCGCCCGTTTTACCCACCTGAAACTCCACATCGCGGAGCCTGGTGGTGGCTTGCCGCGCCTTGAATTTGAAGGCAATGGCCCAGCGCGGGTGGTGACTCGTGTAGCCGCATTTTTCCTGGAGTTCGAGGCTGTTTACCTTCACCACCATGCCATCCAGCTCGTAGGGATATTCGTCGCGGTACTCCTGCCAATCGTTGCAGAATTGAATCACTTCAGCAATGTTTCGGCAGGTTTTGGTGGCCGGCAGGTGTTGCTGAGTGCCGCCTTTGGCCAGCGGTGTTTTGAAGGAAAGTGATTCGAGCAGGTGGATGCTTTCGTCGTGGGTTTGGAAGCGACTCATAACGTCGTTACCATCGGCATCTACGGCATACCCTAATTGGTATAGAAAAGCTTCCAGGCCGCGTTCAGCAGCTTCGCGGGGGTCTTTCATACGCAGGCCGCCGGTGGCTGCATTGCGGGGGTTGGCAAAAACCTGTTCGCCAAGCTCCTGGCGGGCTTTATTGATTTTTTCAAAAATATCCTTCCGGATCAATGCTTCGCCGCGCAGTTCAACCTTGGCTATGCCTTTTTGGGAAAAAGCAGCCTGAAGCGGCACGGTGCGCAGGGTACGGATATTGGCCGTTATTTCGTCGCCCACGTATCCGTTCCCGCGTGTGGCCGCGCGCGTGAGGCGGTCGTTTTCATACACCAGCGCAATGGTACCGCCGTCGTATTTAGGTTCAACGCAATAAGCAATATCGGTATCCTTGTCGAGGCCGCATAGTTTTTTGACCGACTCATCGAAATCGCTCAGATCCTCGGCGTTGTAGCTGTTGTCGAGCGATAGCATGGGGGTGAGGTGTGATACCTGCAGGGCATTTTCCGTCAAATCCTTGCCCACTCGCTGCGTTGGAGAATCCGGCACAATAAGTTGCGGATGAGCACCTTCGAGGGTTTCCAGTTGTTTGTAGAGTTGATCGTATTCGAAATCACTCAGTACGGGATCGTTCTGCACGTAATATCGCCACTCATGGTAACGCAGTACCCGTCGCAGGTCTTCCACGCGTTCGGCCGGCGACTCGGCAAAAAGGTCTGCCTGAGGGGAATAGAGTAATTGTTTGGAAAGCTCAAAAAGGGATCTTTGCTCGTCTTTACTAAACACGGTATGCTGAATTTTGGACAAATGTAACGCGGATTTTTTGGAACGCGGATGGGAACACGGATGGGAACACGGATGGGAACGCGGATTTTTTTGGAACGCGGATGACGCGAATGACGCGGATTTGTTTTTTGGAACGCGGATGACGCGGGTGACGCGGATTTGTTTTTTGGAACGCGGATGACGCGAGTGACGCGGATTTGTTTTTGGGAACGCGGATGACGCAGGTGACGCGGATTTGTTTTTTGGAACGCAGAAGACGCGAGTGACGCGGATTTGTTTTTTGGAACGCGAATTTTGAAATTGCCTTCAGCAATTTACCGTTCAACCGAAGCTAAAATGTCAAATTCCTTTGAAAAAGCTGCCGAAGGCAGCACAAACAAATCCGCGTCATCCGCGTCATCCGCGTTCCAAAAAAATCCGCGTTCCCACCCGCGTTCTATAACAAATATGCGTTCCCCGCGTTCCTATGTCTATCTGCGTTCAATTATGGGAAAGGTGGTTGTTTTTATTGTTTTTTGCTCGTTTTGGTCCTCTTTGAGCGCCCGGGACTCCTGCGTTTATCTGTTTTCTATACCTAAAAAAGCAGATTTTACCACTGCAGATCATTTGGGCAATATCTACCTGCTCAGAGGCTTTGAAGTGGAAAAATACGATTCCACGGGACACTTTGTCTCTCGTTTTTCTACCAACAGACTGGGCGCTCCGACTTACGTGGATGTGTACAATCCACTAAAAATAATGGTCTGGTATGGCGAGTTTCAAACGGCTGTTTTCCTGGATCGAAACCTTACGGAACTGGGTCGGGTAAATCTGGCGCAGGCGGGTTTGCCGGCATTGCGCTGCCTGACTGTTGCCGCAGATGGCAATCTCTGGGCTTACGATGATGTAAGCACCCAATTGCTTAAGCTGAATCCTGCCGGCCAAAAATTACTGGAGAGTCAGCCCCTGGCGCTTGAGTTTGGCAGGCAACTGGCGCCAACCTGTATACGCGACAACAGCGGGCAGGGGCCCTGGATGAGTGATCCTGAATTGGGTGTATTGGTGTTTGATCCCTACCTGCGGAACAGCTCCGCCATTTTAGTCAAAAACCTGCAATCCTTTGTTATTCAGGAAGATATGGCCTGTTTTATTGAAAAAGGAACCATACGCATGGAGCCTGTACAGGGCCTGGGGGGCAAAACCATTGCCATTACTGGTCGCCTGGCTACCGGAGCGCAAAAAATTTGGCTTGCAGCCGGTGCTTTGCTGGCATTAACGGATGCCGGAGTGGAGGTTTACCACTGGCGTTGAGTTTGAGGGGAATAATTTGATCTCCGTTCCACTTTAAGGCGCCAGGCGTTCAATACGCCACTGGTTGTCGTGCAGGGTATACCGAATCCGGTCGTGCAGCCTGCTCATACGGCCTTGCCAGAACTCAACCACACTTGGGCGCACCAAATAACCACCCCAGTAATCGGGTACAGGCAAAATTTCTATGCCGGCAAATTTGGCCTCCATATCCTGTTCCCGCTTTTCCAGCACTTCCCTTCCGGCAATAACCTGACTCTGCGGACTTGCCCATGCCCCAATCTGATTGCCTCTGGGTCTGCTTTGAAAATAACTTTCTGAAGCTGCACGGCTGATTTTCTCCACCGTTCCTTCTATCCTGACCTGGCGCTGCAATTCCAGCCAGGTAAACAAAAGAGTAGCCTTCGGATTGGCGGCCAACTCCTGGCCTTTACGGCTTTCATAATTGGTAAAAAACGTAAAACCCTGCTGATCATAACCCTTCAGCAAAACCGTCCGGGCATTCGGATAGCCATCCGGCGTGGCGGTGGCAAGGGTCATGGCATTGGGTTCCAGCAATTGGCTGTTGAGCGCTTCTTCAAACCAAAAAGCAAATTGTGCAACAGGATCCGGACGCACATCGGTCTCTGAAAGGGATTCCAAAGCGTAGTGCTGACGAAGTTCGGCGAGGTTCATGGTGGTGGACGGTTAACGGCCTACGGTTGACGGTTGACGGTGGACGGTTGACGGTGGACGGTGGAGAGCTGGAATGTTTGTACAAAGGTCTGATGTGGCAAGAGATTTGTGGAGTTTTCAGCATTCTTTCTTTTTAAGTGGGGGAAAATCTACCTTTGCGGCTCTTTAATTCACCCCGGGCGCTAAAAAGCCCGGATCCACCACAAATCTGTACTTACGGAAAAGTCGGCAGTTGCCTTCCGCAGGCCGCATATCGTAAGTCATAAGTCGTAAGTCATTAAGCCATGGCATATCTATTTACCTCAGAATCCGTTTCCGAAGGGCACCCGGACAAAGTGGCCGATCAAATCAGCGACGCCATCCTCGATGCTTTCCTCACGCAGGATCCCAATTCCAAAGTTGCCTGCGAAACGCTGGTTACCACCGGTCTGGTGGTAGTAGCCGGCGAGGTTCGTTCCCATGCATACGTTGATGTGCAGGAAGCAGCCCGCAAGGCCATTCAGCGCATTGGTTACACCAAAGCAGAATATCAGTTCGACTACAAAAGCTGCGGTATTCTGTCGGCTATCCACGAACAAAGCGCAGACATCGCCCAGGGGGTAGATGTGGGCAAAAAAGAAGAAGACCAGGGCGCTGGCGACCAGGGCATGATGTTTGGTTATGCCACGGATGAAACCGAAAACTTCATGCCGCTACCGCTGGATCTGGCCCACCTGCTGCTGCAGGAACTGGCCGCTATCCGCAAGGAAGGCAAACAAATGAAGTACCTGCGTCCGGATGCCAAAAGCCAGGTAACCATCGAGTATTCCGACAAGCATGTGCCTAAAAAAATTGATACCATCGTGATTTCCACGCAGCACGATGATTTCGATGCGGATGAAAAAATGCTGGCTAAAATTGCCGCTGATGTGCAGAAGGTTCTGATCCCGAGGGTAAAAAAACAACTGCCCAGCCGTGTAGCACGCCTTTTCACTGCCGATGTGAAATACTTTATCAACCCAACGGGCAAATTTGTGATTGGCGGTCCGCACGGCGATACAGGCCTGACCGGTCGTAAAATCATTGTAGACACCTACGGCGGAAAAGGTGCACACGGTGGCGGTGCATTTAGCGGTAAAGATCCTTCCAAGGTAGACCGTTCTGCAGCTTACGCTACCCGCCACATTGCCAAAAACCTGGTGGCCAGCGGATTGTGTAAACAGGCGCTCGTACAGGTAGCCTATGCCATTGGCGTAGCCAAACCAGTGGGCTTGTATGTCAACACTTATGGCACCTGCAAAATCAAAGGCCTGAACGACGGCGAAATTGCCGAAAAATTGCTCCAGGTATTTGACCTGCGCCCGGCCGCCATTGTACGTCGTTATGGCTTGAAAAACCCGATCTTCTCCGAAACTGCTGCATATGGCCACTTCGGCCGTACCCCGGAAAAGAAAACCGTAACCATCGGCCTGGAAGGCGGTAAAACCGAAACCAAAACGGTTGAAACCTTCACCTGGGAAAAACTGGATGCCGTGGCGGATATACAGAAGGCTTTCGGGTTGTAAACCTCACCGCTAAGTACGCTAAGTGCGCGAAAAATTATCTCCGACAAAAGACGGATCTGAAAAACAAGGTACAAATACGCTAAGATTAGATTTCTTAGTGGGTTTGTACCTTTTTTTGTCCGCTTAAACCGCCTTCTACTCATGAAAAGCACCCACGCGAAAGGAAAACTGTTGCTGACCGGCGAGTATTTTGTGCTGGATGGCGCATGGGCGCTGGCGCTGCCGGTTCGGTTTGGACAATCGCTGCGGGTAAAGACCCATGCTTCTCCCGGATCATTGCACTGGCAAAGTCGGAATCCGGATGAATCGGTATGGTTTGAAGCCCGTTTCCAATGGCCGGATTTGTCGGTACTTAGTAGCACTGATGAAGCTACCGCCCATACGCTGGCCGACATCCTGCGCGCCTGTAGCAGGCAGGTTCCTGATTTTTTTGCGGCCTATCCATCGCTTGATATTGTTACCCAAAATGATTTTCCCCGGGAATGGGGACTGGGCACCAGCAGTACGCTGATTGCCGCACTTGGACAATGGACCGGCGCTAATCCCTATCAGGTTCTGTTTGAAACCATGGGTGGGTCAGGCTACGATATTGCCTGCGCTTACGCCGAAGGGCCACTACTTTACCGCCTGCATCAAGGAACGCCGCAGGTTCAGGCTGTACAATTGGCCGGCCCGGTGGAGCAGCTGTTTTTTGTTTACCTGGGTAAAAAACAAAATAGCCGGGAAGGTATAGCCCGCTACCGGGAACGGGTTCAACAGCAGCCGGACTTGGTGGAAAAAGTAAGCGCCCTGAGCCTGCATTTCCTCGAAACTACTTCTTTGGAAGCCTGGAATGAGCTGATCCGAGAACACGAAAAACTCGTGAGCCAGACCCTGGATTTGCCCCGTGCAAAGGATCTCTATTTCCCGGATTTTCCGGGAGAGATCAAAAGTCTGGGCGCCTGGGGCGGCGATTTTGTGCTGGCCACCAGTCAGGAATCTGATGCAGATACCAAAGCCTGGTTTAAAGAACGCGGCTTCCCGGTTTGCTTTAACTGGGCTTCTCTGGTATAGCCCCACTAGCGCCCCTCAAAAGCTACTTTCCCACCTACTATCGTTTTCAGCACCTTGGCCTGCAGGATTTCTTCCGGCTGACATTGCAGCAGGTCTTTGGAAAGCACCACTATGTCGGCAAGTTTGCCGGGCGTCAGAGAGCCTTTTTCCTTTTCTTCAAAAGCGCCCCAGGCATTCCAGATGGTGTAAGAGCGCAGGGCTTCTTCCCGGGTCATTTTTTGTTCCGGAAAAAACTCAAATCCGGTATCGGCGCGTTTGCGGGTAACAGACGCGTAGAGGCAGGGCAGGGGATCTACATCTTCCACCGGCGCATCAGTGCCATTGGTGAGGTGCGCGCCGCTGTCTATCAAACTGCGCCAGGCGTAGGCGCCTGTACGCGCGCGTTGCTCTCCGAGTCGTTTCACCACAAAAGGCGCATCGCTGGTGCAATGAATGGCTTGCATGGAGGCTATCACACCCAACTGCGCAAACCTTGGAATATCCTGTGGATCAACATGTTGTGCGTGTTCAATCCGCCAACGCGCGTCTTTATCCAGGCGGGCATTTTCGGCTACATTAAGCACTTCCCGGTTGGCACGGTCGCCAATGGCATGCACACAAAGTTGCAGACCGTATTTTTTACAAACCTGCGCCATGTTGGCAATGGTATCCAGCGGGGTGGTGTTTTGTCCAACAAAACCGGGTTTATCGTCGTACGGCGCCAGCAACCAGGCGCCATAGGAACCCAGTGCCCCATCGAAATAACATTTCACTGCCCTGCAGGTGAAAAAGCCTTTGCCCAAGCCAATTTGCGGATAATTGGCCAGCTTAGGGATATCGTGCGCCTGCGGCTGACTGGCCATAGCCCAGAGTCGAAGCGGCAACTGACCGGCTTCAGCCAGACGGCGGTATTGCTCCAGTTCCCAAAAACCAGAGCCTGCATCCTGAAACGAAGTAATGCCTTTAGCCAGGCATTCCTGCGCCGCCAGTTGTGTGGTTTTATCGAATGCGGCCACTTTTTCTGCTTCAGAGCGCTGGTTCAACCACTGGGAAAACGGTTTTTCTATCAGCGTCATAGCATTCTCTTCAAATACTCCGGTGAGGTTGCCCTTGGCATCGCGTACAATGCGTCCGCCCACGGGGTCGGAAGTTTCGCGGGAAATGCCGGCCAATTCCAGGGCTTTGGCATTGGCTATGAGTCCGTGGCCGCTGGCGTGATATAAAATGACGGGGTTATTGGGCGATACCGCGCTCAGGTTGTGGTGATATGGATATCCGTTGACCGTTGTTCCGGCCGGTTCTATCCATTTCTCCTGGTGCCAGCCCCGTCCTTCGATCCACTCGCCGGGTTTGGTATTTTTGACTTTTTCAGCCACCATTCCGGTAATTTCTTCCCAACTTTTGGTTTGGATCAGGTTCAGGTTCTGCAAACTTTGACCCAATCCATTGAAATGTCCGTGTCCTTCAATGAATCCGGGCATAGCAAAAGCGCCCTGCAAATCCAGCACCTGCGTTTGAGGGCCGGCCAGCTTTTTCATTGCCTCATCCGTACCCAGCGCCAGAATCCGCTCGCCGGCAATAGCAACGGCAGTCACCTTTGTTTGGGCAGAATCGGCGGTAAAGAAGTTGCCGTTGACTAAAATCAGGGTAGGCAATGGTTGTTCAGGCGTTTTACCAGCCTGCTGGCAGGCCATGACCAAAAGGGAAAAAAGGGCAAGAGAGAGAATTCTTTGCATAAGAAAAAAAATATCCAATATCCAATGTCCATCCCGAGGATTCGGGACCAAGTGGTGCGGGGGGGGTGGCGTCAGCACATTTGCCTGGATGTTTTCGCCTGAATGGCGAGGGGAATATCCAATATCCAACACCCAATGTCCAATTTCCAATATCCAAGTGGTGCGGGGGTCTGGCGTCAGCACATTTGTCTGGATGTTTTCGCCTGAATGGCGAAAGGCTATCACCTGGCCTCGCCACTCAGGCGAGTAAAGCCCAACAAATGTGCTGACGCCAAACCCCCGCACCACTTGGACATTCGAAATTGGACATTGGATATTGGATATTCCCTACTGTTTTCGTCCAAAATCCGCAGGGATTTCGCCCCAGGCGTCGGTTTCCCATTTGTAGATGGGGTTGGTAATTTTATTGACTGCCAGCCAGTTTTCGGCACGCTGAATGAGTTCGAAGATTTTTTTATTGCGGCCGGTTTCTTCCAGTTTGGTATTGCACTTGCCCTTTTTTACCCATCCCTGCGCCGTTTTGGAGTCGGAATAAATGGGCATCTGGGGTTTGTTTTGCTGTTTGAGCATGGCCAATGCATGCACAATAGCCAAAAATTCGCCGATGTTATTGGTGCCATCCGGAAGCGGCCCCACGTGGAACAGTTCCCGTTTATCGGCGGTCCAAACACCCCGATATTCCATATCGCCCGGATTGCCGGAACATGCCGCATCCACCGATACACTTTCCCGGATAATGGAAGATCGGGGCGCCGGTTTGGACGCTGTTTTGGCAGCCGGATCGGATTTCTGGATGAACTTCCAATAATTGGTTTTCAGCGCAGCTTCCGCCTCCGCCTTGCTCTCAAAACTCTTGTATTTAGCCCCGTTATATCCGTCAACCTGGCGCTTACAGTCATCCCAGGAACTGTACACTCCCGGCGTATGCCCTTCCCAGACGACGTAGAATTTTTGTTTAGCCATTTTTTGGACGGTAGACGGTGGGCGGTGGACGGTGGACGGTAGACGGTGGACGGTGGACGGTGGCGTTGTTTTTGAGATTCCTTACTTCAGTTAATCCCAAGAAAATCCCAAGAGCAACGCCACCGTCCACCGTCCACCGTCTACCGTAGGCCGTCAAAGTGGCCGTTTTAAATTTTAAGCAGATTCACGCTGTAGTACAAAGAAGCGCCCAGGAAAGAGATCTGGGAATTGCAAAGGGCCGGATTGGTACCATCACAGAAACGGGCATACAGGTTGTCGATGTTGTTGAGGCCGTAGCTGGCGCGCAATCCGAGGATGCCGCCCAGGTCTTTTTTGCCGAAATTCAACTTGTATTGGAAGCCCAGATTAATACCGAATTCGTTCTTTTTGAAGTCGTTATTCACCTTGAACAGCTTGTTTTCTTCTGTTGGCTCCTGAACGCCTTTGCCGTTCAAGCCCACCAGCCGACTATAATACGGGCCAGCCATCATGGAAAAGCGACCGTCGCGACGGAAGGTAATTTCCGGCATAATGGAAGCCACCAGCCACACGGAATGGTAGTTCAAATCGCGCTTGTAATTGAAAATATAGGGCATAGTATCCACATTCACCGTAAATGCGGATTGGGTATGTGCCCGGCGACCAATGGCGCTGACTTCGGCGTTGATGGTAATGAACCCGCCGCGACCCTTGAATCGGGCCTGCACACCGGCTTCCCAGCCTGGCTGCCAGCCAAATTCAGGCAAACCACCCGGAGGATCGAGGTTAAAATTGCCGGTACCACGCAGGGTGTGTCCATTCACACCCAAACGTGCCCGAAATTCCACGGCGCCGGGGGTGAATTCCCGTTCAAAAACATATTCCGTTTTAACCTCCCGTCCATTGCGTTTGCCAATGGTCTCTACCTGCATTTCGCGGTTGCCTAACAGCAAATAGCGGATTTTCTGCGGATCGTCGTGCTTTGGATTGCTGAAAACAAAAAAGCCTTCTTCATCAATTTCGGTAAGCACAAAAGGAACAGGCTGACCGCTGTTCTGATTGCGGGCGGTGACAATATAGGTAATCGTGGTGTCGCGCAGTTCAAGTCGCAGGCGCTCCAGCAACACGGAGTCGCCGTTTTCAGGCTTGATCCGGATGCTTTTGCCCACCATGGTGGAATCATTTTCTTTCCACCAGATTTCCAGGCGGTCGCCACGATCGGTGGGCATAAACCAGGTGCCATCCAAGCCTCTGCGCAACTCACGAAATGCATCTTCTGGGTAGTCTATTTGTGCTTGAACCAAGGATTGACTCAGGAGTAAAACCAATACGGGAAGTAGTCGGCGAATTTGCATGGAGAAAATTTTTGAGCAAAAAAACGGCAAAAAATGGTGGCCACCTAAAAAAGAATACACGCATGGCGATTTTTTGCAAAAACAGATAGGAGGCATCCCGCATTTTTGAGCAGGCGTTGTAGGTTGTTTTATGAAATGCAGACCCGGCAGGGTTGAACCTCGCAAGAGGTCTAACTTCAATAAAGCAACAAGAGCCACCCCAACGAAGGGATGGCTCTTGTTATAAAACTTGCCTTTAATCCTATCTGAACACTTCAATAAAACCTTTCAGGCCCGGATCATCCGGTGTTGCCTTGAAGATGTAGAAGTATGTGGCATCCGGCAATCCTCTTCCTGGCTCGCCAAACAACTCGCCTTTCCAGGCTTTGTCCGGCGCATTGTCGTATGGCGCTGCCTCGTACACACGGTCGCCCCATTGGTTGTATATCACCAGGGAGTTTTGCGGGTATGGTTCAATATCCAGACAAGGTATCACCAGGTAGTCATTGGTGTTGTCGCCGTTCGGGGTGATGATGTTCGGAATGAAACTGCAAATACGCTCACGCACCTGAATGGCCACAATACCGTCGTCGCAAAGATCAGGACAGGTTTTGGAACACAGGGTGTACACGAAGTAGTTCACCGTATTCTTGTTTCCTGCTTCAAAAGAGAAAAATCCGTTGCCGTGATTGATCAAGCCCTGTAAAGGACTGGCCACGGTCAGGGTGTAATCATCCGTCTCGTAGATGTCGTTCAACAGGATATTGAAATCTGTCAGGGTCTCGTTCGTGCCAATCTGGTAATCCAGATCGTCTATTGCATCCGGCAGTTTACCTATCCGCACCAGCGCAGAATCAATCGGCGTCAAGCAGCCGCGAACATTGGCGTATACGCTGTAATAACCAGTCAGATCCTCCTCCAGAGATTCAATCACGATGTTGTTGTTATCAGGATACGGACCCGCAGGACCATTCCAGATATACACCGCATCGTTGATTGGCGTAGCCGAGAGGGTGACCAGATCACCCTTGCAGGCAATCACGTCACTCACCTGCGGATTGAGCGGCAGCAGCGGCAATACTTCCAGGTTTACCACGCAGGTGGCTGTATTTCCGGCCGAATCGGTAGCCAGGAACGACAGCAAATGCTGGCCCAGATCGAACACCTCGTTGCTGAGCGGTCCGGTGGTCTGGGTTACAACAGGCGGCAAACAGTTATCAGTAGCCAGCGGCAATCCGAAACCAAGCTCTACGCCATCGCAGGTGCTGATGGTGTCGGTAGTGCCAATGAAATCAGATGGGTCGAGTATCACCTGTCCGGCAATGTTGACACGGATTGGAGAGGCCGGGCAAACAAATTGTGGCGGTACAGATTCGGTTACTGTAATGGTAAAGGTGTGGGTAATCATTTGCCCCAGCGTATCCGTCAGGGTATAGGTTACCGGCGTAACACCAATAGGGAAAGTATCGCCAGGCGCCCAGTTTGAGGTCAGTTCGTACGGACCACAAACCCCTGTTGGCTTGGGTGCTATCCAGGTTGCAATGGCATCGCAGCCAATGAACGACTGGTTGCCGGGCAGGTCTACCAGACCCAGCGGTGGACCAATCACATGAACCACAAACGTGCACGTATCCTGATTACCGCTCGGGTCTACTACAAATACCTGAACGGTAGTAAAACCTGCCGGGAATGCATCCCCAGGCTCCGGAATGGAGTAAACCGTTGGGTCGGCATCACAGTTGTCGGTTGCCGTTGGTTGTGTCCAGGAAATCGGGATAAAACATACGCCGGCATTCACTTCAATATCGTCAGGGCAGCCGCTGAAGACCGGCGGAACGAGGTCCACTACCGTTACATTGAAGGTACAGGTGGTGGTGTTGCCCCATTCATCCACAGCGGTGTATTGCACCAGCGTAGTGGTTTCCTGGAAAGTAGAACCTGGTTCTATATTGACAAAAACAGTATCCAGGCCGCAATTATCGGAGGCGTTCGGCGGTGTCCAGCTTACTTCCGCCGTACAAACCGTAGTGGTTACGGTAATATCGGCCGGGCAGTTCAGCAGCACAGGTGGCACTTCTTCCCGTACCGTTACGGTGAAGCTGCACTGGGTGCTGTTGCCAGTGCTGTCCACAGCGGTATATACCACCGGATGGATGCCGGTTGGCAATACCGTGCCGTTGGCAATGGTTGGCGTTGGCGTAATGGCGTATTGATCGCAAGGATCTGTTACCGTTGGAGCTGTCCAGTTTACCTGAGCGTCGCAGGTATTTGGAGACGTGGTTACGGTTATATCTGGCGGACAATTCAGCAATACCGGCGGCGTAGTGTCGCGCACCACAACCGTGAAGGTACAGGAAGCGCTGTTACCGGTTGGGTCAGTCACCTGCATGGTTACAATGGTGGTACCAATGCCAAAAGACTGGCCGGAAGTAGCGGTAGAAACCACATTAAGGGTTGCGGCGCAGTTATCGGCCGTCAGCGGATCATCGAAGTTTACAATAGCCGAACAGGTAGCGCCATTGGCATCCACGTCAATATTGTCAGGGCAGGTAATGGCTGGCGCCACAGTGTCCTGCACTTCCAGCAACTGGATTGCCGTAGTCACGTTATTACACTCATCAGTAGCCGTCCATTTACGCTCCAGGGTGTAGCTGTCCGGGCTCATGCTGCCCAAGATGGTTTCGCCAACAAACGTAATCACCGGATTGGTAGTACAGTTGTCGGTAGCCTGAGGATTGTCAGGGAACGGAATGCCGTTACAGTTTACGGTTGTATCAGCCGGTACAAATGTGAATACAGGCTTGGTGAGGTCTTCCACTTTAATGGTTTGGAAGGCCGTTTTGGTGTTTCCACAATCGTCGGTGGCTACCCAAGTGCGCTTGAGCGTGTAATTGTTGATACAGTTGCCATCCGTACGCTCTTCACCTGCATAGGTAATCGTTACATCAGCATCGCAGTTGTCGGCAGCCGTTGGCGTTCCCGCACCGGGCACTGCCTCACAACTTACTGTAACATCTGCCGGAACCGTCAGGAATTGCGGCGGGGTAATATCCTGTACTGTGATGGTTTGGGTGGTGGTGGAGGTGTTTCCGCAATTGTCGGTAGCCGTCCACTCACGCTTCAGGGTGTAGGTGTGGGTACAAGGACCATTAAATTTCACCTGACCCACGTAAGCAATGGTTACAAACTGGTCGCAATTGTCTGCAGCCGTCGGGAATTCTACCGCCGGGATGGATTCACAGTTTACCGTCACATCGGCAGGCACCATAGTGAAATTAGGCGCTGTAATGTCTTGTACCGTAATGATCTGGGTAGCTACGCTGCTGTTGCCACAGGAGTCTACCGCGGTCCAGCTGCGCTCCAGCGTGTAGGAATCCGGGCAGGCGCCATCAGTCCTCACAGCGCCATTGTAGGTAATGGAGACGTTGGCTGCGCAATTATCCGTAGCAATAGGGGTGTCTACTGCCGGAATGGCTTCGCAGGAAACTGTAGTGGCCGCAGGAATAAAGGTGAACGCTGGAGGAGTGAGGTCTTCCACAGTAATCACCTGGGCTGCCGTTGAGGTGTTGCCACAATCATCGGTGATGGTCCAGCGACGCGTCAGGGTGTAGCTGTTCGGACAAGCACCGTTTACCCGGGTAGCGCCATCGTATGTAATGGTTGGATCTGTATCGCAGTTGTCGGTAGCTGTAGGCGTACCTACAGCCGGAATAGCTTCACAACTTACCGTAACATTGGCAGGAACAGAGGTTACCACCGGTTGAGTGATGTCCTGAACAGTAATAACCTGCGTAGTGATGCTGAAATTGCTGCAGGCATCCTGGGCCACCCAGGTCCGCTGAAGGGTGTAATTTCCCGGGCAGTTGCCATCAATACGTCCTTCACCAAGATAGGTAACTACCACTGCCGGATCGCAGTTGTCGGTAGCCGTAGGCGTACTTACCGGCGGAATGTTATCGCAATTTACCGTTTCTGGTCCTGGCACAAAAGTGTACACCGGAGCGGTAATATCGCGTACGGTAATCACCTGTGTGGCTTCTGCAACATTGCCACAATTGTCAGTAGCCACCCAGCTTCTGGTGAGGGTGTAGTTGTACGGGCAGTTGCCGTCGGTGCGTTGTTCACCCAGATATTGAATGGTTACAGCAATGTCACAGTTGTCGGAGGCACGCGGGAAATCTACCGGCGGAACGTCATCACATTCTACCGTTACATTAGCCGGAACAAAAATGAACATTGGCGGCGTGAGATCCTGCACGGTGATGATCTGGGTAGCCACGGTAGCGTTGCCACAGCTATCCACTGCCGTCCAGCTGCGCGCCAGGGTGTAGGAATCCGGGCAGGCGCCATCCGTACGCACAGCGCCATTGTAGGTAATGGTTACAGCAGCCGCACAGTTATCAGTAGCTTCCGGATTGCCAACTGATGGCACCTCTTCGCAGGAAACGGTTACATCCGCAGGAACAAACGTGTACACAGGCGGCGTGGTGTCTTCCACGGTCAACACCTGCCGGGCGGTGCTGGTATTGCCGCAATCATCTGCAATCACCCAATCTCTGTGCAGGGTATAGCTGTTGGGGCATGCGCCGTTGATGCGGGTTGCACCGCTATAAGTAATGGTCAATGTAGCATCGCAGTTGTCGATGGCAGCCGGAGTGCCTACCGGCGGAATGCCTGAGCAGCTTACGGTGGTATCAGCCGGCACAAAAGTTACTACCGGAGCGGTTACGTCCTGAACCGTGATGGTTTGGGTAGCAGTAGTGGTGTTGCCACATTCGTCAGTGGCCTGCCAGGTGCGGATGATTTCGTAGTTGCTCTGACAAGCGCCGCCGCCGCTTCCCGGGATGTTTTCCCCCAGATACGTGATGGTTACCGCTGCAGTGCAGTTATCGTTGGCAGTTGGCGTACCCACAGCCGGAAGGGCTTCGCAGCTGGCGGTTACATTCGCAGGTACTGAGGTGAACACCGGAGCCGTAAGGTCCTGGACAGTCAGCAATTGTGTTGCGGTAGTGGTGTTGCCACAGTTGTCAGCAGCCGTCCAGGTGCGGGTCAGGGTATAGTTGTTAGCACAGTTGCCATCGGTTCGCGTTTGGCCATTGTAGGTAATGGTTACCGCAGCATCGCAGTTGTCGATGGCCAGTGGAGTACCCGGCGCCGGAATATTATCGCAGGAAACAGTAACCGCCACCGGAACCGAGGTAAAGGTTGGCGCTTCAGTATCCTGAACAGAAATTGTCTGTTCGGCGATGCTGGTATTGCCACAACGGTCGGTAGCTCTCCAGCGGCGCAGCAATGTATAGGTATCTGTGCATGGCCCGTCTACCCGGGTTTCGCCGATGTAAGCTACTACCACGCTTGGGTCGCAGTTGTCGGTAGCCGTAGCTGTACCCAGTGAAGGAATGTTGTTGCAGGAAACAGTTACATCTGCAGGCACACTGGTAAAGGTTGGGTTTTCCAAATCCTGAACCGTCAATACCTGGGTGGTGGTTTTGGTATTTCCACAGTTGTCGGTGGCCGTCCAGGTGCGTGTGAGCACATAGGTGAACGGGCACACGCCTCCCACCCTGGTTTCGCCATCGAAAGTGATGACTACATCGGTGTCGCAGTTATCCGTTGCGGTAGGTGTTCCGGGCAGTGGCACAGCATCGCAGGAAACAGTTACATTGGCCGGAGTGCTGGTGATTACCGGCGGCACAATGTCCTGCACAGTGATCAACTGAGTGCCGGTGGCGGTGTTACCACAATCGTCGGTGGCTTGCCAGGTACGTGTGAGGGTATAGGAGTCTGTGCAGGCGCCGTTGGTTCGGGTTTCGCCCACATAGCTTACGGTAACGGAGGCATCGCAGTTATCGGTAGCCGTAGCAGTTCCAACGGTAGGAATGTTATCGCAGGAAACGGTTACGTTGGCCGGTACGGCGCTGAACGTTGGTTTGGTAATATCCACAACCGTAATGAACTGCTGTGCCGTGGCGGTATTGCCACAGTTATCGTCTGCACGCCATGTTCTGGTGAGGGTGTATGCTCCGGGGCAAGATCCGTCTACACGTGTTTCACCGAGATACACGATAGAAACGTTGGCGTCGCAGTTATCGGTAGCACTAGTGGAGCCTGGCGCCGGAACTGATTCGCAGTTCACGGTAATATTGGGTGGAACGGCACTAAATACCGGACTAATCACGTCCTGCACGGCAATGGTTTGGGCCGCGGTGGAGCTGTTGCCACAGTTGTCGGTAGCTCTCCAGGTGCGCGTGAGCGTGTAGGTGTCTGCGCAAGGGCCGTTGGTGCGGGTTTCGCCCATATAGGTTACGGTTACCGCGCCTGTACAGTTATCTACCGCCGTGGCATTGCCGATGGCCGGAATGGATTGGCAGTTTACGGTGGTGTTTGCCGGAACGGAAGTGAAGTTTGGTGGTGTACTGTCGGCCACCTGAAGTTGCTGGGTAACCGTGATGGAGTTGCCTGCGGCATCTGTTACACGGTAACGGCGTGAAATAATCAGGGGGTTGCCCGGGCAGCTCAGACCGCCAATCACGCTTTGGTTGATATAGGTAACGGTAGGCGTGCCGCAGTTGTCGGCCTCAGTGGTTACCACAGCCGGATCGGGCGCGGGTACATCGTCGAAACACTGAATACCGGTGATGGTGGCCGGGTTGCTGGCAGTAGGCAACTGATTGTCGGTTACGGTTACGGTAAAGGTACAGTTAACCGTATTGGAACCATCGCTCACCAGGTATTTCACATTATTCACCCCGGATTGGAAGGGGAAAACGTTGGAAAGTTGGCCGGCGCCTGTAGCGGTGGTGGCTCCTGTAATTTCGTAACTCAGGGCAGCTGATGGACAGTTGTCGCTGAAAGTAGCATCAATGTTGGGAATGGTAGTGGTACAAAGTCCCGGCTGTGCAATACCGGCGGCGTTGGCCGGGCAAGATAGCGTTGGCGGGATATTGTCCTGGGTAGTTACCACGGCAGTAACCACTTTTCCACAGCCACGTGCGTCTGAAATGGTACAAGTGTAGGTGCCAGCGGTGAGTCCGTTGATGTCCTGCGTGGTTTTGCCATTAGACCAGTTGTATTTGAACGGGGCGGTTCCGCCGGTTACCGTGAGGTCGACAACGCCGATAGCGGCGCTGGCGCAGGGCACCGGTGTCACACTGGTGCTGGTATTGATGGTTGGGTTGATGTTCACGGTTACGGAGCCGCTGCAACCCAGCAGGTATGCCGGTTCCGGCCCTTCGGGGTCGAACAAGCCGGTAATTTGTACAGAATAGGTGGTATTGACAAACTGCGGGCGTTTGTAAGGGCCATTTTCCGGACCAATATTGGGTGTCCAGAGGTAATCATACATCAGCGATCCGCTACCGATCACCGAGATGGTCACCGAATCGCCGGGCGCACACAGGGTTTTGTCGTTCGGTAAACCAGAGTTTTCCTCAATAATAATGGCGGCATTACAGCATATACCGGAACCATCGAAACATCCGGCGGCGTTCACATCAGCAAAACTGTGCAGGGCTTGGAAGCCATTGCAGCTGGCCAGTTTGAACATGTCGAAGAAAATGGTTTTTAATCCGTTGCAACCAAGTTCGCCGGTCATACCGGGGAAAATGTGTCCTCCGTTAAACATCAGGATTTTGGCCAGAGAGCCTAATCTGAGCGAGCAGTTGGAGGTAAAATTCAATACACCGCCGTCGAGGATCAGAAATCCATCAAAGGGGACGCCGTTGAACAGGGGTTCGTAGTTGACGTCCATGATGAAGGTATCCAGAATCACGATGGTATCCGTACCTGGAGGGCAGGAAGCAAAGGGATTATTGGAGGCAATGACGGTGCCACTGAGGGTGCAGGTCTGGGAATGTCCTTCGGATTGGTAAAGGAACATCAGAGATACTGCGAGGAGGGTCAAACGCGTGAGTTTGCCCGGGTTGGTGAAGAGTCTTACAATTGGCGACATAAATTCGTCCTAATTCAATAGGTGAGAAGATGTTGGTGGTTTTCCAAGAAACTAACGAGAAAAGCACCGAAGGAAAGGACGAAAAAAAAGAGATTAGTAACTTAACTATCCGTTAATGGCCACCGAAAAAGGGGAGAGATTAGCGTGCGCACCAAAAAATAACAAAACTACGCAAGCAGCCACGGGACAACCAAACAGTCATTTTCGTCCAGATTCAATGCTTCTTTCAGATTAACAAATATTGTTCCAAGTTGCCGTGGGGCTCGCCTTACAAATCTTAAGCATTTGCAAAAGCCGCGGGCAAAGATGTAAATCCTATGTCGAAACACAGATATTAAAAGAAAAATAAATGAGAAATGTGACAAAAAAAATTTGGCACAGACCAAAGACGGCACCCAGCCCCAAATTTTTGTTGGAATTTTTTTTCGGGCCCTCTTGTTTTTTCCCGAATATTTGGCATACCTTTGCACCCGCTTTCGAAAAGCGTTAAATTTCGATCTCGTAGCTCAGTCGGTAGAGCACTTGACTTTTAATCAAGGAGTCATGGGTTCGAGTCCCATCGAGATCACAACAAAAAGCCCTGGCGTTGCTGCCAGGGCTTTTTTCTTTCCACCTTACCCCCTCGAATAATTCGGCGATTCCCGGGTGATAATGATGTTGTGCGGGTGACTCTCATTCATGCCCGCATTGGTAATTTTTACAAACTGTGCTTTTTCCTGCAGTATTTCCACCGTAGCCGCGCCACAGTAGCCCATACCCGCGCGCAATCCGCCCACATACTGGTGCATCACTTCCTGCAATGTACCCTTGTATGGTACCCGGCCTTCAATGCCTTCCGGTACGAGCTTTTTGATGTCGTCTTCCACATCCTGGAAATACCGATCCTTGGAGCCAAGCTGCATGGCGCCCAAACTGCCCATGCCGCGGTAACTCTTGAATTTACGGCCATCGAAAATGATGGTTTCGCCGGGCGATTCTTCCACTCCGGCAAAAAGTGAGCCGGCCATGATGCTGCTGGCGCCAGCCGCCAGGGCTTTCACAATGTCGCCGGTGTACCGAATACCGCCGTCGCCAATGATCGGAATGCCGCTGCCGTGCAATGCCTTAGCTGCATTGAAAATGGCTGAAAGCTGGGCCACACCCACACCTGCCACAATACGGGTGGTGCAGATACTGCCCGGACCCACACCTACCTTAACGCCATCCACGCCGGCATCGGCCAGGGCCTTGGCGCCCTCTCCGGTGGCTACGTTGCCGCCTATGATTTGCAGGTTGGGAAATTTCAGTTTCAATTGCTTGATCGATTCCAGCACACCGCGGGAATGACCATGCGCCGTATCCACACAAACCACATCTACCCCCACGGCCACCAGCGCCTTCACGCGGTCTTCCGCATCGGCTGTAACGCCTACCGCAGCCCCCACTACCAGTCGGCCGTAAGAGTCTTTGCAGGCCTGAGGGAAGTTCACACCTTTCATGATGTCTTTGTACGTAATCAAACCCACCAATCGGAAATCGGCGTCTACCACGGGCAGTTTTTCAATTTTTTGCCGTTGCAGAATATCGCGGGCCTGTTCAAGGGTAGTACCCAGGGGCGCAGTTACGAGCCCTTTTTCCGTCATCAGGTCTTTCACCAATCGGGAATGATCCGATTCAAAACGCAGGTCGCGGTTGGTGAGAATACCTACCAGCTTGCCTTGCGGATTGGTGATGGGAATACCCCCGATGCTGTGTTTTTTCATCAGTCCCAAAGCTTCCGATACGGTAGCTTCCGGATGAAGGGTTACCGGGTCCAGGATCATGCCGGCCTCAGAGCGCTTCACGGCGCGCACCTGTTCGGCCTGATCGGCAATGCTCATGTTTTTGTGAATCATACCAATACCCCCCTGCCGGGCAATGGCAATGGCCAGATTCTTGTCGGTAACAGTATCCATGGCGGCCGAAACCACCGGAACATTTAAACGGATACTACGGGTAAGCTGGGAAGAAATGTCTACCTCACGCGGGAGGATTTCACTGTAGGCGGGTACGAGCAGAACGTCGTCGTACGTATAAGATTCGCCCAGAAATTTGGCTGTGAACTTTGATTCCATGTGCAAAGGTCTTGCACAAGAGGCATAAGTTGGATGCCCCGGGGGCAAGATTTTACACTGTATTCACAATTGACACCCAATCAGGCCTTTTTCAAGCGCATCAACGCTGAAAAATCGACCATTTTGAACCCCAATAAACCAAGGCCACCCAGCCCCAATGCCCCTATAAATTTCCACTTCCAGTCTATATCTGTATACAGAAATAATGCCCCGTCTGCCATCAGTACAAAAATTGCAAATCCAAGGGTTTGCACCCAGCCTCTAACGCTGGGCTTGAAAGAAAAGGTGCGCACACACAACCACACCAGACTGCCGGCTACAAACACCTGCGTACCCAGTGCCGCCATGGCCGAACCCAGCGCTTGCCAGTGCGGAATCAATAACAGATTCAATACCAAATCAATCACTACACCTACTACAAAAAATCTGTTCATGCGCATCAGATCCTCCCGGGCGGTAAGCAGGGTGCTGAAAATATGGGTAACACTCAGCGGAATAAAGGTCCAGATCAACACCCCCAACACCTGAAAACGGTACTCACTGGCCCGCTCCGGCATCATTAATCGCAATAAATCCTCCCGGGCAAAAAAGATGGCCGCCGCCAGGGTAATGCTGCCAGCCCAGATCAGTTTGAAACTCAATGAGGTGAGCGGCCAAACTGGCTCCTTTTCCTTGAGTAATCTGGCAAACATGGGCAATAACAGCGATGCAAATAAAAAACCGAACATATTGCAGGCATCCAGCAGCCTGAACGCGCCCGCGTACACATCGGCATGCGAGGCGCCGGCCATGCGCTCCAGCAACACCGCGTCCATGCGGGAATAGGCAAACATGAGCAATACCACCAGCGCATACGGCATGCTCTGCCGAAACATGGCATACACCGCCGGCCTACCCGCCTTCCAATTGGATGCCCAACCCGGCCTGACCGGAAATTGGGCTTTCCGACGCAGCAAACCAAATACCACCAGCACAGTTAATGCCAGCGCCAGGGTTTGCGCCAGCGCAAAATGCAGCAGGGAAAACGGAAACCAATCGGTCCAGAGAAAAACGCCGCAGGTAAGCAGCATCAGGAATTTATCCAGGCTCGACAACAGGCTATCCAGCCGGTAATGCCCCAGGCCGGAGATGTTGGAGCGCAGGAACAATACCAGTTGCACCAACACCTGATTGATGAGCAGCACCAACAGGATCTGCAGGGCCTCAGCGCCGTAGCCCAGTATGGCGCCGGCCACTGCCATGGTGAGTACCACATACACCAGCGCCAACAGCCATTTGATGGCCAGTAAATTGGGAAAATACTTGGGGAGCAGCTGTGGGTGCTGACTGATGTGCCGGTTGTTGAAACTCTGAATGCCGAAATCGTTGAGGATCTGAAAGAGATATGCCAGGTTGAGCAAGGCAAAATACACCCCGTACTGTTCACCCGCCCGGTTTTGCACACCCAGGTCGATGCCGAATATGAAGGCTGGTTTGATCAACAGGTTGATGAAAACCAGCAAAAGAAGGTTGAGGATGAATTCGCGTTTCAAAACGGGAGGGTAGAACTGGCCCGCAAGGTAACCAAATAAGACTACCTATTGCCTTATCACAGCATTATCGCTCGGCGCCTCGCTGAAATCGTTTACCAGCTTCAATACTACCCGACGGTTCCATTTGCGGTTTTTGGGTGCGTCGGTGCGGTCGTCGCCTTCGTCTTTGTTGGCCATGAGCGGATTGGCTTCTCCAAACACCTCCATTTGCATGCGGTCGGCTCGTATACCCTTGTAAGCCAGGTAGTTGCGCGCTGCGCGTGCCCTTTCTGTGGAAAGCTCCAGGTTGGCTTCGGCACTGCCTACACCATCGGCGTAACCTGAAATGAGCAACTTGAGCCTGGGATTGTCGCGCAATTGTTCAAAATAAAAATCCAGGATAGGCTTGGCGTCTTCCGTCAGACTGAACCTGCCAAAATCAAAGAAAATAACGTTTACCGGGCTGTTGCTGTTGAACACAATGCCGTTGCGAAAATACGGACACCCGGCGCCGCACAATACCTTTTGCACTTCCAGATCTACCACATGGGCATGCGGGAAGCCCTTGGCCACTATTTGTTTGCAAACGCGTTCGGCTTCTTCGAGGGTTTCGTAGGCTCCGGCAAAATACCGGTAAAGCCCCAGCTGATCCGATGATTCTGTATAATTTTCAATGCCGTATTCCTTAAAAAATTCGGCAGACTTTTGCTCGTTGTAAGCCGCTATCTGCACCCGGAAATTCTGCGCCGATAGGCTTGCAGCTGTCAGAAGCAGCGCTAAAAAAAGAAAAATATGGAGGGTATTGAGCTTCATAGTACTTGTTGATTATGCCATGATGACGCTCACCGCGAGGTAAAAGTCACCCTTGTTCCAAAACAAAGATCAGGGAATACGCACCAGCTTCCCACTCGCCGAAGCCTGATCGGCGCGAATCCGGTACATCAGTACGCCCTGCGCCGGCAATTCGCTTCCCCGTACATGCAACGACTGCAACCCGGCCTCTACCTCAAACCGGTCGGTATGCAGCAGTTTGCCGTTCTGGTCAAAAAGTTCCAGATGCACCACGCCCGCCTGTTTCAGCCACACATCAAAATGGGTTTCCTGGGTAAATGGATTGGGCGCCGGCGGGAAAAACACAGCCTGAGATCCTGTCTGTGCGCCAATATGCAAAACCAATGGCCTGCGCGACTGCGCTTTTTCCACACCCGATACGTACACTTCCGCACGCAGGGATTCCATATCCAGCAACAAGGCTTCGGATAAATAGCAGTCTTGCAATGCCCTGACTTTCAGGTAAAACACCGCCTGGGAAGGATCCATAGACTTTCCGCTGCCATCGGCCCAAAGCGCCCTCAGGGAATGGGATTGCAAACGATAATGATCTTCAGGTAGTCCGGTTAATTCCAATAATTCCAGTTTGCCCGGATCTGCCTGCAAAGATAGCTGCCAGCCTTCCAGCGTCAGCCGCTCGCCCAATCGAACCGGCACCAGCATTTCTGCGCCCGCTTCCAGCCATACATTTTCCATTTGCAGCAACACAGGCGGCGCATTGTAGCGATCGTCTGCCCCGGGTTCGCCCTGAAGCAAGGCCGAGCCATTTACATCGCCATATTTGATACCAATAAAACTCAGGCCCTGATAGTGCACATCGTCAATCAGGTTGGGCAAAAACACCTGATAGGTATCTACCAGGGCATTGAAATTGGCAATATGTTCCGGATTGCTCACCGGACGCGTGATGCGCCAGGCTGGCACCAGTGGAAGTGTATCGTAAATGCCCAGAATGAGTTTCCGGATTTCTACCACATCGAAGGTGGTAACGGATTTACTTTTGTTTACATCTGCCGCCACAGATTGGTACACGCTGGTGAAAGGCTCCAGCGCCAGAATGTGTTTAGACATCAGTACCAGGTCGTAAGTGGTAACGCCAATCAGAGGGCCCAGTTTGCGCTCGCCACGGATTACCGCCTTGTAGTCGTTGCCAAACGGGATATTGTCCATCGCCAGGGTGTAGCAGGAATCCTCAATGGTTTGGGAATAGTTTTTTACCAGCGGGTTGGCGGCGTTGGGCAGGGTTTCCAGTTTGGAAATGAGCTTGAAATTGCTCATTTGGGCATTGGTGAATGTACGCGCGCAACCGCTCCACAAAACATCAGCGTCGTTGTTGCAGATACAATCCTCGTTGCTGTCCTGAATCAACACATAGTTGTTGCAAACATTGGATAACCCGTTCCCGTCGCGCACCCAAATTTCTATACTGTTGAACCCTTTTTCACATTGATCAAAATGAATGGAATCCTGACTCGGGAAACCGGTGCCATCGCCAGCCTTTCGGATACCCAGCTCTATCTGATTGGTTGGCGTACAGTTGTCGTTCAGCGTCAAAATAAACTGTTCCGGTGTGAATCCAATGGTGCAATCTGGCTGATCCAGGGATTGGGTCAAACCATTGATGCACAATAAACTGGGCGGCTGACAATCCTTTACCTGGAAAATATACGTACATTGGAGAAGGTTTCCGCAGTTGTCGGAAGCGCGCCAGGTGATTTTGTGGGTGCCTTTTTGAAAAGTTCCGGATACCGTATCAGCCGACGACTGGATATCCACCACATTATCGTTGTTGAGGTCAATTTTATAAGAATAATTGATGAGCGGGCTGCCGCAGTTGGTAACGGCCTTTTCTGTCATAAACACCTGGCCTTGTGTACAAGCCCCCAAAGTCAGGCAAAAATTTTTGTCGCTGCAATCAGTGATCCACGACATAGGTTGTGCCCAGGAGAGGATTGGAGTCAGGCTCCCGATGGTGAGCAGTAGTAGTAATCGCTTCATGGTATGCAGATTCGGTTTGGGTGTGGTGTTGTGGGGATAAATCATATGCAAAAATAGTTCCAAATACGCTTTTGGCGGTAAAACTGAGTTTTGTTTAAATTTTTTTGAACAAAAGTTAAACAAAATTAGGTGATCTGGCGTTCAAACCCGATGTTTGTACCATTGATAGACACTTGGACTACTGGATATTAAACTTTAAACATGTACCTGAAGAGGCTGGCATGTTCCTTCCTCCCCAGGTAAAAGTCCAACATCTTAAAGTCCATCGTCCAAAAGTCCACTAATCTGCTTTAAATCCACTGGTCGCTGTTGTGAAAAAAGTCATTGTCATAGGTTCCGGTTTTTCCGGGTTATCTGCCGCATGTTTCCTGGCCAGAGACGGGTTTTCCGTTACGATTCTGGAGAAGAACGAAGGCTTAGGCGGTCGTGCGCGCCAGTTTGAGGCAGAAGGTTTTGTGTTCGACATGGGGCCATCCTGGTATTGGATGCCGGATGTTTTCGAGCAGTTTTTTGCCCAATTCAACAAAAAGGTGTCGGATTACTACCAACTGGTTCGGCTGGACCCCTCTTATCAGGTTATTTTTCAAAATCCTGAACAAGCCGGCGCCCCCAAAGATGTTCTGGCACTTCCGGCCGACATGTCGGAACTCGAAAAGTTGTTTGAAAGCATTGAGCCGGGCAGTGCTCCCAAGTTGCGCCAGTTTTTAGCCGAGGCGGAGTACAAATACCGTGTGGGTATGGGCGAATTTGTGCACAAACCCAGCCACAGCCTGCTGGAGTTTGCCGATTTGCGCATCCTGGGGAGCATGATGCGGCTGCAAATGTTTACGTCTTTGTCTAAACATGTCCGCAAACTATTCAAAGACGAACGTCTGATCCAGATTCTGGAATTTCCGGTGTTGTTCCTGGGCGCCACGCCACAAAACACTCCGGCCCTGTACAGCCTCATGAATTACGCCGATATGAGCCTGGGCACCTGGTACCCCATGGGTGGCATGCACAAAATTGTGGAGGCCATGGCGGATTTGGCCCGGGAGCTGGGCGTGGAGATTAAAACCGCGCAGGAGGTTTCCCGGATTGAAACCAACAACGGAAAAGTAACCTCGGTTATCACAACCGATGGCCATCGTTATACCGCCGACGCTGTAGTGGGCGGCGCTGATTATCATCACATCGAAACACGCTTGCTGGACCCCGAAAACCGAAATTATAAGTCCAATTACTGGGAAAAACGCGTCATGGCGCCTTCCAGTCTGCTCTGGTATGTGGGGGTAAATACCCGAATTCCGGGTTTAAAACACCACAACCTTTTCTTCGACGAAGATTTCGGGCTGCATTCCGAGGAGATTTACACCAACCCGAAATGGCCGAGCAAACCTTTGTTTTATGCCAGCGCACCGTCGGTAACTGATCCATCGGTAGCGCCGGCGGGTTGCGAAAACCTGTTTTTGCTGATTCCGGTAGCCCCCGGACTGGAAGACACGCCGGAGGTGCGCGCCCGGTATTTTGATATGGTGATGGAACGCCTGGAGCGTTTCACGGGCATGGACATCCGGCAACATATTGTATACCAGCGCAGCTATGCCCATGCCGATTTTGTGCAGGATTACCACGCTTTCCGGGGCAATGCCTACGGATTGGCCAATACGCTGTTGCAAACAGCATTCCTCAAACCTAAAATGAAAAACCGCAAACTCTCCAACCTCTGGTATACCGGCCAACTAACCGTGCCGGGACCGGGGGTACCGCCTTCGCTCATCAGTGGCCAGGTAGTGGCCGCCGAAGTCAAGCAATGGAGTGCCCGATAAATGCTGTTTTCCGCCAACTACATAAACAACCTGTCGTCGAAAATGAATCATCTAGCATTATTCCAAAGTACCTGTACCGAGTGCAGCAAACTCATCACCCGTCGTTACAGTACCTCTTTCTCTTTGGGAATCAGGCTGTTTCACCCCAGGTTTCGTTCACCTATTTACAGCATCTATGGTTTCGTTCGGTTTGCCGACGAGATTGTGGATACTTTCCACGATTACCCGAAAGAAGCCTTGCTGCAGCGCTTCCGGGAAGACACCTGGAAGGCCATAGAAGAAGGCATCAGCCTGAATCCGGTATTGCAATCGTTTCAGGAAGTGGTTCATCAATATAACATTGACCGCGAACTGATTGAGGCTTTCCTCGACAGCATGGCCATGGACCTGACGGAGTCTACCTACGACGCGGCGCGATACAACGAGTATATTTATGGCTCGGCAGAGGTGGTTGGCCTCATGTGCCTGCGCGTGTTCTGCGAGGGCGACGATGCCCGTTATCAGCGACTCAAAGAGCCTGCCCGCCGACTGGGTGCTGCGTTTCAGAAGATCAATTTCCTGCGTGACATCCGGAGTGACCACGAAGATCGGGGCCGGGTGTATTTTCCGGGTGTGGATTTTTCCCGCTTTACCCAGGAAGATAAATGGCGCATCGAAGCTGATATCAAGGAAGATTTTGATGCGGCGCTTGAAGGTATCCGCAATTTGCCCAAAGGCTCCCGCCTGGGGGTCTACCTGGCGTATAAATATTACACCCACCTGTTCTTGAAAATCAAAAGCGCCCCGCCGCAACGCGTAGCTCAGGAACGTTTCAGACTTTCCGGAAAACGCAAAATGTACCTGCTTTGCAGTTCTGCGTTGAGGCATCAATTAGGGGTGTTGTAATTCACCGCAAAGGGCGCTAAGTGCGCAAAAGAAATTAAAAAAGGCTATCCCGGGCTTATCCCAGGGTAGCCTTTTGCGCACTTAGCGTACTTTGCGGTGAAACCTACAGATGGTAATTAGCCCCCAAACTCAAATACGCAATTCCCTGTTTATCCCAGCTGCCGCCGTTGTTGTAGATCAGGTTGAGGCCGGCTTCGAGGGTGAGCCCACGCCATACGCGGTATTCCAGGCCCATGGCCATGGGGATATACCAGTTGCCATCCCGTTTGAAATAACGATTGACGCCGTTGGGTAAATA
The DNA here is from genome assembly GCA_035299505.1 of Saprospiraceae bacterium. GTDB lineage: Bacteria > Bacteroidota > Bacteroidia > Chitinophagales > Saprospiraceae > M3007. Next base: position 651 of record DATGWL010000203.1, on the reverse strand, counting down.
CTCGTAGGCGTAATTGCCCATGGTAAACCCGGCCTCCAGAAAGGCCCCCACGCGGTTGATGAGCCTGTCTTCTTTCGGGTGCGGATGGAGCAAATAGCCGCGGGTCCATACGCCAGCCATGTAATACTGGTCGTATTCCGTTTCATAATTGCGGGCATTGATGAAACGGGTTTGAATACCGGCATACAAAAATGGCGTCAGGGAAATACCGGCTCTGAGGGCGGTGTAATGTTCGCGTTCGAACATGATATCCCGTTCAGAAACAAAATCTTCAGAGTAGCCATAATGAGCGCCCAGCAGGAAGCGGTCGGCGAAAGCTTTGCGTTGGGCAGAAAGCAGGATTGGGAAACTACCCAACAGGATCAGGAATAATCGAAGAACGTTTTTCATGGCAGAGTGATGTTGGTTCAAAAGCCAGGATGGTCCGGACAGAATTTGCGTTGGATGAACAGAGCGGGCTTAACGCGGTTTTAACGGAAGGGTTGAATTTGAGGTCATTTAAAAGGTCATTTAAAAGGTCATTGAAGGTCATTTAAAAGGTCATTTAAAAGGTCATTTAAAAGGTCATTGAACAACCCAAGTTGATTAAATGACATCAATAACCCAAAAAATGACCCCTAAATGACAACATAAATGACCCCTAAATGACAA
>DATGWL010000202.1:0-59148 GCA_035299505.1 Saprospiraceae bacterium | reverse complement strand
ACGGTGGACGGCCTACGGTGGACGGCCTACGGTGGACGGCCTACGGTGGACGGCCTACGGTGGACGGCCTACGGTGGACGGCCTACGGTGGACGGCTTACGGTGGACGGTAATAGGCTCGGGTAATGGAGCATTTTTGGCTACCCCGAGCTCATTACCGTCAACCGTAGGCCGTCCACCGTCAACCGTAGGCCGTCTACCGTAGGCCGTCTACCGTAAACCGTCTACCGTAAGCCGTCCACCGTATCAATGGAGAAAACTAAAGATTCCGGCGAGAATGAGTACAACACCGGAAATAATGCCTGCATAGTGTTCGAGGGCATGCCAGTTGGCGAGATTCAATCCATGCCAAACCAATTGAACCCAAACCACCATTCCACCCACTGTAGTGAGGGTGTACAGCAAAGACAACTGTATAACCGCCCAGAAACCCTGGCTACCGGCCATGAGAAAAAAGGCTCCGATTTCCAGACAGGGTGATAAAAACATAGCCATAGCCAGGGCTGCTATCAATTGTTTTTCGGGCAATTGATCTGAAACAGGTTTGTGTAAATGAAAATGCTGGTGGTAATAGTGGCGCCAGATAAAAACCAGGCCAAGTGCGATAAGCAATACCGGCGCGGCAGTCTCCATGAATATTGCTGTCCATTCAGCCAGTTGCCATCCTGTAAAGCTCACCAGCAATCCAATTAATACAGTACTGATCGCATGCGCTGAACCAGCCAGTAGGGTTATCCGGGAGGCTTTCCCGGCCGTCCAGCCCTGGCGTTTGCCTATGGCCACTATAGGTAGCCAGTGATTGGGTATGGCGGCGTGTAATAGACTCAAAGCCAGGCTGCCAAACAGAAGTTCTGCGGTCATTGTATCAATGGAGAGTTTTCCGGCGGGTTAAACTGCAAAAGTAAGGGGTTGTAACGGAGGATTAGGAAATTCCTCCCATGGAAAGTTGATATGCAGGATTCCGGGAAATTACCGAGGTTTGTAGTAGAAAATCCTCACAACCCTGTTATGAAACAACTTCTTGCTGCCAGCTGGTTAGGAATACCCTTCGCAATTTCACTACTTTTCCTGTTTTCTCAGTGCAATATACTGGGAAAGAACCTAAACAACGCAGATCTCGCCAGGTTCAAAACGGCCAACCAGGTTTATCTGGACAGTATGGCCCGGTCTGCCAGCCAACAGGCCGCACTGGGGTTTTCGGACAGTGCACAGCTAATTTCTCAAAACCTTATTATTGGCTTGAAGGGGGTCATGGACACCCTGGATCCAGATTTTAAAAAACTGGAACGCCGTATCGCCGCCCTGGGCAATATGAGTCGCAAACAACTGGACTCGCTTGGACAAACACTGGAAGTCAGACTAAACGGACTGAAAGACAATGTGCAGGATGAGGAACTGAAACAATACCTGATTGGAATTATTGAGGAATCGACCGGAAAACTCAAAAAACAAACCAAAAGCATGCTGAGCGATATGATTCAAAAAGCGCTCGATGATTTTGATGCGGAAACTGCCCGCGAAAAAGTGCAACTCATTGTTCGGGGTGCGCTGGACGACAGCACCCAGGTGCTGGCTCAGGAACTTGTGCATAGCGCTCTGCAACCAACCGTAGACAGTATCATGGGGCGCATTGAAAAACTGATGCGCAAGGATGTTCCTTTTGTGCAGCGCCAGGCCCAGCAATTGTTAATTGCACTGGGTTTGGTTGCTATTGCCATCATTGGCTGGTTTTGGTATCAGCGCAGGCGTTATGCCCGTCTGGTTGGTTTGCTCACTTATCAGATTGATAAAATACCATCCCAGGAATTGTACGATGAACTCACCAAACGTATTCGAAGCGAAGCTCAACAGGCTGAGTTGGAGCCTTTATTGCGGCAAACGTTGAAAGAACAGGGAATCAATGAGTGAATGAGTTGGTGAGTGGGTTTTAGAATTCTACTTCCATATCCTTAATGACTTTGCCGGATTTGGTTTGCATGCGGAGGGTGTACTTATCTGAATTCAGGTTGTAGACTTCGAGTCGCAGGCCGGTGCGGTGTTCTCCGGCTTTCATGAGTTCTTCTTTGGACACCTGCTTGATTTGTTTTCCGGCAGAGTCAAGCAGCACCATGAGTACCCGCTCGTCTTTTTCCAAAAAGTAGGTAAAATTAGCCTCAACCACCAGGGCTTTACCCAGTTCTGCGCGTTCTCCGGGCAGGTATTCTACTGTTCTGTGTTTGACTTTGTATGCGGGCACATTTTTACCCAACTGCTCTGCAACAAATTTGGTAAGCTCTGGATCGCCAATGGAACCCAGCGATCTTCCGCTGAGTAAACACCACACGGCTGTTTGTGCATCAGGGCTGTCTGTCTTACCCTTTTCTGCCATGAATTTCAATAAATTGCAGAGCTGCGCAGGCGCCATAGCCCCAATGGCAAACACCTCGGCTGCTTTGGGCGACATTTCACCTGCCTGGGTGCAAAAAGTCTGGAGGGTAGCCTCCACCGGAGTTTTGGCGGTCACTGCCAACAGTAATTCAGTTGAAACCACCAGGGTTTGCTGGGCTGAATCGGCGGGTTCCATGAGCTGGCCCTGTGGAATGCGCAGGCGCAAATACTTGCCGCGCAGGTTTTTACAAACCAGTTTCAAGGTTTCTCCCTGATGCCCCCCCTTGCCTTCTACTTTCACACTGACCAGTTTTTGGGCTATGGCATCTTTTAAATCGTAGATATTGGAGGCTGGACTACTTTTTTGGGCAGAAATTGCCAGAGATTTTAGTAAAAACAAACTACTCAGGAGGAATATTTTTCGCATAGTACAATGATTTATACGAAAACGCCGCAACATGAATGGATAGTATAAACTATGTACCCATTCACGTTGCGGCGAAATTCCAAAAGCAATCAGGCAGCACTTTATCAGAGATTTTCTTTGAAAAAACGTTCAATTTTTTCAAAAAGATGCACCCTATCTCTACCCATCACATTGTGGGGGTGTTCCGGATAAGCAAAATAATCAACCTGTTTGTTCCTGCGCACGCACTCGCGGATGTAGCGCAGGGAATGTTGCCAAAGTACCACATCATCCGATGTGCCATGAATCATCAATAACCGTCCTTTCAGATTGTCTATATACTGAAAAAGGCTGTTCTTGGCATATCCATCCGGGTTTTCCTGCGGCGTATCCATGTATCGCTCTGTGTACATGATTTCGTACATCCGCCAATCAATTACCGGACCGCCGGCAACCGCACATTTATAATTGTCTTTAGACTCCGGACGTGTCATCAGCGAGGTAGTCATAAACCCTCCGTAGCTCCAGCCAAACACCCCTATCCGTGCCGGATCTACAAACGACTGACTTTTGAGGTATTCAATGCCCGTCAACTGATCCTCAATTTCTGCATCACCTATTTTTCTGTGGATTGCATTTTCAAACGCAAATCCTCGATTGGCTGAGCCCCGACCATCAACGGTAAAAATGATAAATCCTTCCTGAGCCATATGGTGCATCCAGAGTTCAGCGCTGTTCATCCAGCCATTAGTGATCAGTTGTGCATGCGGACCTCCATATACATACACCAGCACCGGGTATTTCTGCGCCGGATCAAAACCTACCGGTAATATCATCCGGGCATTCAGGGGAAATCCGCCCTTAGAGGCCAGTGTAACCATTCTGGTAGTGCCCAGAGCGTATTCAACCATAGGATTAGTAGCACTGAATACGAGCTTGCGTCCAGACTTACTGCCTACTTTGCTCAGATAAATATCTCTTGGTGTAGATGCTTCAGTATAAACATCCAAAGCCCACTCGCCGGTGCTGTTGATCAGACCACTGTGCATGCCAACATCTTCCGCCAGTCGTGTAGAAGCACCCGACTTCAGGTTGGTGGTCATAACGTATCGGTTCAAGCCTGTTTCGTCGGCTATTTGATAAAAGCAATTTTCGCCTTTGGTATCAAAGCCATAAAAACTGGTAACCGGAGTTGGGCCTTTGCTAATTTGTTTAACCGTTTTTCCATTCAAACTGCAGAGGTACAGATGGTTGTAGCCATCCCGTTCACTTTGCCAAAGGAATTGGTCATTGGAACCAGGGAGGAAAACGGCAGGCTTTTCCGGTTCAACCCATTTATCTGAAGTTTCTTCGTAAATAGTTTTCACCAAATTGCCTGTGGAAACATCATACTGATTGAGCCAAAGATGATTTTGCTCCCGGTTCAACACGGCAATAAGCACGTATTTGTTGTCGGGAGTCCAGGAGATGTTGGTCAGGTATTGTTCGGCCGGTTCGCCGGTTTTTACATACAGCGTTTGAGCGGTTTGTGTGTCAAAAATACCCAGAGTGACGTGGTGACTTTTGGCGCCGGCAAATGGATAACGGATCTCACGCGCAACAGCGGGCATGGAATCCAGCACGTAAATCGGGTATTGGGTTACCATGCTTTCGTCCATGCGGTAGAAAGCCAGATACCTGCCGGATGGGCTCCAAAAAGTACCCTTATTGATACCAAACTCATCTCGGTGTACGCTTTTGCCGTACACAATACCATCCTTATCACTTTTGGCAACACCCAGCTCTTTTCCGCCAATATTTACCCAAAGATCATTGCCAATTGTGTATGCCGCAAAGTAGGTTTTATCCTGAATATCCACATTTTCAGCTTCCGCCGGATACCAGTTTTTGCGACTCAGGCCTTCTGTCAGTGAGTAAGTATAAATATCCTTTTCCGTTTGGAACCAACACTCGTTCCCGTTGATCCAGTTAATGGCAGGCAAACTTTCAAGCGGTTTTGCACCCAATGTTGTCATTTTTTCATTGATCTGCGGAAGCAAATCCAGGGTATCCGTTTTCATATCGGGGGCATTTACACGAACGATTTTATTCCCAGCAACATGGGTGAATTGAGATTGCCCGGGAATCCATTGGAGTTGCCTCAGGCTGGCAGGAGTAAATACGCCGCGTTTAAGAAAAGCGTCGGCCATGGAAAACTTTTGCTGGGCTTGTGCCTGAATGGTCAATGTCAGCAAAAGCGTCAAAAGGACGAATAATGATCTCATAGACAATGATTTATGATTTCTTTCCAAATTTTACCCGAAGGAACTCCACCACGATTGGCAGCAGGGAAATGCCAATGATTCCGAATACTACAATCTCGAAATTGTCCTTTACAATTGGAATTTGTCCGAAATAGTAACCCGCCAGGGTAAGCAGGCTAACCCAGAAGATACCTCCGGTGATACAGTACCCTATAAACTGCCGGTATGTCATTTTGCCCACGCCTGCAACAAACGGCGCGAATGTGCGTACGATGGGCACAAAACGTGCGATAATCAGCGTCCGGCCGCCGTATTTTTCGTAAAACTCGTGTGTTTTGTCAATGTATTTGCGCTTCAAAAACCAATAATCCCGGGTAAACACCTTTTCTCCCAGGAATTTCCCAAAGAAGTAATTGGTATTGTCTCCCAGAATTGCGGCAAAAAACAACAGCGGGATCAGCAACCAAACGTTCAGTATGCCGGTTTTGGCTGTAATAGCGCCTGCAGCAAACAACAGCGAATCGCCGGGCAGGAAAGGCGTAACCACCAGACCGGTTTCGCAAAAAATTATCAGAGCCAGGATAAGGTAGGTAGCCAGTTCATAATCGCGCATGATGTTTTCCAAATGAACATCGAGGTGGCGAATAACATCGAGCGCCTGAGTGAAAAATTCGAGCATTGTGTATATATTGATTGGATGGTATGCGTGTCGGGCTATTGTACCAGCAAGGACTGAATGGTTTTATGTCCGGAGGGGAATAATACCTCTACCCAGTAATAGCCTTTGGGTAAAGTTTGAACAAACAGTTCTCCATTGGCCGCTGGGGGACGGGCAGAAACAAGTTCTCGACCCAAAAGATCTAATATACGGACAGAAACCGGCGCTCCATTAACAGATGAAAACTGCACCCAATCCTCTGCCGGATTGGGCCAAAGCACAACGGATAGTTCAGCGGAGTTTCCCGGAGAATCGGTATACGACAAACAATTGTGGGGCACTTCCGGACACCAGCAGCGATTGGCCAGTGTGCAATCCAGTACAAATGGGTTGGGCTTACCTTCCTGATAAGGCGCAATACGCCAGGTTTTGCGCAGTTCTATGGAATCTGCCGGATCCTGCTGTGCCCATTGGCAAAGGGTATGGCGTTGCAGTTCGAAAAAATTGGGGTCCGCCAGGTTGGCCTGTGCCCGGTACATGGTGTAGAAATAAAACACAGAGCGAGCCAAGTCACCTTTTACAGACTCCCGGGGTTCAAACACATCCGTTCGTTGTTCTGAATAGGCGTCAATATTTGTGGCTGGAATACTGGTAAACAATTGATTACCAATGAACCACTTCTGGGTTTGTGCATCCGGAATATCCGCATATGGCGAATTAGCCCTGGCTTCATTCACTGCCACGCGGGTAGGATACAGATGGTGCATATCGCTTCGGGCATTGCCATCGGCGGCGCCTTTGGCCTGAGGATAGGCATGCTCCGTATTCATCCCATTGGTTCCGCCCCCCTGAAAGATATATTGGGTTGGATCCTGTGTGGGATCCAGGTAAAGCGTGTGACCGGAATAAATACACCGCAGGCTATCGTCGTCAATCGCCAGCACTTTAGCATACAGAGTGTCCCGGGCATTGGCATAATCCAGTACCGTAACAGGACGGTAACGTGAAGCCACACTGTCTATCAGTTCTGCTCCGCTCAAACCGGGAAAAACAAGCTGAAAGCCCTGCGCCGATAGCATTACGGTGTTGAGACAGAGCAAAAACGGGATAAAAAGCAAGCGCATAGGCACACGGTAATTTACAAAAACCGCGCGAAGGTAGCAGGTTTATGCCGAATCCTGTTCCCTGCCCTTGTGCTCACAAATTATCATACTCATAAATTGGGTGTTCCATATGGGTGCCGGGAGGAATATCAAACAATGGACGGATAAGCCCATCGGCCAGATCGTACACCCAACCGTGAATATGCGGGGCACTCCATTCTTTCCAGGCGTGCTGAACAATAGAGGTTTTGGCCAGATTATGTACCTGTTCAATGATATTGAGTTCAATAAGCCTGTTCAGTCGATTTTGATCGTCTTTTATGGCTTCCAGTTCTTCACTGTGAAAGCGGTAAACATCTTTGATGTTGCGCAGCCATTTATTGATAATACCCAGAGAACTGCGCCCCATAGCTGCCTTCACCCCGCCACAACCATAGTGTCCGCAAACGATGATATGTTTAACCTTAAGCACCTCCACAGCATATTGCAACACGGAAAGCAGGTTCAAATCAGTATGCACCACCATATTAGCCACATTACGGTGGATGAAAATTTCTCCCGGCTTGGTTTGGGTAATCTGGTCAGGTGGAACCCTGCTGTCAGAACATCCAATCCACAGAATTTCAGGGGTTTGTACGTTTACCAGGCGTTCAAAATATCCAGGATCCTCCTGTAATTTGGTTTTGGCCCAGGATTTATTGTCATTTAACAGGCGTTCGTAGATCATGCGTGTAATTTTTTAAAGTAATCCTATCAAACAATGGGATGGCGATCCTGTTCACTTGCATTTTGCCAGAAGCCATCTCAGAGCATCAAAAAAATTTAGGCAAAAAACGGCCGACCCTTTTCTGGTATTCCTGGTATGCAGGGTACTTGCCTGCTGAGATTTTTTCACTGAAATCTGAACTACCCAGGAACAAAAGCATCAGCAACAGAGCTCCTGCCAGCGACCAGTTCAACCACCTTCCTGTAGCAGCCACGCTGAACAAGTAAAAACTCAGCCAAATAGCCTGTTCAGAGGCATAATTCGGATGGCGCACCACCGACCATAAGCCGCGGGCACAATAGCCTTTTCCGTATTCTTCGCCTAATGGCTCCCCTGCTGCAATCCGGCGGTATTTCTCCTTTTGAAAATTCCACTGTTGCTGATCCGCCACGGTTTCTGTTGCCACAAAGCCCAAAAACAAGGCTGCTGCCAGGTAATCCAGGGTATTCAAAGGAGTGTTGCCACCCTGCCAGGCCGCAACCGTTGGCAGGGTAAATAACAGGATAAGTCCGTTTTGATACAAAGAAATGAAAAACAAATTGAACAAACCCCAGGATAAACGGCCGCTCAACAATGGATTTTGCCGCAAAACGCTCCAGCGATAATCTTCCTCACCCTTCCAGGGTATCCAATGATATCCTCCACGTCGGGCAAAGTTAAAGGTGAGTCGCATGGCCCAGATAGTGGCCAAAACGGCCATAAGTGTTATGCGATCCAGAAACCCGCTTTGGGCAGCCACATACCAGACGTATACCACGGGAATGATACTCCACAATTTGTCTACCTGGCTGTAATTCCGGGTCAATTCGCTCACCACAAAACAAGTGAGCGCTACACCCAGCATGATTTTCAATAAGGAACCCAGCGCAGTCCAATGTTCAGGGGCCAGTGGCTGATCGTAATAAAAAGCCACAAAAGGCAGGGCCAGCAAAGTGGCCATCAGTAAAAGTATGGTTCGCAGCATAAACAGGTTTTGTTTCTTTGGGCGAAAATAATCAGTCTGTGCACATTGCAGTTACCGGAGCATCCGGACGAATAGGAAATGTGGTGGTCAGGCAATTAATTCAGGCCGGCTATCAAGTGCGGGTGCTCCTGCGCCGGGAAAGTCCTGCCCTGGCCGGACTTCCTGTAGAAACCGTTCAGGGGCAATTGCTGGATACACGGGCACTACAGGCACTGTGTACAGGTGCAGATGCTGTTATTCACCTGGCCGCCGTCATTTCTATTCAGGGTGACCCGAATGGAAAAGTGCATCAGGCCAATGTAGAAGGCACCCGCCTGGTTCTCCATGCGGCGCTGGCCAACGGAGTGCGCAGGGTGGTTTGTTTCAGCTCCATTCATGCCTTCCGGCAAGACCCGCAAACCGTTCCGCTCGATGAAACCCGGGCGCTGGCATTTGACAGCGCCATGGCATACGACCGAAGTAAAGCCGCAGCGCTTAAACTCTGCCTGGATATGGCAACAGCAAATCCTTCCACAGAAATTCTGGCTTTATGTCCTACAGCCGTGCTTGGTCCCTGGGATTTTGAACCATCGCTGGCCGGACAAATGCTGCTGGACCTGTACCGCAGGAAAATCCCCTTGCTTACACCGGGTGGATTTGATTGGTGCGACGTGACAGATGTGGCCAATGCCGCAGTGTCAGCCCTGCATCGGGGACGCTCAGGGGAAGCCTATTTGCTGCCGGGCGCCTATGCCACCCTGCTGCAGGTGGCAGCGGTGGCGGCAAAAGTAACCGGAGTGCCGGCGCCCACCCGTACTGTGCCTTTTGGTTTATTAAAACTAGGGCTGCCTTTTATACAATTATTCAGCAAAATCAGCAAAAAACGCCCACTTTTTACCCACGAATCGCTGGACACCGTTAAAACCGGCGCCTTGCAGGTTTCGGGGCAAAAAGCATTTCAGGAATTAGGCTACTCTGCCCGGCCATTGGAACAAACTATAGCCGGGGCTTATCATTGGTTTGATCAATACGGATACCTATGAGCTTCGAAACGTACAGCCAACTTTTGTATGCCTGGATGGGCATTGGCATCATCACCTTTTTTTACCTGCTTAGGCAGGATGCGCCATACGGCAGACACGTCAAGCCTGGCTGGGGTCCAACGCTCGACAACCGTTTGGGCTGGTTCATCATGGAATTCACGGTAATCCTGGTTTTTCTGTATTATTTGTGTGGAAACGGTTGTCCTGAAAACACCATCATCTGGATACTAAGCGCATTTTTCCTGTTTCATTATCTAAACCGCAGCATCATTTTTCCATTACGCCTGCGCACCAAAGGCAAGCGAATGCCCTGGATTATTGCCCTTTCTGCCATGGGTTTCAATCTGGCAAACGGCTTTTTCCTGGGCTATTATTTTGCGCATTTTGCCCATTATCCACCCGCCTGGGCCTCCGATCCGCGTTTTTGGCTTGGCATGGCGCTGTTTGTGCTTGGGATGGGCATTAACTGGCATTCAGACAATATCCTGATCAACCTGCGCAAACCCGGGCAAACAGGCTACGCTATTCCACAGGGCGGCTTGTTTCGTTGGATCAGCTGCCCGAATCATTTTGGGGAAATGCTGGAATGGATCGGGTTTGCAGTGATGGCCTGGAATCTGCCCGGGCTGTGTTTTGCCGTGTGGACTGTAGCCAATCTGGCGCCCAGGGCCTTATCGCACCACCGCTGGTACCAGGAGCAATTTCCTGATTATCCACCAGACAGACGGGCGTTTCTGCCATTTTTGGTCTAGGAAAATTCGATTTCAATGGCCGCTTTTTTCTTGTGGATAACTTTTTTTAGCGCCAAAACACCTCCATTTCCCCCTTTAAAGGGACTTTTGCCTTCCCAACATCGTTCATCGTACCATCGTTCATCGTTCAAAAGCTATGAGTTACGCCCCACGAATTGCCCCGATTACCGGAATTCCGGCCCGCAAAATTGAATCTGTTATTCAGCTGCTGGAAGGCGGCGCTACCATTCCTTTTATTGCCCGTTACCGGAAAGAAGCCACCGGCGAACTGGATGAGGTACAAATTGCCGAAATTCAGGATGCCTGGAAAAAAATGCAGGAGCTCGATAAGCGTCGGGAGACCATTTTACAAAGCATTGAAGAACAAGGGAAGCTGACCCCTGAGCTGCGTAAAAAAATTGAGGATGCGGTAACGATGACGGAGCTGGAAGACCTCTACCTGCCATACCGGCCCAAACGCAAAACACGCGCTACCATGGCCATTGAAAATGGTCTGGAACCGCTGGCTAAACGTATTTTCCAACAACGCGACAAAGAAGTAGAAACCCTGGCAGCCCAGTTTATCACTGATCAGGTGCCAACAGTAGAAGATGCACTGCAGGGCGCCCGGGATATCATTGCCGAATGGATCAGCGAAGACCTCAAAGCGCGCGACAAGGTGCGGCGTTTATTCGATCGCGGGGCAGTAATCAGCTCCAGGGTGGTAAAAGGCAAAGATGACGAAGGCGCCAAGTATCGCGACTACTTCGACTGGAGCGAACCGCTGGCCAAATGTCCGAGCCACCGATTGCTGGCTATGCGACGGGGTGAAGAAGAAGGCTTCCTGCGCGTGAGCGTTGCGCCTGAGGAAGAAAAAGCCGTGGAAGATCTGGAATACATATTTGTGACCGGATACGGTGAATCTGCCGCCGAGGTACGCACCGCCGTGAAGGATAGTTATAAAAGGCTGCTTCAGCCCTCCATCGAAACAGAATTCCGCAACTCATCCAAGGAAAAAGCAGATACAGAGGCCATCCGGGTTTTTGCGGAAAACCTGCGCCAGCTGTTGCTTTCAGCGCCGCTGGGTGAAAAACGGGTTATGGGTATTGACCCCGGATTCCGCACTGGGTGTAAGGTGGTTTGTCTGGATGCCAGCGGAACTCTGTTGAAATATTCTGCCATCTTCCTGCACAATCCCTTTGAAGCTCAGGCCGAAATAGAGCATCTGGTGGATAAGTTTCAGATAGAAGCCATTTCTGTGGGTAATGGCACAGCTGGCCGTGAAACCATGGATTTTTTGCGAAAAATCAAGTTCGAAAGGCCTGTAGAAATTTTCCAGGTGAACGAAGCAGGCGCTTCCATTTATTCTGCCAGTGAAGTAGCTCGGGAAGAATTCCCTAAAGAAGATGTCACCGTGCGCGGTGCCGTGAGCATTGGCCGCCGCCTGATGGATCCATTGGCGGAACTGGTTAAAATTGATCCCAAAAGCATTGGTGTGGGACAATATCAGCACGATGTGAACCAAACACAGCTCAAAGAGGGACTGGATCGCACGGTGGAAAGTTGTGTAAACTCCGTGGGGATCAACCTCAATACAGCCAGCAAACACCTGCTGACTTATGTGTCTGGTCTGGGGCCTGTGCTGGCCAAAAACATTGTGGATTACCGAACAGAAAATGGCGCTTTCACCAAACGCAGCGATTTGAAAAAGGTGGCACGTTTGGGCGACAAAGCCTTTGAGCAATGCGCCGGGTTCTTACGCATCCGCGATGCCAAAAATCCACTCGACAATACCGCAGTTCACCCGGAGAGATATGCCCTGGTAGAAGAAATGGCTGCTGATTTGGGTTGCAAAGTGGTTGATTTGATTCGCGACCGCGAAAAACGCGCCGCCATCGATCTGAAAAAATACGTTCGTGGCGACGTGGGCCTGCCTACGCTAAAAGATATTTTGAAAGAATTGGAAAAACCCGGACTCGACCCGCGTGGTGCAGCCAAGGCATTTGAATTTGCCAACGTCCGCAGTCTGGAAGACCTTCACCCCGGCATGATTTTGCCGGGTATTGTAACCAACATCACCAATTTCGGGGCTTTTGTAGACATTGGCGTGAAAGATTCCGGCCTTGTACACGTTTCCCAATTGGCCGACAAGTTTGTCCGCGATCCAATGGAAGTGGTTTCACTCGGCCAGCAAGTAACCGTGCGGGTGGTAGAAGTGGATATGGTAAGAAAACGGGTGGCGTTGAGTATGAAAAACCTGTAGGAATATCCAATGTCCAATAACCAATATCCAATGTCCAAGTGGTGCGGGTGCTTGGCGTCAGCACCTTTGTTAGGCTTTTACCTCGCATGAATGGCGAGTGTTTGTGAAAAGCTTTGGCCATTCAGGCGATCAATGCACAATAAAGGTGCTGACGCCAAGCACCCGCACCACTTGGATATTGGATATTGGAAATTGGATATTGGACATTTCCTAAAACTCTACCCACACACCAAACCGCACTCCATACTTAGTGGTGCCGGGGTGCTCCAGGTAGGTAAACCGACGGATCAGGTCTACCCTGAATACCCGGAAAATATTGGTGATGCCCACACTTGCTTCAATATAAGGCTTGGATTCAAGCGTATAGGTGATAGGGGTTCCATCCGGGAATTCCGGGAATTTCAGCAAATTTGGATTATTTTCCGGTCTGTTTTGAGCCGAAACCTGACCATATAGCATCTTGAAAGAGCAAGCCTCCCGAAGTTTGAGCCTTCGCAACAAGGGGATTTTATTAAAGAGTACTCCCTGAAAATAGTGATCCATCATCACGGTAGCGTAACGATCACTTACAAACTCCATGAAGTTCATCAGGTTGTAAGAAAATTGCTGGGCAATATAGGTCTGATTCCCCTGGTGGATGGTAAGCAATGGAAATGGCACCTGCCCGAAAACGCCGCCTACTTCAATGTACAGTTTGTTGTACCCAATTGGTGGCAGGGTTGAAAACTTGTAAAAACTAGCCACCACGTTATGGTAATCATAATCGCCTCCTGCCACACCTTTCAGCCCTTTGGAATAACGCAGCATCAGGGTATAATTAAAGTCCACGATCGCGCGGGTGGTTCCACCCTGATAAAATGTTTCACCTGGAGAATAGCGCAACTGAGCAAAAGCCGCTGTAGCTACCACGGGGTCCTGCACAGGTGTATTGCTTTCTGAGGGCACAAAAAACAAAGCTCCGGCTGGCCTGAACTGACGCTGATCCCCGCCTACAATAAAAGAGAAATGGTTGGGAAATTCACGTTCATACTGCGCATTAATCCGGTCGTAATAGAAAAACTTATCGTTCACGCCCCGCACCACGGAATTGGCAAAAGACGCCGGGTTACCCTGGAAATTCTGCACCGGCAACAACATGTCGTGCAGGTAATTCACCCGGATTACATGGTTGGGGAATTTATTAAACTCAGATCCTTTCAGGCCATAAACCCCTCCAATGCTGTATTTGAATTGCTCATCCTTAAACCCATAAGCCATGTAGCCTTCCATGCGCCAGTTTTTGCTCAGTTTCGGGCCGGTTCGACCACCTATTTTCACACGACTTCCTTCCACCGCATTGTACGCATAAAAGGTGCTTAGCGGACCTAACTGAACTTTGTTCAACTCCAGATACCCGCCAAAAACTGCATAACCCAACTTGGTCAGGGTTTTGTAGTAACGTGTATTCCTCAGGCTGTCGATATTGGTATACGTGGCTTTTTCGGCCTGATTGAGGGGAGTTGGGCGCGTACTTTCCCAATATTCTGTACTGGTAACCGTTTTAGCCACCGGCAAGGTTATAGTTTCAGAAACAGTTCCCTGCAGTACAGTATCAGGGATTGCCGGATTGATCTGCGGTGAACGGTGGGTAACAAGGCGCTGTGCCACCATGCCCACACCGCGCTTATTGTAGCCAAAGTGCATGCGGTAATCTTCGCTTGCCATTACCCATTTACCTGATGGCAGCAATTGAAAATCCTGCTCCACCACCAATTCCTTAACCCAGTTGAGGTTGATGTTGGGATTGATGGAAAAATTAATCCGGGAAACAGCATAGGTACTGTCGAGCACCACATAGAGATCGCCCTGAAGCAGCATATCCTGTTTATTCTTGGGATAAAACTCCAGTCGAACCACCTTTCGCCCGTGATCTTCCAGGGTATCTGCCGAATAATACCGGTAAAACAAAGGTGCATTTTTGGCAATCGGACTCATAAACTGATCCGAAAGCATCTCCACGTAGTTGTCGTAGATATCAACTTCCTGATAGAGGTATTGCAGGCCTTTGTCCATGCCTTCATCGTCCACCATTTCACCAAAGCGCACCGATTTTGTGGCTTTAATGTATTTTTTCCAGCGCTTGGGATCTGATTGGCTGTAATAGTCCATCACATTTTCCTGCAGAAAAACTGGCATTACCGGAAGTCCGCCCAATTTACTGGTGTCTGTATTTTCCAGCACAAAACGCATGGGTTTGAGCAGTTTTCTGTTTTTGAGCTTTTCATCCATATTACTCAATCCCAGAAAGATCTTTTCATACTGCTCATCCTGGTAATATTTCAGATCGTCGATATGGTTTTTATCCCGGTTGGCGATTACCAATTCAATCAATTCTACCACCGGATTATCCTTTCGACGGTACTTTTTGGCTTTGATGGTTACCTCTTCCAGTTCATTGGTAACCGGCTTTAGCACCACATCCAGGGTCTGTTCTTCGCCCGTGCGCACGGGCAAGACCTGTGTTTGGTAACTGACGTAGGAAAATTGGAGTTTGGTAATTTTTTGGTCCGTGCGCAGCAGGAAGTATCCGTCATCATCTGTACGGGTTCCGGCAGCGAAACCAGGCGCCGCCACACTGACAAATGCCAGGCCTTCCTTCGTTTCGGCGTCTGTAACCCGGCCTTTAACGAGGGTTAGGGCATTTTTTTGTGCCCAAACAAAGGAAGGAAACGAACAGGCGATGAGAGCCCAGAACAAGAGGCGCATAGGAACGGGTGATAAAACGAAACGCAAAGATGCTTCATTTACCCCTGTTGCGAGGTTAAGGCGCCCGGGTTAAACATTGTTTTAACAGAATCAGACATCCAACAGGAACTTTCGCACCATATTGAGTGCATATACGCCTGTCAACTGGATATTTTTGGCCCGGTCTCTGCCAAAAATAATTTTAGTGGCGATGGTGCGGCTTGCATCGCTGACAGCCATCCAAACGGTTCCCACGGGTTTATCCGGAGTTCCGCCGCCTGGGCCGGCGATTCCGGAAATAGCCAATGAAACATCTACACCGAGGGTTTTTCGGGCCCCTTCTGCCATTTCCCGCACGGTTTCTTCACTCACCGCACCAAAATGCTCCAGTGTTTCAGGTTTTACCCCCAGCAATTTTGTTTTCATTTCGTAGGAATAGCTCACCACGGAGCCTGGAAAATAATCAGAGGAGCCTGGCACGAGGGTAATCATATGGGCTACATAGCCACCAGTGCAGCTTTCTGCTGTTCCAAATTGCTTGCCCTGCCTGCGAAGTATTTGCCCCACTACTTCCTGTAAAGTAACGTCTTCCTCGCCATACACCAAATCTGGGATCATAGCCCATAACTGGGCTTTCAGGGCATCCAGTTCTTCCTGAAGCCTGGCTTCAGCGCCCTCCGTCAGTTCGCCAGGCCAAACGCCGGTAAGTCGGAGCCGCACCTGACCCAAAGTGGGCAAATAAGCCAGTTTGATATGTGCGGGCAGGGTATCTTCAAAGGCTTCAAGTCGTTTGGCGATATTACTTTCTCCTTCACCTGCCGTTTGCAGGGTGCGGTGAACGATGGGGCGGGCCACGAATTTAGCCTTGAGCAAGGGCAGCACCTCGTGGGTCATGAGGTATTCCATTTCAAACGGCACTCCCGGGAGGGAAACCACCACCTTGCCATCGCGTTCAAACCACATACCTGAAGCCGTACCCACCTTATTGGGTAAAATCAGGGCTTTTTCGGGCAACATAGCCTGGTGGCGTATGGATTCCGGCGGCGTTCCGCGACCAATTTTTTTGAAATAACCGTCAATCCGATCGTAAACCTCCTGGTGAAACACCAAGGGGCTGTCGAACATCTCACACAGGGTGGTTTTGGTAATATCGTCTTTAGTGGGTCCCAAACCACCGGTTATCAACACGATGGGTGCATTGGCCATGGCCAGTTCCACCCCGTCGATAATAGCCTGGCGTGTATCGCCCACACTGCTTTTCCCTTTTACGACGATGCCGTTCAGGTTCAGCTGGCGGCTCATCCAGGCCGAGTTGGTGTCAGTTATTTGTCCGATGAGGATTTCATCTCCGATGGTAAGCAGGTGTGCGGTCATTGACTGTGTGGTCCAATAAACTGAAAAGGGCCGCAATATTCGGCCAAATTCGGCAATTCAAAGCCATCAGAACAGCATCAACAGCAATTGGTTGATGGGATTTGGCGGAAATGTTCACGAAACTTTGGGAAGTTCCGTGAACGTTTCCGCCCAGGTTTGACCTAATACACTGTGTTTTTGTTTTCACGCTTGTGGTTAAGCCACACTTTTCGTCTTGTTGCCCAGGTACTGTATTTTTTTACTAAAATATATTTGAACAGGCACTAACAACAAGGTTGGACCAAACCATTGTGCCCACCAGGGCAGGAAATGTGCCGCGTTTACGGTAAATGCAGTTGTACTGGCAATAAAGGCGCCCAACATGGTCATACTGTGTATCCGCATCCAATCCAGCCCTTTCATTTGTTCAGGCCTGCTGAAAGTTTTCCAGTTTAACCGCACATCGGAAGCAGAATTCAGACCAAAAACACCAAATAAAATGGGGAAAACCATATTATCACCATTCATGCCATGCCAGGCCGACATACTCAGCATATACACGGCATTCAAGGCCAGCAGAACCGTATATCCCCAGTCGAACCTGGAAACCTGACTGCCTTTCATCAGAAAAATGCTGCGTACGCCACGAAGCAGGCCGGCTAATACCAGCACAGCGATACCTAAAAGAAATTGATAGAATGGCTGATTCGGATACTTTAGGAATCCAATGAAAGAAGTGATCACCACCCAAAGCATGGCGTAATAAAAAACCTTGCCGGCAATACGATGATTGCGTGGGTCTTTGAAATTGTAAAATATAGCTACCGGTCCGGCGAGCAGCGTAACAGATCCGGCAACAATGTGTGAGTAGAGGCTGAAAGCAGAAAGAATGTCGAGCATAGCGATGTGATTTTTGATGGCACAAAGGACGCCGGCATTTTTATTCCGCAGCGAAAAGAGGGCCTTTTGGCAAGTTTTTGGGGCGAATGGAAACCCTCCGGGGCAGACAGGAAGAAATTGGGACGAATGGGAAAGCGGGGAATTGCATTACATGAGTGAAGAGTACATGATTACATGAGGAGCAAAGGAGGCGTTCGGCTTGGTATCCCGTAAGGGCCGCAGGCCCCAGATAGCCCCGGCGGGCGGTCATATTTGTATTCGGTTATATGTATATCGGCACGGCAATCACGATATATACATCACAAATTTTATGGTTAGATTGGCGGAGATTTACAACCTTCGTCGCTGATCCGCGTGAAGTAAAGCGCGGTGGCTCGATTACATGAAAAACAATTGGCAAATCAAGGCTTCGTTGTTCCTGAATTATTTCGTGTTCGCCATTTTGCTAAACAGTGTAGGCACCGTGATTTTACAGGTACAGAACAACTATGGCGTATCACCAGGCGAAGCGGCCGTGCTGGAGGGCTACAAAGACCTTAGCATTGCTGTAGTATCCTTTCTGTTATCTTCCTTCATAACCCGTTGGGGATACAAAAACGCCATGCTTACGGCTTTGGGCCTGGTAGTATTGGTATGTTTTATAGTGCCTTCTGTTCCCGGCTTTTGGGCCACCAAACTGTTGTTTGCCGCTGTAGGCTCCAGTTTTGCCCTGATCAAAATGTCGGTTTATTCCACCATTGGCCTGGTAACCACCGATCAAAAATCACATATCAGCCTGATGAGTTTTATTGAGTCGTTCTTCATGGTGGGCATATTTGGCGGATATTTTCTATTTGCTGCGTTTGTAGACGACAACAATTTACAGAGCACAGCCTGGCTGAAAATTTATTATGTATTGGGGAGTATTGCCCTGGCGGCATTCCTGCTTTTGTTTTCGGCTCCATTAGATGAATCTGCCTCTAAAGATGAATCCGGCAGGTCCATGATGGAGGAATTTGCCCAAATGTTTCGATTGGCGGCTATTCCATTGGTGCTGGTATTTGTACTGTGTGCCTTCTTTTATGTATTGATTGAACAAAGCATCATGAGCTGGTTGCCAACGTATAACCAGGAAGTACTTCGTTTACCGACTTCATTGAGCATCCAAATGGCCAGTATCTTGGCAGGAAGCACTGCGTTGGGGCGTTTTTTGGCCGGTTTTGTCCTAAAACAATTTGCCTGGAACCGGGTACTCACCATTTGTCTGTTGTTATCCGGAGGACTGGTATTGCTGGCAGTGCCGCTGGCAAGTCAGGTTTCCGGGCATGAAATTACCGGGTGGGACAATGCCCCGCTGGCTGCCTTTGTATTCCCATTGATTGGTTTGTTTTTGGCGCCGGTATATCCCGCCATTAACTCCCGGATACTCAGCAGTTTACCCAAACATCAGCATGGACTGATGTCGGGCCTGATCATCATTTTTTCAGCCCTGGGAGGAACCACCGGTTCTATCATAACCGGACACATTTTTGGGTTGCTGGGCGGACAAAAAGCTTTTTATTTCTCACTGATCCCTATGGGCATCTTATTGGTGGGCCTGTTTTACTTCAAACGTTTGCAAGACCGTTTTACCATTGCCTGAAGTATGAACCATAACTTTCTACAACTCTCTGCGCTTTCCCCTCTGTTTAAAGATGTGCAATCGGGAGGCATATTCCCGGATTCCAAATTTTTCCCGGATTGCACGGCCAAAAGTGCCCCTGAAGTCATTTTGGATGCCTATATGCAACAAAAAGACCAGCCGGGATTTAATTTACTGGCATTTGTAAGCGCGCATTTCGATTTCCCTCCGGCATTTCAGGAGGAAGAAACAGGCCATATCAAACCTATTTCCGACCACCTGAACCAGCTTTGGGATACCTTGCAACGCCAGCCTGGAGATATTGCCGGCGATCCATACAGCACTTTATTGCCCCTACCCTACCCTTATATCGTGCCGGGTGGACGGTTCAGGGAAATATATTATTGGGATAGTTATTTTACCATGCTGGGCCTCCGCGAAGCCGGCAGGATAAGTTTGGTAGAAAACATGGTGGACAATTTTGCCTGGCTGCTGGAAACCTATGGCCATATCCCTAACGGCAACCGGAGCTACTATTTGAGTCGGTCGCAGCCGCCGTTTTTTGCCTTGATGGTGAACCTGTTAGCGGAAATAAAAGGAGAACAAATCCTGCTGAAATACCGGCTGGCCATGGAAAAAGAGTATCAATACTGGATGGATGGAGAGCAGCGATTGGAACCGGGCACACAGTACAGGCGACTGGTTTGTCTGCCGGATGGAAGTTTACTGAACAGGTATTGGGACGATGAACCAGAGCCCAGGCCCGAGGCATTCGTGGAAGATCAGCATACGGCTGTAGAAAGTTCCAGACCGGCAGCAGAGGTGTACCGCGACTTGCGTGCCGCCGCAGAGTCCGGGTGGGATTTTAGCAGCAGATGGCTGGAAGACCCGCAGCAACTGGCCAGTATACGCACTACAGCGCTGATTCCTGTGGACCTGAATTGTTTGATGTATTATCTGGAAAAAACCCTGGTACATACCTACAGACTGCTACCCGATCATACGCCCGTAGAGGTGTACAAGGATCGGGCGCGCATGCGCAAGGCTGCCATTCAGCAATATTGCTGGAACCCTGCTCAGGGCTTTTACACCGATTATGATTGGCAAAACAGCCGCTCTTCCAACTATCTGACACTGGCCGGGGCATTTCCGCTGTATTTTCAGATAGCAGATGCACAGAAGGCAAGGCAAGTGGCAGATCAACTTCAGCATTCATTTCTAAAAGACGGCGGACTGCGAACCACCCTGGTTCATTCCGGGCAGCAATGGGACGCACCGAACGGGTGGGCGCCACTGCAATGGATATGCTTTGCCGGATTAAAATCATATGGTTTTCAGGAATTGGCAGCGGCCATTCGGCAAAACTGGCTTGAAATGGTGGAGCGAACCTACGCCTCAACCGGAAAAATGATGGAAAAATACCATGTAGAAGACCTGAATGCCCCGGGCGGTGGTGGCGAATACCCAAATCAGGACGGCTTTGGCTGGACGAATGGCGTGTATTTGAAACTAAAGCACAGCTTTTAGTAAGCAACGGCAGGTATTCAGGGAATTATGCTGTAGTATATTCCAAAGGCTTGTGGTTCCGGAAAAAACTTTAACAATTGTTCATAGAAACGAAGCGAAAACAGACAACCGTAGTCCGGAATTTTGCCGTATCATTGCACCCCGAACAAGAAGAGGTTAAAGCTGGAATTCGCTAGAAAATCAAGATATTAGCGCGATTTATCAACCCAACTCACCTTTGAAAAATTCTGTGAACGGCGTATATGCGAAGAACTATTGACATACTTTCGGCTGGTGAGCTTTTAATGGATTTTGCGACGGCTGATTTTGCCCAAACCATTGAAGAAGGTGCACTTTTCAAAAGGACCCCCATGGGAGCTCCTGCCCTGTTGGCTATTCAAATGGCACGGCTGGGCAATAAAGCCATGCTGGCGGCTACCGTTGGCACGGATGATATGGGCAAAACCCTGATCAGCTACATGAAGCAAATGGGAGTAGACGCCTCCTGTGTAGCGCAGTTGGAAGAACCAACCACCCTGATCCTGAATACCAAATCAGCCACCGAATCCAATATCCAGGTGTACCGTGGAGCTGATTCCATGTTGTCCATTCGTCAGTTCCCGTTCCAATCTTTTGAACAGATCGGTGTTTTTCATGCCACCTGTTTTGCCTTGAGCAAAAACCCATCGCAGCATGTAATTCTACAGGCTGCCGAACGCGCCCAACGCGCCGGGTGTATTGTTTCGCTGGACCTGAATTACACGCAAAAGATATTTCCTGACAGAATTGAGGCCAAAAAGGCTGTTTCTGAATTTGCCCGTTACAAAGCCCTGATCAAACTCACGGCTCAGGATTGGCGTAATTTATACGAAGATACACCGCCCGCTCCTCAGGCGGTCATAGAACACTTCCTTAAAATCGGCGCCGAAGGAGTTTGTTATATCAGCGACGATGCTTTTTGGGTGGGCAATGGTCAGGAAACACATTCCCTGCCATTCCGGAACACCAGTTCGCCAGACACCCACAACTTCCTGGCCGGGTACCTAACCGCAAGGCTGGACGATAAAAATCTGCTGGATTGCGCTGTAGCTGGCAGAAAAATGTCGGAAATCCAGATCCCTGTTGCAGAAAAAGTATCCCGGGAACAGCTTTACGCAGAGCTGGAAGCTTAATTTTTGTCCATATTAGCACTTATTTTTCTTTTCTGATGCCTCGCATTTTTGTGCCTGCGCCAGAACTGCACTACCTTTGTGTCCTAAAAACTTAGCGATACCACGCTTACCTAACCAAATCGCACATGGAGCTCCTTACCACACATACCTCAGCAGAACTCATCGAACTGGAAGATCGCTACAATGCCCATAATTACCACCCACTCCCAGTGGTGCTGGAGCGTGGACAAGGTGTTTATGTTTGGGATGTGGAGGGCAAGCAGTATTTCGATTTTCTATCCGCTTACAGCGCCGTCAATCAGGGGCATTGCCATCCGCGCATCATTGACGCCCTCACACAGCAGGCACAAAAGCTAACCCTAACCTCTAGGGCCTTTTACAATAACCTGCTGGGTGAATATGCGGAGTTTATGACCCAGCTTTTTGGGTACGACCGCATATTGCCCATGAATACTGGCGTAGAAGCGGTTGAAACAGCTATCAAACTTGCCCGCAAATGGGCTTACGAAATAAAAGGCGTAGCTGAAGGCAAAGCCAAAATCATTTTCGCCTCCGGAAATTTCCACGGTCGCACGCTTACCATCATTTCTGCCTCTACAGATCCGTCCAGTCGGCGGGGCTTCGGTCCTTATATGCGGGGGCTTGAAGTGATTCCGTACAACGATCTGGCAGCACTGGAAGAAGCCCTGAAGGAAGACCCGAACGTAGCTGGCTTCCTGGTGGAACCCATTCAGGGAGAGGCTGGCGTAAATGTACCTGATGAAGGTTATTTATCAACAGCTTATGCCTTGTGTAAATCCCACAATGTATTGTTCATTGCCGACGAGGTACAAACCGGCATTGCCCGCACCGGCCGAATGCTGTGCTGCGACCATGAAGGCGTTAAACCGGATGTACTGATTTTGGGCAAAGCGCTTTCTGGAGGCGTATTGCCTGTGAGTGCCGTATTGGCATCAGATGAAGTAATGCTCACCATCAAACCGGGCGAGCACGGCTCTACCTTTGGCGGCAACCCGCTGGCTTGCGCTGTAGCTATGGAGGCACTGAAGGTGGTAGAAGAAGAAAACCTGGCCGATAATGCCAGAGAGTTGGGCAAGATATTCCGCTCCCGCATGCGTGTACTGGAGCAAAAACGCCCCGAACTGATTTCCTTCGTTCGCGGTAAAGGACTACTCAACGCGATTGGCATTAACGATACAGAACAAAGTAAAACAGCCTGGAACATCTGTCTCGCTCTCGCCGAAAACGGCTTACTGGCCAAACCGACCCATGGTAATATCATTCGCTTTGCTCCGCCACTGGTAATGACGGAAGCCCAACTGCACGAATGTTGCGACATCATCGAAAAGGTGATTCTGACGTTCGAGCATTGAACCATATTTTTTAGAAATCGGAAATCCGAAACGCATCATGGTTTCGTAGGTATGATCAGGCATCAAGACGGCCTGAATCATTCACTAAATACCTACATGATACATGATTGCGCAAACATTACTCCGCTCCCGTATTCTTATTGGGCTACTTACCCTGATTTTTGGCTGCAGCACCCTGCATGCTCAAACCATTTTTGCACTCTCCGGAAACAAACTTATTTCCTTTAAAGCTTCTGCGCCAGGTAACATTCAAAGTAATGTTTCCATAAATGGTATCGCATCAGGATTTGTGCTTGAAGGTTTGGATTTCAGGCCAAATACCGGACAATTATATGCTTTAGGGTATCAGCAAAATACCGGACTTGCCCAATTGTATACCATTCAGCCGGCTACAGGCATGGCCACAGCCATAGGCGCTTCCCCTGTGATGCTGCGTTCGAATATGGGTAAAATCAGCATGGATTTTAACCCAACCGTAGATCGAATCCGGGTTACCGGCAGCAATAATGCCAATTACCGTATGCATCCGGTAACCGGGGCTGTGGTTGCCACAGACATGGACCTGGCATTTGCCGCCTCTGATGTTAATGCAGGGACCAATCCATCCGCAGGCGCCTGCGCGTATACCAATAGCTACATTGCGGCAACTGCCACTACCTTGTACAATTACGACGACTCGCTCAATGTATTCACCACACAGATTCCGCCAAATAATGGGACTCTGAATACCATTGGCGCATCCGGTATTGCTGTAAACCTGAATGATCCCAGTTCCGACTTTGATATTTATTTCGACGCTGCAGCCGGCGTAAACAAAGCCTATTTCACTGCAAATACCGGAACTCAAACAGCCGATCAACTCTACACCGTCAACCTGGCCACAGGCGTAGCTACTGCCGTTGGCATGGTTGGCAATAGCATGAATATCAGCGATATAGCAGTAATGATTGAGCGGAACGTACCTGCAATACCAAACGGCCCGCTGATGTATGCCCTGACCTCAAACAACAACCTGATTTCTGTAGATTTACACCAGCCGGAACTGGTTCGCAGCATTATCCCAGTAACGGGATTGGCTATGGGACAAGTACTCTCAGGCATGGATATCCGTCCGGCAACTGGCGAACTGTATGGCTTGGGATATAATGCAGGAAATGGCGAGGCAAGTTTGTACACCTTAAATACTATGACCGGCGTAGCTACGATGGTAGGCGCTACACCTATGTTGCTAAAACCCAATATGGGTAAAATCAGCATGGATTTTAACCCAACCGTAGATCGAATCCGGGTTACCGGTAGTGACAATGCCAATTACAGACTACATCCGGTTACCGGCGTACTGGCAGCTACGGATATGAACCTGGGTTTTGCAGCCAGCGATGTAAATGCTGGAAAAGATCCATCCGTTGGTGCAGGGGCATACACCAACAGCTTTGCCGGGGCAACAACTACTACTTTGTACAATTACGAAGATTCATTAAATGTACTGACAACCCAAATTCCTCCGAATAATGGTGTACTTAATACCATTGGCGGCTCTGGAATTATGGTGAACCTGGCTGATCCAAGTACCGATATGGATATTCTTTTCAGTCCTTATGGCGATCCCAACAAGGCATATCTGGTGGCCAATACCGGAAACAGCAATTTCGATCAGTTGTACAGCCTGAACCTGGCAACCGGCCAAGCAACCATAGTGGGTAAAATTGGCAATGGCATTGCCATTACGGATATTGCAATTGCCCTTCAATCAAAAGAACCCGCCTGCGATATAAAAGTGGCGGACTGCGTAACGTTTGAAGTACTTGGGATCAGCAAAAATGCTGCAGGGGATAAAACTTACCGTATCCGGGTAACAAACAACTGCGCCGATAAATTAAACTATGTTGCCTTCCAGCTTCCCAATGGCATCACAGCTGTTAGCCCGTCGCAAAACGGCATGTATGATGCGCCAAGCGGGCACGTTTACGATGTGAGAAACCCCAATTTCTCCCCGTTTTATTCCATCCGGTTCAAGGATCAAAACACAGACGGCATTAGTACCGGTCAGGCAGACTTATTCGAATACACTTTGCCTGCCACAGCGAACCCGAGTTATATCATGGCCATGGCACGAGTTGGCAATCTAAACAGAACGACCTACCTGAACATTTTCAGTTGCAGCGTTTCCTCTTCTCGCCCGGATGAAGCCGACGAAAGGGAAGCCGATGAGACCGTAACAACCAACTTCAAGTTTTATCCGAACCCATCTTCCGGTGTGTTGTTTGCTGATTTAAGTCAATGGACTGACGAATCCTTATTGATTAAGATGTACAATGGTCAGGGACAGATGGTTGTCAGCCAAAACCTTACAGGAGGCGACCCACAACAGCCACTGGAAATAGACAGTACCTGGCCTAACGGCTTTTACTTTTTAGAAATGACTACCCCAACAGGTGAAAGACTGATGCAGAAATTTTTGTTGCAGCAACCATAAGTATGATTGGTAAGTGGAACCTGTGCGTGGCGTCTGTACGAAGGCGCCGCGCATTTTTTTGCTCACTTTTCTATTTCGAATAATCATTCAGGATAAGCTTACAAGTACCCAGCGGATGTATCGGCTCATTATTCCATTAATATCGCAAGAATAACCTGCACATTGCGTTAGGATGTGATTACCAGGCACCATTAGTCAGCTCTTTATTTCATTTATCCATGAATTATTCCCACATTTTTATCGCCGTAACAAGCTTGTCTGCCGCTGTGTTACCAGAGGGATGGGGGCAAACAAACAAGGCAACTCCCGACACTCTGGCACAGGAATGCGCGCAGACACCAGCGAAAGACTCACTTGGGAAAGCCCAATCAGCGGCTGAGGGAAACCAAAAGTCTTTGAAAGCTGTTAAAATAACCGGAGGGCAGCTAACCATCCCGTTCAAAATCAGGCGCAAACAAGAAAATCAAACCTTTCGGCTAACCACAGATGTAACACTTGGCGCCTATGTTGGCCTCTCCAAAAAACTCTCAACTGTCAAGGATTATCACCTGACCATACCCCTTACTGCTGGGGTTACATTTGTCAATATCAACAATAATAACACAACTCTTGAATTTGCCGCTGCCGACGATGACGGAACGGACGTGGTACCCGGCCTCACCTGGAGTACAGGCCTGATCCTGCAATTGGAAGATTACAATCTAGGTTTTATTGTCGGAAAAGATTATGCCAGTGAGGTAGGCGACCAGTGGTTGTATCATCGGAACTGGTGGTGGTCGTTTGGGCTGGGCTATTCTTTTACTAAATAAGCGCTAAAAGCAAAAAAGGCACGCAAGCGCCGAAACGCCTGCATGCCTTTTATCGGTATGAATGATTCAGAATTAGTGCTGAATTACCAGTTTGCGGGTATGCGCCAACTCGCCGTTACGTACTTGTACGAAGTACACACCGTTAGGCAGGTTGGTCAGCTGGAACGTGAACTGGCTTTCACCTTTGTCCAGCGTTTTTTGCTGAGAGAGGGTTACTTTACCGGAAGGATCCAGGATAGCTACGCTAACGTTGCCTTCGCGCTCCATTGGAACCTCAACAATTACCTGATCAGTAGCAGGGTTCGGGAACAGACCAAAGCCTGCGTTTTCGAACACCACTTCAAGCGGAATTTCTTCACCCGGATCGTCTACATCAGAGCCATCGGTACGCCAAGCGGTAGACCTTCTGCTGGCTTTGAATGTGTAGCACTGGGTATTGCTCCAAGCGCCATTGTAGCCGTACACATAAGCTTTGTAGTTGGCTGATACGGTAGCATTGTTCAACACAATCAATTCGTTTTGCGTGCCGCCATTTTCAGAAGTTCCCACCAATGTAGTACCGCGATACAATTTCAGATCATAGTCGAGTGGCAGGGTTGTCAACTCCACTTTGATGTGTTTTTGGCTGCTGGTGTTCGCAAATTTATAGTAATCCTTATCTGTTGCACTGGCAATTTGAGCAGTAAAGGCCGTATTGATCGGAACATCTTTAGCCGTACCGTTGGTATTGTTTGGCTCATACTGATCAGAGCAGTTGGAGGCGGTTGTGAACTGAGCCGTAGAGGAGTAATTGCTTTGGTTGCCATTGCAATCAGCTTTCACACGGAAATCATACAATGTACCGGCTACCAATCCGTTCAGATTGTGGGAAGTGCCGTTGATACCGGCTACTACAGTCCAGTTTGGATCGGAATTTTTCTTCCACTCCAGTGTGTAGGTTGTTGCACCATTCACTGCTGCCCAGTTACAGGTAGCGCTGGTTTGCGTTATGTTGGTGGCATTCAAGCCGGTTGGTGCATTGCAGTTGTTATTATTCGGTGGCTGACAGCCAGGAGAGCTGGCCAGGGCTTCACGATCGCCGCCTGCAGAAAACAGTGATTGCATACGCGTTTTCTGCCCAGCGGTAAACAGGTTCATGCAAGCATCATCGGTATAGTCCATGTAGTTCATGAACATATCGCCGTTAGGTCCATTGCTGCAGCTGATTTGAGGGAAAGATGGGCATCCGTAGTTTTCGTCGGCCTGGTTTGGTGTATCGCCAACATTGTCGGTGCCATTACAAGAGGTGCCATCATCGCCCCAAATGTGGTAGCAATTCAGCCAGTGGCCAACCTCGTGCGTGGCAGTACGGCCTTTGTTGAAAGGAGGAGTGGAATTAATGGTACCGAAGTACGCATAATCACATACCACACCATCTGTGTTAGCCGGACCTCCCGGGAACTGAGCGTAGCCCAACAGACCGCCAGACAAGTTGCATACCCAGATATTAAGATACTTGTTGCGATCCCAGGCATCCAAACCACCTGTGCTGAAGAATTTCACATTGTCGTTGGTACTAAAACCGTTTACTGTGGTTTGACGGCGTTGGATACCATTGGTAGCATTACCACTTGGATCCTGCGTAGCCATGCAGAAATTGATTTCACAGTCGGCAGCAACACCCTGGAAAGCAGCCGGGGTATTATTGGCATCAGCGTTGGTACGACGGAAGTCGGCATTCAACACATCAATTTGTGATTGGATTTCTGCGTCAGAAATGTTCTGGGTGTTGTTGTACCAAACCACGTGAACTACTACGGGTATCGTAACAACAGCACGATCATGTGACATTTGAGCAAATTTTCTTGCGTGCTCTTCAATGCGCTCAATTTCCTGGCGCATAGCCGGATTATTGAGGAGTTGCTGTTGCAGTACTTCTTCTGCAGCACAATTACGATGCTGTGCTGAAGCGGTCATGACACACAGCAGCAAGACCGTTAGGGACAGTAAGAATTTTTGGAACATGAAAAGGAAGGTTTAAAAAATTTGAACAGTTTGAATTTGTAGTGGCTGTCAGTTGGAGGTTACGGAGATAACGACGAGACTGTTCCAATTGGGAAGGATTAACCTTTTGCGAAAATTCGTGGGGCAAATGTATTTTTTTGGTTTTAAATATCGAAAGAATATTTTTCAGGTTTTTCGAACTAAATTCAGGACAACGGGCATACAAACGTCTGCATTATAAAATATTGTATGGACTCCCCCCTGGCATTTGTCTTCCAGTAGCACTTTTAAATCTTTTTCTCTCTTTCCACCAAATATTCTCCTTTGAACAATAAGTAAAAATATCCCGTTCTTTCGCTCCTGTATTTTCAAAAACGACCTGTTATGCTTCGAATTTCCGCACTTTTTGCCTGCTTGTTGTTTACAGGCGGCCTCCTGGCTCAAACCAGTCTTTTTGTTCCCAGAAATTACCTTAAACCCTACGAGCGCGGCACCCGAAGCTGGGATGGCAAGCCCGGCCCCAACTATTGGCAAAACCGAGCCACCTATAACATTAAGGCTGGTATAGAGCCCAAAACCCGGCTGCTTTCAGGCGAAGAAACCGTTGTTTACACCAATAATAGCCCAGATACGCTAAAAACTATCAGGTTCAAACTGCAGCACGATCGTTATCGGAAAGGAACACAACGCGCTTTCGATGTTACCCCTTCTGATGTGAGTGATGAAGGCACACGTATTGAAAGCATCCAACTGAATGGAAAAGATGTTGCGGCCAAAAACCAAAACCGCAATGCTACCTTCCTCGATATTTCCATCAAGGATATGCCTTTGGCGCCAAAATCCAGCGCCACGTTTCAAATTAAATGGTCTTACACATTACCTGCAGGCCCTGCTGCCAGGGAATGCACCTGCGACAGTTCTTCCTTTTTTGTGCCTTACTGGTATCCGCAAATTGCTGTTTACGACGATTTAAACGGCTGGGCGAGTCATCCATACACCGGGCAACAGGAATTTTATCACGATTTTGCCGATTATGATGTAAAAATCACCATGCCTGCGGGTTTCCAGGTTTGGGCCACCGGCGAATGGCAAAATGCCCAGGATATTCTGGCGGCACCTTATTACGAGCGTTGGAACAAAGCCCGTACGGCATCTGAGGTCATTGCAGTTTTTTCCGAAGCGGAATTGAAAAAAGGCGGCGTTTTTAAACAGCAAAAGCCTAATACCTTCCATTTTGTAGCCAGCAATGTACCTGATTTTGCCTTCGGCACGAGCGATCATTACAACTGGGATGCAACCTCAGTGGTGGTAGATGATAAAACAGGACGGCGCACGTTTGTTGGCGCGGCCTATAAGTCTTCCTCCACAGATTACCCACAGGTTACTAAAATTGCCGCCGACGGTATTCGAATGATGAGTACCTGGCTACCTGGTTATCCGTTCCCCTACCCTGTTATGACTGTGTTTAATGGGGATGATGGCATGGAATTCCCCATGATGTGCAACGATGCCAGCACCGCCCCGCGCTCGCCCATGGGCCTAACACTACACGAAATCAGCCACACTTATTTCCCTTTCATGATGGGCATCAATGAACAGGATCATGCCTGGATGGATGAAGGCTGGGCTGCTTTTTTCGACTATCTGTTGTCGGATTCGCTTTCCAACCATACAGAAGGAGGTGTTCGGGATTATTCCTCCATTGCCGGAACGGAAAATGACGTGCCGCCCATGGTTAAATCGCGCAACCTCAGCACGGCCTACCGAAATGCTTCTTACCAGCGTCCATCGCAGGCCTATTTCACTTTGCTTGATTTACTCGGTTATGAAACCTTCCACGCATGCATGACAGAATACATGAACCGCTGGCAAGGCAAACACCCGGCGCCTTTTGATTTTTTCCAAACCTGGAATCAGGCTTCCGGACAAAACCTAGATTGGTTCTGGAAACCCTGGTTTTTTGATTGGGGATATCCGGATCTGGGCATAGACGGAGTAGTAAAAAAGGATGAAGGCAACAACCAGGTTATTCAAATATCCAGAAAAGGCAATATTCCGGTGCCCCTACACCTGGAAGTGACCTATAAAGATGGCAGTAAACAAACTTTCCATCATACCGCAGCCATTTGGAAAGACGGCAAACAAAACTTCAGGATCAACTGCCCGGCCGGCAAAACAGTACAATCTGCAACCCTGGGCAAAACCACCATTCCGGATGTCAACCGGGATGATAACACCTGGTCAGCAGGCAAGTAATTGATATCCTGTTAAAGTCTGACAACCAGTACTTGATTCTTGAGCCCATAAAGTCGTACCTTTACGGCCCAAAACAATACGCTCCGCCAAACGTTGTTTGGCAAACACCTTAAAATCAAATCCACAACCAAACAAAAACTCACTCACCCACTCATTCACTCACTCACTCACTATATATGGTAGCTACCGAATCCCGCCCAGCATACAAAGTTCACGACATAGCTTTGGCAGACTGGGGCCGAAAAGAGATCCAACTGGCAGAAGCAGAAATGCCTGGTCTCATGGCATTGCGCGAAGAATTTGGCGCAAGCAAACCCCTGAAAGGCGCCCGTATTGCCGGTTGCCTGCACATGACCATTCAAACGGCCGTATTGATTGAAACACTGGTAGAACTGGGCGCTGAAGTAACCTGGTCTTCCTGCAATATTTTCTCCACTCAAGACCATGCAGCGGCTGCCATTGCAGCAGCAGGTATTCCTGTTTATGCCTGGAAAGGCATGAATGCAGAGGAGTTCGACTGGTGTATTGAGCAAACCTTGTTTGCTTTCAAAGATGGCAAACCACTCAATATGATCCTCGACGACGGTGGCGACCTCACCAATATGGTGCTGGATCAATACCCGGAACTGGTAGCCGGTATTGGCGGTATCTCTGAAGAAACCACTACTGGCGTACACCGTTTGTACGAGCGCATGGCTAAAGGAACCCTCCCGCTGCCTGCTATCAACATCAACGACTCCGTTACAAAGTCCAAATTCGACAATAAATACGGCTGCAAAGAGAGCCTGGTGGATGCTATCCGCCGCGCTACCGATATCATGATGGCTGGTAAAGTAGCCGTGGTGGCTGGTTATGGCGACGTTGGTAAAGGTTCTGCAGCTTCCCTGCGTGGCGCCGGCGCACGCGTGATCGTAACCGAAATTGACCCAATCTGCGCTCTGCAGGCTGCCATGGACGGTTTTGAGGTAAAACGTATGGAAAATGCCATTCCACGCGCCAACATCGTAGTAACGGCCACCGGCAACTGCGATATTGTGCAGGAAAAACATTTCCGCATGATGAACGATAAAACCATCGTGTGCAACATTGGCCACTTCGACAATGAAATTGATATGGCCTGGTTGAACAAAAGCTATGGCCATACCAAAGTAACCATCAAACCACAGGTAGACCTCTACAACATAGATGGCAAAGACATTCTGGTGTTGGCAGAAGGTCGTTTGGTAAACCTGGGCTGCGCAACCGGCCACCCTTCATTCGTTATGTCAAACTCCTTCACCAACCAGGTACTGGCCCAGCTGGAGCTTTGGCAAAACGGCAAAAACTACGACAACAAAGTATACATGCTGCCTAAGCACCTCGACGAGAAAGTAGCGCGTTTGCACCTGAGCAAAATTGGTGTAGAACTGGAAGAACTGGCTCAACACCAGGCTGATTACATCGGAGTGCAGGTGGAAGGTCCGTTCAAACCGGAATACTACCGCTACTAAACTGCGGGTTTAGAGATATTGATCGCGCCTCATTGCCTTCGGGTGGTGAGGCGCGATTTTTATTTGGCAGTTCGGCTGTAAATCAATGCTGAAAGTGACCTGAATCATTTCCGCGGGAAATTTTGTGGTTGACTTTTGTACCGGCTAACAAAAAAAGCGACAATCATGAAAAAAATACTCGTCCCAATCGACTTCTCCAATAATTCCAAAAATGCCTTGCAGGTAGCTGCGCAAATTGCAGCCCAATTCCAGGCCAAACTGGAAATCCTGCACGTAAATCTGGCTTCTATCTACTCAGCGCCCTTTGCAGAGTATGCCAGCGCAAGCGGCTTTGCCGCCGAAGATGGTCAATACGATGATGCAGCTGCTGCTGAACTGGAAAGGATCAAATTGGATCTGATTAGTCAGCCCGGCTTCAACCATCTGGATGTTTCCATCCGCGTGGAGGAAGGTTACCTGCACAGCAGTGTTCGGAATGTAGCTACTGAAGACGATGTTGATTTGGTAGTTATGGGTACAAAAGGAGCTTCCGGAATGTCTGAATTCCTGGTAGGCTCCAACACAGAAAAAGTAATTCGTACAGCCCCTTGCCCGGTATTGGCAGTACCTGAACAGGTGAAAGAGTTCAAACCCAAAATGGTACTGATGCCATCTACCCTGAAAAATGATCAGGTGGGCGCTTTCAGAACCCTGGCAGGATGGGATAAAGCTTATGATTTTCAGGTAAAAGTATTGTACCTGAACAATCCATCCGGCCTGGCTACCGATGGTTCTGCCGAAGCTTTGAAAAATCGTTTCGCAGAAGCTGCTGGACTGAAAAAAACTGATGTGATTATCACCTCAGGCACACTTTTCGAAGACAACGCCATTTTGGTGGCTGCAGATATGTGCAATGCAGATCTGATAGTAATGGCTACGCACCAGCGTCAGGGATTGTCCCATTGGTTCTTTGGCAGCATTACTGAAGATACCGTCAATCACTCACATATTCCGGTGTTGGCTGTGCCAACCGGCTGGAAAGCGTGAGCGAATGTCCAATAACCAATGTCCAATGTCCAAGTGGTTCGCCTGTTGGGCGTCAGCACATTGGTTTAATATCACACGCCTGCCGGGTTGCTTACCTGGCAGGCGTGTGATATTAAACCAATGTGCTGACGCCCAACAGGCGAACCACTTGGACATTGGACATTGGACATTGGTTATTGGACATTAAAAAAGTCCTACAACTTTTCCATTTTCGTCAATGTCAATTTTCTCTGCGGATGGCACTTTGGGCAATCCGGGCATAGTCATTATGTCGCCACAGATCATAACAATAAACTCTGCGCCGGCCGCCAGGCGAACTTCCCGGATTTGCACCACGTGGTTAGATGGCGCCCCCCTCAGTTTTGGATCCGTGGAGAAGGAATACTGTGTTTTGGCCACACAAACCGGATAGTGGCCGTATTCTTCCTGCAATTTTTTAATTCTGGAACGCACGTCGGAATCTGCAATGATGTCTGAAGCACCGTAGATCTTAGTAGCAATCGCCTTCATTTTGTCCCACAAAGGCTGGTCGTCGTTGTACACAAACTTGAAGTTGTTTACACCGCTTTCAATCACCTCCACCACTTTTTTAGCCAGGTTTTCAGATCCTTTACTGCCCTCAGCCCAGTGGCGCGACACAACTACCGGCACGCCATAAGGCGCCAGTTTTTCTTCCAGCAGTTTGATTTCTGCCTCTGTATCGAAGGTAAAGTTGTTGATGGCCACCACACAAGGCAGTCCGTAATGCTCGCGTACGTTGCGCACGTGACGTTCCAGGTTAGCAAAGCCGCCTTCCAGAGCGCTCAGGTTTTCCTGATTCAGCTCGGCAAGATCAACGCCACCGTGGTATTTCAATGCGCGCAGAGTAGCCACCAACACCACCGCATCTGGCTTGAGTCCGGCCTTGCGGCATTTGATATCGATAAACTTTTCTGCACCCAAATCGGCGCCGAAACCGGCTTCGGTAACCACATAATCGGCCAGTTTGAGGGCGTTTTTTGTTGCCGTAACGGAATTGCAACCATGAGCAATATTGGCAAACGGACCTCCGTGAATGAATGCCGGCGTATGCTCCAGGGTTTGCACCAAATTAGGCTTGATGGCATCTTTAAGCAGTACTGCCATAGCCCCATGAGCATTCAGGTCGCGCGCCCGAACTGCCTTCCTGTCGTGCGTGTACCCCACAACAATGTTACCCAGGCGTTCTTTAAGGTCGGAAAGTGAGGTAGCAAGACAGAAAATAGCCATCACTTCGGAGGCCACCACGATGTCAAAGCCATCTTCTCTGGGATAACCATTAGAGATGCCGCCCAGGGCAACCACCGTTTGCCGGAGTGCGCGGTCGTTCATATCCACCACCCGCTTCCAGGTTACCCGGCGTACGTCTATGCCCAGGGTATTACCCTGATGAATGTGGTTGTCTACCAGTGCTGCCAGGAGGTTATTGGCCAGGGCAATTGCATTAAAATCGCCTGTGAAGTGCAGGTTGATATCCTCCATCGGGATCACCTGTGCATATCCTCCGCCAGCAGCGCCGCCTTTCATCCCGAACACCGGGCCAAGGCTGGGTTCGCGCAGGCAAATCATGGTTTTTTTACCAATACGGCTCAAACCATCGCCCAAGCCTACGCTGGTGGTGGTTTTGCCTTCACCCGCTGGTGTTGGGCTGATAGCGGTTACCAGAATGAGTTTGCTGTTTGGGTTTTCCGGCAGACTGTCCAGATAAGCCAGGTCTACTTTGGCTTTGAAATGGCCATAGGGTTCCAGTACTTCATCGGGGATGCCGAGTTTTTCGGCTGCCAGTGGAATGATTCGTTTGGGGGTTGCGGCCTGTGCGATTTCGATATCCGAGCGCATAATTCGATTTTTAATTGTTAGAGCGGGTGTAAGGTATGTAATAACCGGAGTCAACACCTGGCATAAGGCGTTGTAAATAAAAAACTTATTCCTCCAGTGGTTTCAATCTTTCCAACAGGGTCTGACCTTTTCGTTTTTCCAACAGAGCCTGTTCTTTAGTCAGGGTATCCAGCCAAATTTGTTCTCCTGAACGGAATGTCCAGCCAAGTTCCTGCTGTGCTTTAGCACTGGAAAAACGGCGGTTAACATCGCCATTGATGGTTTCGGAAGAGATGAATGCGGGCAACTTCAGCCACCGAAGCAAGGGGGCCATTGGAGCAAACATGATTTTAGCCAGCCAGACGGGCAAATAAATCCAGGATTGTGCTGCGCCCGGCTTTTGTGTCCAGATGTTCAGCAATGTGCGCTTGGTCATGATTTCTCCGGCAATAATATAAGTCTCCCCTACCCTGCCTTTTTGAGCCGCCAGCGCAATGCCATTAGCCATATCATCTACGTAGGTATAGGTATTGACAGCTTCCGGCGCCCAGCCAAAAGGAGGCATGATGCGGTTGAGGTACATGCGGATGAAGTAACCAAAAACGGAGTGATCGTTTGGACCAATTACCTGTCCGGGGCAAACAATTATGAGGGGTTGACCGTTACGTATCTGAGCCAGGGCAAAATCGTGCGCGCGGGTTTTGGTATCTTCATAAAAATTGCCGGAAGGAACCTTTCTCACCGCCGTTTCATCCCAAACCTCATCACCGGTTTCACCCCAATACGCCGCAGTAGAAACATAAACTGTTCGTGGAATACCCAAAGCCTTTGCTGCCAATAAAACGTTTTCTGTACCGCGTTCATTGATATCAGCCATCCGTTTGCGACCAGCCGCATCAACGCCGAGTTCGTACATGCCAGCGTTATGCACTACCAGGTTGGCGCCTTCCATGCCTGCTTTGATGGATTCGGGGTCGAGTATATCGCCCTGAACACATTGAGCGCCAAGCGCTGTAAGCCTGGCAGCCTGTGGACTTTCCGGATGACGTACAAGCACCCTAACCGCCCAACCAAGATCCAGCAAGGCCTGAGTAAGCGGCTGACCAATAAAACCGGTACCTCCGGTGAGAAAAACTTTCATGAGCACAACATTAATCTGTTATTCCAGCGCACAAACATCTTTAATCCGTCGCAAAATTGTTGCGCCAAAGGAAATATTATTTACAAATAAGACACTCCTGTCATGCAGCGTTACTTTCGGTTGGCGTATCCATTGCCGAAACGCGACCAAACCGCATTTTACCAACATAAAACCGACGAGCGCATACCGCAAACCCTGTAACTTGGCTGGCCGTTTTCCCTAACTTTTTTTCAAAACAGATATGAGATTCTTTACCTTTTTGGTTCTGCTTGGTGGTGTGCTCTGCACAACCAGCACACTATATGCCCAGTGCCCGGCAGATTTTGATTCTATCAGGATTGAGGTCAACCCGGACTATGCTTACGATGAAGCAAGTTGGAAAATTTACGAAAAAAGTGATCCCAACCAAGTGTATGCATCCGGGATACTTTTAGCAGACAGCTTACACATTTTTGAGGTGTGTATCCCCAGAGGAGATTGCAAAGTGTTGGAATTTCTGGATGACCAAGGAGATGGTTTTTTTGCCGACGGCTGGTATCGATTCTACATTAATGGAGAACTCATTCGGGAAAGCATTGGATACTATGGCTCTTTTCAGCGCACAGATTTTGGTTGTCCACCTGGCACGAATTGTAATTCACCACTCCCCTTAACATTAGGAACTTTCCAAACCCCGGATGGTGACGAAACCTGGTATGAATTCACCCCTGCCGACACCGGTATTTACCTCATCTCTACCTGTGGGGCGCCATGCCGGGCAAAAGTGTGGGGGTACAACCAGTGCAATGGCATCATCATTTCTGAAAACGTTATGGGCGCTGTTTTCTACGCTGATAGCGGCTGCCCCGACAGCTCCGCCCTGGCCTCTGTGTTTATGGCGGGCGGCGAAACCTACCTCATCAGAATCCGTTATGCCGTAGCCGGTTGTAGTCCGGATCCTCTGCCTTTCACGGTTACTTTCCAGGGCCCTATAGTAGGATGTATGGACCCCATTGCCTGCAACTACGAGCCGCTGGCCACCATCAGCAGTGGCAATTGTTTATATAACGGAGACCCGCTTTGTCCGAATGCACCAGATATTATCATTGATCAGAATCTGCTGATCAGCTCTATGTATTTGGGCGATCAGCAAAGCGATGATATCTGTTACGTTTCTGAAGGATGTTTGCGCGGATTCGGGAACCGGCATGTTATCAAATTCGACACCCGGATCAGCAACATCGGCAATGCCGATTACTATGTGGGTCCCAAACCAACAGACCCGAACGATCCTTCGAACCATTTCATTTACGACCCCTGTCATGGTCACTACCACTACCTGGGTTACGCTGAATATGTATTGTATAATTCCGCCGGAAAACGCATACCAATCGGATCTAAAAACGGTTTTTGTGTACTCGATGCCGAGTGTCCGCTCGGCATTACCGCCAAGTACAAATGCACCAATATGGGAATTACAGCAGGCTGCAGCGATGTTTACGATGCGGCTAACACCCTGTGTCAGTGGGTAGACATCACCGATATTCCGGCCGACGATTACATCCTGGTAGCCCGGGTTAACTGGAACCAAAGACCCGACAAACTTGGCAGGGTGGAAAAAACCTATGATAACAACTGGGCACAAGCCTGCTTTACCTTGTTGTACGATGGCATCACCCCGGAAGTTATTTTTAACCAGGACTCCTGTAAATCGTATACAGATTGCACAGGGGTGGTATTTGGCAGTGCAGAACCGGATTGCAATGGAGTATGTAACGGACCTGCTTTGCACGGCGACCTGAACCAGGATACCCTGCAAAGTATGATAGATGTGAACAGCTACCTGGCAGATGCGCTCAGCCCGGCTATTGACGCCTCTCCCTGCAATGACCTCTATGAAGACGGTCAAATTGACGTCATGGATGCCGGCCTGCTCCAGGAGTGCGCCTTGCATGCCGATAGCATTCAGTACTGGATTCAGCGGTTCCCATGCCAGTTCCCGAGCGGCATTTACAACAGTCAGGACATGGTAACCCTACTGGCTGGCGTACTGGACACGGTGGATAAAACCTTTGATATTGAAATAGTAAACCCCAATAGCGGTGTAATGGGGTATGAATTCACGGTAGACGGGCTGGTGATTGAATCTGTGGAAAACACCATTGGAGACTATCAGGCAACCCCACAGTTCAATGCTGTTACGGGTAAAATCCTTGCACTTGCTCCGGATGAGAGTTACATTCCCAAAAATGTTACGCCCAACACATTTGTAAGGATCAAATACGCCACCATTAACCAGTCAGAGGTTTGTATTTCCGGAATAACGGCGGTGGTGAATCAACGATACCACAAAAGCAACGCCGTAATTGGCACTCCGGCCTGCGTGCCTACCAATATGGTTAGCGCCAAAGAGCCTGCAGCAGCTTTTGCCGTTTTTGTACAACCGAACCCGATGCAGGAGAGCAGCACCATTTACTTTGAAAACCCGGGAGCCGAGGCTATGCAATTCCAGCTTACCGATATGCTTGGACGTACAGTGCGCAGCTTCCAGGACATTCGGGGCGAATCTGTAGTGGTGGAAAGAGGCGATTTGCCGCATGGAACCTACTCTTTCACCCTGCGCGGACAACGCGGCGCTGTGAGCGGAAAAATCATCATGCAGTAAAATTTTGCTGACGCTGATTAGCCAACG
Source organism: Saprospiraceae bacterium (assembly GCA_035299505.1). Lineage (GTDB taxonomy): Bacteria > Bacteroidota > Bacteroidia > Chitinophagales > Saprospiraceae > M3007. The sequence goes on along the minus strand of DATGWL010000202.1, from coordinate 20,310 downwards.
CTCTGGTTTTATTCAACGGGAAACAAAAAAGCAGGATATTTGTGTTGGCAGGCGATGCTATACACGGATATCCTGCTTTTTTTTCATAAAATCATGTTTCTCATGCAACAATCCTTACTAAAAAAAGTGTTCTTTCTGGCTGCAGTTTTGCTGTCTGGAGTTTTACATGCTCAATTGCCCGTTCCTTTCTGGACAGAAAACTTCACCAACGGTTTGCCCTCAGGCTGGTCTACCTCCGATGGCTCCAACCAGGGTGTACTTTGGACATGGTGTGCCGACCCAGTATTGGGCGACACAGATCCTGGCTGTTCGCAGCCATGGGACGATGCCCTGAACGGTCAGCAGCCATTCAACTCAGCCACCGCTTCCACTGGATTTATGGTTGTTGACTCTGACGATCCGGGGGGCTTGCCAACGGCGCACATTTCCCGGCTGACCACAACGCCTATCAACTGCTCTGGCAAAAACGAGGTTTTTGTTACCTTCCAAACCCATATTGGCGTATTTGAGTTTGATGCAGATGCCAATGCCATTCTTCGCGTAAGCACCAATGGCACTACCTGGACCGACTATCCGGTGTTCAATGGGCTGACCACCACTGTTCGCTGGTCGCAGAATCCGGAAATCCCTATTATTGATATCTCTGCCACTGCTGCCAATGCCAGCACGGTTTACCTGCAATGGCAGTGGACCGGCAACTGGGAATACATGTGGAGCATTGACGATGTGGAAGTATATGGAGAAAACCCTTCTCCCCGCAATGATTTGGCGATAGACGCCTTTTTCTATCCTGCATCCAGTTTTGCACAACCAGAATCACAGATACCGAGCGATGTATTCGCTTTCGAGGTAAACCTGGATAACAACGGTCTGAACGCACAAACAAACATTGTTGTAACAGCTTATGTAAAGGAAGACGGTGGCGCTACCCTGCACACCCAAACCATTACCATTCCTGAACTTGCTGCAGGCGTACAAGACAGTGCGTTTACCTTCCCCGACCTGTATACACCTAATCTGGCCAGCGGCGTTTACCTGATTGGTTACACCCTGAGCTCAGATTCACTTGACCAACGTCCGGTAGATAATCAGCGGGAAAGCCAATTCGTGGTGAGCAACAACTTCTTTGCCAAGGAAGATGGTCCGGAACAAGGCTATCGCCCAAGCGCTGGAGGCGACTGGGTTGTGGGCAACCTGTACACCATGGGCGCCGGCGCTTTCGACACATACAAAGCCACCCAGGCAGAATTTGCCTTCACCACCAATGAAGACGATCTTTCAGTTGGCGAAGTAGAAGCTGCCCTGTATCTGTTCAAGATAAGCAGCGACGTTGCCCCTGATTTCTCCAATTTCGATGGAACAAGTTTCCTCAGCCCAAGTCTGGAATGGCTGGGTGTGGCCAACTATGAGGCGCCGGATACGCTTCAAGGGTACGAATTGCAACGTGTAGATATTTCTGACCTGAATACTGGCCTTGCCGGCATCGTTTTGGAGCCGGAAACCCGGTACCTGCTGGCAATCGAGTATGCTAATGCAAGCGCCAGCGCTTTCCATGCGTTTAACGACGACGTTTTTTACTTCTTCCCATCCACGTTCATATTTAATGGCGACTGGAACCCATTCGGCTTTGGTGGCGATGTGAACGCGCTGCTGCGCATGTATATCAGCCTGGTTTCTACTACCGATGAAACAGTGCTGCCGGAGAACACCATTAATGTGTTCCCAAATCCTGTGCGCGAAACCGTGCAACTGGGCATTGAATTTGCAGAGCCAACAGATGCTACTATCACCATTGCCGACATCAGTGGCCGGGTGATTCATGTGGAAGACCGCAAAGGACTCACGCAGGAAACCATTCAGTATCGTCTGCCACAACTGAGCTCAGGCACCTACCTGGCGCGTATTGCTACCGCCCAGGGCACCCTGACCAAGAAATTTGTAGTGCAGAAATAATCGCAGGTGCTCCTCAAGGAGTAGATTCTACCGCAGATAGCGCAAACAACCCGCTGGTAAACGCAGATTGCGTTCAAAACGGGGTCAGCGCTGTCTGCGGTATTTTATTTCATTGCTTCACTTCTCCCAAAAAAAGGAAGACATGGTCTTTATGTCCGCACCATTGCCAGGATAGCCTGTGCGGCTCTTTCCGAGGCTCCGCCATCACCAAGTTGATGACGCAATTCAGCGTATCCGGCCTTGATTTCAGCCATTTTTTCAGGCTTTAGAATATCCTGTAAGGCCGCAGTGGCATTTTCCGGCGTTAACTCGTGCTGAATAAGCTCACGCACCAGGGGTCGGTCTACAATAAGATTTACCAGAGAAATGTATTTCACCTTCACCAGGCGTTTGGCAATCTGATAGGAAATCGGGTTGCCAGCGTAGCAAACCACCTGCGGCACATCCAACAGGGCTGTTTCCAACGTTGAAGTGCCCGATTTGACAAGGGCAGCCACAGAGCGTTGCAGGATACCATAGGTATTTCCCTTTTCCAGTGCAACCGAAGGGAAATCTTTGAGGTATTCCTGATAATATCCTTCCGGCAAGCTGGAGGCTCCGGCCACCACAAAACGATGGCTGGGGAATGCCCGAGTAGTTTCAAGCATAACCGGCAATATCCTGCTCACCTCTTGTTTACGGCTTCCCGGAAGCAGGGCAATCGTAGGCTTGGAATCATCCGAATGAGGCAAATTGGGAAGGTCTTTTATTGCATCAAGCAATGGATGCCCCACAAATTCGGCATCGATATCATATTCTTTGAAAAAGGCTTGCTCAAAGGGCAGAATCACCAGTAATTTGTCAACATCCCTTTTTATGGCCTTTGCCCGTGAGGCATGCCACGCCCAAAGCTGTGGGGAGATGTAATAAATCACCCTGATTCCTTGCGATTTGGCCCATTTGGCTATCCGGAGATTAAACCCCGGATAATCAATCAACACAAGAGCATCCGGTTTAAAGGCCAGAATATCCTGCTTGCAAAAAGCGATGTTTCGCAGAATGGTGCGCAGGTTTTTGACCACTTCCACAAACCCCATAAAAGCCAGGTCCCGATAATGTTTTACCAGGGTGGCGCCGGTTTGTTGCATCAGATCACCTCCCCATACCCTGCACGTCAGATCCGACTGCTGTGCATACAGTGCTTTCAATAAATTGGAACCGTGAAGGTCGCCGGAAGCCTCCCCGGCAATGATGTACAATCGCATAAAAATATTACAAACAAAAAAGCGGCAATCGCTTTAGCAAGCGACTACCGCTCTCATCAAAACACGCTTCATTGTGTCAAAGGTAATGAAAAATGAAATAAATATGTGTTTAGCATGGAATTTTCACAGTAAAAACTTGTACTAAAACCATTAGAAAACTACTTGAGTTATCCTGGACTCAAACGTGCTAAAACCCTACAAAAAACATGAGCCACCCCCGACATTCGGGAATGACTCATGTTATTATGCATCAGGGCAATGCGTGAGAATTACTTCACTACAACCCACTGAGTTTGTGCGAGGCCTTCGCTGCCTTGCAGTACCACACGGTAGCTGCCGGAAGGAAGTGTAGCTGCGTTCAGCACCACACGGTGGTCACCAGAAACGAGGTTGCCCAACAGTTCTGTTTGTACCAAAGCGCCTTCAGCATTGAATACGCGGAGGTCAACGTTTTGTGCGTTCACCAGGTTGAAGCGTACTTCAGCGTAGTCGCGGGTTGGGTTTGGAGCCAGGGTGAAGCTATTGAGCGACAGGGCCTGAGTTCCTACTGTGGTGGTAAGGTTTACGTTATCAACGAATACGTTGTTGCCGTAACCGCTTTCACCTACAAAACGAATCAATACTTCAAGTTGACCGTTGAATGCAGTCAGGTCGATTTCGTTTGGAGCCCACTGATCAGCAGTTGGAACAAACGCAGCGGTAGTTGGAGGTGCTGTCTCGAGATCAGCGCCGCTTTTCGCAAAGAGAGACTCCCAGGTCTGACCACAATCGGTAGAAATCTCTACACGGAGGTAATCTACGTAAGTAGCATTGTACTGAGCGTAAGCGTGGTCGAACGTCAGAGTGGTAGCGTTGGTAGCAGTGCTCAGGTCGATTTTCGGCGTGAACAGGTATGCAGTCTGACCAGCACCCATGTCGTAGAAGTTACAACGGGCAGAACGTGTGCTGGCTGCACCAGCGTTGGTAGCCAGTTTCCAGCCGTTGGTACCTACGTTGATAGAAGACCAGCCGGTTGGAGGGAATGCTGCGCTCTGGAATGCATTGGTGAATGGCAGTGCCTGAGCAGGATTTACATTTGCAGTTACCTTGATGATAGAGCTACCACCAGCGAGGTTGGTTTGGATACCGAGGTTGGAGCTGAGAACAGCTACCTCAATATTAACAGTACCGTTGGTGTTGATCACGATATCGCTCAGGGTAACAGTTTCAGAAGCACCTGGCGCCAGATCACCGGTCCAGTTCAGATCTTTCCAGGCACCGGTACCTTGACGGTAGCGAAGTGTAGCGCTGGTCAGGTTGGCGTCACCGGTATTGTTGATGGTGAAGCTTGGAGAGTAGCCGGCAGCGCAGGCAAATACGTTTTCAGAAGGAACCACGATACCCAGGTCAGCCACTGGTGGAAGTGGCTCAGAGCGCTGAGACTGGTAAACCTCTTTAGTGCCGTCGTTTTGCAGCCATGCTGCTACGCTCATTTCGTTGATGTCATAGAAATAAGCCAACTTCCAGGCAAAGCTGTAGGTTTTGGTTTCACCGGCAGCAAAATCGCCTGTAGCAGTACCCGTTGGGTTAGGCAGCATTTTGCGCATGATTTGATAGAAATCTTTCTCGCCGTTGGTGCCAGGAGCAGATTCGAAAATGATTTCATCTTCAATTACTGCTACACGCAGACGGAGGTTGCCAGTCAAAGCAGCGTCAGAGGTAACTGCAACAGTGATGTACACAGAGTCGTAGTTAGGGCTGAGCGTGTGAGACAGGTTGATGGTAACCGGAGTGAGGTTGTTGTACTGCTGCTGGATCACAGCTGGAGTAAAGTTAGACAGTGGGAACACCTCTGTAGCACCATTCTGGCGACCATTAGGAACACCTGTTACACCATAATAGGTAACGCGTGGACCAACGTCAGATTGGGTCTGCACGTTCATTGGGTCAAAACCAGGCCAGTTGGTTTGGTATTTGATTGGCGTCAGGAATTGAATATTAGCGTCAACCACTGCGTTAAAGCCAGGGTTTTGAGCTGCACAAGGAGGGCAGGAAGCGTTGGTAAACTCCTCGATGAGCACACGACGCTGATGCTGAGCAGAAGCAGCCAGGGTGCAAGCAAGGATGAAGACCAGGATGGATAATCTTTTCATCATGTTTAGCAATGTTATAGTTGGTGAAAAATGCGAGCAAATGTAATTAAACCAAAATCTATGGCAATACTTTTGGTTAAATTTGTCTGTAGTTGACAAAGTGGTTTACACCAAAAAGTGAAGCGGCCTGTTGTTTTTGAGGGTCTCACTCAAAATGAGACCCTCAAAAACAACAGGCCGCTTCACTTTCACCCCTGTCAGTTCTACTTCGTCTGTATCATCTTACGGGTAGCGCTGCCTGCTTCTGTTTCCAGTTTGTAGTACAGTACTCCACTCGTGTTCAACAAGGCCCGATCCAGCATAATGGTATTATGCCCATGAGGGAATGTGCCTTTCTGACGATATACCAAACGACCGCTTTCATCCATTACCGACAATGTAGCTTCTGTGGCATCAGCACCGCCGTCTGTGCGGGCGGGCAGGTAGAAGCCAATCATGGTTTTGTTGACAAACGGGTTGGGCTGGTTCTGGTAAAGCTCGAAATTCAATCCGGCCACAGTTTTACCATCAAAACGCAGCGCAACATTCAAACGAGAAGCCTTAGCCAGAGCCGCATCGGGTGAATATGCTTCGGCACGGGTGATTTCACCTGAGATCTGCAGCAAGTCGCTCAGTTTACCATCTTTTTCTGCCCGGAAACGCAGGGTAAAGCCCTGTGCGCCGTCTACAGATACGGTGGTTTTGCCGGCAAATCTGCCAAAATTCTGTGCCGTAACACCTGGCGTTTCCACCACATTCTCCAAGGTAAGCCCGTCGTGCAACAAGGTGAACTGGAATCCGGCCAGTTCCCGAGCCGACTTGAAGGTAACTTCCACATTTTCGCCAGCCACCACAGCACGGTCATTCAAATCAAATATAGCAGTACCCTGAACCCGATCTTCCGCCATCGCAGTAGCATTGGCTATAGCCGAATTGTTGACATCACCCACCTTCACACCCATGAAATGCTCCTGCATCATATTGGAGAAGGCATTAGCCACAGAAATAGACTCTGGGAATGGTGATTCAAACGGATTCTGCGGATTGGGGAACACAAAGCTGTTGTCCACAAAACGCCAGGAATCGTTGTTCGGCAATTCTGTGTAGATACCCAAAATTAGTTTGCGTAGCTCCAAAATATCAAAGGTTGTGATGGAACCCGACTTATTGGCATCTGCCGCAATCATTTTGTACGGAGAATCCAGTGGTTGCATACCCAGAATATGCTGAGAAATGAGCACCAGGTCGTAAGTTGTTACGCCATTCAATGGGTTATCTGTTTTCTCCGGAGCAATGGTGAATGTGGCATCCAATGGAATGTTGTTCATTATTTCATAATGACCATTGGCGTCTGACAAATCGAAGTAGGAGAATGGTGGTGTAAATGAGCTTACGCCTTCAATTTTCACCATGGCTTCTTCTACCCCTTCCGACATTTCTGTATGTAATTCACCGGCTACATTAATGAAATCCGTGGAGCAGCCACCCAGATTATCCTGTACAATCACATAGGTTTCGCAGTAATCAGCATTGCCGGCGGCATCTACTGACCAAAGTTCTACACACTGGGTTCCGAGCTCTGCACAAGTGAAGGTAACTGAGGTTTGAAGTGTGCCGTCAGGATTGGTTGGAATACCTGTACCAGTACCACACTTGCGGATAGCGATTTTCAGCTGACCAGGAGGCGTGCAGTTATCTTCAGTATACTGAAGGAAATCAGAAGCCCAAAGCTGGATCATACCTGTAGGCATGATATTGGCACTCAAACCATTCAGGCAAACCACGGTTGGCGCCTTGCAATCGCGCACGGTAAAGTTGAACTCACAAACAGATTCGTTTCCGCATCCATCTGTAATGAACCACTTGATTTTATGCGTGCCATAAGGGAATTCAACCGGCGTATAGACATTCGGGAATTGCTGGGTATTCCAACGAACAGAGAACATTTTCTTGGTTCCTGTAGTGTTGAAACGGTGCAATACCGAGAACTGGTAATTCTGGTTCAGTGGCAACCCGCGGTTGTCGAACTGGCGAATCACTCCGCCACCGAAGTTAGGCGTATTGGCATTGCCAAAGTACACCGTTCCGGGAGGTGGCGGGTTATTGCTGTTGATAACCGTCTCCATAGTGCCGTCGTTGTCCAAATCCAGGAACAACAAGAAGTGCGCCGATACATTCGGGCCGGAGCAGAGGTCCTTGGCTGTTATGGTTAAATCAACCGGGCCTTCGCACAGGTCATGTGATTGTAACTGGTTGTCCCACCAATCCATGTTATTCCACAAGCCATGGTCATTGGCCGTTACATCACAATAAGTGGTGTCTTGGGGGCAATGATCAATCACAGGATCCTGATTGTCCAGCACCTTGATGATTTGCTTGTATTTATAACAGTTGGCGTCCTTTTGCCAGAATGTACAATAATCCGTGGCTACCGGGTCTGTCGGGTTTATTTTAATAACCGTAGATTTCCAAGGCGGCAAAGTACCACAGGCCGAAATGGTTGGCCCTGGCAGGTTGTTTGAGTGGTTGAGTGCCGGAATTGGGTTCGGGTTAGGCACCTCAATACAGTTGCCATTCGGATTGTAAGTACACCAGTTGATGATGGTCCAGGTACGTTCAATTTTGAAGCAGGCGTCTGGCACTACCGTGAAAATTTCGTCTTCGTAAGAGAAGCCCAGCAACTCACAGTCTTCGCCGAAGAACTTAGGTTCATCATAGCGGGCAGAGTCGTTGCAGGCCGTTACAATAGCGTCATTCGGGAAACGCAGGTAGTAATCCTGATTGTAAGTCACAAATACGCGCTGCGTGCATTGCGTGCTTTGACCATAGCAATCAAAAGCCCTGAATGTGCGGGTAATTGTGCCCTTATTACATACTGTATCGAACAGGGTATAGTTGGCTGAATGCGTCAAACCACATTGTCCCTGGTATTCTTTAGAGGTATCCAAACAGCAGTTGTCGGCCACCTGTGCCTTACCGTATGTCCACAAACTTGGGTCAAAGCTTTCACAATCAACAGATACATTGGCCGGCGCTACACAGGAAGGCTTGATCTTGTCCTGCACTTCCACCTGGATCATGCATTCGTTTTTGATAGGAGAACCATCCGGACCGGTCATAATGTTACCGTTGAGGTCCACCTGATAAGCAGCCAGTACAATGGTTTGTGTAGTACCTACCTCACAGCAGTAGAACTTAATGGAGTCCTGCTCCGTAATAGCGCGGTCGCGTTCCGTTGGGAAGCTTTGTACCTGAGCGTCGCAAGGCAGTGTGCCACGGTTGGCGTTTAATCCTTCAATGCAATCAGAATATGGAGCCATTCGGCGAATGGTCAATTTGATATTGTTGCAATGATCGTAAGAACCATCATTAAACGTGGAAGCTTTCACCCAGGTTACTCCGCCAAAGGCACAGGCATCAAGAGCAGCAGGCTGACCGTTTGGTCCGGCCGGGCCGTAGCAATCCAGCGGATCATCTGGTCCAATAGCTACAGTGGTCGTTTGATCGCAGGAAGCTACCGGAGGAACATAATCGCGAATGGTCAGTCGGAAGGTACAGGTTGTGGAATTACCACAATCATCCTGCGCCATGTACATCACAGTTTGGACACCAACTGGCAGACAGGTAGTAGTACCAAACGCGGCCAGTGTATCCCTATCCCAATAGTTATTGCCCGGGAAGTTCTGCAAGGTTCCGCCAATCAGGAACATGCCGGTTTGGGCGTTGGTTTCCGGATCGAAGGTGGTAACCATGCCACCGATATTGTTGATGCGCGAGCATTCGTCTTCAATCACCAGATCTGGCAGATCAACATTTGCACAGCACTGGAACGGATTAACAGAAACAGTGAGGTTGGCCGGGCAAGTCATGGCAGGTCCTTGCTTGTCCTCTACCTTAATTATCTGGTTGAAGATAAATCCATCACCGATGCACCAGTCTACTATTGTCCACTCACGGCGGATTTTATAGGTACCGTCACACACTTCAATGCGGAAATCATGGTATTCCCAGTTGATGTTGCAACCAGCCGGCTCTCCGAATACAAGCGGGAAGCCCTGCAGCCCCTGATTTTGGATCCACTCTGGTGTTGGATAGCTGGATGTGCAGGCAAATCCAGGCTCGTCAATGCCATCGTAATCCGGAGGAGTGCTTACATCGCCCAGGGTAGGACGGATAAGCCCGATGGTTTGTTCGCAGGTAGAGGTATTGCCGCTGGCATCTTTTGCGGTCCATTTGCGTGTGATGACCTTGGTCAAGCCGGATGCACAGTTTTGCGGAATTTCTGTATCGATGTAAGTAAGCGTAAAGCTCTGGCAGTCTGAAGCAGATGGAGTGGCCGCCAAAATACCCAGATTAGTAAACAGGTAGTCTGGAGTCAGGCTTGGCGTATTGCAAGGCACCGAGAAGTTTTCGCAAGTCAGTACCGGCGCCAGCTTGTCTTCAATTTTAACGCTGCCCCAGCATTTATTGCCACTAACGAGGTGGGTAACACGGAATTGGTAAGTTTTGCCGATGTCCCCTGCATCCAGGAATGGCGGCAGCCACGGACCATTGCCGAATGGCACAGTTTCGTCCAGTTCTACAATGTAATCATCAAAGCAGTTGTAAGTGCCTTCCAATGCCATGTCTGGCAGCAATTCCTGAGCGCAAGTTGCATCATCAAGCGCCACCGTAACGAGGTTATTACAGGTCAGGTTGGAAGGAGTAGGCAGCACATTCACAATCAGTTTAACAGACTGGATACAACCCGGATCGTTTGGACCGAATGCTTTTGGCGTTCCGCCGTTCACAGTATATACGATCTGGTACTGACCAACGCCTTGTCCGGGATCAAACACTGTTGCAGGCACACCGTTGATGGTGAAGCCCTGGCTGATGATATTGGCATCGCCAGGTGTACCTGTGAGCGTAACCGGATCGGAGAAGAGGCAGAACGGACCAGAAAGATCGGAAGTAATGCCAGGATTTGGATATTCGCAGAGGTTGCCGATGGTAAGGATTTCACCGCGTTCGCTGCGGAAGGTAATAGAATAACCCAGGGCATCCACGTGGATACCATTCAGATAGTAATCGCCGCTTGGCACCGGATTTTCCTGCAAAACAGTACCCACTGGAATCAGCACTGGCGCCGATGGCGGAGCAGGGCTGTTGGCCTGATACAAACCAGTATTGGCAATCACTGTCCAGGTTTTGCCCGCCAGCGATTCAATTTTTATCGTTTCTCCAAACTGCCCGTTGGTAAGGGTTGTAGCGTTGTTTTTACACACACAAGGATCGGTGATCAACACCACAGGTGTGCAACGGGAGAATGTTGGAATGGTTACGTTGATCGTGCAGGTACCAACATTGCTACAAGGATCCTGTACAGAGATAGTAACCTGTTGGATGGTACCTTCATCATCGCAATCATAATTCTGCGTAGGGAAAGGCAGCACAACCAACTGGTTTTGAGGCGCACAGTTGTCGGAGTAGCTAAAGTTGATATCGTTGAGCGACAACGATGCATTTCCGAAAATATCCAGGTTAACGGTGAGGTTGGCCGGGCAAACTACGTTTGGACCGATATCATCCGTAATAGTGATTGTTTGGTTAAGTACCGTTTCATTGCCACAATCATCAGTGGCAGTCCAGGTACGGTAGATGAAACGTTCCTGCGGACAAGCGCCTGGTTCTTGGGTTTCTTCAAAAGTAACCACTGGCCCCATGGATACGCCGATGAACGTTTGGCCGGTATTCACACCGCAGTTGGTTGCCGCCAGCGGGCCTGCCCAGGTGAAATCGGAGTACTCGTCGCCATTTCCGGTGAGGTAAACAGAAGTGCCAACCGGATTGGTACCGTTTTCAAAAACGCCTATATCGGCAGACATCATGCCATTGGCAGGGCCATTGGCGGCTACAAATGCCCCTTCATAACTAAGGAACTGTACAACCATACCACCCATTACATTATGCACCAGAGCTACGCCATCAGGCGCGCCATTCTGAATGCCGTTCACCGGATAGTTAAAGCAGAGGGTACCAAAGCCATTAGCAAGGTTGGGGATGACGCCATTTAATACAAGTGTGTTATAAGACAATCCATCATTGCCATTGTACAACACCAGATTGTAGGTAGACAGATCTGTTCCGGCTGTTCCGGCTATTTCTATAAACTCACCAACGTCGCCACCTGTGTTGTCGTAGTGAATTTCGTTGATCCAAACCCGCTCGTTCAGCATACCTGGCACATCGCACAAGTCGGCGGCAGTGAGTATGGGCGCCGGAGGCACAGGTTGTTCGCAGCTCAGGGTAATGTCTGTGGGCAGCGGCGGCGGAGAGAAGGATGGGCCTTCAGTATCCGTTACGGTAATGGTTTGGGTGTGCATAATGGAGTTGCCGCAGGCATCAGACAATTGCCACATGCGGGTGATTGTAGATTCTCCATTACAATCGCCTGGCACAATCATCTGGCTGAATGTAGCCGGAATCACGCCTGGCAGCGGATTGATGGTTTGGCCGGCATTCAGGGTACCCGCAGAGGCTGCCAATGGACCTACCCAGCTGAAGTCGCCATATTCCTGACCAGTACCGGTGAGTTGCAGGGACAAACCAATAGGCTCTGTACCTATTTCGAGCAATCCGATATCAGTAGACATCATGCCATTGGCAACGCCGCCAACGGCCACAAATGCCCCTTCATAACTTAAAAACTGAATAACTGTACCACTGGTAGTGGCCAGTACAATACCGTCAGGCGCTCCATTCTGGATGCCGTTTACCGGGTAGGCAAAGGATACTGCGCCAAAGCCACCTGCTTCATTATCAATTACGCCGCTTAACACCAATGTGTTGTATGGAGCGCCTCCAGTACCGTTGTAGAGAATAATTTGATAGTTTGACAGATCAGTACCGGCAGTACCGGCAATTTCAATAAATTCATTGACATCAGCGCCGGTATTGTCGTAGTGAAACTCGTTGATGAAAATCACTGGAACAGGAATACCCGGATCACAATTATCGGTACCATCCAGGGTTTCAGGATCCGGAACATCAGAACAGGAAACCGTGATATTGGCTGGCAGCGGATTCTGGTTGAATACCGGTGGCGTATTGTCCGTTACCATAATGGTTTGGGTAAAGGAGATATTGTTACCACAGTCGTCGGTTGCAGACCAGGTGCGGGTAATGGTTTTCTCCTGCGGACAAATGCCCGGTGTGGTATTGGTGGTGAACGTTACCGGCACATTGGTATCACACAAATCAGAAGCTGTTACGGTAGGCACAGCAGGAAGCGGCTGATCACATTCAATGCTCAGCGTGGGCGCCGGCAGCCCGTTAAGCACAGGCGGATCATTGTCTACAATGGTAATTTCCTGAGTATGCACCACCTCATTATTGCAGGCATCTTTGGCTTTCCATGTACGGGTAATGGTTTTCTCCTGCGGACAAATGCCCGGGGTTTCGGAAGTAGTAAAGGTTACCGGAACCGGACCATTTACTGCATCGGTGGCAGTAAGTACAGCTGCAGCCGGAACCGGATCATCACAATCCAGCGTCAGGTTTGCCGGCAATGGATTTTGGTCAAACACCGGTGGCACATTATCGCCCGGGTTAATCGTGGTGCTTTCCTGAGCCTCACAGTTCGGGTCGGCAGTATCGCGTACCCGGACGGTATAGTTGCCAGGAGCAAGACCGGAGAAGGAATTGCCCGGCTGCCAGTTTACACCATCTAAAGAATACTCCAGATTGGCGCAACTTGTGCAGGTAGCCGTAATTGTGATGGTACCATTATTATTGCCCGGGCAGGTTTCATGCGTTACATTCAGGTTTGTAATATCAATATCGCAAACCGGTACAGAACAAGACCCCGGATCCTGGATTGTCACTTCAAAAGTACAAAGTGGATCTTCATTGTCAGTGATGGTAATAATGCGGTTGCCCATTCCGGCTTTGTTTACTATCCGGAAATATGGGGTCTGGTTGTAAGGGATGTTAACCGCTGGGGCGCCGCCTGCATAAGTGACAGTTCCCATATCAACAGACAGGTTGTAGCCTGAGCCAACTCCTGTGCCCGTCACGTTAATCCTGAATCGGATATCATCGTCGTTTGGATTTCCTGGCGTCTCATTATTATCCTCGCAGAACACCTCACTCACTACAGCATCCACAATCACACATGGTTCATCAGAACATGATCCCGGGTCCACAATCAGCACGCTGATGGTACAAGCTGGGTCATCATCGTCGGTGATGGTGATGGTTACATTGCCGCCGCCGGCAGAACCTGCCTGCAAACGGAAGAACTGTGAACTGCCATAAGGTACATTATCCGGAGCAGTATTGCCATTTAACAACACCGAACCGCTGCTCACAGACACATCGTAACCACTGCCCAGGTCGATACCGGCAGGATTGAGCTGGAACCAGATATAATCATCAGACGGATCGCCAAAGGTTTCATTGTTGTTTTCACAGTGCACATCTGTGAGACCTGCATCTGTGAGATCGCAGGTAGAGTTGGAACAACTGGCTACGTTTGGTCCGTTGTTAATGGTAAAGTTACAGGCCGGGTCGGCGCTAAAAGTAGCCGTTACCACACTTGCTGTTCCGTCAGCTTTGAGTCGAACACCATTGAAATTAACCGGGCTGGTAAAAGGTGCAGCCGCTGAAAGAGCGCCACCGCCTGCCAATACATCGCCCGTTAGGTTGAGGGTGCCGTTGGCCGGGGAGTTGACAAAAGTTACGGCGATATTCGCTGTAAAATAGTCGTCTGCCGGATCACTTGGCGTACCATTATCGTTACAGGAGCCAACATTGGAGAATGTGATATTGGTGATATCGCAAGGCAACACACAGTTGGCATTGGTGTTGAGGTTGGGCAATCCCGGCGAAATACATACATTGCTCAACAGGTCCACATTGTTTACATCCGTATCAGTTCCGTCAGGGAAACGGGAAATGCCCTGGTTGGCTGCACCAGCTCCATCAATCAGGTTAACACCACTGCCTTCCGTGTACGGTGCACCTGAGTTACCCTCATAGCTCACAGCATCTATCAGTACTCCGTTATTGCGAAGACCGATGGCATCCGGTGCGCCATTTTGAACCAAATCGGCATTCGGAGCCACATCCAGGTCGCAATTAGGCGTGTTGGCGTTGTTGGCACAAATAACATAATAAGCGCCTGCCGCCAGATTGACATTGGGCAGGTTTATGGTTTGATAAATGGCAGCGCCACCGGCATTACCATTCACCAGCTCAACCGACCAGCCGTTGAGATTGACTGGAGCATTGGAAACGTTTTTGAGCTCAATAAACTCGGCGCCATCTGCTGCTGGCTGATCATAATCAACTTCGTTGATCACAATCGGGCCGGCCAGTTTAAAGTTTACGTTCGATACATCAAAGAAGACGTTATCAGAACATTTTACCACAATACGGGCCGTTTTTGTAGCTATATTGGGCATAGTAACAACCTGTGAGCCATCATTAGGCGTATTGGCAAGCAAAGTGGTAAAACTTGCGCCACCATCAGAGGTAAACAGGATATCTACATTGGCGCAGCTCACTGGTGCAACATTAGTATTAGCCACATTCCAGGTCACTGTTTGGTTAGACCCCATGGCATATGATACTCCGGTGTTGGGCGCGGTAACCACAAATGGACCCGCCGTGGCTACCGTAGTCAGGGTGGTAGAAGCCTCTCCCGTGCAACCTGCGGTAGCAAAGTTGTCGCGCACCGTTACCCTGAAGTTCAGGTTACGGCCAACGGAAGGAAGTACTTCCCAGGTAGGCGTAACATTATTGAACAAATCTGTGAGGTTCGGGAAATAGCGTGATGGGGAAGCCACAGGCTTTAAAGATCTGAATACCGGCCCGGTAGTATTGCCAGCAGCTGGCGGCATGGTTTGGGCAGGCGCTGTATAGGCATCTGTTTGTTCCCAGCAATAGGTTAGACTTCCATTCGGGTCTGTAGCTGATGCAGTGAGTACAAACGGCGTTGAAATAGGTATGGAATAATTGGGCAGTGATGTAACCGTAGGACTTACATTCGCAACAGCAATGGCATTATCACAAACATTGCCCGGTCCGGTTGCAACAAAAGGCCGTATTTCAAACAGGCTGGCAGTACTGAAGTAAGCATCGCTGTTGGGCTGAATGTCTGGTGGACAAATGCCGGCATATCCCATGATGGTAGACGCGCTGCCCGGCTCGATGGCCGTCGCATTGTTCCGGTTGCAATTATTATATTGGGTGTGTTCTGCATTGAACTGGTGACCAATTTCATGCGCAACATAGTCTATATCAAAAGGATCGCCAATGGGCGCACCGCTGCCCGTAACGCCCAGTGCCTTTGCGCCATTACCACAAACAACACCCAGGCCGGCCAAACCACCGGAATTTGTACCAAATACGTGTCCGATGTCATAATTGGCGTTTCCAATCACGGCATCAATATTCGTTTGGTTTTCATCGATCATTAAACCAGGGTCGCCATTGGTGTATGGATCAGTTGCTGCATTAACATACACAATAAGGTCGTTGTTTCCTACCAGGATCATGCGCACAGACGCCTCAATTTCAAACACACCGTTCACCCGGTTCATGGTGGTATTGATGGCTGCCATGGCCAGCGGTATGGTGCCACCATGGAATGCAGTATACTCTCCTGTTGCAGCAATTGCCAGACGATACTCGTGGCGGATACCACAGTCGCCCACAAACTCCTGACCACCCGTTTTATCCTTATCTTTCCATTCGAGGGTAAACTCATCGTTTACACGACAAGTAAACACATCACCAGATTTTTTCACAAAATCCCGTTTGAAATAGCAGAGGTAATCCTGTGTATTACCTTTTGCATAGGGATCGATAAACACCGAAGCTCCACCACCATAAGTCATAGCGTGGAAGCCTGCAGGCGTTACATCCAATCGGATAATGGTACCCGGATCATCCAGACTGTAACCCGCATAAGTTTTGATATCCGGGTATTTAGCGGCCAGTTCGGGCGCCATGATTGGGGCATACCAAACCATGAAACGACCGAATGTACCATCCGCCAAGGGGAAATGGAGTTCTATGCCATTGTTATAGCTTGCCTGATTATTCTCCGCAGGCGCCGTAGCCAGGGTGTTTGCCATGGCTGCCAAATTGAGTCGCAAAACCCGATACTTGGACGGAACGATCAAACGCTCAGTACTTTCAGCAACCAGATCTGCTTCTTTGACTTCCTGCCATAGCCCTTGAGAAGCAATGCCGGTTTGGGCAAAGAGGGTATTAGAGGTGCAAAATAAAAGCGTTACAAGCAGTGAAAGTGGTGCAAATCCTTTAAGAGATCCCAAAACGGTGGTAAATCCTTTTTTCATGAGAGGTTGATTAAAACGATAAAAAAGCGAAATCCTTGATATAAACAAGTACAGATCGAACCATTACGGTATCGATCCAAAAAAACAGGGATAATATCCCTTCAGGAAAATATCTTGGCTTCCGAAGGCAAAAATTGAACCAATAATAACTTAACTGTAAACCGAAGGTTTAAACATGGTCAATTTTAGTATCAAGATGACAAGCAGTCCTGAGAAATCCATATACCAAGGGATTAAAGAATTACAGCACAAAAGTAAAGCGGTCCTGCCATATAAATAGCAGGACCGCTCCGATTTTCCTAAAACTTAACGTATTTTCAGTCTCTATTTATGACAAATTTCTTCATATGACGTCCCTGATCACTCCTGCATTCCAGCCAATAAACCCCTTCAGGCAAGTTGGCCACAGGTATGGAAAACTGGGTGGCCTGAGGTTCTCCCCTGCGCAACAACCTGCCCTGGGCATCAAAAATGGTAAACTGCAACCCAGGTTGTTCGGCCTTAATCTGCAGCCAATCCGTAGCCGGATTAGGCCATACATCCAGCAAGAACAAAGACGCTTCAGGATCAGATGTGGCAACCGTGCAGCTAATCTGGTATTTATTGGTCAGTTCCGTCTGAATATCCACATGACGCTCACTGATCATGGATTTCAACCCTACAAACTCTTCAACGTACTGAAAAATAAACGTGGTATCAGTTACTACCCACATTGAGCCATTCCAAACAGAATCTACCAGATGGAATGAATCAACTTGAAGAATAGTCATACCGTCATTCAGCGAATTATGGAAAACATCCGGCTGATGGAAAAACTTGTTTGGATCATTTTCAACCTCTTGCGCAATGAGTAGCTCTGTTTCATCAATCACCGGAAATAAATGCTCTTCCGTGAACGTTGCCTGGTGCAACTGACACGCTACTTCCAGGTATTCCCCCCGCAGGGTGGCATTAGACAAAACTCTCCTGGGCAGCACTTTATCATAGCCTGGCTGGCTTCGCAGGTTCACCAGCGCAATATCGTAAAACTCAAATCCGCTGGCAAAAGCCAGGTTGTAATCCCATGGAATCCAGTAAAACTTGCCATCTGTAGGGTTATCGTACAGGTAAAAATTGCGCCCGTGATCAAAATGGGAATCCCAGTTCTGAATGGTCACATCCACCGCCATACTTTTGAAATAACTTTCCATGTCCATATACTTCACCAGAGAATCCCGAAAAGCAATGTTGGGTGTCTGGTTTACCACCTTCAAAAATTTGATCAAACGGCTCCAATCATTTTCCGTTTCATTGGTTTTTAGCTCAAAATCTTCAACATACGCCTCCTGATTGGCGCCCAGGTATTGCAGTGATGTCCAGTTAGCTTTGTACAAATTACCATCATTATCGCCAAAATGCTCTTTCAGGAAGGTTTTGTTCACCGATTCTACCATTACGTACAGCCCCCAGTAGGTATCGTTCAAAAACACCTTGGCATAGGCTGTTCTTGGAGCCGCCACACCAAAATCGCGCAGAATTCGATAGCTCAGCACATCGCGCATGAAAGATGGATCTTTAAATGCGTTCTGCAGGTTCAGACTTTTCAGGTTGTCGTGTTCCCCGTCTGGGTTAAATTCGTTGAAATCCAGCTTCAAGGGTTTTTTCAGGGCATCGCCGGCTCCCCAGTTGGAGAAAAAGCCTTTCTGACGCACCCCAACCTCCGAAATCTCCTGTCCATCAATGATCACCTCAGCCTTGAGCGACAAATTTTCTGTGGCCGGGTCATTATCATTTTCAAGAAAGTAATTATCAGAAAGGATTTGCCAGAAATTGGGTTCCTGAAAATATACCCTGATTTCGTGAACATACGAATCATCAAAGGTAGCCAGGCCGCTTTGGCCATAAACAGCGCGGCTCAGGAAGAAAAGGGAAACGAGGGTTAGGGTAGTTTTGTGCATGTGTTTGAGTGTTTAAGTGTGCGAGTGTGCGAGTGTGCGAGTGTTTGAGTGTTTGAGTGTGCAAGTGTGCGAGTGTGCGAGTGTTTGAGTGTTTGAGTGTTTGAGTGTTTGAGTGGAGTGACGCTTTGGGGAATAAAAGCGTTGGGTGAACCGACGACTTTCGGGGGCTAGAGGGTAAAAAAGCCGGTTAGTACGCCCTCTGGGCACACTAACCGGCTACAAATAAAAGCGTTTTGCAACCATACACCTGGGCAGGAATTGGCAATTAGCTGACCAATACCCTAAAAAGTGTGGCGCCTGCCATATTTACCGCTGAATCATCAGAGGTTTTACCCCTGAATCACCCCTTTGATCCCGTACCTGTATAAAATACAAACCCGGAGCAAGTTGGGAAACCGGAACATTGGTTGCTTCATGCTGATTCAGTGAAACCTGGCTGATCACCCGCCCCTGCCGATCAATGATTTGGGCGGATTCCAGGTTTTCACCCAGTAGTGTTATGGAAGAAGTGGCCGGGTTGGGGAATACCTCGAAGCTCGTCATTTCAGCCTGGTGAATCCCCGACAAAGCGCCATAATGCAAGCGACCAAAAGAGGCCATTTGCCAGCCTGTGCTATCAAGCACCTCAAAGCGTGCGCTGGTAAAATTGTTGTTTTGATCAAAAGTGTTGAATTGCCGCAAACTTCCCTTCCAATCAGCACCTTCCCAATTACTGATGATCCAGTAAACGAGGTTGTTTTCGGTGTCATATTCCATAGCAAGTAAAGAGCCCGGAACCCACTGATTTTGAACAAAATAATCTGTTAGGTCCTCCGTGTTGTTACCATTAGCATCATATTGGTATGCATTCCGGTGAGTAACTGCCCAGGCTCCACCACCCCAGGAAGAATGCGAAAGGGTGGAAACCAGACTCGAATTGGGCAGATAGACGTATTCCTCTTTGGAGTTGTTTACCCAGTTTCCTCCAAGCTTGTACTGGGAAATTACAGATTCAAGCAAGTTCTCCGCCGTGTAAGTATACTGCTGGCGACTACTGTTTCCCTCAGAACTAAGTAACAATCCATTAGCATCATAGGTATTTACACTGACATTATACACCGCCCAACTGGCGCCATTCCATTGCTCTTGCTTACTGGTAAGCTCCTGATTATTAGCATTGTAGGTATAGCTGTAACGCCAGGTATTCACCCAGCCATCTATGTCGTTTCCATCTTGCTGCGTAAATCTGAGTAAATTACCATTGGCGTCATACTGGTAATCTATACTTCTGAATTTTTCTCCCCAAATGCCTGTGTTCAAATCGAGTTTAAAATTGCGATATTCATTGGGCAATAACTGGGCGTTGTAGGCTACAGTAAAAGAGTCGCCGCTTGATACCAATCCGGATTCTGTATCAAAATAGTAGAATCCTTGTGAAATAAGCTTCCCGGGTTGGGCCGAAACCATGTGTGCAAAGAGGAAGCATAAGATCAGTGACAGGGTAAGATTTTTTTGCATAAGTTTTGAGTGTTTGAGTGTGGAGACGTTTTGTGGAATCAAAAGGGTTAGAGTGTGTCATGCGGAACATAATAAGTGATAAGAGCATGTTGGGGATTTTCTGACGGAGTCAAAAATTTGAGCTTTTTTCGTCAGTTTTTGCGTTTTTGAAGGAGCTTAGCCTGAGTTACGTGACTGAAAAAAGGTGAAAAATGGCGGAAAAAGAACAGTTTTTGGCCCG
>DATGWL010000201.1:0-5979 GCA_035299505.1 Saprospiraceae bacterium | reverse complement strand
ATAGGCATCATGCACCGTCACGGCATACTGCCCCGGACCCAGCGGCTGTGCCAGCGAATCTGTGCCGGGCCAACCGGTCCATTGCCAGGCAAACGGAGCTGCCCCGGTAACCGGTGTGGCCGCCAGCCAGCCGTTGGCTGCGCCAAAACAGCTGATGCCCTGTCCCGATACCTGCAGAGTAATGGCCCCTACAAGCGATATTTGTGCTGAAGCTGAGTCCAGGCAGCCATTACCATCCGTGATGGTGAGCGCGTAAGCGCCCGGGGGCAAGTGGGTGAGTTTGGAGGTGTCCGGGGCGAGGGGGAGCCACTGGTAGTGGAAGGGGGCAACGCCGGATGAAACACTTGCCGTTAAGCTGCCGCCTGAAAGCAGGCCGCAGCTTACATCCGATTTTTGCAATGACAGTTCTGGTGTGGGGGCTGTTTGGATAGTCAGCGTATCGCTGATTTGTCGTCCTTTCCCGTCTGTAACGGTATAGACATACTGACCGGGAGGCAATCCGTTCAGTTCCGGCCCGTTGCCTGCCGGCGGCGACCACTGATAGTCAAGTGGCTCGCATCCGTATGCCGGTTGTATGGATATGCTGCCGTTAGAGGTTCCTGTACAAGCGGGTTTTACTTCAGGCACTGTTGCCAAAGCGAAGGCCGGCGACTCAAAAGCGCCGATATCTACAGTACCATCCTGTATGCGAGGGCCACCGGCAAAATCATTAAGTAGTCCCGCAGCGGCTGCATTGGACCCGGCATTGATAATCGGCGAACAAGGCAATAAGCTGTAATCTCCGTTAGCCGTATCTCGAAACATGGGGTCTATGCCATAGAAATTATTCGGGCCGCAGATGAATTCATAATCATAAGAAAGAGGGATAGGAACATTGCAAATAGTTGTATCATCAAACAAGCAATAATCTGATAAGATTTTTACCTCTTTTAACAAGCTTTCAGAATATGAGACAAGCGAATTATCAAAAATACAATTTTCAATATTAAACAAAACAGTTGGATCAAATGAATCAGCACCAGAACTAAATAGATATGGCATAGAACATTTATAAAAAGTGCATGATCTAAATTGCAAAGCAAATTCAACATTACTGCTGTTTGCTATTCCCATTGGCAATTCTGAATGTTCCAATATAAGGTTAGTAAACGAAACAAATCCATTAGTAAAGTCACCCAAGGAATATATATTTGTACAAAAACATCTATTCCATATTGTTTGATTTTCTCCATTAGCATTTGTAATTCGAGCAGATGGAAAATTGATAACCGTATCTCGTTCTAAGATCAAATTAGAGATGATTTCCCCTTCAACCAAAGTTAAAGCTGAATATTTATTTTCAAATTTACACCCCGTTATACGCATTTCACTATCCGGGGTTCCAAGCAAATCGTATGCAATCTGATTCCCCTTATTATCTAAAAACCGGCACCCTTCTATCCTTATCTCCCTGCAATCCTGTCCAAACAATGGCATGAATAGCAGCGCCTCCTTATCATTACACTCCTGGAATAGGCAATCATATACCCTTGCACGGGCGCCACCGGGCCGTCCAATACGTAAGAATACTCCGGCGCCTCTGGTTTGGCTCTGGTTTTGGATAAACTGACAATGCTGTACATTCGTTGCGCTTTCCACATCTGCCCCCTGAAAATACAAGCCGCCCCCAAACCGCCCGGCCTTATTCTGCAGGAAAATACACCCGTCGAAATCTGGACGCTCATCATCACTATCGCCTAAGCGAGCTACTCCGCCACCGTCTTGCCCTGCTATATTTTGCTCAAATACACAATGCCGAAAAACAGGTGCAGCCGCCGAGCTGCCTACGCCGTTTACATATACCGCTCCGCCATGATTCCTCGCATTGTTTCGCTCAAACCTGCAATTTTGTATGGTAGCCAACGCCTCCCAGCCGCCGGAGATGAATAAGGCGCCGCCACAACGGTATCGCGACGTGGCCGGCTGATCGTTCAGGGCATATCCGGCATTACCAGAACGAAAAATAAATCCGTCCAACAGCGTTAAACTGTCCGGATTATTCAAGATCATGATGTTGTAGGAATTATCGGTACTATCGCCAGAAACGCCAATATCTCCGCTCAGAATACTTGGATTTGCTTGCCAGTTGCGTTGAGTCAGGTCAGTTTCATTGCCTAAAAAGCCTCCTATAAGGCGTACACCACTGGGCAAATTAAAAAACGTGTCGCGGTTGACATCTGAAGCCGGATAATACACACCCTGCGCCACCCAGATTTCATCTCCGGGTTGGGCAGCTGTTAAGGCGTGATGAAGGCTTGAAAAGGCATTAACCCAGGTACTGCCGTTGTTCATGCCACTTGCAGAATCATCTACATAATAACGGGTTTGAGCTACGGATAGAGAAGAGCAAAACAGAGAGACTATGAGAAGGTAAATATTCTTATTCATGAGCGGGTGGAGGTTAGAGATGGTAAACAGGCAGGGATGGTTCATAATTTTCAGACCTATAAGGTTTTAAAAACCTTATAGGTCTGATTTGAAATTAACTATTGACGAATAAAGATACCGCCAGCTTTCTGTTGGTCAAACCGCAGTTCCCAGTGGTACACCCCGGCAGGCCATTGAGCAGCTTCCGGAATCTTGATTTGCTGTGACTGGGTAACATTGGATAGAGGCATTTGCCAAACCCTTCTGCCAAACGCATCTAAAATCTGCAACTGCGAACGATGCGACTGCGGTAAGGCGGCAATATCAAAAATAACCTCTCCGGCACTTGGATTAGGCCTGCAAGTGACTAAAACCAATGATTCCAGAGGCTGTTTCTCATCACGCGATTGGCTAACCTCGGTTTGCAGAGCGTACTCAGCCCCTTCCTGAGTCCAGGCTAAATTAGGCATAAGTTCATCGTCAATGCGGAGCAATGGCATGTTTTCCGGAAGGTCTTGCTTTACCCGAAAACTCAGATGGAACAAGGTCTGCCCGGGATGAATGGTTTCCTCCTCCAAAGCATCCGGTTGAGCAAACCAGGATACCCGAACGATACCTTCTTCGGCCTGAAGCAAATTAAAATTACTTTCCGTCAGTCCGGCAGCATCTCCGGACGAAGGTCCAATCAGTTCCAGCATCTGAGGATCAAAACGCAAGGCCAATTGCCAGGCAATAATGGGAATTTCACCGGCGGCCTTCATTGGCAGGGTGTACACCTGGCCTGATCTTAGCCCTGTTCTCCGAGGCTCCCGTAAGGAATACTGCCCAATAGCAGGTCTTTGGGCATCGCAGACAGTACATGTACTTGCCGTGGCAGAAGAGGTAACATCACCCACTTTGACTCCTATGAAATTGGCGGCGGTTGCAGGAAGTGAGGTTGTAACTATAGTCGATGGAATATTACCGCCAAGAGGGTTGGCAGGAGGCGCAGGAAACACATATAGTTTATCCACAAAACGCCAAGAGGTATTATTTGGCAATACCGAGTAGATGCCCAAAATCAGTTTCCTGAATTCCACAATGTCAAAGGTGGTTATTGTGCCGCTTTTATTCGCATCAGCGGCTATCATACTGTAATAACTTGGCAGAGGCTCCAGGGCAAGTATATGCTTACTTATCTGCACCAAATCGTAAGTGGTAACGCCATTGAGTGGATTATCATTTTTAAAAGGAGTAATCGTATATTTTGTTGCTGTTGCAATATCGCACAAACATCCGCTTGAATAGGGTGCGCAATAATTATTACCACCGGGGTTTCCGGCAAGCAGCATTCGGTCACAGTTCGTCCCATCCTCAGCGTCTAAGGTTACTTCAACCTCCTCTATCCAGCAGGCATTTTCTGTGGCAATACTGCCCTGAATGAAATCTTCCATAGCCGGACTGCAATACGGAAAATCACCAGTCAGTGGATCATTGATGGTAGCCTGGCAGACACTTTCGCCCGGGCGTTTAAGGGAAACCTTTCTGATGGTTACCCCGTTTACGCATCCTGTTGGCGCATCAAAAGTGATAACGAGGCCCGCATTGTTGTTGACTGTAATTGGAGATCCAACGTTTATACAGACTTCCACCTGATTATTACTATTTACGACACAACCAGCTGCACAAAGAACCGGGTCGTTGCCAGAACCGGGACAACTGAAATTTTCCAGACTGATATCTGAAATGGTCACGCCACTTTCCATTTCAATATCTAATATGAACCTTAATAGCTCAAATTGCAACGAAGTTGCGTTATTAAAGTCAGCCGGATCCCAGCTCAGCACCGCTTTCATTTCAAGTGTTGAGCAGTCGGGTAAGTTGTCTTCCGTGGTGATATCGAACTGAAAGTCAGTGCAGGTCGCCATGGCGGGCACGATACATGAGGCTGTATTAGTATCGCCAACGGTATATTTTCTACACAAGGCATTGCTCTGCCCCGGCATAATTATCCTTCCGGCTAATAATGATGCCGAAATGGTATAACCCTGGCAAAGTAAAGGTGGGCGGTAAATCCGAATGACGCCAAGTTGCTTGTCCGTTCCAAACAAATCACCCCAGTCTGGGCCTGCATAACGACCATGAACAATATATTGGTTGGTGCTCTGATTAAAAACAACTGATACATCAGGATTCGTCCCACTTAGAATATCTATGAATTCCGGAGCAGCATTAAACCCATCCGGCGCTGTATTGCTGATTACTGCAGCAAAATCAAAAAATCCAATAGGATCCTGAATGGACGATGTAACCAAAACTGGCAGGTCAATATACTCCTCCTGGCTACAATCGATATCGCCAAAATTAACGGTAATAAATGGGTTAGATCCGCTTGGCGTAGGGAAATTGGCATTTTGAACCCCAGTGCAGGTTTGATTATTACAAGTTTCATTACTGACATATGTAAACGTAACACAACTAATACCAATACTCTCCCCGGGAAATGCTTCCACCACAATGCCAAAAAGCGGACCGTTACTTTGAAGGTTCAAAAAAGGAATATAGGGTGGTGCGCCTGTAGCGCTAGAAATCATTAAAGTAACCTCATCTTCCATTGGATGCGCTGTAAAGGTAACAGCAGCATTATTCCCCAGAAAACTGGCCAAGCATGCTTCGGTTTGCGCTTCATTAATATAAGATGCCATGGCATTAGCACCTCTGTTAAGCTTCAAGGTAATGGAAAGCTCCGAATAGGCAAGATTGAAACTGCCTGAAGAGGGCAGCTGAATCCCCCCCTGAATATTGGCTGCTTTTAAATACACATTATACATCATTCGCTGGCATGAATAGGTGCCTGAGTTGCACCAATAACTACAATTACTACCATGGTTGCTGCCTGTATATCCATTCGCGTCCACTTCTACCGAAAGTTGGCCACAGTTAGCCAGGTAAGACGAAAGTTGTGCCCGGGAATTAGAAATGAAAAAAAGGATCAGTAGAATAACTGCCCCCCCCCGAATTTTATAAAACAAAATTTTGTCTGACATATGAAAAGGGTTTTTGAAATCGAAAAATGATTGTTTTTACGCATTGTAACAGACGTTGCAATGGTGTTTGGAAGTAAAATGGTTTGCCCCACCCTGGCTTCGGGGCAAAAAACAGGCTGTGCAACATAAAAGCATTGCACGAATACTATAACAAAAATCACATGAAGAACAGGCTATGAACCTTAACAAGGCCTGACTTGATACAAAGGATTAGATCGGAAACTTCAGATGAGCGGTGCTTTGAAAAAACGGGGGATAAAACCCCAATTATTTTCGGTTCGTGGTAGATATCCTGAAAATGGATATAAAATCAGTTATTCCCTAAAAATGTAACACTAATAATACACAAGTTGCCAAGGCACAACAAAGATAATACATGTTATTGGATATCCAAATAAGGGTGCCTTAAGAGCATGTTGGGGATTTTCTGACGGAGTCAAAAACTTGAGCTTTTTTCGTCAGTTTTTGCGTTTTTGAAGAAGCATAGCCTGAGTTACGTGACTGAAAAAAGGTGAAAAATGGCGGAAAAAGAACAGTTTTTGGCCCG
>DATGWL010000200.1:0-22943 GCA_035299505.1 Saprospiraceae bacterium | reverse complement strand
GGTGACAACCCACGTTGCTATAAGTCCCCACGCACCCCCATCGTCCATCGTTCATCGTCCATCGTTCATCGTCTCACCAGCTTGCCGCTGGCGCTTTTGCCGGCAATGACCAGACGCCAGAGGCACATAGTACCTGAAGGGATTTTTTCTACGGGAAGCTCCCAGCGGGTGGCGCCGGAACCAAGTTGACGGGTTTCTGTGTGCAGGATACGACCGGTGAGGTCGGCAATTTCGAGCAGTACATTTTCCGGCTGTTCCAGCTCAACATCCATCCAGCTGTGGTGGGTAAATGGATTGGGGCTGGGCGGGTTGAGCAACACTCCTTTGGCCAGCGGGGTTTGCACCGGCACAAACCCGGCATAGGTATAACCCAAGTTGAATCCGCCGGTGCAGTTATTGCCCATCAGCAGGGATGGCGTTTGCGGGTCGTTAGTCACGAGTTGCATAATATCCTGCAATTGAACCGTTTGTGTACTTTTCAGGTGAATATAAAAGATTGGTTCATTGGCCGGGATGGTTATGGGATTGGTTGGATTTGAATTCAGCATGACTACCCGAAGCTCACTTTCTGCCTGATTGTATGAAGCCAGACCAGCGGGAGAGGTAAAATAAATCGCCCCGGGAGTAATGGAATCAAATTGAATGATGGAAGGCGCCAGTTTGATCAATAATTGCAAGCCTCCGTAAGTGAAATCTTTATCCATTTTAACCGGCACTGCCACCGGCGTATTGGCCTGAATAGTACCCTGTGGAATCAGCATGGTAATGGAGTCAATAGCGCCAAAATTGGGCGTTGGCGTTCCCTGAATCTGGACATCGCCATCAACATCGCCAATTTTTACCGCATATACCCGGGCGGTGTCATTATCCAGAGCCATCAGTTCGGCCAGACTGATTTCAGAAACGCAGTTTTGCTGAAACGGGTTGCTCGGGTTCGGGAAGCCACAATAGTCGGGCAGCAAACGCCAGGCATTGTTGTTGGGGAATTCATTGTAGATATTCAGCAATAGTTTCCGGCCTTCCACTATATCAAAGGTGGTGATGGAACCCGACTTATTGATATCTGCAGCAATCATGGCATACGGCGAAGGCAAAGGTTCAATACCCAGGATATGCCTGGCCATTTTGCACAAATCCAGGATACTAACGCCATTTGCATAACCGGTATCCGGCATCATGGCGCCATAACTGAAGGTGGTTCCAGGCAGATAATCGGTGGGCACAATGGCCATATCTACACCATTTTCATCTTCATCCAGCGTAAATACCGTGGGGGTGTACGGGAAAGCCGGATTGATGGGCTGGAATACCAGTGTGGCGCCGTTGAGCGGACGAGCGTCTGACCACAGTTCCGCACTTAAACGGAAATGAATGGTATCGTTTGCCGGCGCCTGACCGGCCACTTCCACCAAGCCCCAGCACGAATTGCCGGTAACCTGATCCCGAATCCTGCATTGAAACAACTGACCCACATGCGAGTCATTAAAAGTGATGTTGCCTGTAGCAGGTTGCCACATGCCACTAATACTCGCCTGAGTGCTCAGGACGCCATTTGGACAAATGACGCTTAAATCGCCATCTGCGAGCGTCTCCGGCAATAGTTCATAGGAACCACCGGAAGGAACGTACACAATCAATTCATCCTTGCAGATAATAGGACATTGTGCCTGGGCATACGAATGAAGGAGCATCAGGAAAAAGAACCCTGATAGTTTGAGCGAAGTACGGAAAAGGAAATGCATAAGTTGAGTTTTTGAGTATGCGAGTGTGTGAGTGTGTGAGTTGGCGTTCGGCTGGGGATAACCACTAAGCCACTTAGGGCACTAAGGTGAAATGCAATAAGGGTGATTAGTGGTGAAAAGCATGTAGTTCGTTATCAGTCGTCTGTCGTCAGTCGTACTCCTTTTTGATAACCAATAAGTTTGCCCTGTGGCGTGTGTACGGTTACCAGGAAAACACCTCTGGGCAGTGCATTGGCGGGAATGTGGAGTTGATGGTCGTGGAAATCCTGGTTCAGGACTATTTTCCCGGTGGCATCCATGATCCGGCATTGATACAAACCCGACTCAGGCAGCGCAACGGTGATACCCGCGCTGGTAGGATTGGGATATAACTGCAGCATGGCCGCCGGGTGTCCTAAAGGCTCATTGGTTCCGGTAAAAATGGGCTGGGCAATGGTGTGATCGGTCTGGTTGGTGGCTTGTGGCGCCAGAAAATCGGCATAGGCCCATGCCTGGTTGTAGATCACAGCGCCCGGAGGCAGATCCGGATCCTGTTCCATCCGGAATTTGATCCATACCCTTGCCGAATCTGCCAGCTCCAGATCCGTGAATCGAAGATTCAGCACCCCCTCGCCAAGCAATTCCCATTGGTACGGGTGGCTGGCCGGCCCCACCACCACCGTGCCCGGATTCAGTTGATCGTCCAGGCTATCACGGAGCGTGAGTGTGTGCACCGTTTGTCCTGTGAGATTTTGGTAATGCAGACTGTATTCCAGATCGGTATTAGCCTGAATCAGGTGTTCATCGGTCCAGCCCCCCGGGAATGCCGCTTTTTGCAAACCCTGTGGCCCAGCCACCACCGGCCGGCATTCGTTTTCAACAAAATAACCGCCATCGTGCTGACTGAACTGATTCACAAATCCGGTGGAAAAACCGCCAGAATTGCTGCATCCTTCCACCACCGCTGAAACCAGTTGATCGCTCAACCAGTCTGGCGTATCGGGGTCCTGCAAGATTTCCATGCGCCAGGTAGAACCATTGGCCGGCACGCTATACACCCATTCTTCGCCGGAATCCAACAGAAAATCGCCAGCGCTTTGAAGGAAAATGATGTTGTCTTCCACCACGATATAGGGTTGCGACTGCGTCATGGGTGCGCCAATGTTGAACACATGAAAACGCACACTGTCGCCTTCACAACGTCCATCAATCACCAGCAATGGCTCTGTAATGGGAGCCAGACACGGATCAGCCGGATTAATAGTGGCCTGCACACAAAGCGTGCGGTCTACCATATCCGCCGCGCAATCCACCAGCACATGTACCTGGAATCCGCTATCCGCAAGGGCGTACAAATCGCCCACCGGAAACTGCCAACTGTGCGCCCCTGTCTGGGTAAATGGAATGGTTGCACCGGTTACACTGATCAGCGAATCCAGGGTGAGGGTTACGTTCGCATCTTCTATGGCTCCGGCGCCCACATTGGCATATTGCACCCAAAACGTGTTTTCCTGACACGCAATCCAGTAATCCACGCCTGCATCTACCCGGGGCAATGGGCAAAAAACGGTGTTGGCTATGGCAAAATCAACCGTATCTGATTGAAAAGGCTGGCTAAACACCAGCGGAACATCCTGCTGGCACAAAGCCTGCCAAAGCCCGTTGGGGAGCAATACGGATAAGGTATGCTCTCCCAGGCCGGCTTCGATTTGGTATTTTCCCTGTGGGTCTGTGTTGCAATAATGGATATCGCCATTGGGCCGAACCAGTTTCAAAATCCAGGATTTGAGCGGCAGTTCGCCGGTCTGATGCGTGCAATCCAGGTTAACATCGTAAAACAGCCTGCCGCTGATCTGATTGGTAAAAGCCTGACCGAGTGAATCCGTACGCAAGAGGTAGCTGAAATAACTGCTGCCTTTGGCATAATTGCCGCTCACGAGAAACCCGCCATCAGAGGCCGGAGCCAGGGTCCAGGATGAATGAAGGGTGCTCGGCGCCTCGTAACTACGTCGCCACCATTCTGTGCCATCGGCCTGAAAACGAATCAACAAACTCCGGCTGAATGCCTGGCCGCTGAACGAATAGTTGGTGCCCAGGGCATACAGGCCTCCATCCCCGGCCGGCACTATATCCGTGAGGTAAAAATCCGGAGCAGTGGTTACCTCCCAACGCTTCAGCACCGTAGTATCCTTATCCAACAAATACACCGAATCGCGGTGCATCAGCCAGAAAGTGGAATCGGATGCCGGCAAACAACGCACCTGATCGGTGGTGATATAGCTGGAAAAGTGCGGGAGTGTGAGCTGGGTCTCGGCGTCGCCGGCAGCATTGATTTGAAGCACCACAGCCGCAGGCGCCCCGATAGGCAGGTTATTGCGCAATAAGGTGACTACAAAACCTCCATCTGCCCTGAGCTCAAGGTGCTTTACCGATAAACCGGTGGTGCCGGGAATTGCCTTGCTCCAAAGTTCTACTCCCGCTGCATCTGTACGCAGGAGTCGCAACTGGTTATCAGCTTCCAGGGCCAGGACAAAACCGCCATCGGGCATCTGGCGCACACATTTGGCGTCGTCCAGCACCCCGAAATTGTACACCTTCTCCCAGATTTTTTGTCCGCTCAGGTTGTATTTCACCAGAAAGGCATCGCCATTATTGGCCATAAATGCCATTTTACCGGAAAGTATCAAATCGCCCGAAGTGCTGAGGATCAGGGAGCGCCCCTCATCATCGCCGGCAGCGCCAAATGATTTTTGCCATTGTACCCGTCCGTCCTGATCCGTTTTGGTCAGCACCACCTGTCTGCCCTGCGGGCCGCCCGGAACGGAATTGGCCAGCAGCACGGCGCCACCGTCGGGGGTCTGGCACATGCCGGCCGGATTCAGCAATCCTCCGAACGTTTGTCGCCACCCCTGAGCCGAAGCCGGGATTGCGCACAACAGGAGCAGGTATGGGATAAATCTTTTCATGAGTGATTATGACGTTGCAAAAGTATCGGCGAATGCAACCGCTTCCATCAAACAGGGTATACAACATTTCTGTAATTTTGTCGGAAAAAAATGCGCATTAAATAGAGTATAAGATATGATACAAAGCAAACTTTTCACCCTGTTTCAAACCCTGACATCGGCTGAACGGCGGCGGTTCAAGAAATGGGTACATTCGCCCATTCACAATTATAATGCACAAATTATAGCGCTTTTTTCGTTTTTAGACACCAGAACCACTTTTACAGAACGCAGTTTGAAACGCGAACGAGCCTTTGCATTTGTGTATGGCAACGAGGCTTACGAGGATTTGAAAATGCGCAGACTAATGTCGGAATTTTTAGACGTATTAGAAGCGTTTTTAGCGCATGAAGCCTGGCATAACAACCCTACAGAGCAGTGGCTGGCGCTGGCAAAAACCTACCGGCAGCGCCAATTGACTGCTGAGGCCGGCGCTTATTTACAAAAAGCAGAGCAGGAACTGGAGGAACAACCCTTGCGCGATGCGCAGTATTATCTGGCACATTACCGCTTGCAGGAAGAGAGGCTGGTACAGAATCCGGCGCGCGACTCGGCTCTGAACCTGCAGGAAATGGCGGATGCGTTAACCCGTTTTTTCGTATTGGAATTGCTGCGCAATGCGTGTTCGGCGGCCAGTCATACGGCTATTTACCGGGCCAATTACCAGCTTTCCTACCTGGAAACGGTGCTGGCGGATTGTGCGGCCGGGCGATACGACGATGCCCCTTTGATACGCCTGTATTACCATAGTTACCGGTGTTTGCAGGATCCGGCTGCGGGGGAGCACTTTTTCGCGTACAAGCAGCTGTTGCCTCTGGCGCCGTCCTGCTTGTCGCGAACCGAACTAAGAGATATGCTGCTATTCGGGATCAACTATTGTATCCGAAGGTTGAACACTGACGAGTCGGCTTTTTTGCGGGAAGTATTTGAGCTTTATCGGTTTGGGTTGGCGGAGGGCACTTTTTTAGAAAACGGATTTCTGAGTCGTTTTTCTTACAAAAACATCGTAGCAGCGGCCCTTAAACTGGGCGAAACAGCCTGGGTGGAGCATTTTCTGGCCACCTATTCACCTTTGTTGGCGGAGGAGTTCCGGAACCATTATGAGCGGTTTTGCCGGGCGAAACTCAGCTACCAGAAAGGAGATTACGATCAGGTGCAAACCCTGCTGCAGGATCTGACATTTGACGATGTTTTTCTGGAATTGGACGCCCGGGTTTCGTTGATGAAAGTGTATTTTGAAACCGGGGAATGGCGGCTTTTGGAGGGCTTTCTGACCAGCTTTGAGCGTTTTGTGAGCAGAAAAAAGATGCTGGCGTACCACGCGCCTACGTACCGGAACATCATTCAGTTTACGGGCAAACTGATGCAGTGGAAAAGCGGCAAAAAGAAATTCAGCGAGGAAGAGCTTCTGGGGCTCCAGCAGCTGATCAGGGAAACCAAACCTTTATCGGAGCGGGAATGGTTGTTGGGGACGATGAACGGTGGACGATGAACGGTGGACGGTGGACGATGGACGATGGACGATGGACGATAAACGGTGGACGATGGACGATGGACGATGGACGATGGACGTTGGGCTGGAAAATTAAAGTGAGAGTCTCACTCAGAGTGAGACTCTCACTTTAAATTTCCAGCGCATAGCTCAATGAATGATGGACAGTGAACGATGAAGGCAGCATTTAAGCTAACAAATGGAGCCCAGCGCAACGTTCATCGTCCATCGTCCATCATTCAATCCACATTATTCTTAATCAGCGCATCGTCTTCTTTGCGGCTGCGTTTTTTGAAAAACTTGGGATCAACTACCAGCAGACCAAAAGACTCTCCGTCTTCTTTGGTGCGTTTGGCATGGTGGGCGCCATGGGCGCGGAGTATGGCGCGACTGTAGCTTCCGTCAAGTTGTTTGAACCAGGAAAAACGGCGGTGGATATACACGTCGTGGATGAGGAAGTAGGTAAGGCCATACAGGGAAATACCTACGCCTATAAAGAAAACCCAAAAGTGAGGTGTTGAGCTTCCTGTGATGTAACAGATCATGCTCGGAATGGCAAACACAAGGAAAAATCGATCATTTTTCTCGAAAAAACCTTCCTTTTCATGCTTGGGAAGATGGTGATCTTCATGCCATTTCCATAGGAAACCATGCATGACGAATTTATGGGTAAACCATGCCATAAATTCCATGCCGACGTAAGCGGCCAGAGTAACAAGAGTGTAAAGCAACCAGTTCGGCATTCCAAATCAATTTTAATTAGCAAAAGAACGCAAATTCCTTATCATTGTTCAATTGAACGCGGGGTTGGAACGCGGGGAACGCTGATTTTTTGGGAACGCGGATGACGCGGATGACGCGGATTTTTGAAAATTGCCTTCGGCAATTTTTTGTTTGTAAAGTTTATTCATCTCAAATAGTCAAAGAAAAGCTGCCGAAGGCAGCATAAAAATCCGCGTCATCCGCGTCATCCGCATTCCAAAAAATCCGCGTTCCAATCAAAAATCCGCGTCATCCGCGTCATCCGCGTTCCCAAAAAATCCGCGTTCCCCGCGTTCTAAACCCGCGTTAGGTTTTATATTTGCCTCCGTCACCAACTACTTTCCCTATGTTGAAACCTGTACTTTTTGCTCTTATTTGTGTGCTCTCCGTGTTCAAATTGCACGCTCAGGATGAACACTCCTTTCAATGGCGTTACGAATCGGAGTTGGGCGCCCCAATGGTACAGCTGGATGTTTTACCGCTTGAAGACCGCGGATATGTGTGTTCCGGCTTGGTGCAGAGTCCGGTGGGAAGCTCGCTTTATTACCCGTATATCTGTCGCCTGGATTGTCAGGGCAAGGTGGTTTGGGCCAAAGTATTCAATCAGGCCACTGAATCGGCCAACAACATAAGCGGTCGGGTGCTGCAGATTTCTGAAACAGATTTTGTATTGGTGGGCAATGTTGGCTTCTTTTTTACCACACCTTACAACGACATCTTCATGGCGCGGGTTTCCGGCGACGGGAGTGTGGTTTGGACCCGGCGCATTGGAGGTGGCACCAATAACCAGGATGTGGCCCAATCGGCTATTGTTACCTCAGATGGCAATATTGTGATTGCCGGTCAAACGGGTTCCTGGGGCACCGACTCTGGTTCCGGCAATACCTACACTGATCAGTATTTCATGAAAGTGAGTCCGGCCGGCAACATTCTTTGGACCCGTACGGTGGGCAACAAAAATGCCATAGACCGTTCGTTCGACATCATTGAGTTGCCGGATCAAAGTCTGGTGGCAGCGGGTTCATACCTCCATACAGGTACATTTTTCGCCAATCTGGTTAAAATGGATAAAAACGGCACCGTGCTCTGGCACAAGGTGTTTGGGGAAAGTACCGCACCGCAGGCCAACCATGCCTATGGTGTAATGGCTACATCCGACGGTGGCTTGCTGGTAACAGGCTCCTCCACCAACCTGCAAACCAATTTCCAGGGATATGGCGATTTTCTCATCATCAAAACCGATGCTGAAGGCGAAGTGGAGTGGACGCGTGTGGTAACCGGCGGCGGACCCGATTCTTTTGAAAATGCCAGCAATGCAGTGGAAAAACCCAATGGCGATCTGGCCATTATGTGCGCCACCAATTCCTTCCCTACGGTGGGTTTTGTGGGCAACAAATACGCGGTGCTTACCCTCACGGCCACCGGTGGGCTGGTGGACCTGAAAACCTACAATCTGGGCAGCTCGCATTACCCGCGCTTCCGCGCACACCCACAGGAAGGCAGCTTTTTAATTGAAGGCTTTACCAACTGGACCGGCTATGGCGGCAATGGCAATCGTTTTGATCCGCTGCTGATTAATCTGGACGCCAATTTTAAGGTTACCTGCAATTACAGCGATTTCACCGGGTTTACCTCTCTGTACAATCCGGCGTTTGACATTGACGATGCTCCGGGCATACTGGGAGTAGGCGGAACAGTGGTAAGCGATCTGGCAGAAGCCTCAGATTTTGGCATCAAACAAAACATCATTTGCGAATTCCGCCCGTATGAAAGCTGTTCGGTATTTTCGGATACGGAAGAGGAACTGGAGCCAGGCGCTGAATTTGCCGTATTCCCCAACCCTGCCCGCGCGGGCGCGCCAGTCTCTCTGCGCTGGAGCAATATTCAGGTGGAACAGATCACTGTCATAGATGCCGTAGGCCGGGTAATGGGTCAATATTTCCCGGTTCCGGGCATGGACAATCTGGAGTGGCGAGCCACTACACCTGGTATCTATTGGGTAACGTTACAAGGCGATGGCCTGCGGCGGGTGGAAAAAGTTGTGGTGCATTGATGCACAGCCTCTAACACGCCGTGTCCGTCCAAATAGCCATATACCGCAAGATGAACCCGGGTAGTCTGGCAGACGACAAATACAGGACAAAACTGTGCCCCACCCCATTCAGCTTGGCCAATATCAGGTCCAACTCATGGTCGCCATCCAGATCGCCGGCAAAATAAACATACGATACATCCATTTGATTGGTACCTGTATCACCGGGCGTTCTGACAACTGTATTGATTAACACCTGAGAAGTCCACCCTGTTTTTTCCCGATTACGAGAATCTTCGGGCTTCCGTTTGTGTAGAACAACCTTATAGCCTTCAATCCGGTCTATCGGTCCGCCTCCATTGCCCTGAACAAAAGCTGGGTTGGGCACAGCCTTCCCTTCCACGCTGATGGTATAATGATGCGCTATCTTTTTTTCAGGGTCGTAGGTACTATATGCATACACATTTCCCGGCATAAGCTGCTCGGGGGTAGGCGCTTGATTGTATACTTTTTGAGGCAGGTTAAAGCCTGAAAACAGAATATATGGTGCATCTTTTTGGTTGAGCACCGCATTTTCCAAAAAGGGCTTACCGCACCAGTCTTCAGGACTTTGTTTGCGCCCGGTTTTAAGCGTTTTAGCGATGTAGTTGGGCGCTACGCTCTTTTCGTTTATTCAAACTGGTAGAATCGACTATCAACCCCTGCCATTGGCTGCTTCCCGGCAAATCCATACAAGGCCAGGAAGAATCCACACCTGAATTGGGCAATATCATGCGTACTTTGGGATTGAAATCCCGGGTTAAAAAACCACTGAACAGGTATCCTTTTTTATCTGCCCAGGTTACTTCCATCCACTCGCCGGATTTGTCTTCAATGGTTTCACTAATCCCGGTGCGTCTGCAAACCAGCACCTCTTCTCCAAAAGGCACGGCATCCAGTTTGGCGGTTTGTCGGCCCGGCCCGGCTCTGAGGGTAAGCCCGGAAGGCGCCAGCACCTTATACCAACCGTCCGGGTGTTCATCATCATTCAGGTTGCAAAAGCAGGATTGTGCCTGGAGCTGGGATATGTACAGCCAGGCAAGGGCGATTATAACGATGTGTTTTTGCATAATTGGGTTTAATTATTCCTGATACAGGCCCAGGCTCTTCATAGCCTCAAGCTCATATCTGCTGTCTTCTGCCGGATAACGCAATTGCGCCTCATCCTGTCCGGTTTGTTTGGCCAACGACCAAATGAGGCTTTCTCCGGCCGGAACGGTTGTTGGAAGCTGTTTAAATATATCATCCTGAAATGCCTGGCTGGCATCTGCAATATCCCAGCCGGCTTGTTTGAAAGCCTGAATCAAATCGTCCAGAAACAAGGCGGAGCTGAGGTTATGATGCAGCAAAAGTGTGTGTTTAATATGCCGGTTGGTTAATTGATACGCCAGGTTTTCATAATAATTTGCTCTGTCCATGATATGTTTTACATAGAAATCGCGGTATTTTTCTATGTTAGGATCATTGGGACCGTTTTTTTGAAGACTTTTGAGTAATTGTGCATTCACAAACCAGTCAGAGGCGTCTATGGTGACGTAGCCGTTTCTATAACCGTGTTTGGCCAGAACAGCCCTGATTTGTGCAATTTTATCCGCTGATTTTCCTTCTTTTAAATAAGGGAAACGAAATAGTTTAACATAGGTTGGGTAAGCGGCAATGACCTGGTCTGTTTGTTGCAATTCCATTTCAAAGTCCTGCGCCGTAAGTTTATCCTGACTAAAATTAGGATGTGTAAAACTGTGGTTGGCCAGGCTGTGTCCGGCTGCAGCCCAACTGTTTAGCAGGAACTTCCCTTTTTCATCGAGCTTATTGGCGCCGGTAACGAAAAACACAGATTGGATACCGGCCTCCTCCATGGTTTGCAAAAGCATTTGATTCCATGTTTCAAAGGCATAATGCGCTTGAGGGGTGGTAATACCATCATCGAAGGTGAAGCTGACACAGGGCTTGGGTGCGGCGTTTTTTACGGGTTCAGGAGAACCGTTTTCGGCTGGCTGATGGGCAGAAAGCGCCACGACCAGGAGCAGGAGGGATAAGTGATTCATGGGTGATTGCATTTGTGGCAAAATGGCTGCAATATGGCACAAAAAAGTTAAGAATCATCTTTAGAGACTCAATACCTTTGGTCATGTAGAGTACTTTGATTCAACCCTGCACTTCCCAGGTATCTTTTCAGCATATTTCATGGTGCGTAACGTCATTCTTGTAAAATTCTTATGTTTTTTTGGCTGGATAAACCTTGCAGCCCAGCAGCAAGGCATTGAATGGCTGACCACCCAACACGGGCTGTCGCAGGGGTTTATCAGTGGTCTGCATCAGGACAAAGACGGCTTTTTGTGGATTGGCACCAAAAACGGACTCAACCGCTTTGATGGCTACCGGTTTGATGTGTTCACCAGCGATCCGTATGACGAATACAGCCTTTTCAGCGATTACATCAACCATATTTCGGAGTATGGCGACTTTATGGTGGTGAGTACGCAGGCTACCGGCATCAACCTGTTCCATAAGAAAACCCGCCTGGTGTACCGGATAGATAACCACCTGATTAAGTCCAATTATCCTTCTGAAGAACTCAATGTTTTTTGTAGTTATGTGGATGCATTGGGGCATATTTGGGCTACTATTAATGAACCGGGTGGACTGAATAACCTATGTAAAATATCACTTCCT
This sequence comes from Saprospiraceae bacterium, assembly GCA_035299505.1. Classification (GTDB taxonomy): domain Bacteria; phylum Bacteroidota; class Bacteroidia; order Chitinophagales; family Saprospiraceae; genus M3007. The sequence continues at coordinate 11,219 of DATGWL010000200.1, read as the reverse complement.
GATGGTTTTTGGGAAAAACCCGAATCGTTCAGGCAATATAAAGAGCAGTTGAAGGTGGTGGTTTTTCCGGAGCCATTACGTGACTTTCCGGTTATCTCAACAAACCATCAAATGCTGTACGTCCGAACCACAACAGCACAAATTGTTCAAGTTAACCTGAAAACCAGCCAATGGACTACACTGGTGCAGTTGCCTAATAACTTTCCTGCAGATAATATTGCAGTGATAGACCCTTATGGAGAGTTGTGGATTTCCAATAAAATTGCCCAGTACCATAAAGCCTTGTTTCGCCTGAAACCAGGCAGTGGGAATCCGATAGTACAATTACCAACCCCGGTAAGTTTCCAGAAAGTAATGTTTGTCAACGATCAATACCTGTGGATAGATCAGTTCGAAAACTTACAACTATACAGTCTGGATGCCTCCCGCCATTTTGATTTCAGCAGGGCAACAATACCCAGTATTCCGATCTCACCGGGATCTTATTGTGCTTTGATAGACCATTCCGGTTTGCACTGGATTGGCACTAATGGCCTGGGCATTATGAAAATCAACGTCCGGTCCAGTCGTTTCCAGCACCTGTTTCCCGGAATGAGTGTTTCTTCCACCGTGTTTATGGACCGGCAGGGAAGCATATTCTCTGTGCACAATCAGCCTGGGTATATCTACCATCCGGGACGGTCCAATAACGCCAATCCTCCCTTTTGGAGTAACATTCAGTCGTTCCATCCCTGGCTGCGCATCAATCAGGATAAAAACGGTACATATTGGGTAGTAGCTATCGGCAAGGAGCCTTATCAACTGACCATCCTGAAGCAGGAGGCAAACGGGAAATCTACCGTTTACAGAATGCCCTCTGCTACTATCCGTTTCAATGTTGAGTTTGCTACTTTTTGGGATGAGCAGGGAATACTTTGGGTGGGTTTGGACGAGCAGTTGATCCGATTCAATCCCGAGACGGCACAATTTGACTTATTCGAGTATAATCAGCTGCTTAAAGAAGCCAAATTTGTTACGGCTTTGACCAAAACAGCTAATGGACACCTGTGGATTGGCCGGGATATTGGATTGGTGCAGGCCATACCGGCCAATGGCGGCTACACCTTTAAAGTGCACAAAAACGATCCTAAAAACCGCAATTCGCTGCGGAACAACAACATAGCTTCCCTGCTCGCCGACCCCAGAGAGCCTAATATCCTTTGGATTGGAACGAAAGGAGGAGGCCTGAATCGGCTGGACACCCGAACCATGCAGTTCACTCATCTAACCACCCGCGAAGGACTCCCTAACGACGTCATTTACGGCATCTTGCCCGACGAACGCAACCGGCTTTGGATGAGTTCCAACAAAGGGCTGATCTGCTATGATCCCGGCAACGGAGCCATCAAAAATTTCACGAAAGAGGATGGGCTGCAGGACAATGAATTCAACACCTTCGCCTACGGTAAAGGTCCTGACGGTGCCCTGATGTTCGGCGGGGTAAACGGGCTGACGGTTTTTTATCCGCAACAATTGCTGGAAGACACGCTTCCACCCCGAATCTGCATTACCGGCCTGCGGTTGAACAATCAGGACGTATCCTGGAAAGACAGCACGGGCATCCTCTCACAAGGCATTGAGTATACCAACGAGATCACTATACCCTTTTCCAGAAACAACCTCACACTGGAATTTGTGGCGCTCAGCTTTACCTCACCCAATAAAAACCGCTTCAAATACTATCTGGAAGGAGCTGAGGAAGAATGGGAGCATGAAAGCAGCGAGCATACCGCCTCTTACCTCAACCTCTCTCCCGGAACCTATGTATTCCGGGTAAAAGGCTCCAACAGCGAGGGCGTTTGGAGCCGTGAAGCAGCTACCCTGAAAATAACCGTTTTACCGCCCTGGTACCGGAGCTGGTGGGCCTGGATGGCCTATGTGCTGCTTTTGGGCGGCGGGGTATATGCTTTTTACCGGTATCAACTGCGCACCAAACTGGAGCACGCGGAAGTACAGCGACTCAAGGAGCTCGACACGTTTAAGTCGAGATTTTTCACCAACATCACCCATGAATTCCGCACGCCGCTGACGGTAATCCTGGGCATGACGGATCGTTTGGAAAAAAATGAAAAAGACACCCGGGTCTCGGCATTGCAACTGATACGACGCAATGGTCAAAACCTGCTTCGCCTGATCAATGAAATTCTGGACCTGGCCAAGCTGGAAAGTAATACCCTGCGCATGGACTATGTGCAAGGCGATGTGTTGCCTTACCTGCGCTATATCTCCGAGAGTTTGCATTCCCTGGCCAATGTAAAAAATGTGATGTTGCGGGTGGAAAGCAGCGAGGCAGAAATTGTAATGGACTACGATCCGGAGCGGATGCTCCAGATTGTGCACAACCTGCTTTCCAACGCCATCAAATTTACGCCGGGCGGTGGCCGTGTTATGTTACGGGCAGCTGTTTTACCCTCAGGAAAAGGTCCTGAAAAACAACTCAGACTGGAAGTGACAGATACCGGGGTGGGCATTTCGCCGGAGGATTTGCCACAGGTGTTCGAGCGCTTTTTCCAGGCGCAAAATCAGGAACACAACAAGGCCGGCGGCACGGGCGTTGGCTTGTCGCTCACACGCGAACTGGTGCGCGCCATGGGTGGCGATATCACGGTAGAAAGCACCGTGGGCAAGGGCAGCACCTTTACGGTATTACTCCCCATCTCCAGAAAGGCCCCACAGGCCGGAACATCGCTGCCAGAAGCAATGGTTGCAGAATCTGGTCAGGAAAAAACGCAACCGGCAATAGCTCCCAAAAACGCCAATTCAGAAGCCTTGCAATTGTTGATTATAGAAGACAACGCTGATGTGGTAGAATACCTGGCAGATTGTATCGGCGATCGCTTCCAGCTGGATTTTGCGTATAATGGTCGGGCGGGCATTGAAAAAGCCCTGGAAACCGTGCCTGACATCATCATCAGCGATGTAATGATGCCGGAAAAGGATGGCTTTGAAGTATGTGATGCGCTCAAGAACGACGAGCGTACCAGCCATATTCCCATCGTGTTGCTTACGGCCCGGGCCACGGTGGAGGATCGCATAGCCGGACTCCGTCGGGGTGCTGATGCTTACCTGGCCAAGCCCTTTAACCCGGAAGAACTCCTGGCAACAATGGTCAACCTTACCCGCCTGCGCGCCCGCCTGCAGGCGCGCTACGGAAGTGTACAAGCGCCTGCTCCGGCAGAAGACAAGAGCTTGCAACTGGAGGATGCCTTCCTGCAAAAGCTGCGCGCGGTGGTAGAGGCGCATTTGTCGGACTCCGATTTTGAGATGCCGCACCTGCAGCGAAAGATGGCCATGAGTCACAGTCAGATTTTCCGGAAAACCAAAGCCCTTACGGGCAAATCCCCCTCCGTTTTTATTCGGGATATCCGTTTGGAAAAAGCCCGGGAACTGCTGTCGGGCACCGAACTTACTGTTTCGGAAATTGCGTACGAAACCGGATTTTCCTCCCTGCAATATTTTTCCGACGCTTTTTTCGAAGCCTATGGAAAACGCCCCAGCGCAATGCGCAACTAACAGATTATCAATATTTTGCAGCTTGCATAAAGTTCCTGATGCAATATAATCTGTAAAGATTTTTTGCTCATTGCAATATGCTCTGAAATGGCTGAACGCTGAGTGGAAGGCCCTCGCCTTCCTCAGCCTACACCTTTGTTCCGGAAAGCAAATCAAGGCTTTCATCTCTGACCAGGCGGGCGATTCTAAACTGCAGTAGAGCGCCCGTCCTTTTCAGAGAACAGCGATCAAAAAACTCTTTAACAGTAACCATTTCAGAGATGAAAAATCTAACAAACTTCCTAGTGCCGTTGATCTGGCTGGTAACCGCAATTACCGCCACAGCGCAAATTCAGCAAACGCAGAACGTAACGTTTCAAACCAACAACCGCAGTCTGTGGGATCCTGTTCCTGGCGTGGAACTGGAGAAACAATATTTACTGCTCGAGGACAATGGAGCTGATGCCAGCTTTTTTATAGACGCGGTAAACATTGACGCCATGATACAGGATCCTAATATTGGACCTACCGGTTTTCAAATCCTGGCTAAATTCGGACTTGATTTTGATATGTATGCCCGGTATAAAATAAACTCCGGAACTGCTGACATTACCTATCCGGTAGAGATCAAATTTACCAAGCCCAACAATGGCACTTATGGGTGCAATTCAGAGGTAAAAATCACCACAGGATATAATATCAATCAAGGATATGATTTACACCTGGAAGAGCCCGGCGCAGAGTTTGCCATGGGAGTACAAATGGATGCCGGTTTTTTTGGTGGCGCACGAGCCTGCTTTGCCGGCAACTGTGATGAAGATGGCGAAGACCATGGAGATCCCACCTTTCGTAATGCCAACAGCAACAACTACAAAAATTATCTGGTAGATGGCGATTATGATTACCTACGAATCAACAGCACCGATGGCCTGAAACTCCCATGGGATCTGGTGCCTGTGATTCCGCCTCCTCCCGGAGTTATGATAGACCAATATGCTTTGCCTTATGAAATAGACCCAGCCATTGAGAATTATGCCAACATTTCAGGTGAGCTGGATCAGCCATTCCGCAACTTTGACCGCCAGGACGAATTGATTGGACTTAACTTGAGAGATAAAGGTGCGCACCAGTTTATGGACATTGAGTTTGACCCAATTCAGTTCCAGGAGTACCTCACTAAAATTCCGCTGACTTTTGGCTTTAAGGTTGGACCGGTGAGTATGGAGCTCGACGTGTTATCCATTCCTTTCATTTTCCAAAATGCACTTCAACACGAATTCGTATTTGCGCCCAATGTAAAGGCTGACCTCAACCTGGGCCGGCCTATGACCTGGAAAGAAATGAAGGGAAACATGGTGGTTCAAACAGGTAGTGGACAGCTTATAGAAAACTTTACGATTGGTAATGATCTGGTAATCATTATGCCAGATAGCGATCCGGTGAACATCATACCAACTGCCAAAATCACCAATCAGTTTACCTCTAAACTTGATATCGTGTTCAATTCAGCAATAGCATTTCGCATGATGCATGGTAATGTAAGGGTAGATGGCGTTCCTGCTGATGGCCCACCATTGCTTGATCAGGACATTCCAGGATTGAACGAAACCTTTCCGCTGGACCAGAAAGTAAACAATGTTTTTTCTAACACCTTTGAAATGGGCGGATTCAATACCCAGGTAATGGATCCAATTGATTTATTCCCGGATCAAACCCCTCCTTCCCTGACTACTAAAAACATCACTGTGTACATCCCTGATGCCGGCGGTTTTGCCACCATCAACCCACAGGATGTAGTGCAAAGCGCTTTCGACCAACAGGACGGGCAGGTTCGTTACCTCAGCGTAACACCTAATACCTTCTCTTGCAGCAACATAGGAGCCAATACCGTTACGGTAACGGTGGACGACAGTCGCTGCAATACAACTTCCGGATCAGCCATTGTTACTGTGGTAGACCGCACCAAACCTGTTCTGGTTTGCAAACCGGCTACAGTGTATCTAAATAGCCTTGGAGTGGCAAGTATCTCCCAATTAGATGTATACCAATCAGGCAGCGACAACTGTGGATCTGTAGAGCTGTTACCGCTTTCCAAGTCGTTGTTTGATTGCAGCAACATCGGATCGAATGTTGTGGTACTGACGGCCAATGATGGCCGCGGCAATACCAATACCTGCAACGCTACCGTTACAGTCATTGACAATCTTCCACCAACTGTAGTCTGCAAGCCGGCTACTGTTTACCTCAACAACTTCGGCTCAGTGTCCTTCACCACCAATGAAGTGTTCCAAAACGGCGCAGACAACTGTGGTATCGTGAATCAGGAATCAGTAGTACCTAACGTTTTCTCTTGTCAGAATATCGGCGACAACCAGGTAACCCTCACCGTGAACGACGGCCACGGCAACAAGGCTGCCTGCAATGCCACCGTAACTGTTTTGGATAAAATTGCACCTGTTGTGGTGTGTAAACCAGCCACGGTGGACCTCGATGCCAACGGCCAGGGCAGTATTACCACCAGCAGCGTATTCCTTACCGGTTCTGATAACTGCGGCATCGTAAACCGCGAATCCGTAGCGCCAAGTACGTTTAATTGCACCAATCTGGGCGCCAATACCGTGGTATTGACAGTGAACGACAGCCATGGCAACACCAATACCTGCAATGCTACAGTAACCGTACGCGACCTGATCAAGCCGGTGGCCATCTGCCCCGCCAATATTGCTGTAACCAACGATCCGGGCATTTGCGGCGCTAACGTATCCTATACCGCTTCAGCCACCGACAACTGCAGCGTGGCCAGCCTGATCCCTGTTCCGGCAAGCGGCAGCCTGTTCAGTGTAGGAACCACACAGGTAAAATACACTGCCACCGATCTTGCCGGTAATACCGCAACCTGCACCTTTACGGTTAAGGTAACGGACAATGAGAACCCGGTGATTACTTGTCCGGCTCCGGTGAATCTGGAGAATGAACTGGGTAAATGCAGCGCCGTTGCCACCTATCCAAACGCCACTGCCACCGATAACTGTGCCGTGCAAAGTGTAGTACGCACCGATGGTTTACCCTCCGGTTCCAGCTTCCCGGTAGGTGTTTCTTACGTGTCCTACCGTGCTACGGATATCTATGGCAATTCTTCTACCTGCAGTTTCTCTATTGAAATTCGCGATACAGAAGCGCCAAAAATGGTTTGCCCGTTAAACCTTAACCGTCCTAACGACTTCGGTCAGTGCAGCCGCACACTGCCCATTATTGGATCTCCAAGCCAGTTGAGCGATAACTGCGGCGTGTACCAGGTAACCAACGACTCGCCAGTGACGTTCCCGATAGGAGAAACCGTAGTTACCTGGACCATTGAGGACATCCACCAAAATACCGCTACCTGTGCCCAGTTGATCACTATTTTTGATAACGACTGGCCAACGATTACTTGTCCGCAGAACATGAAGATCAAAACGGATGAAGGCTACTGTGAAGCTTCCAGCGTAGTTTTCAATGCTACGGCTACAGACAACTGTCCGGATGTAATGCTGGAATACGATCATGATCCAAACTTCCTCTTCCCGGTGGGCTACACGAATGTACAGGCCAAAGCCACCGATGCGCACGGGCACGAATCCACCTGCATGTTCCAGGTGGTGGTGGAAACCCGTCCGGAGATCTGTAATGGTGTGGACGACGACTGCGACGGCATAGCCGACGAGGTTCAGGATTGGCGTGAAATCTTCCGCGCTGAGGCCGGTAATGGTGAGGCCAACGATAAGCTGGGTTTCAGCGTAGCCATTGATGGTGATTGGGCTTTGGCCGGTGCACCGGGAGCTGGATTGGCTTACCTGCTCCGCCGCAGCGACAACGACCCTACGGAATGGATTTTTGTCACAGAATTCCACAGCGGCAACAACAATGCTGCCGACCTTTTCGGGGCATCAGTGAGTTTGCACAATGGTCTGGCTGTCGTAGGAGCCCCCAACGATAACACCATGGGCAATCAGGCGGGTGCTGTGCACATTTTTGCGCAGGATGCTACCAACGGCGCTATTTGGAACATAGTGAAAACCCTGTATGCCGACGATGCTACAGCAGGCGCAAACTTTGGCAAATCAGTCAAATTAAAAGGACAGACACTGCTAACCGGTGCTACCGGCGCCAACGCGGCCTATGTGTTCCACCAGCAGGAGGGCGGAGCGAACAACTGGGGCCAGGTGGAAAAGCTGATCCCGTCTGACGCTGTTTCTGGTAGTGAATTTGGTCAGAGCCTTGATTTCAATCAGCAAACCGCTGTTGTAGGGGCTCCGAATGCCGGCGCAGGCGCTGTATATGTTTTTGACCCTGCCAATGGCTGGATCGAAACTCAGAAACTACAGGCCCTGAATGGCGATGCCGGCGATCGTTTTGCTCAAAGTATCAGTTTGGAAGGCAGCCGCCTGGCCATTGGCGCCCCCGGCGACGATGATAAAGGTCTGAATGCCGGCGCGGTGTATATTTTTGGTAAAAACCAAAATGGCGCTTTCGTACAGCAAACCAAGATCCTGGATGTAGCCAACGGCACCCTCGGCGATGAATTCGGATTCTGTGTATCCATGCGCGGCGATTATCTGGCCGTAGGCGCTCCTTCCGACGATCTTCGCGGTAAAGATGCCGGTGCGGTGCATATCTTCCTGCGTGAAGATGGTGGCTGGATTCCGATGATCGCATTGACGCAACAAGGCGCCCGCAATTCAGATTATTTCGGTCGAAGCCTGCAACTCCAGCCCGGCACCCTGATCGCCGGCACCCCTGGCGACGATATTGCCACGCAATTGGATCGCGGTTCTGCTGCTATCTTTGAAGGATTGTGCAGCCCAAGCCATAGTGGTCAGCGGGAGGAAGTAAAACAGCTGCTGACGGAAGCAAACATCAGCCTGTTACCAAATCCAACCACGGGAATAGCGCAAATAACGTTTGAAATGCCACAGGAACAGTCATTCAGCATCCGCGCCTACGATATGTCGGGCCGAATGGTGTTGAGCCATGATGGCATGGCTGTGGCTGGCGCGAACAGTTATGTCATCAATATGGGCAACTTTGCAGATGGCATATACCTGGTTGAGTATCAAACAGAAGGAACCATGGTTCAAAAGCGCCTGGCAGTGCAAAAGCAATAAGACACAGTTACGAGTGAAAACCAAATGCGAGTCGTCTTCAACATGCTCCAGAGTGTGTTGGGGGCGACTCCTGTTTTTATAGAACAATGTACTGGAGCGTCTGAAAAACACTCAAGCACCATACTCATGTTGTAATTTCGAGAAGAGGATAGAATCTTCATAATGGCCGTTGTCCAGCTGGTGTTCGCGCAAAACACCCTCCTGCACAAAACCAAATCTGCGCATGATACTTAACGAAGCTACATTATTAACCCCAACAAGCGCTTCAATCCGGTGCAGTTGCAGCGCTTGAAACCCGTAATGCACTATAGCCTCTACGGCTTCCGACATCAGTCCGGCCCGGCGGTATTGTTCATCTTCCATCATGTATCCTATTTCGGCCCGGCGGTGGTCTTTATTCCAGTTGTGTATGCCGCAGCGACCGATAATCAGGTTATCTGTTTTATGGGTGAGCAGAAAAAGCAGGAAACTGCGGTTATAGCTGGAGTAGCCATTTTGGTGTTTATACAAATCTGTCTGGTAGGCTTCTTCAGAGCGGTGGCCCAGGATACGTTGTATCTCGGCTTTCGGATACTGAGTAAACAGCTCGTTCATAGCCTGCGGGGAGAATCCCTGCAGAAGCAGTCGGGGTGTGTGAATGGTTTCGATGTTCATGGCAATGGGTACATTTCCTTCTTTCTCAAAAAACGATAATACAACAAAAACAACCCTATCCAGCTACCCGCAAAAACCACTAAGCCGGGTATCCAGCGCCAATCTGTGCGTATTGGCACATCGGAATAAGGCACAATAGACATTAACCCGCCTGCCATACCCAGACCACAAAGCAGAAAAAGCCAACGGAAGGTTTTTTGCTGCGCCCAAACACTGCTAAAATCGTGATTTGACGTGCTGGATTCTGTAAAACTGAACAAGGTAATGGCCAGTGCCGCGCCACTGAACGCCAGATTACCTACATAACCTCGAATCTCCGGCGACAACTTTAGACTGGCGAAAAACACTATGGCCAGCAATATGCTGGTTATCAGCGCACCAGCGTGTATGTTTTGCGTACGCACTTTAGCGCGTTTTTGCACTTCGTCGCCAGGACTCTCCTTTAGGGTTCTTTGATGTTTCTGATAGAAATCTATGGCCATCCCGGCAAACAAGGGTGGTAGCCAGCCGGCAAAGGCAAAAAACAAAAAGCCTCCAGAAACCACTCCCCCATAGGCCAAAATGCCCAACACTCCGGCTAAAGCGGTATACACCAGAAGTGCTATTCGCTGTATACGTGAAAGTTCAGTGCCGGCTAATTCCAGCAAACCGATATAGCCTATAACAAAGGCACCGCATATAAAATAATCAAATCCTTTCACAGATTGGTTTAGGGAAAGGAATACCATATTGCTCCAAACGATCAGCATGACCAGGCCTTTCACAAAATCCAGTGGCTTTTTGAGCAAATGATACCCGGGTACATACCAGAATGCCATTAGCTGGATGCTTAATGGTACCAGCGTATACCGGGGAATCGCCAGGGCTGCAAAGAATAAAGTGACCGATTGCAGATGATCGGTTGCACCCGCTGTTTTTCCACCTTTGTAATAGAGGGCACAAACAATTGCATAAACCAGTAAAAATACCGCCCTGAAAAAATACGGAGACAGGCTGACGAAATTGGTTTTATAGAAATACCAATAGAAAGGCGGGATTTTTTTGCAAGTTTGCGCAATCAGGTAATATTCCTGTGCGGTAACATTGCCAGGGTCAAGTTCCAGTATGTTTCGGTATGAGTCAATTGCGTCACCTTTCGCTTCTCCGCTTAGTTGTTTCTGCGCTTCCTTTTTTTGCTGCCTGATGAGTTCTTTTTTATAGGATTCCAGATAATGAGGCAATTCCCCGTTATCAGGCTGTTGTTCCATGGCCTGAAGGATGTAATCCATTCCGACAGCGTAATCCTGTTTCACCATCACATGATAATGCGCGATGGCCAAAAGGGAATTGTAATCAGGCAGTTGGGTGTTTTGTAATTGCTGCAAAAACGCCTCTTCGTAGCCGGAGTGATAAAAGGACATACCCAAATGGGCTATTTCCTCATAAAAATCCGGGTATTCAGCAATCAAAGCGGCGGAGGCATTCAGGGCTTTTTGAATGTCTTGCCGGCTCAGGTAAATGCCCAGCAGCAATTTATGCTGAGTATCCCCGGTAGCTTTTCCATACTGTCGGATAAGTTGTTCTGCTGCATCCAGGTTTTCCAGTGCCTGATAAGCATCGAGCAGGAGGTAAAAAACCTCAGCATCCTGCGGATGTTGCACACACAAGGGCGCGAGCAGTTGTACCACTTGAGGATACTGCTCCTGTTCAAAGGCTTTGTGCGCCTTGCGTATGGTTTGTGACCTGAGCATGATGTGTGCTGTGGAAGGCTAAGAGCATGTTGGGGATTTTCTGACGGAGTCAAAAACTTGAGCTTTTTTCGTCAGTTTTTGCGTTTTTGAAGAAGCATAGCCTGAGTTACGTGACTGAAAAAAGGTGAAAAATGGCGGAAAAAGAACAGTTTTTGGCCCG
>DATGWL010000199.1:0-9584 GCA_035299505.1 Saprospiraceae bacterium | reverse complement strand
ATTGTCTTGCGGACGGCGACCACCGGCGTTATCCGGAGTAACGGTACGATCCGGGGTGGATGGCTGTTTGGTACGGCCAACGGCTGTGCCTGGATCCATATCCGTTGCCGTGCGGCCCGGACGCGGAGCTGTTTTTTCAATGGTTGGCGCATTGTTGTCGGCAGGGGCCAAGCGACCCTTGTTGTCGGCAATGCGGGCGTAACCAGGGTTGCCCTGTGTACCACCCCGGCGCGGGCCGGTGTAGGTGCGTGGGGAGTAACCGCCGCCACCGCCATTGTTGTTGTTGTTATAGTAATAGTGGTTATGCACCCAGCCATTACCCCAGCCTCCGTTGTTGAAGTACGGGTTGTAACCGTTCCAGGTCCAGTATGGATCGTAGTAGTAGTTATTCACTACCCATGGGTTGTACCAGGGACTATTGAAGCGGTAGCAGCTGTTCCAGCCCCAGGCGTTCCAGCCGGCGTTCCAACCCCAGCCGTAATCCCAACTGTTCCAGCTGTTCCAACGCTGCCAGCGGCGCCAGCGACGCCAGGTCCAGTAGTCATTGTAGTTGGACACATAAATGGTCATGCCCGGGGAGTAGAAGGGGTCGTAGTTGTACATGTCCACAAAGAATGGATCATAGTAATCTACCACCACTGAGCGACGGTGGAAGCGACGGATGCGGGAGGAATACTCATACGCATAATCGTCGTCTTCGTAATAGTATTCATCATCGTCGTCGTAACGACGAGTTACATTATTGTCGTTTTGGTACTCATCCGTATAGGTTGCCGGCGGGGTAGCCGGTCTGTCCGTAGCCGGATCGTAGTACAAATCATCCTGAGCGATCGCGGAGAACGCATTGCCCAAGAAGAACAGGCCGATCAATGCCAAAAGCCGGGAACTATGTACGTTTTTCATGGCGTGAAAGTGAAAATTTGTTTGCGCAGTTTCCGGTGCGCCTCTTTTCTTGGGTCAAATTTAATAGTATGCGGTCGGTATTTTTGGTTAACACCACATTAAACTCAAAATTGTGGTAGGTTAAAGTTGGTTAAAAGGAATGGCAGGGGATCAATATTTGTTAAAATTTTAATACAAAAACAGATTTCGCCCTAAAAATACATGCTCAAAATGCCTGATGATCATAAGTTTATCAACATCCCATAAAAACCCTACTTTTGCCGTAGCACCCCAGTGAGCGCCTATGAAAGAGACAAAATTCATCGAACAGAACCGGGAAAAATGGGCGGAGTTTGAAAAAATGCTCCGCGAAGACCGCAAGGATCCTGAAAAACTGAACGATCTGTTCATTCAGGTTACCGACGATCTGTCGTATGCCCGCACGTTTTATCCCAACCGTTCGGTTCGGGTGTTTCTGAATTCCCTTGCCCAGCGCGTTTTTCACAATATTTATCGCGGCCGCCGCTTTCCGGCCGAGCGGTTGCGTTTGTTTTGGACAGACGAATTGCCCCGCATCATGTGGGAGTCCAGACAAGCCCTGCTGTTGTCGTTCACGCTTTTTGTGCTATCATTTACCATCGGGGTGGTTTCCAGCATACTCAATCCGGATTTTGCCCGGGTTATTCTTGGAGATGGTTATGTAGACATGACGCTGACCAATATTGAAAATGGCGATCCGATGGCGGTGTACAAGGATTCGGGGCCATTGGGCATGACGGCGGGTATTACGGCCAACAACATGTTTGTGGCCCTGCGCACGGCTATTTTTGGGGTATTGGCATCTATTGGCACAGTGTTTATCATGTTGTACAACGGGATCATGGTAGGCGCTTTTCAATACTTTTTTGTGGAACAGGGCGTGTTTTGGGAGTCTTTTCTCACTATTTGGATACACGGGACCCTGGAAATCAGCGCCATCATCATTGCCGGTGCGTCCGGGTTGGTAGCTGGTTCGGGGCTGTTGTTTCCGGGCACATACCGGCGGGTTCAGGCATTTCAGTTGAGTATGCGCCGCGGACTCAAGATTTTCATCGGTATTGTGCCGATTATTGTTTTGGCCGGCTTTTTTGAGAGTTTCCTGACCCGTTTTACCGAAACGCCTGATCCCATCCGGGCGGCATTTATTGGCACATCTCTGTTGTTTGTACTGTGGTATTTTGTGTGGCTGCCCTGGCAAAAACACCGGAGCGGCGCTTTTAAACCCATACCTGTAGACAAGGAACTCCCGCCCACACGGGAGCATGCGGTGGATTTTTTCAGCATTAAAACGGTGGGTGAGATATTATCGGATGTATTCACGGTGCTGTCCAGGCATCCGCGCACTACCCTGCTGGGCCTGTTTGCCACCACAGCTGCTTTTGCCGGCTGGGCTTTTGGCTGGTCTGATAAACCCGCGGCGGATACCTTTTTGTTTCCGGACCAGTATTATTGGCCCCTGGATATTCTGGGCGGGCTGGGCGATTTTTTCAGCATGGAGCACCCCGGCGGCCTGTATTTTTTTCAGATAATATTGCTGGCGGGCATTGCAGTGGCTGCTTTCAGGGCTTTGGAGCAAGAAATGGAGCCGGAGATGCGCCGGGATTTTTCCCCTAAAAAAGCACTGCTGGCAGGGCTGCCGCTGTTATTACTAATGCCCGGCTTTGCTGCTGCGCTGGAGTTGCTGTCTGAATTTTTTGGCGTCATGGTATCCTGGATTGTGTTCCCATTTTTGGCACTCTGGTCTGCCGTTGTTTATTTTGAAACGCCCAATCCGTTCAAAGCCCTGATACGCACATTTCAACTCATCCGTTGGGGACCGGCACTCGGCATGGGTTTGCTGGCAGGCTCCTTGAACCTGTTGTTTTTCATGTTTCTGGAATCCCCCATCTGGGAAATGACCCTGGAATTATTCAGTTGGCTCGTGCCGCCTGCAGAGGGGGCCATGGCTGCCTTCAGTACCATTTCCACCACCTGTGCGGCGGGCGTTTTGATGTATTTTTTCTTTTTGGTAACCATACTCTCCGGAGGATTGCAATATTTTGCCTTCCGCGAAATCGGAGATGCCGCCAGCCTGCGTAAACAATTGGAACAACTGGGCCAAACGAGGAAAATCAGAGGCCTGGCCAGAGAATAACCCCATACCCTTCAGCAATGCTCAAACACCTCTTTTTCCTGCTTTTTCCCCTTTCGCTGATGGCTCAGTCGGAAACGGAGGTTCCGTTGACTGAGGATGATTTGGCGGCAGACAGCATTTATGTATCGGAAGAAGTGATAGAGGAGGATTATGAATATGTACGGGAGCCCTATTCTCCGAAGGAGATTAAGCCAATAGCCATGCGGGATGTGCCTCAGGATCAATGGGATAAGGCCGTTGGAGGTACAGATTACAGCAAAGACGTGCCCAAGCAGGAAAGGGAGCGGAAAAAACGCGAAGAGAACGCACCAACGCCTTCTCTGGACTGGACCCGCATGTTTCAGGGTTTGGGTTCGGTGTTTCAGGTTCTGGCGGTTTTGCTGGCCCTGGGCTTGATTGCATATGGCGTATATTGGATGCTTCAGGCGCCGCGCAACCGGGTTATTGCCCGGGATGGCACAGAAATTACCCTGGCCAATCTGGATGAATACATCCACGAAACAGATCTGGAACGTTTCCTGCGCGAAGCCATTGCAACAGCCAACTGGACCCTGGCCGTGCGTATCTATTTCCTGCAAATCATCAAAAACCTCTCCGAGCAAGGCGCCATTGAGTGGTCGAAAGAGAAAACCAACCGGGATTATATCCGGGAGATGCGCAAGCACCGTATGCACAACGAATTCCGGGATGTGGTGCGACACTATGAACGCAGCTGGTACGGAAACCTGTCGCTCAGTGCGGAAGAATTTGCCCGTTTGGAGCCGGAATTAAAGCGAATGTTAGAAAAATGAAAATCAATGTTCAATATCCAATATCCAATGTCCAATGTCCAAGTGGTGCGCCTGTCTGGCATCAGCACGTTTCCGCCGCGCTTGGGTCTTTTGACCCAGCGCCACCCGCGTGGGCAGCCAGGCATTGGTGATGGACTCTTGGGCCGGACTGATATATACATTAGTTTAGTCACTCACGGACGCTGCGCTGGGTCAAGACCTGTCCCGAAGAAGTCGGGAAGACCCAAGCGCGGCGGGATTACTCGCCTGATTGGCGAGACATAATGGTTGCCTTTCGCCATTCAGGCGAAAACATCCATACAAACGTGCTGATGCCAGACAGGCGCACCACTTGGACATTGGACATTGGATATTGGATATTGGACATTTTCACCGCGTTTTTATGCACACAGTTATCCTTGGCAACGGCATAAGCGGTATAACCGCCGCCCGTCATATCCGGAAAGAAAGCGATCACCAGATCACGGTGGTTTCCGACGAATCTGAGTATTTCTTCAGTCGCACCGCGCTGATGTACGTGTACATGGGTCACATGCGTGCGCAGGATCTGAAGCCGTATGAGGATTGGTTTTGGGAGAAAAACCGCATAAATCTGGTTCGCGCCCGGATTCAACGCATTGATTTTGCGGCTAAAACACTGCATGCCGAAGATGGCCGGACCCTGGCATACGACAAGCTCGTACTGGCAACGGGGTCGGTATCCAACAAATTTGGCTGGCCGGGTCAGGATCTCGCGGGGGTGCGCGGGCTGTACCACTGGCAGGATTTGGAGCAGATGGAGAAATACAGTGCCGGCTTGCAGCGGGCTGTGATTGTAGGAGGCGGTTTGATTGGCATTGAAATGGCCGAAATGTTCCATTCACGGCATATACCGGTAAGCTTTTTGGTGCGGGAAAAGAGTTTTTGGAGCGGTGTAATACCTCCGGAGGAATCGGCCATGATCAACCGGCATATTCGGGAACATGGCATTGATTTGCGCCTTGAAACGGAGTTAAAGGAAATTTTGCCCGACGAACAGGGGCGTTGCCGGGCGGTGATTACCAGCCGCGGAGAAGAGATTTCCTGTGGTTTTGTGGGCCTGACAGCCGGAGTGCGCCCCAATGTGGATTTTTTGAAAAACACCGGGCTGGATATCAACCGCGGCATTTTGGTCAACGAGTACCTGGAAACCAATATTCCCGATGTGTACGCCGCCGGCGATTGTGCTGAAATGCGCCAGCCTCGCCCGGGGCGCAAACCCATAGAAGCGGTATGGTACACCGGACGGATGATGGGCGAGGTGATAGCCCGGAATATTTGCGGGAGCCCGTTGGCTTACGATCCGGGTTTCTGGTTCAATTCTGCCAAGTTTCTGGATATAGAATATCAGGTTTATGGCGATGTGCCGGCGAAGTTGCCAGAGCATCAGGCCTCGATTTACTGGGAGCACAGCTCGGGCAAAAAGAGTATCCGGTTGAATTACGACCGGCAGGCTGGCGCTGTAACAGGATTCAACCTCATGGGCATCCGGTACCGGCAGGAGGTGTGTGAGAAATGGCTGCGCGACAGGACTACCATTGAAACCGTGCTTCAACACCTGGGCCTGGCCAATTTTGATCCGGAGTTTTATCCTGAACATGAATCAGAACTGGTAGATTTGTACAACCGGCAAACGGGCAAAAGCCTGTCGCTCAAGCAAAAACGCGGACTGGCCGGGGTGCTGAGATTCTTAGTGAGTGAGTGAGTGAGTGAGTTGGGGAGGACACCACTAAGGCACTAAGGGCACTAAGAGGAATAAGTGGTGGCTCAATGTAATATTTAATTTAGCCAAAGTCTCTTTAGTGCCCTTAGTGCCTTAGTGGTGTCCTCCCCAACTCACTCTCTCAGTAAAAAAAATAATAAACCATGCAAAACGCATCTCTTTCCCTCTCCAACCCAGCCCCGATGATGACCACCGGCCGGCAAAAACTGGCTCTGGCAATATCGGGAGTGGGTATCCTGTTGCTGCTCATCGTTTGGGCGGCCGGAAAAGCCATTGCGCCGGTACCAACTTCGCTTGCGGCTTTGATGCTCATCACGGCCGGGATTGCGTTGTTCATCCGCGAGGAGTATGTGGCCAGGCCTGAAGGCATCAAAAACAACGGGGTTTGGTTCAGCAGCCTCACGGCGCGCGGCGTTTGGGGCTGGCTGACCGGGGTGGTTATTACCGGGTTTTATGTGAGTTTGTACTGGTTTCCGCAGTATCTCACCGGATTGATTCAGCTTTTTGACCCGCTGAGTCAGGTTTTGCGCGGCAGGGCTTCTGATCAGTGGTTTGTGTACGGCGTTTTGTACACCGGGGCGGTGCTGCTGATGGGCGCCAAGTTTTTGTACAAATACCGCCAAAACCCCTATCAACGCATCCGGACCTGGTCGGTGATGTTGTTCCAACTGGGCTTTTCCTTTTTGATCCCGGGGTTGTTGATGCGTTTGCAGCAGCCTGAAATTTACTTTACCTACTGGTGGCCATTATCGTATTACCAGGGCACCCCGATGGCGCATGAGGGCTATGCGGGTTCCTCGCTGGGCACCTTCTTTTTCTTTTTTGGGTTGGCCATGTTTTTCATTGGCACGCCGGTTTTGACCTATTTTTTTGGCAAAAGATGGTATTGTTCCTGGGTTTGCGGCTGCGGCGGACTGGCCGAAACAGCCGGTGATCCGTTCAGGCATTTATCTGATAAAAGTTTGAAAGCCTGGAAAATTGAACGCTGGATGATTTACAGCGTGCTGGTTTTTGTGGTGTTGATGACCCTGCTGCTTTGGGCCAATGTGGCCACCGGGCGAAGCATCCTGCAGGGCATTTCGGAACCATTTTACAAAACCTATTCTTTCCTGATTGGCTCGGCATTTTCGGGAGTGGTGGGCGTGGGCTTTTACCCGCTCATGGGCAGCAGGGTTTGGTGTCGCTTTGGTTGCCCCATGGCGGCCTGGCTGGGTATTTGGCAAAAAACCAAATCCAAATTTCGCATCACCACCAATGGCGGCCAGTGTATTTCCTGCGGCAATTGCTCCAACTCCTGCGAAATGGGCATAGACGTGCGCGCCTACGCCCAGAAAGGGCAGGATATTGTGCGCGCGTCCTGTGTTGGCTGCGGCATTTGCTCGGCGGTATGCCCGAGGGGGGTACTGCGGTTGGAGGGGGAGTAGCCCTTTACACCCCCATCAACCTACCCTCCTTCATGCCCAGTACCGCCTGGGGCAGGTTCTCCACAATCACCTCCCGGAGCGCGTGCAGCAATTTGGCTTTGGAAAAGATGCGGCGCGTTACCAGGCTGATCTCGCGCACGGGCGCTGGAGGCTGGAAAAAACGCACGTTCTGGATTTGATCGGAAGCCTGAACACCTACAGTAACTGCCTATATTTCCACTAAAATTTTTCATATTTACGCCCTGTATTCGGTACAAAAAACATAAGACCCTGTTTAATCATGCTGTCCAGCACAGAATTTGAACGTCTCGCCGAGGCCATCCAGTCAGGCAATTGTGCCCTCGTATTGGGGCCGGAAATTTTTCAGTCGGAGGGCTTGCCGCTTCACCACCATATCCGTGAGCACCTCAAAGGCATTTTCGGCGACCAGGTCACAGCCTACGAGCGCGACGGATTTTTTCTGCTGCAAAACCCCGACGATAAGCCCGAAATGAAGGATGAGGTGCTGCAGTTGTATAAAAACCTGTCGCCTCCCCGCGAACTGCTGCAGCGCATCGTGGAAATTCCCTTTACGGTGGTGCTGTCGGTGAATCCCGATACCCATCTGCGCGACCTGAGTTACGCCTCCGGTCTTCCCTGCCGGTTTGCCTGGTTCGATGCCGCCAAACACATGGAACTGGAAATGCCCGATGGCTCAGAGGCCACCGGCAGTGCGCTGCGCGAACGAATTCCGCTCTATTACAACCTCTGCGGCAGCGTGGAAAAACCCTCCACGCTGGTACTCGATTACGACGATCTTTTCCGCCTGCTCACAGGAATGCTTGGCGCGCCCAAACTGCCGGAAAAGCTGCTCGACCGGCTCAAGGATACTACCTACTACCTCTTCCTCGGGTTCCAGTTTGACCGCTGGCATACCCAGCTGTTGCTGCGCCTACTGGAGGTAAAAAATGCCGCCCGCCGCTTTGCCGTTCAATCGCCCCTGCCCAAAGAAAAAGATACCGAAGCCTTCGTGCTCAATCAGTTCCGCATCCGTTTCCTGGGTAACGAAGCGGACCTCATCGCTCAAATACACCAACACTTCAAAGCTTCCGGTGAACTGCGCCCCACCCGAAACCTGCAAACACCTGCCGCTCAGGATATTACCGTTTTTCTCCAAAAAGGCAACCTGGAGAAAGCCCTCGCGCGCTTATCCGATGCCGCCTCAAACACCGAATTGGCCAACAAAGCGGTTCTACTCAGCGCACAATACCATCAGTGGCTCAATGAAAAAAACAAAGGCACCCTCGACTCCCGCGATGTAACCCTGCAGTTTAATCAACTGACAGACCGGGTTTTGCAGGCCGCCCAGGAACTGGAAAAAGCCTGACCTCCCTCATGTACTCGTCATTCATGTACTCACAATGAACCGTTATCCCGGCGTAAAACCATTCGATCTATCCGAGCAGGCCCTGTTTTTTGGGCGGGACCGCGACATTGCCGACCTGTGCAGCCTGGTGCGGGTGGAAAAACTTGCCGTATTGTTCGGGAAAAGCGGATATGGAAAATCCTCCCTGCTAAACGCGGGGGTTTTGCCGCGCCTTTCCGACATGTTTTTACCCATTGAGGTACGCCTGGGCGAGTACATTGCCGGACAAAGCCTGGCGCCGCTCGAAACCCTGCGGCGGCGGCTGGATGAGCGCACCACGCGCCGGAGAGACATGGATTTTTTGGCTGATCTGCAGAGCGGTGGCAAGGAGGATGCCCTTTGGCGACAATTCAAGCAGGCCGGTGGCGGTGGTTCGGAAGGTTTTTTGCTGGTATTGGATCAGTTTGAGGAATTTTTTTCCTATCCACCTGATCAGCAGGCCGATATCAAAACGCAACTGGCCGCGCTCCTGCACGAAGAAATGCCTGAAAGCCTGCACGAGGCAGCCCGCGATCTGCCACGCGAACAACGCCGGCTACTGGCAGCACCGCCGCAGGTACGCGTGCTGCTGGCGGTTCGCTCCGACCGGCTGCACGAACTCGACCGGCTGAAAGATGCGCTGCCGGCCATCCTGCACAAACGGTATGAGCTCCGCGCCCTCTCACGCGAGCAGGCCCGCGAGGCCATTACCGGGCCGGCCCTTTTGATGCCGGAGCAGGGTGGCGATTCGTATGCCTTTGATTGCCCGCCTTTTGAATACCGGGAAGACGCCCTGCAGCATATCCTCGACGACCTCACCAGAAACAATACCGGCCGCCAGGGTGGAGTGGAGGCTTTTCAGCTTCAGATCCTCTGCGACAGCATTGAAAGCATGGTGGCCGGCGGTCGTATTCCCGATCGCGACGCCAACGGCCTGCCCGATGTGAGCGCGGCCGATCTGCCACCAAATTTTGATGCCATTTACGGCGCCTACTACGAACGCCGCCTGGAGCATCTGCCCGAGCAACACCGCGCTGCCGCCCGCCTGCTAATAGAAGACGGCCTGGTGCGTTACGACCCCGCTACCGACACCAAACGCCGCCTCAGTGTGGATGGCGACGCCCTGCTCGGCTCCTTTGCCCGTCACGGCCTTACGCCGGAACTGCTGCGCGAACTGGAAAAAACCTAC
>DATGWL010000198.1:0-14874 GCA_035299505.1 Saprospiraceae bacterium | reverse complement strand
GCATCATCCACATCGAAATAATAGTATGCCGCGCCGCCAATGGCCGCGCCGGAATAAAATTTGAATCCGGGCTTGTTAATCCAGCGAAAATCAGTGCGTACCATGCCGCTGATGACATCTACCCTGCTGATGCCTACATTTCCGTTGGAGAATTCAAGCCGGTCGTTTACCCGCTCAAATACTCCTTGCAAACCGATGCTCCAACGGCGGGCCGGGTAGTAATTGTAACCCATTGAAATAGCGCCTGTTCCGGTAATTTTTTCTGTATAGGTAACCCCGGTTCCACCCAATCTGGTAATAATGCCGTTTGCAATGGCATTGCCCAGCGCATTACCAATGATAAAGCCAAAGGAAATGCCAAATTGGGGTACAGATCCCTGCCCATAACCGGCATAAAGCTCATGCTTGAGGTCAAGGTTGGTTTGTGCATGGAGGTTGTTGGTAAACGTGCAGAACAGCAAGCCGCACAGCAGAGAAGCAAAACGTGATGTCATGTTCAAAAATGGTTTGTTGTGTTCGGCTTAATGCGCGATATAACCATTTCGTGAACAAACGAATATCCAATAACCAATGTCCAATGTCCAAGTGCTGCGGGTGCCTGGGGAGTCAGCACAATTGTTGGGCTGTTTTCGCCAGAATGGCGAGTAAACCCGGGGAAATGTGCTGACGCCAGGCAGGCGCAGCACTTGGACATTGGTTATTGGACATTGGATATTGGACATTTACAGCGCTTCCATCGCCTGTTCCAAATCTTCCCATAACCACGCGGGGTCTTCCAGGCCGATGTAAAAGCGGACAAATTGCCAGGGCGCCGGTGGCGCCGGGCGGCCGGGAATGTTGTAAAAACCAATGGTGGGGATAATCAGGCTTTCATGTCCGCCCCAGCTGACGGCCATGAGGAAACGTTCCATGCGGTGGATAAACGCTTCCATTTTTTCCATGCTATCGGTTTTGAATTGCACCGAAAAGAGTCCGCCGCAGCCGCGCATTTGTTTTTTAGCCAGCTCCAGCTGCGGGAAAGCATGATGGAAAGGATACCAGATCCGTTCTACTTTAGGGTGGTTATCCAGTTTTTCAATGATCCACTGCGCGCTTTCCTGACTCCGTTGTACTCGCAGCGGCAGGGTGCGCAATCCCCTTATCACCAGCGCGGCATCATGCGGCCCGAGGATGCCTCCCAGCGTCATTAATTCAGATTCAAAGATCTTTTTAACCATCTCGCTGCTGGCACAAAGCACGCCCACCACCACATCAGAATGGCCATTTATGTACTTGGTACCGGAATGCAACACGATATCAATACCGAAAGCTGCCGGGTTTTGGTAGATGGGCGAGCAGTAGGAATTATCAATCATGGTCACAATGCCACGCGATTTGGCCAGGGCTGCACAGGCCGCCAGATCCTGACAATCGTAAGTCATGGTATTCGGACTCTCCAGAAACAGCACCCGGGTATTGGGCCGCAACGCTGCTTCAATATTGGCTATGGAGCTGCCATCTACAAAGGTGTGTTCCACACCGAAGCGACTCAGGAATTTGCGCAGGAGCGCGGAAGTCCAGGAGTAAGGATTTTGCTGACATACCACATGGTCGCCGGCTCTCACGTTGCCTATCACAGCTGCTGCAATGGCCCCGGCGCCGCTGGAAAACACCAGCGCATCTTCCGTTCCTTCCAATGCGGCCAGTTTGCGGCGCAGGATTTCTACGGTAGGGTTATTGCCCCGGGAGTACACATGGCTGTGCAACTCATCCGAAAAGGCTTCCCGGAAGGCCGTCAGGTTGGGAAAAGCAAAGTTGCTGGTTTGGATAACCGGCGGCGCAATGGCCTGGAAATATTGTTCGCGGTCTTCCGCCAGATGGGTGAGGATATGCGAGAGGTGGTGTGAAGATTCCATTCGAGAGTGCATAGCCCCGTCCTTGAGGGCGGGGAATAAAGTTAAAGTGCCAATAGAAGGATTTTTGCCTCAAATCAAGTTAGGTTTACCTACCACGCCGATACCGCCAATTGATTGATCAGCGGGTTGGCGTACATTTTAAGCAGATATTCTTTGCCAAGTCCTTCATCATCCTGCGTCAGCAAGCGGAACCGCTGCTCAAAATAGGTCCCGATCCGTTCCCGGTCTTCCGCCGAATAGTAATTGCTGTAGGTGTTGCTGCCAGTCAGCATATCCTGTGCAATGTAATTGATGGGGTGTAATTTGTAATGTCTGTGAATCCGTTCATCAATCATTTCTGCCAGCGTCTCCAGCTGCTTTCTGGCATTGGGCAGGGTGTCAAATACATCGAGTTCCGCATCAAAAGGCTCAGAAAAATGGAAATGAACAGCGCCTTTATTGCCTTTGAGCCCCAGTAGCATATGCTGAACATCTTCCTCAAAGGTCTTTTTGTAATCCGGATTGGCACGTTTGTTCAGGAATTCCTGCGCTTTCAGTAAATCACAGGGGTCGAACTCGTAGGAAATGGCCACCGGAGCTATTTTCATACTTTTGAAATAGGATTTCAGGTCGTCTTTGCAGCTCAGACTCAGCATTTTAATCAGACCCACCTGTGTACGGTCGTTCCCGTCTTTGGCTCGTCCTTCCCGTTGTGCAATCCAAACAGAATCAATCTTTTGTGTGATTTGAGTCCAGATGTAATTCGACAGCATCATGGAATAGCGGTATAATTCCATGGGAGAACCGGTGCGTTTTACCACAAAGCTCTTGTTGATGTGGAAAATCAGCTCCGAGATACGGTGCCGCATCAGGTTATCGCCAATGGCAATCTGACTGGTTTGAAAACCGCGTTCAAACAGTACAATATTCAGGAAAGCAGAATCCAGGATAATATCGCGGTGATTGGAAATGAACAGGTATTGTTCCTCCTGTTTGAAACGGTCGATGCCACTGGCGGTAAGCTGTGTAATGCTTTCTTTTTCAATGACTTTCAACAGCGGCCGGGCAATTTTTTCCTGGAAATCACGCACCGAATGCACCCGGTCTTTTTCTGTCATGATCAGTTGAAACAAAGGCTCCGGCAAGAATGCCTTCATGCCCTGAATCAGGCTCTGAAAACCGAATAACTCCTGAATGGCCGCTCTGGCTTCTTCATCGTTGAAAATATGCGGCCCCTTTTCTTCTTGCATATCTATTACTTGTTTGGAAGGCACGAAGGTACAACACTAAGGCACAAAGGCGTGTGTACACAAGGGCACGAAGTCGCGAAGGCACGAAGTCGCAAGGGCACGAAGACGCAAGGGCGCGAAGACGCAAAGTTTTTGGCCTGCGGCCAACTCTTTTTTGGTTTGGCAGAGCCAAACCAAATTCCTTGCGCCTGCGTGCCTTTGTGCCTTTGAGCCTTTGTGTACACACGCCTTTGCGTCTTCGTGCCTTTGTGCCTTTGTGTACACACGCCTTCGTGCCTTTGTGCCTTTGTGTACACACACACCTTTGTGCCTTCGTATACTTAGTGTCTTATCAATTTAAGTAGGAAAGTTTTTTCGGTGAGTACTTCTTCTTTTTCGATGGCTTGCCTGAGGATTTGGGCGGCTGAACGGTCGTTGGGCGCCAGTTTGAGGATTTTCTCCGCGTATCGGATGAGGTTCAGGTAATTGGTGCGGTGGTAGCCCAGTACCCGTTTGCGCTGGATGTAGTTGCGCATGGCATCGAGGTGAGATTGCAGGGAATCGTATTCGCCCAAATCAAAATAGGTTTTGAGCAACAGGGTTTTGGCGGCCAGATTGTGCAGTGGATCGCGGTAATTAGCTGTTTGCAGCAGTTCCAGCACGTGACTGTGCTTGCGTTCGGCGTATGACAGGCGGGCCAGGTTGAAACTGAACACGCTCTCCCGGTAGCGTCGTTCCAGCTTGTTCTTGTACTCGTTGATAAAATACCGCACCCACTCCAGTTCTCCCACATGGAGCCCTAGCGCCACAATGTTGTGGAACGTAAAACGGGATAAAATGCCGTCTTCCAGAATATGATTCCGGGCCAGCCCCTCCTTGTACAATTCAAAACCCTCGCGGTAAAAGCGCGTATCCCCGGCATTCAACCGACGCACGCAGTAATTGATGGCCAGAATAAACAATCCGTGTATTTCCTCCTCTGAAAATTGAGCACCCTGTTCGAATAAAATATGCTTAAAATGCTGAAAATGAGTCTCCTCTGTGGGTTCTTTCAACATGTGGTAACAGTGCAGGTATACCGCTACGGAAGGCAGCTCTGCGTAACCGCTTTGGGCAGCCATATTGATCAAATCCTCCTCCCAGGCTACTTCCTGCGTGGTTTTATATACCGTACGATGTGCCACCAGCAGGCACACCAACTGCAATTTGCGGGATAAATAGGCCGTATCCAGCGCCTGACCGGCATTGAGCAGCCAGGAAACATCGGTGGGATTTTGCGGATACTCCACCTGGTGGGTCTCCCAATGCAGCCAGTAACTGCGGTCGTGAAACCAGGCATTGCGCAGACTTTGTAGTTCCAGCGATTGCTGCACGGCCTTACGCTCCCGTTCAAAAGCAACAGGCATTTTGCGTTTGCGATAGGCGCGCACCAGCTGTACTTCCAGATACATGGGGTCCGACATGGTTTCCCGCACGGCGAGGTATTGCTCCAGTAATTTGTGCAAATAACTCATTACCAGCCGGAGTTTGGGCAGCTCAAACCCGGTACCTTTCCCGAATACGGCTTTCCAGGCGCCTTCGCGCGTAGGACTGCCGCCAATGGCCAGGTAATCGAACAGCGCAATCACATCCTGGCGCTGGTTGAAAAAGGGCGACATCAGGAATTTGCGCACCTCGCGTACTTCTCCGGTGGGAATTGCCCGTACCAATGCCAATATTGTGCTGTTTTCCATAGATCTTGGGCGAGATTTGATACAAAGTTTCCGGTTATGTGCCGGTTGGAAAAGTTTTTTGCTGTGTTTTTTTAAAAAAAATACATGTTTTGTTCAATAAATTATTTTTAATTAATTGATTAACAATGATTTATGACAAAATTGATCGTAATGTTTTCTATAAATGCCGTTTTTTGATGTTGGTGGGGCATTGGAACGTCTGCACTTTTGTACTGTCAAAAATAGCATTTGACCATTTTGACAGAGGGCGCCCTCTCCCCCGCTGGTCAACCAACTTGTCACCTTCTTTTGAGAAAAAAAATTCTAATCCTATGACTCATTTAGCCACATTTCGGGCACTGCGCACGGCAACGGTATTAGCCGTTTTGCTCTTTTTTGCCCCGAAATTATTTTCCCAATGTAATCCGGATGTAACACCTCCTACGGCAGTGTGTGATGCATTCACACAAGTAGCTCTGGGACCTACAGGTCAGGCTGAGGTATTTGCAGCTACTTTCGACGATGGATCTTACGACGATTGTTGTCAGCAGGTTACCTTCTCGGTTAAGCGCCTGGCTGATGGTCCTTGCGATGGCGATGCGCAACCTGATGCTTATGGCCCATCCATTGTACTTTGTTGTGCCGATATCAATGCAGAGTTTACGGTTTCGCTTCGTGTAACCGACTGTGCCGGCAATACCAACGATTGTCTGGTAAGCGTGCTGGTGGAAGATAAAATTGATCCGGTATTGCAGGCGCCAGCCGATGTAACGGTTACCTGTGAACAGTTTGACCCCACTTTGGCTGCTTACGGTACAGCAACGGCTACTGATAACTGCTGCATGGATACGGTGGTGTTTATCGCTAATTACAGCCAGTTTGATACCCTTTGCTCAAAAGGCACCATCACCCGCACCTTTGTTGCTTTCGACTGCAGTGGTAACTCCAGCACCCTGGGTGTGGTTTCTGCTGTGCAGAAAATCTATGTAAACCACGAGCAGAATTACAACCTTCGTTTCCCGAATGATGTAATTACAGGCATTGAATCGCCAACAGGCTGGTATGGCGAACCTTCCTTCAATAACGTGGAGTGCGAACTGATTGGAGTGTCTTACCAAGATGAGATATTTGCTAATGAGCCGGACTGCGATTACAAAATTGAACGCCTCTGGACGGTAATCAACTGGTGCACATACGATCCTAATTTGGGCGTCATCACCATCCCGAATCCCAGCCCGAACAGCACGATCAATCATCTGGAAAATATGCCTGGACCTATCGTTTCTGCTCCCGGAACACAGGCGCCATGGGCATCTACCGTGGTAAAAGTAAACGCCTCAGACCCTGCACCCACGGATTACAGCACTTTTTGGCAAGCCAACGCCAATGCATACCGGTACCTCCAGATTATTAAAATCATCGACACCTTTTTTGTAGCTGTACAAGGCCAGGTATTTTCCGATACCACCTCCAACTGCAGCCACGACAATGGTGAGGAATACCTGGAAAGCTGGACTGTTCGTGCAACAGGCCAGGTTACCGGCAACATCCTGGAAACCCAAACAGACGCCAGTGGCTCTTACGCATTTAATCTTAGCGGCTTTGATACCACGGTAGTGATTACCTTGGTTGCATCTTCCAACTTTGGCCTCAACTGCCAATCTGAATACACCCTGAACATCGCCGTAGGCGAAACAGTTACACAAGACATTCCGGTTCACCTGGAGCAACGCTGCGGTCTCCTGTCAGTGGATCTGACCACCAATCGCCTGCGCAGGTGTGCTGCTAATAACAGCTACACTGTACAAGCCTGCAACCTGAGCGGCGAAACGGTGGAAAACGCCTGGGTTGAAGTGGCACTCGACGATTTCTTTACCTACGAAACCAGCTCTATACCCGGAACCCTGGTGAGCGGAAATACTTACGCTTTCCAGTTGGGTGATTTGGAGCCGGGTGCATGTGCCAAGTTCTACGTAACCTTTGGCATCTCCTGCGATGCACAATTGGGCGCGTCTCACTGCACGGAGGCATTTGTGTATCCTTACGACGACTGCCGCACCAACGCCAACTGGAGTGGCGCAGAAGTGAAGGTAGATGCGGTTTGCGAGGGCGATTCTGTGAAATTCTCCATCACCAACGCAGGCGATGCTTCCATGTCTGAAACCCTGGAATTCGTAGTGGTAGAAGATGTGGTAATGCGTCAGGAAGGCACCTTCCAACTGGATCTGGGTGAAACCTACAGCTTCAAACAAGAAGCCAACGGAAGCACCTGGCGTTTGGAGGCCGACCAGGAACCATTGCACCCATGGGGCGGCCGTCAGGCGGTTGCGCTGGAAGGTTGTGGCGGTATCAACCAGACTGGTCTGGTAAATATGTTCCCGCTGAACGACGCCAACCCGTTCCAGGCGCTTGAATGTCGCGAAAACGTTGGTTCTTATGATCCAAACGACAAACAGGCATTCCCGGCAGGTTACGGAAACCAGCATTTCATCAAGCCTAATACCGATATCGAATACCTGATCCGCTTCCAGAATACCGGTACCGATACCGCATTCAAAGTAGTAATCCTGGATACGCTCTCTCAATACCTGGATGTAAATACAGTTCGCCCCGGAGTAGCCAGCCACGCCATGGAATTTGCCGTAATCGACGGTAACGTGTTGCGATTCACCTTCGATAACATCTACCTCCCCGATTCCAATGTAAACTGGGCCGCATCCAATGGTTTTGTCAAGTTCCGCATTGCACAAAAACCTGATCTGGCCGATGGCATCCTGCTGGAAAACTCCGCTGCCATTTACTTCGACAACAACGAGCCAATCATTACCAATACCAGCTGGCATACCGTTGGACGCGAATTTGTGACCGTTAGTGTAGACGATTCGGCCGCTGAAACACAAGTGAAAGCATATCCGAACCCGGCAGTAGAAGGAGTGATTTTCGACCTGAAAACCTGGACGAACAATGGCACTTTTGTGCTGGTCAACAGCTTCGGTCAGGTAGTAAATACCCAAACATTCACCGGAAATCAATTCCGTTTCGACCGGAAACAGCTTCCGGCCGGTATATACTCCTTCCAAATCCTTTCCGATAACGCAAAAACCGCAACCGGAAAAATCGTATTGCGCTAGTAGTAAACCACTAACGCCTATCAGCACACTTTTTTCAGTCTAAACTACAATCGTCCTGTCCCGGAATGCCGGCGGCGGGACGATTGCTATTTGGGAGAACATAAACCCCCTCCAAAAAATCTGCGTGAAAAAATCTGCGTGAAATCTGTGCAATAAATCTGTGTAAAATCTGTGCGAAAAAATCTGCGTGAAATCTGTGCAATAAATCTGTGTAAAATCTGTGCGAAAAAATCCGTGCAAAAAATCCACGCGTACCACACAAGTTTCCCAACCAAACATCGCCCAATAGTTCAATCACATATGCTGATACGATCCATCCTATTCCTTTGGGCCATCGCCGCCGCATTCAACGCACAGAGCCAACCGGCATCTGATTCCATTCGTATTACCGTTCAATTGCAGTATAAAGGTCAGGCCCTCCCCAACTCCCCTCTCACGTTACCAAACGGAAATACCCTGCAAATACACACCCTGCGCTTTTACCTCAGTCGGTTCATTTTCCTGAAAAACCAGACAACCGTTTGGGAAGAACCCAATAGCTATCATTTGCTTGACATGGAAGAAAAAAATACGCTTTCCTGGCGCCTTCCATTCAACCGGAAACTCCAGGCAAACCAGCTGCAATTCCACCTGGGTATTGACAGCCTCACCAACGTTTCCGGCGCCATGGGCGGCGATCTGGATCCCACCAAAGGCATGTTTTGGACCTGGCAGAGCGGCTACATCAACCTCAAAATGGAAGGCGTATGTGATCTGTGTACCACCAAAGACCATTCCTTTCAATTGCATTTGGGCGGCTATCAGGGCCCTTATGCAGCGCTTCAAACACTCCGGTTGCCTTTACCCGAAGGAAAAAACCTCAGATTAACCCTCGATCTGGCATTTTTTCTGGAAAATGCCGACTGGACCAAAAAATGTAACATCATGTCGCCCGGAGCGGAAGCTGTAGCATGGTCGCGGGCACTGGCCAATTGTTTCTCCCTGCATGCAGAATAAGCGTTCAATTCTTTTACTCCTTGCTTTTGCTGCGTTAACGGCAGCCAAAATGCCCTGGCACAGCACGCCTGTGGTGTTGGAATATCCGGCTTCCTGGCCAAAACCGGCTTATGATTTTACCAAAAACCCGCTTACCCGGGAAGGAATAGCCCTGGGCAGGAAATTGTTTTACGACCCGGCCTTATCCAGAGACAGCACCGTTTCCTGTAGTAATTGCCACCTCTCCTACACGGCTTTTACCCACGTAGACCACGCCCTAAGTCATGGCATTGAAGATCGGATTGGCACCCGGAACTCCCCCGCCTTGATGAACCTGGCATGGTCCAAAAGCTTTATGTGGGACGGAGCCGTGAATCATCTTGATTTTCAGGCGCTTGCACCCATAGCACACCCGGCTGAAATGGACTTTTCCCTGGAAGCGGTAGTACAGCGTTTGCAACGCAAACAGGATTACCGCGCCTTTTTCCATGCTGCCTTTGCCGACAGCAGCGTAACCGGCGAACGCCTGTTGAAAGCCATGGCTCAATTTGAGTTGTCGCTCGTTTCAGCTAATGCCAAGTACGACCGTGTAATGGCCGGTGAAGAGCCATTCACAACACAGGAACAGCAGGGCTATTTGCTTTTTCAAAAAAACTGCGCCAGCTGCCACACAGAGCCATTTTTTACCAACCACGGGTTTGAAAAAAATGGCCTCCCGCCCGACACCAGTCTTCAGGATTACGGAAGAATGCGGATAACCAGCCTGACCGCAGATTCCCTTCGGTTCAAAGTACCAACCCTGCGCAACATCGAATTTTCCTACCCTTACATGCACGACGGCCGATTCCGGAAACTGCGGCAGGTGCTGGATTATTACAGCTCCGGCGCCGCATTAAACAAGCCGATTTTACTTACAGCTAATGAAAAAGTGGACCTCCAGGCATTTTTATTGACGCTCACGGATCGGGCGTTTTTGTTTAATCCGGCGTTCGCTTTTCCAAGGGAATAAAAAAGGTCAGTAACCCCGTACCCCCCTCAGACCTGTAAGGTTTTAGAAAACCTACGGTATGTAAACACAAGTTGCTTTAAGGGGCAGCGCCCCGGAAATATTTGTAGCCATAAAATGGATTTAAGGATCGGAGGTGCAGCGCACCGGCATTAGATTCCTTATCATATTGGCAATCTCGCAGATAAGAAGTGGTTAGATAATTGGTTAATCATGCCGTGTAATTTGACATTTGTTCACCAGCCTGGCATTGTTACTTTTCTTTTTGCTTGCCCAAAAAGAAAAGTAACCAAAAGAAAAAAGGCAGTCTTTCCGGCAAAGCCAACGACCTACGGGGATTGCGCTGCTTTTTAACCGCAGGCCGTCGTTTTTAGCATCATCGTGCTGTACTGCCGGTTAAAAAGAAGGCGCTCCCTCCTTACGTCGGGACCATCCCCTTCGGTCGGGCTTGCCTCGCAGACGGCGGGGGCCTGAGCATGGGATTGGTGCGGAGTTAAGACTCGTGATCCTTGGTTACATGCCGTAGGTTTTAGAAAACCTTACAGGTCTGAACACGCAGCAACGTTGCCCATCTTTTAAACTTTTGGAATAAAAAATGCAACATCGCCGCAAGTTATTCCCCCAATAGTCGCCTAACCCTCAAACGTAATACGCTATAACATGAAAAAGGGAATCCTCTGCTCCTTCTTGCTTTCGCTTGTGTGCAATCTGTATGCACAAACCAACCCCGCCATCACCTCCTGGCTCATCAACACTACCGGATTGAAGGGCCGCCATTATGTAAACGGCAACTCCATACCTGTTCAGGATAATGTGTTGGCCAATGTGCAATCTGTGCAATACTCCACGGATTGGTCTTACATACAAGCCACCGGCATTCCGGCCTATATCACCGGGCCGTTTTTGGATGGCAACCCGTCGCTGGCAACGGCCCAAACCGGCTATTTCAGGTTTCCGCTGAATCCGGTGAAAAATGAAGGCACGCCAACCAGTACCACCGGCGGCAATATCGGCGCTTTTGTCAACGGCGTTGCCTTATTCGATTACCGCGACGGGGTGGCCTGGAATACCAACACCAACGCCCTCTGTGGCGGTCCGGGCAATCCGCCATGCCCTGGTGGTCCTGCTGCCTCTCAGGCCTGGAACCGGGATGCCGTGCGGGCGGAAAAAGGCGGCTTCGACTGCGCTAAAGCACACCCGGCCATGGGCAACTATCACCACCACCAGAATCCGTCGGCCTTCAGCCTGGATTTAATGGTGATTTCCAATATCTGCGATTTGTATCCGGCCGATGGTTTATACGCCATTGACGAAACGAAACACTCGCCCCTCATTGGGTTTGCCTACGATGGATTCCCTATTTACGGTGCGTACGGTTATAAAAATGCCGACGGTACGGGCGGCATTGTGCGCATCAAATCGAGCTATCAACTGCGCAATATCACCGTGCGTACCCATCATGCCGACGGTACAGATGTGGCCGATGGGCCTGCGGTAAACGCAACCTACCCGCTTGGCTATTTCCGGGAGGATTACGAATACCTGCCAACCTCGCCTGCTACGCCGGATTATCTGGATGTGCACAATGGTCGCTTTTGTGTCACACCGGAATATCCGCAGGGTACTTACGCCTATTTCTGTACGGTGGATGAAAACTGGAATTCGGCTTATCCATACGCCGTGGGACCTACTTTTTATGGGGTAAAAAGTGCTTCCAAGGTGCAAAATATCAACGAACCCGTAACCACCTACAATCCTACCACAGCCACCAATGAAGCCGGGGCTGCCCAGTGGCAGATAGCCATTTATCCCAACCCGTCCAGCGAATTCCTGGCCATACAGGTGGAAGGCCTGCTGCGGGACAAACTGGATTTGCGGTTGCTGGATATGTCGGGAAAATTGCTGCAGGAAACAGAAATCCAGGCGGGAAGCACCATCGCCTATTTTGATGTGCGTACCTTGTATGCCGGGGTTTACCTGGTTTCCGTGTCAAGCAATGGCAAGTTGATTTCGAATACCAAAGTGGTGGTGGAGTAGTCAGGTACACTACTGGACATTTTGGTTTCAGACCTATAAGGTTTCCAAAAACCTGCGGTATGTGCACAAGGATCATGTGTCTTAGCTCCGCAACAATCCCATGCTCAGGCCCCCGCCGTCTGCGAGGCAAGCCCGACCGAAGGGGATGGTCCCGACGTAAGGAGGGAGCGCCTTCTTTTTAACCGGCGGTACAGCACGATGATGCAAAAAAAGACGGCCTGCGGTTAAAAAGCAGCGCAATCCCCGTAGGTCGTTGGCTTTGCCGGAAAGACTGCCTTTTTTCTTTTGGTTACTTTTCTTTTTGGGCAAGCAAAAAGAAAAGTAACAATGCCAGACTGTTGAACAAATGTCAAATTACACGGCATGATTAACCAATTATCTCACCACTTCTTATCTGCGAGATTGCCAATATGATAAGGAACCTAATGCCGGTGCGCTGCACCTCAGATCCTTAAATCCATTTTATGGCTACAAATATTTCCGGGGCGCTGCCCCGGAAAGCAACTTATGTACATACCGTAGGTTTCCAAAAACCTTATAGGTCTGAAACCAAAATGTCCAGTAGTGTGATAATCAGGTTGTCCTGATTGGTCTTATAAAAAGCCTAAGCATCATGAAAATATACAGCACCCTTTTGCTGGCCCTGATTCTGCCTCTGTGCCTCCGCGCCCAACGCAATGTGATACTTATCATCGCGGATGATCTGGGCACTGATTACCTCGGATTTTATGAAGATCATCAGGATACAGCGCCTGTGCCCAACATCCGAAAATTGCTCAGCCGGGGTGTCCGTTTTACCAATGCCTGGTCTAATCCGCTTTGTTCGCCAACCAGGGCCGGTATACTCACGGGCAGGTATAGTTTCCGAACCGGAGTGGGCGATGTTGTTGCCGGGGCATCGGGGGGCAGTTCTTTGGACATCAATGAATTAACCATTCCAAAATTGCTGAAGGTGTACAAGCCCGGGGGAATCGGTACTGCCAATATCGGGAAATGGCATTTGCATAACCCTATGCCTATTTCTAACCTGAACAATCCCAATATCATGGGGTATGATTGGTTTTCAGGGGTGTTTATCGGGCAACTGGCAAGCTATACCAACTGGACAAAAGTAACCAATGGTGTATCGGGCAATGTAACAACCTATGCTACCACAGAAACCGTAAACGATGCAACTTTCTGGATCGAAACACAGGGCAATAAACCGTTTTTCCTGTGGCTGGCATTCAACGCGCCTCATACTCCGTTTCACCTGCCTCCTTTGGATCTGCATTCTTACGATAACCTGAGTGGTACCCAGCAGGATATCATAATGAACCCTAAGGCTTATTTCAAGGCTTCGCTGGAGGCTCTGGATGCTGAAATTGGCCGATTGTTCAATACCCTGGAGGCCAACCATCAGTTGGATAGCACCGATATCATTTTTATTGGGGATAACGGCAACGCAGGTCAAACTGCCCAGATTGTCAATACGAATCGGGCAAAGGGAACCATTTATCAGTATGGCGTGCACGTGCCCTTTATCATTTCCGGACCATCAGTGGTGCATCCGGGCAGGGTGAGCGATGCTCTGGTTAATACGGCCGATTTGTTTGCCACCATTCTGGAACTTTTTGGATATACAGACTGGCCAACCCAAATTCCGGCCAATAGACCGGTGGACAGTAAAAGTATTTTGCCGGTTTTAAGAGATGAATCGGATTCCGTCAGACCCTGGGCGTTCACGGAGCTTTTCAAAACGACCACGGATGAGGACTGCGGCAAAACCATGCGCAACAAAGACTATAAATTGCTCAGGTTCGACGATGGGCACGAGGAGTTTTACCACCTGACTACTGATCCAGGTGAATCAGGCAATCTATTGTCTGGCGCCCTGAATGCAGAGCAACAGGCAAACTATCACTATTTGTGCACCGAGATGACCACCCTGGTATCAGGCGCCAATTTTTGCAATCCCGCTGTTGGCGTAGACAATCCGGAAGCCGGCGTTTTGTCCTATACCGTTTTCCCCAATCCATTTCAATCGAGGTTGTTTGTGACTCCCGAACCTGCAGTGGATACCTGGTATGAGCTGATTAACCCGTTGGGGCAGGTCATTTTTTCGGGCAAAAACCTGGAAAAACAGGATTTCTCTGGTTTGGCAAGGGGGATCTACTTTTTGATTTTTAACGGACGGCAATACAAAATCAAGGCGGAATAAGAGCAGGTTTTACCGCATAATATCGCCTTATTGGCAGGTTATAAGGAAAGCCCGGGAATGGGTGGATACCGATCACGATATTTGCGTTAAACACCTTTGATTTGACAGAACCTGAATTGATTAACCTGCTTCGGAACAGCGACCCCATGGCTTGCAGAATATTGGTAGACAGGTATGGGGGGCTGGTGTTCAACACTGCGCTTGGTCTGTTGCAGCACCACAGCGATGCGGAAGATATGGCCCAGGAGGTGTTTGCCTATGCGTTTCAGCGGGTAGGGGAGTTCAGAGGGGATGCCAAATTGTCGACCTGGTTGTACCGGATTACCCTGAGTAAATCCCTGGATTTCCTCAAAGCAAAAAAGCGAAACAAACGATCTGGTTTCCTGCAAAGCATTTTTGGGCCGGAAGGTGCGGGGTTGGCTGTTGACAAACCACATTTTCAGCATCCGGGTGTATTGCTGGAGCGACAGGAACAGGCCCAAATCCTTTTTTGGGCCATCGACAAACTACCCGAACAGCAAAAAACAGCTTTTGTGCTGCACAAACTCGAAGATCAGTCTTATGCCGAAATAGCAGAAATCATGCAAGTCAGCCTCTCCTCCGTAGAATCGCTGATGTTCAGAGCCCGACAAAATCTGAAAACCCATTTGGGTAAATGGTATGCAGGGGAGGGACGGTGAACGGTAGACGGTGGACGGTAGACGGTAGAC
>DATGWL010000197.1:0-28879 GCA_035299505.1 Saprospiraceae bacterium | reverse complement strand
GGCGCGGCGGCAGAAACCGTGGCGGCGGTCAGCGTAATTCAGGCGGCAATAATTCCCGGCGCAGAAAACGCTAAGCGGCAGCAGCATGGGCTTGTATTGCAAAATTTTCAATTCATTTGCAAAAAAAAGTGAAAAAATCTTTGCGCAATTTGATGCGCATTTAAAAAAGGAATATACCTTTGCCCCAACGTATATTCTAGTGAATATCCAGTCTGAATTGATAGCCATTTGGCTTTAAGATAAAGGTTTAAAATGAAGCGTGTTTTGATGACGTCCTTCTCCGAAAACGTTCGGAGGGGGACTTTTTTTTGCCCCCCTACCCTACCCACATGCACCCACTGCTAGTACGAATTGTTGCACAAAACCTCCTGCAAATCTTTCTGGAGAACCGCCATGCCGATAAAGTCATCGAACATGCTCTGCGTGCACATCCCAAAGCTGGCAGTCGCGACCGCGCTTTCATTGCCGAAACCACCTATGAAGTATTGCGCTATTTCCGCTTATATCAGGAAATTCTGGGCAAAGAGCCCAAAACAGAATGGGATTTCTGGCAATTAATTGGCGTGCATCTAGCTTTAAAAAACACCGATTTACCTGCCTGGCGGGAATTTGAAGCCCTCAAGACACCCGAATTCAGCGCCAACATACAATCCTGGAAAAACAGGCTTAACCAACCGGATGCCATAGCCCGGGACATCCGGGAGAGTATCCCCGCATGGCTGGATACGCTCGGCCAACAGGAACTCTCCAACCAGTGGCAAGCCACCCTCCACGCCCTGAATCAACCCGCATCCGTGGTGCTCAGAGCCAACCGGCTGCGCACTTCCCCGCAGGAATTGTTACAGGCATTACAACGCGATTCCATTGAGGCTCAGCAAATGCCCAATACAGATGCTTTGGTACTAAAGGCAAGAAAAAATGTGTTTCAAAGCACTGTTTTCAAAAAAGGCTGGTTCGAAGTACAAGATTTCAGCAGTCAGAAAGTAGCCCCATTCCTGGCGCCAGAACCCGGCATGCGGGTGGTGGATGCCTGCGCAGGCGGCGGAGGCAAAACCCTCCACCTGGCCGCCATGATGCAAAACAAAGGCTCCATTATTGCCCTCGACACCCATGCCTGGAAATTGGATGAACTCAAAAAAAGAGCCCGCAGAGCCGGCGCTAATAATATCGAAACCCGCCCCATTGAAAGTAAAAAAACCATTAAACGACTCTATAATACCGCCGACCGGCTTCTGCTCGATGTACCCTGTAGCGGACTGGGTGTGTTGCGCCGAAATCCGGATGCCAAGTGGAAGCTCCAGCCAGAGCAAATAGTCCAGCTCCGACAAACCCAACAGGAAATTTTGCAATCATACGCGCCAATAACCAAGCCCGGTGGACGAATGGTTTATGCAACTTGCAGTATTTTACCCTCTGAAAACCAGGAGCAGGTCCATACCTTCCTTCAAAGTCAGGCAGGGCAAGATTTTATCCTGATCTCCGATCAGAAAATCCTGCCTCAGGACGAAGGATTCGACGGGTTTTATATGGCCCTTTTGGAACGAAAATCTCCATAATATCCACTCCTTTTACTGCAATTAACCTCCAAACCCAGCCCATGACACTCGAATTTCTACTTAAAGATTATGCAGCTTATAACCACTGGGCAAATGAGCGCATCGTCCAATGGCTAAAAACCAAACCTGCTGAAAAAATGACGGCAGAAGTGCCTTCCAGCTTTCCAAGCCTGAGGGCCACTCTTTTGCATATCTGGGCGGCGGAAGACATCTGGCTATTACGGTTACAACAAATATCTCCAACCACCTTTTTGGCAAGCACTTTTCAAGGCTCTGATGCCGAATTATTCGAACGCTTACTCCAAAATTCAGAAGCCTTCAAGCATTTTGTACAACGCCAAAGTGCCGAATACTTCGAACAGACAACCAGTTACAAGCACACTTCTGGTAAGGCCTATGAGCAATACAGTGCTGAAATCATCCAGCACTGCATGCAACACAGCACTTTTCACCGCGGACAAATTGTGACCATTGCCCGAAATCTGGAACTTACCGATCCTCCCAAAACCGATTACATCGAGTATGTTCGGTTGCGGCAATCAGACCTGCTTTAACCCCGGCAGCATATGCGAATACTCCATTTTTCCGACACACACCTTGGCTTTCAGGCATTTGACCGGGTGAA
Organism: Saprospiraceae bacterium; assembly: GCA_035299505.1. GTDB lineage: Bacteria > Bacteroidota > Bacteroidia > Chitinophagales > Saprospiraceae > M3007. The sequence continues at coordinate 26,698 of DATGWL010000197.1, read as the reverse complement.
CGACGCGGGTGTCAACACCCGGGAACAGGATGTGTACGACGCCTTCGAACGGGTGGTGCAACGAATATTGGAGCTTAAACCGGATGTGGTTATCCACTCAGGCGATTTCTTTCATCGTCCGAGCCCCTCCAATCGTGCCCTGACCTTTGGACTGGAACAACTCCGGCTGATTGGTCAGGCAGGCATCCCGATCAGCATCATTGCCGGCAATCATGAAACGCCCAAAACCATTTACAACTCTCCCATTTTAAGAGCCCTTCGAACCCTGGATCAGGTATATCCTATTTTTGGAGAATCCTGGGAAAAACACCATTTCGGACAAGTAGTGGTACATGGTATTCCGCATATAAACGACCAGCGTTTGTTGTTGCAGGAACTGGAAAAACTGGAGGCTGCACCAGACAAATTCAACATCCTGATGCTGCATACCTCGCTGGGTAAACGCTTCTTGATGGAGGAATATGGCGAACAAATATTCCCGCCGGCGTTTGAAGAAAAACTACAGCAATTCCAATACATCGCACTGGGACACTGGCACAATGTACAATCCTTGAGTTTACACCCAAATGCCTGGTATTCAGGTAGTATTGAGCGGTTGAGCGACACAGAAATTGACTCAGAGAAGGGCTTTCTACTGCTGGATATAGCTCCCGACAACAGTTGTCAAATTCAGTTTGAAGCCATTAATACCCGTCCATGGTTGCGTTGGGAGCAATCCAATTGCCATGAACTTTCTGTAGCCGAAATGGAAGCCTCCCTGTTGCATTTTCAGGAAAACCAACCAACGCTGGATGCTATTTTATCCATTACTTTTAATGACATTCGCCCGGAACAAACCCTTGAATTGGGCAATATCAAATTGAAGCAATTATTCCCGGAAGCCTTCCAGATCATACCTAAACGCAAAACCTTTTCCGATCGAACCTTTGTACAAGGCATTGAGAGCCACCAGTTTGACCGGCTCGACAAGGTTTTTGCTGATTATTTGCGCAGTAAATTTCCACAGGACGAATCACTGGCCAATCAGTTGATTGAACGTGCCAATCGTTATTTCCAGCCAGAAAACCTATGATTCTCAATAGCCTTCGACTTTCCAACTACAAACAATACAGCCAACTGGAACTGGATTTCCGGGAGGGCCTGGTGGGGATTATCGGCAAAAACGGAGCTGGTAAATCCACACTGTTCGAGGCTATTCTATTTTGTCTGTTTGGCAAGGAGGAGGGCAACAAAATACACGTCCGCTCAGCTTTTGCCGACCCCAAATCGGTGGTGGAGCTGGAGCTCACCTTCTCTATTGGTGAGGTAGTATACCGGGTAAAAAGGGAATTTCGGGGTAAAGCACTCACGGTTGGCGCTGAATTGTATAAAAACGACAACCTGATTGCCAAGGGTGTTTCGCCTGTCAATGAAGAGCTGGTGAAAATCCTGCACATGGAAAGGGATGCCTTCAAACGTTCCGTTTTTTCCGGGCAAAAAGAGCTCTCCGAGCTTTCTGAGACCACCGGCGAAGCCCGAAAAAAGATGGTACGCAGGATGTTGGGACTGGATATGCTGGATGAAACACAAATACGCATCAATTACGACTTGCGGGATTTGAGTAGTCAGGCCATCGGGCAGCGACAAAACCTGCTTTCGGATGAAGCGATTGCCGCGTTGAAAGAATCCATGGAGGAGAGACGCAATCTGCTGGAATCGAACCAGTTACAAACTAAAGAAGCCAAAACACAACTGAACAGCGCCCAATCGCAATACAAAACAGAGCAGGAAAAATTCAGTCATGAAGAAGCCCGTTTTAAGCAGCACCATGCCCTGCTCAATGACCGCACCCAACTCAATGAAAGACTGACCGGATTGGAACAGCAAAAACGCAGTCTCGAATCAAAATTGGCTGAATTGCAAGCGCTGAAGACCACTTTAGCTGAGGCCAGACTCAGTTGGGCCCAGTTTGAGCAGGAAAAGAAGCAACTGGATTGGCTGGAAACCGAACACACCAGGCAAATCAACCGCCAGGCTCGTTTAGCCAAGATTGAAGAAAGCAAAGTGCAGCTACTGGCTCTTGAAAAGAAAACTATTCAAATCCGGGAAGACCTGAACGCCCGGGATGCCGTAACCCAAAACCTGAGCGCCACACAACAAGTGATTGCCGACCTGGAGGCGGCCATGGATACACGCCGCACAGAACTCACCGGCTTAAATCAACAAATTGGTGGCATACAGGCAGGCATTCGGGAGCGACAGGAAAAACTGGGCAACCTGAGGGCTCTTGGTAACGCGGGCAATTGCCCAACCTGTCTGCAACCCCTGCTGGCCGGCTATGAACACGCTCTGTCGGCGCTGGAAACTGAAATCAACAAGCTGCAACAGGAGCAATTGCAAACCCTCGACGACCGGAAAAAAGTAGTTACTGCCGAAGGTCTGCAACTCAAAGCACAGCAGGAGGAAGCCCGCAGCAGATTGGAAAAATGGCTTCAGGAGCAAACCCGATTGAAAGAACTGGAGCGACAACTTCTGGCCGAAACCGACCAGCAGAAATTGCTGGAAGCACGTATCAAAGCAGATGAAACCATTCTGCGGGAAATCGGAGAGGTACAATTTGATGAACAGTCTTATCAGCAATTAAAAAACCGACTTTCTGCTCAGGAAACCAGTTACCGCGAGTATTTATCCCAAACCAATTACCTGGACCGGGAATTGCCTGCTACTGAAAACAACCTGCGCAACAACCAGACTGCTCTACAGCAAACCACATCCGATATGGCTGCCAAGCAACAAATGCTGGATAAGCTCGGATTTGAAGAAGCTGCATACAATGCTGCGCGTCAGGCACTGGCTGATTTTACCGAACGGTATCAGAAGCAATCGGAAGCCCTGCGTGAGCTGGAGAAAATCGGCCACGAACTGCAAACAGAACAGGAAAAAGCTGCGGAAAAACTGCGCATCAACGACAGCATTCTGGCACAAATCAGCCACAAACTGGAAGAAGTGGAACTGCTGCGCAAACTGGCTGAAATGCTGGGATTGTTCAAAACCGAGATCCTGGAGAAGGTAAGTCCGGGCATCACCCGTGAGGCCAGCGAGTTATTCACCCGAATCACCAAAGGCAAGTACGAGGGTATTCTGGTGGATGAGAATTTTGACTTCGCTATAGCCGACGGGGGGATTTTTTACCCCATAGACCGGTTTAGTGGCGGGGAAGTAGATTTGGCCAATTTTTGTCTGCGGATTGCCATTACTAAGGCAATCATGGACCTGAGCGGTTCAGGCCAGCGTATGGAATTCCTTGCTTTTGATGAAATCTTTGGCAGCCAGGATGAAGAACGGCGCCTGGAAATGATGCTGGCGTTGAATTACCTGCAGGAACAGTTCAGGCAGATTTACATTGTGTCGCACATTGACAGCCTGAAAGACTATTTCCCGCACTTGCTGGAAGTGCAATTTGCCGCTGAAGGAAGCCAGGCGCTTTGGCGCTAAAGTTATGCGCCGGCCACCACCACCACAATTTCTCCTTTCACTTCCTTGCTGGAAAAATGTGTGATTAGGTCGGCGATACTGGCCGTTTTAACCTCTTCAAATTTTTTGCTCAATTCGCGGGCTACACAAGCCTCGCGCTCTGGACCACAGTGTTCCCGGAGCTCTTCCAAACACTTAATTAATCTGAAAGGCGATTCGTACAAAACGAAGGTATGGGGCAGCGCCGAAAGGTACTTGAGCCGGGTTTGGCGCCCTTTTTTGTGCGGCAGGAACCCTTCGAAATGAAAAGTGTCGCAAGGCAATCCACTGGCCACCAGTGCCGGCACGAAAGCAGTTGCCCCAGGTAAGCACTCCACGCGCACCCCTTTGCGCCTGCAGGCGCGGGAGAGCAGAAATCCGGGATCTGAAATGCCCGGAGTACCTGCATCCGAAACCAGAGCCATATCCACTCCGGATGCCAATTCATCCACTACGCGCTCTACCACAGCATGTTCGTTGTGTGCGTGAAAAGCGCGTAGTGGCGTTTTGATCTCAAAATGATCCAGCAACCGCTTGCTGGTACGGGTATCTTCCGCCAACACCACCGACACCTCCTTCAGCACACGAATGGCGCGAAGGGTCATGTCTTCGAGATTGCCGATGGGTGTAGGAACGATATACAGCATTAAGCAGCTTTGATGGAAATATGGAAGGTTTCCATGATGAGGTTAGCCAGCAGTTTCTGGCAAGCTGTTTCAACCTTTTGGCGCGCTTCGGTTTCGCTGTTAGCCTCCAGGGTCATGGTTACGTGGCGGCCAATACGCACATCCTGTACACCGGAAATGTCGAGGTGTTTCATATTGTTTACCACGGCTTTGCCCTGAGGATCCAGCAACTCGCGGTGCGGCATGATGTCGATTTCTGCAATGAATTTCATGTTATGGAACGATTGCGACAGGTCTATCCTGCCAATATTTGCTTTTTTTGAATGACAGACAAAAGGATGTAACAAACGATGATGGCGGAGAGCGCCAACTCTTTGAGGACAAAGGAAAACACTACGAGTAATGCCACGAAAACCAGGTTCAGCACATTACTTCTCCAGTCAAAACGTTTAATCTTCATCCCGAACATTGGCACTTCACTTACCAGCAGCCAGGATAAAACAGCGATCAACCCGTAAATAAGCCAGGGCATGTCAGATAATACGCCGGCGCCAAAACGGTTGTGATGAACTCCAAGCGTCAGTCCAAGTACAAAAACCGTGCAGGCTGGCGTACTCAGACCTAAAAAATAACTGGTTTGCCGGGTATCCAGGTTAAATTTGCCCAACCGGAATGCTGAAAATGCCGTTAAGATGAAAGCCGGAAGCGCATGTAACTGAATCAAACCTGATTGACTACCGGGAAACGGTACCTGGCCAACCAGCATTTGATACAACATAGCACCCGGAACAACGCCAAAACTAACCACATCTGCCAGGGAATCCAGTTCCTTCCCCAATGGAGAACTCACTTTCAACGCCCGCGCTACCATACCATCCAGATAGTCGAAAAGGAACGACCCGGCCGTAAACAGCGCCGCCGTTTCAGGCTGCCAATACAGGATATGGAGGATAGCACAACAACCACAGAACAGATTAGCCAGGGTGAGTGCGTTGGGGAGCTGTTTCATCGGGCGCAAAAGTAGGGAATCTCTTTGGAAGCATTATTGGCTAATTTACGTCAATTTTGCGCCGGATTACGCTGAACAGATAGGGGAAAACGCAGCGTTACCAAATCTTAAGAAATATTTGACATAAGTATCATCCAACAAAGCAGGGGGTTCTTGCGTCTTATACACACTTGAAAACTGGTTTTTGACCAATCTCCCATCCCAGATAAACATCATACCATGAGAAAAACGCTTTTTTTACTCGCTTTTGCCCTTTTGGCGCAGGTTGCTTACGCGCAACCAACCAACGATGAGTGTTCCAGCCCTATTGCCCTGCCGAACGGCCCCAATTTTTGTAGCCCGGCAGATGCCTTCACCAATGTTGGAGCAACACCTTCCACCTATGGAGTGCCCAGCTGCTTTGGTTCGGTGCAAAACGACGTGTGGTTTACCTATACGCCTACCGCCACGGATATCACCATCACTGTTCGGGGAGCAACAGCGCAATCGCCCGGCGGAACCCTGCAAGACCCTCAGGTTACCCTCTATTTTGGCACTTGCGGCGGTGTGATCAACGAACTGGTGTGCGATGCAGCCTCTGGGAATGCCAATGTGGCAGAAGCGTATAAAGGCGGGCTGTTTGTAGGATACACCTACCTGATCAGGGTGCAGGGCGCTGGTGGTCAAACAGGCACTTTCCAAATATGTATCAACAACTACAACCCGCCGGTTGAACCAACTTCTGACTGCCCAACTGCTTCCATTTTGTGCGACAAATCGCCTTTTGTGGTAAAATATGTAACAGGGGCCGGCACCAATAATGGTGAAATGCAGGATGCCGCCTGTTTCAATAACGGAGTTCCGGGCATTTTTGAATCCAACTCCACCTGGTTTGTCTGGACCTGCTCTCAATCCGGCACCCTGACCATGACCCTTACCCCGTTAAATGGCCCCGACGATCTGGACTTCGTGATTTATCGGCTGCCCAACGGCATTGGCAATTGTAACGGGAAAGTATTGGAGCGCTGTATGGCTTCCGGGCAGAGCCAGGGTATCAACTCGGCGGCCTGCCTGGGCCCCACCGGCATGCGCAATGGCGACCCCGATATCAGCGAGGATGCCGGTTGCTCAGAGTCAGGAGATGATGCCTGGCTGAGGCCTTTGGATATGGTGCAGGGAGAAACTTACGCGCTGGTTGTGAACAACTTTTCCGCCACAGGCAACGGTTTTTCAGTAGAATTTGGCGGCACCGGCGAATTCCTGGGACCAGAAGCTAAGTTTGAAACCATCCCATCTGCTGTTTGTTTGGGAACAGATGTGCAGGTAATAGATGCCTCATCCTTCCCAATCGGCGCCATTACAGGCTGGAAATGGAGTTTTGGCGCCTTTGCTACACCACAAACCGCAACAGGCCCCGGCCCACACACAGTTTCCTTCAACACCCCTGGAGTTAACCCTGTGGTACTTACCCTGGAAACAGATCTGGGTTGCAAAGTAACTGATATTCAATCCGTTACCATTTTCCCGGATGTGGAAGTAGACACCGTTATTGCAGCGCCTGACTGTAACGGCACAGCCAACGGACAGGTAGTGATTAACAATATAACCAGCGGCACACCGCCATACCAGTTCAGCTGGAACAACGGCCCGTTTACCAACAGCAACACCCTGGAAAATCTTGGGGTTGGCTTGGTAAATCTGGTCATCAGAGACGCCAATAATTGCGAAACAGAACTGGACATTCAGGTGGATGAACGGATACTCACGGCTGAAGCGGTGGTAGCGCCGCCCTTGTGTTTTGGTGATTCCAATGGAGAAATTGTATTGAATGTAACCAATGGAAAAAACCCGGTACAGTTCAACTGGGGCAGCGGATATATTCCTAGCAATTCGCAGGGTGGCTTTGCTGCCGGAGTTTATACCATTCAGGCCATCGATGCGGTACTGTGTGAAGGTACTTTTACAGTAACCGTAACCGATAATCCGCAACTTGAACTGATGGTAGATACTGTAGATATATCTTGCTTTGGCGCGAACGACGGTATGGCAGAGGCCATTCCATCGGGTGGAGTGGGCTTGTATCAATATCAGTGGTCGAACGGAGCAGTTACCCATACCATCAGCAACCTGGCGCCAGGCCAATACGATGTAACGGTGTCTGACCGCAATGAATGTGTGGTAGTGAGCGGCGTTTTCATCACTGAGCCACCAGATATAGCGGTGAACCTGATAGATGTATTGGATTTGATTTGCAACGGCACTCCGGAGGGCGAAATCCGTGTGGAAGGTTTGGGGGGCCGGCCTCCATATTCGTTCAGTCCGGATGGTGTTCAGTTTTTCCCTTCCGACACCTTAAAAAACCTGCTGGCAGGCGATTATTGGGTAAAAATCAAGGACGCCTTTGGTTGTCAGGACTCCGTATTTGCCACCATCAGTCAGCCCCCGGCGTTGATTGTGGCGGCTGTTCCGCAGGATACCACCCTGGATTTAGGATTTACGGTAGATATTACAACAGTGACAGCGCCGCTTGGCAGGCCGGTGATATTTGACTGGACCCCGGGAACCGGATTGAGTGAAACAGATGTGCCCAATCCGGTAGCAACGGCTATTGATAACATCACGTACATTGTAAAAATAACGGATGAAGATGGTTGTATGGCCTTTGACACGGTGCATATCAGGGTTAAAAAAGATCGTCCGGTGTATTTCCCGAATATATTTTCACCGGATAAGCCATATCCTAATGACCATTTCACTGGTTTTGGTGGACCTGCGGCATCACAGATTACCCTTTTGCGCATTTTTGACCGTTGGGGCAGTATGGTGTACGAGAACACCAATTTCGATTTGAACGAGCCTAATTTGGGTTGGGATGGCACGGCCAAGGGTCAGAAAGTGGACGGTGTTTTTGCCTGGTATGCTCTGGTACGGTTTATAGATGGGGAAGAGTTAAAATTTGAAGGAGATGTAACGGTGCTCAGGTAAAAACACCGCATTTCTCAAACAAATCTTTCCATTCTTCTTGGAAAATAGCACAAAATCGTGCTACCTTTGCCTCCGCTTTTGAAAGAGGGGGCATTTTTTATTCCCTTTTTCATTGATTTTGAACGAGTTATCTCATTTTCACTTAAAATAACGGTATGCCAACCATCAATCAACTTGTGCGGAAAAGCCGCGAAAAGGTGGAGTATGCGAGCAAGAGCCGAGCGCTCAATGCCAGCCCGCAGAAGCGCGGCGTATGCACCCGTGTGTACACCACGACGCCGAAAAAGCCGAACTCCGCACTCCGTAAAGTAGCCAAGGTACGCCTCGTAAATGGTATCGAGGTGATCTGCTACATCCCGGGTGAAGGCCACAACCTTCAGGAACACTCCATCGTACTCGTACGTGGCGGTCGTGTAAAAGACCTGCCAGGTGTGCGTTACACCATTGTACGCGGCGCGCTTGATACCGCCGGTGTGCAGAAGCGGAACAAGAGCCGTTCCAAATACGGCACCAAGCGTCCGAAGAAATAAATTCCTTAAACACATTCACCTTATTATACAATGCGTAAGCACAAACCGAAACCTCGAGTATTGGCCGCCGATCCGCGTTACAACGATACGATGGTAACACGTTTCGTGAATAACCTGATGTGGGACGGCAAGAAGAGCGTTGCGTTCAGCATTTTTTATGATGCATTGGACATCGTAAAAAACCGCACCAACGAGGACGAGCTGCAAGTGTGGAAAAAAGCACTCAACAACGTTATGCCACAAGTGGAAGTACGTAGCCGTCGTGTAGGCGGTTCTACTTTCCAGATTCCAACAGAACTTCCGGCCAACCGCAAGATCTCTATTGGTATCAAGTGGATGATTAAATACGCCCGCGCCCGCAGCGGCAAAGGCATGGCCGAAAAACTCGCCGCCGAAGTAATGGCTGCTGCCAAAGGCGAAGGCAACGCGGTAAAAAAACGCGAAGACGTACACAAAATGGCAGAAGCGAACCGCGCTTTTGCACACTTCCGTGGACGTTAAGCCAGGCCAATCCTACGCTCTACCGCCGAACATTGCATACCCGATCCTCTAATCCGGGAAAGCACTGTTCGGCGGTATCCGCGTTTTTAGAGGTTTTGATGGCTGCCAACTTTAGGCGCCCCTCAAAATTTTCTTAAAACACATTGGGTTTACACAAAATTAACCTCTAGGAAAAAAGTAATTTTTAGCCAAGAAACGATACTTTGTTCCGAAAGGCCGTATAAACCCAAAATTCTCATTCATATTTCTTCACACATTCAATAAAGTAAAAAGTCATGGCAACGGACCTTCGGTTTACCCGGAATATTGGTATCGCCGCCCACATTGACGCGGGCAAAACGACTTTCACCGAGCGAACGCTCTTCTATACCGGTGTTAACCACAAAATCGGTGAGGTGCACGAAGGCGCCGCAACGATGGACTGGATGGAACAGGAGCAGGAGCGCGGTATCACCATCACCTCTGCTGCAACCAAATGCCAGTGGACGGTTGAAGGACAGAAATACGATTTCAACATCATTGACACCCCAGGTCACGTAGACTTTACCGTAGAGGTTAACCGCTCATTGCGCGTTCTCGACGGTCTGGTGTTCCTTTTCTCCGCTGTAGACGGCGTAGAACCTCAGTCTGAAACCAACTGGCGTCTGGCCGACAACTACCGCGTACCGCGTATCGGCTTCGTGAACAAAATGGACCGCGCCGGTTCCGACTTTATGATGGTAGTGAAGGACATGAAAGCCAAACTGGGCGCTAATGCTATTCCACTCCAGGTGCCAATCGGTTCCGAGCACAACTTTAAAGGTGTTGTGGATCTCGTAACTGGTAAAGCCATCGTTTGGAACGAGCACGACCAGGGCATGACCTACACGGAAATTCCAATTCCGGACGACCTCAAGCAAACAGTACACGAACTGCGTCAGCAACTCGTTGAAGAAGTAGCTTCTTACGACGACAACCTGATGGAAAAATTCTTCGATGATCCGGACAGCATCACCGTAGAAGAGATGCGTGCAGCTGTACGCGCAGCCGTTTGTGATCTGAAAATGACGCCGGTAATGTGCGGTTCTGCTTTCAAAAACAAAGGTGTACAAGCTTGTCTCGACGCTGCCTGCTACTTCCTGCCTTCTCCAATCGACATCGAAGCGGTTAAAGGCACTGATCCAAAAACAGATCAGGAAGTAGAGCGCAAACCGTCTGTGAATGATCCGTTCACTGCACTGGCATTCAAAATTGCTACCGACCCATTCGTAGGTCGCCTGTGCTTCATCCGCGTTTACTCTGGTAAGCTGGATGCAGGTTCTTACGTCTTGAATACACGTACCAACGACAAAGAGCGTATCAGCCGTTTGTACCAAATGCACGCCAACAAACAAAACCCGATCGACTCTGTAGAAGCAGGCGATATCGCGGCAGCAGTTGGCTTTAAAGACATCCGTACCGGCGATACCCTTTCCGATGTGAACCACCCGATCGTGCTCGAATCTATGGTGTTCCCGGAACCGGTAATCGGTTTGGCAGTTGAGCCAAAAACACAGAAAGACCTGGATAAGCTGGGTATGGCCCTCAACAAACTGGCTGAAGAAGATCCAACTTTCCGTGTACGTTACGACGAAGACACCAACCAGACCGTAATTTCCGGTATGGGTGAGCTTCACCTTGAGATCATCGTTGACCGTCTGCGTCGCGAATTCAAGGTTGAGTGCAACCAGGGTGCTCCTCAGGTAAACTACAAAGAGGCTCTGACCAAAACTACTTCACACCGCGAACGCTTGAAAAAGCAAACCGGTGGTTCCGGTCTCTTCGCAGATATGGAATTCGAACTCGGCCCTGCTGATGAAGATTTCCTGAACAGCGAAGACTTCAAGAGCGGCAAGAAAAAACTGCAGTTCGAGTGGGCTATCGTGGGCGGTGCTATCGACAAGAACTACCAAAAGCCAATCATGGATGGTTTCAACCAGATGATGAACAATGGTATTCTGGCCGGTTACAACATTGATTCCATGAAAGTACGTGTTACCGACGGTAGCATGCACGCAGTGGACTCCAAGCCTATCGCATTCGAATTGTGTGCGAAAGAAGGTTTCCGCGCAGCTGCTCCGGCTACCAAGCCACAAATCATGGAGCCAATCATGAAGCTGGAGGTAATCACTCCGGAAGAATATGTTGGTCCGGTTATTGGCGACTTGAACCGTCGTCGCGGTCTGCCAAAAGGTCAGGAAACCCGTATGGGCGGTGCAGTAGCCATCCAGGCTGAAGTACCTCTGTCTGAAATGTTCGGTTATGTTACCCAACTGCGTACGCTGACCTCCGGCCGTGCTTCCAGCACCATGGAATTCAGCCACTATGCACCACCACCAGAAAGCGTTTCTAAAGCAGTAATTGAAGCTGCTAAAGGTGGCAAAGGGTAATTGATACCTTAGACATACTGATAATTGTTGTTGGACCACCATCCAACACTGCAATCTCCCCCCCGGTCGTGCCCTTGCATGGCCGGGGGGGCTTGCTATAATGTCACGGCTACGCCGTTTGGGGGCGGCTGCGCCGCTGCTGTGAGGTTGTGTCTGCGGGTGGCATATTTTGACCGGCGGGCATATTTTTATTGTGGTATTATTGCGCAATATTTAGCTCAAGCTACTGACCAAGAAGGTGGCTTTCACCCTTATTGTCTATGAAAAATACCCTGCTCGCAATGACTGCGTTGCTGCTTACCTGTATGCAGATCAATGCACAAAACATCTTCATCAATGAAGGGTCCAACAGAAATTACAGCACTGTAGCTGATGAAAACGGTGAATATCCTGATTGGATTGAATTGTATAACCCGGGCCCGGACACGGTTTCTTTGCTCAATTACCGACTTTCAGACCGGCTGAATAAACCCGATATGTGGCGGTTTCCTAATGTGGTTTTGGCGCCGAACGAATACAAAGTCATTTTTTGCAGCGGCAAAAACCGCACACCAATCACCTTGTTCAAACAAGTACATAATACCGGCACTTTTACCCCGGTAATTGGTTGGAACGAACACCTTTTCAGTGATTCTATCTACTGGGACGGAGTTTCAAATCTGCTGGTGAATACATGTTCATACAATAATGCAGGGTACACTGTCAACTCAGTCTTTAACCAAAGCAGCACTTCCTATTTTTCATCGTCCTACACCTTCAACGATGGCAGCGAATTTGCCTGTGGCGCACCTTTTGGCAACCGGGCAAAAATGCGCCCAAATATGCGCATCAACCAGGTGGTGGTTGGCAGCGGGAGTCTTCAAAATTCCCCGTTCGATTATCCCGCTCCTTATGGCAACTGGTATTGGGCCTCGCGACACCAATTCCTGGTGCGTGCCGATGAGCTGATTGCCGCCGGATTGACGCCCGGGTACATTACCAGCCTGGCCTTTGATGTAGCCTGGACGGATCCCAATATCGTGTATACGTATGTTGATTTCAATATAAAATTGACCCAGGACACTACCTTATCGGCTGATTTTCAGCAAATTAGCTCCTCCCTCAGCCTCCATACCAATTTTAAACTCTCCGCTGAGGGCGACACCGTTTACCTGTTCACACCCGACCTGCAACTTGCCAGCAGTTTGGTTGTAAACACCAAAAATCTGGATAACAGCAACGGCAGTTTTCCCGATTCTTCCCAGAATATAGTCATTTTCGCGCCGCCAACACCCGGGCAGACCAATAACCAGTCTGAAACCTTTCAGGACTATTTGTTGCCGCCGGTTATTCAAACACCCGCCGGACTTTATAACAACATCATCACCACCACTATTATCAACCCGAATGGCCCCAATTCAATCATTCGATATTCCCTGGATGGCAGCGATCCGGATGAAAATGATCCGCTATATGATGGAACCCCGATCACTATTCCCTATTCAGCAGTGCTGAAAGCGCGTGTTTTTGAACCGGGTATTTTGCCCAGCAAGCTGGTGGCTTCCAGCTATCTGTTGGGCATTAACCACACCACACCCATCCTTTCCGTTACCACCCAGCAGGAAAACCTGTTCGGACCAAACGGTATTTTTGACAACTGGTGGACCGACTGGGAAAAATCAGCCCATGTAGAATATTTTGACCTGCAGGACACACACCGCCTGATCATTTCCCAGCAGGCAGCCATGCAAATGGACGGCGGCGCCGGAGGAAGCCGTTTCCAACCACAACATTCTTTTCAGATTAATTTTGCCCACTCTGCCCTGGGCGATGGTCCGGTGGATCACGCATTTGTGCCCACCAAACCCAAACACATTACCTACGACAAAATTTACCTGCGTAACGGCAGCAACCAGTTTTTATGGTACCCGTACAAAGATGCCTGCGCAGTGGAAGCAACCGGTCAGCTAACCAACAATTACTACAGCGGATGGCGACCGGTATCTGTGTACATCAACGGCAATTACTTTGGCTTGTATGAACTGAGAGAGAAATTCGACACAGAGTTTTTTAAGGCTCAGGACGATTGTGATAAAGACTCCATGGATCTGCTTTCCCTGAGCTATTGGTACAGCGGTGTTTTGAGAGCCATTGAAGGCTCTACCGATGGTTATTACCAGGATATGGAGTCATTTGACGCCTTGAATCCTGCCGATGCCGATTTTTGGGAACAAGCCAACCAGCATTTTGATATGCGGTATTACAACGATTATATCATAGCGCAATCGTGGGTGGGCAACCGCGACTGGCCTGGAAACAACATCAAAATTTACCGTTCTAACAAAACAGGCTTCAGGTGGCGTTTTTGCGTTCAGGATTTTGAATTGGCCTTGGCGCCAAATGGCTGGACCACCGCTTATGATAATTCCATCCGTTATGTCCTGGACATGGACCCAAATAACCCATTCACCCGAATCTGGCAGCGCGGCATGCAAAATCCGCGGTTCAGGAACTATTTCATCAACCGTTTTGCCGATTTGATGAATACAGCCTATCAGCCAGAAATTATGACCAGTGTGGAACAAAGGATGTACGACCAAACCGTGATTGAAATGCCCAAGCTGTATGCCCGCTGGGGAAATCCGAACGACATACCCGGACAAATGAATGTGTTTACCGGAAACCACCTCGCATACCAGTCTGAATTAACCATACGCAACGAACAACTGCGCAATTTCATCCAAAGCGACCTCGGTCTGAATGGACAAGTGCAAGTGACCCTGGATGTATTCCCGGCCGAAGCTGGCAGAATAACCCTGAACACCATCACCCCAGGCCCTCTGCCCTGGAGCGGCATTTATTTCGATGGCAATGAGATCAGCATGACGGCCATTCCGGAGCCCGGGTATGCCTTTTTGTACTGGGATACCAACGAGATTCTGACGGCTGTAGATACCCATGCAACCATTGTCGTAAATGCCAACCAGAGCACCCTTTTCCGGGCGGTATTTGCGCCAACAGGCTTTCAGGGGCGTATGGCCATCAGTGAATTGCACTACCACCCTGACAGCACCCGTAATTCCGACGACTGGATTGAGCTTTTGAACTATGGCAATGGAGCATTGGACATTTCAGGCTGGCGCCTCACCGATGGCAATCCATTGAACAATTTCAGCTTCCCGCAGGGCACCGTGGTGGCGCCTCAGGGACGCCTGGTGCTTGCGCAGGATACCGCCCGTTTCCATAGTCAGCACCCGCAAGTACCCGTTTGGGGGCCGATAGGCTTTGGTTTGAGCAACAACGGCGAAACCATAAGCCTGTACAATCGCTTTGATGAGCTAGTGTTGCACATGACCTACGACAACAACACACCCTGGCCTTTGGCGGCAGATGGATGGGGCCCAAGTCTTGAGCTGCGCGCCGATAGTCTGGACCCAAACCTGCCGGAATCCTGGTTCCCGGGCTGTATTGATGGCTCGCCGGGAGCGGCTTATTCGCCCTGTACGGAAGTTGTTCAGATCAGTGAAATCAACTATGCCTCGGCGCCGGACGCCAATGCAGAAGATTGGGTGGAGTTGTACAATAAAGGCAATCAACCGGTGGATCTTTCCAACTGGATTTTTAAGGATGCTGCTGAAGACAATACCTATATCCTGCCTGATCCAACTGTGCTCTCCCCCGGGGAGTACCTGGTTTTGTACCGCAATCAGGACTCTTTTGCCCTGGTTTACCCAACGGTGCCGAATATTGCCGGGCCCTTTGCGTTTGGTTTGAGCGGCTCCGGAGATGCGCTCCGCCTGTACGATGCCAATGGCCGCTTGTACCAATCTGTGTACTACGGCACAGCGTTACCCTGGCCCACCGGCGCCGACGGCAATGGATACACCCTGGAGCTGATAGACTCTGTGGGCAATCCGAATCTGCCCCAAGCCTGGATGGATGGATGTTTGAAGGGATCACCTGGCGGGCCTTTTGTTCCTTGTCAAACCAGCGCTACCTTCCAGCCATTTGTGCCCGGCGCGCTGGGCATTTTCCCCAATCCTAACCGGGGGGAATTCACCCTGCAAGCCGAAGGACTCAATGATGCCCAGCCTTTTGATTTGAGCATTTGGGATGCCACTGGCCGATTGGTACAACAGCAAAACGGCATCCAGCAGCGCTCAAAATTGCCTTTAGGGCGGTTGGCTCAAGGCGTGTATTGGGTTCAGGTAGCGCAGGAAGGTCGGTTCTGGAGCGGACGAGTGGTGGTAATGCAGTAACCCCCAGCGGCGCAGCCGCCCAAATCCGGCGCAGCCGCAAAAAACGGCGTTAGCCGTGACATTCCTGTAGCCCGCAGGGAAATGGGGAATTAATCAATATCAGAATGGCGTAGCCGTGACATTATAAAATGCCCGGTTTTATGATTGGTTATGATGCCAACCTTTATCCCGGCAAAAAATGTCACGGCTAACGCTGTTCACACATTATAAACCATCCATTTCCCCTTGCGGTCTACAGGAATGTCACGGCTAAAGCCGTTTTTGGCGGCTACGCCGCCGTTGGGGTTATTATTAAAGTATGCAGTATCTTTCCCCTTATTTAATCAGGTTATTTTATGACCAACCCACATTACTATACACAAAGTTTGCTCCCGCAGGCTAACCTAAGCTTCCGTATGGTGCAAATACCGGAAGGAGAATTCCAGATGGGCAGCGTGGAGAGCGAGCCGGATATTTATAATTCTGAATTACCGCAGCACCCGGTGCAGCTTGATTCCTTTTGGATGGCGGAATACGCCGTAACTCAGGAGCTATGGCAAGCCGTGATGCACAGCGATCCTTCTGATTTCAAAGGCCCTTTGCGCCCGGTAGAGAACGTATCCTGGTTTGATGCAGCCGTATTTTGCAATGCGCTGAGCAAGATAATCGGGCGAAACCCTGTTTACCTTACCCCAGGCCAGGATCCATACGGCTGGGATGGTAAAACCTGGAAATTGCCTAATGAAGGCCCGGTAAACATAAATATCAAAGCAGACGGCTACCGGCTGCCTACCGATGCAGAATGGGAATATGCGGCAAAAGGCGGAGCCCCAAAGCCTTTCCTTTATGCCGGTTCCGACCTACTGGAACAGGTAGGCTGGTTTAATGGAAACAGTGAACGTGAAACACATGATGTGGGGCTGTTGCTTCCCAATGCCTGGGGCTTATACGATATGAGCGGCAATGTGTTTGAATGGTGTGAAGATTGGTTTGACAAGTACACTGCGGAACGAAAAATCAATCCGCGCTGCTCAGCAGAGGGCGTTAAACGCGTTATTCGCGGCGGCGATTGGGGCGGCCACCCTCGGCACTGCCGCTCTGCTTACCGCTACTTCAACGGGCCGGGAGACCGTTACGACAGTGTCGGCTTCCGCCTCGTCCTCCAGTCAGTTGGTTAGCCAGACGGTCCTTCCTGTGAGCATGGGTGCGCGACGTTGGGGAGTTTATGCAAGCAGGAGGGGACGGGGGAGGGAATTCTAATAATAACTAATCAGTTTATATAACCTTATGATCAAACCAGCCATCATACACAACATTGAATCTGTTATTGGCATTACCCTGCATCCCGCAGCTGAAACAGGCCATGATCCCATTCAAAATGTGATGGCCTGCCGTAAAGATCCCGATCGGCCAAAACTTTGGCAACCGCAGTATGTACTCCATCCGGATAATACATTAGCAGGCTTAAATTTTTATGATTTAGGGTTGACGGACGAAAAATGGCTACAAGTAGTTCAACTCCTCCCGCTTGAACGGATCGAAGCGCTCAATTTGCGGGGTAATGCGCTGACATCCATGGCAGGTTTGGAAAAAATGCCTAACCTGAGATTCCTCGATTTAAGTGAAAATTACCTGAAAGAATTTGCATTGCCAGAGGGCGCAGATAAGTTGGAGCATTTGTGGCTGGGAGGGAATGAGGGTTTGGATTCTCCTCCGCCTGAAATTGTGAAACAGGGTCGCTTTGCTTTGCATAATTACTTTAGGGAAATAGCAGAGCAGGGATCAGAGGTAGTATATGAAGCTAAATTGCTGATTTTAGGCGATGCCGGCGCCGGGAAAACCACCCTTGCACGAAAAATTGAAGACCCTGACGCTACACCACCGGATGAAGTAAATGACAGTACACCCGGCATCAAAGTGAGCAGGCTGCACCTGGATGGTCAATCTCCAGACTTTATCATGCATATCTGGGATTTTGGAGGGCAAGAAGTTTACCACGCCACGCATCGTTTTTTCCTGACTAAAAAATCACTCTATTTGCTCCTTTGCGATGGTCGTAAGGAAGAGCAATTCGACTATTGGCTGCAAATGCAGGAAATCTATGGCAAAGACAGTCTGTTGCTTTTGGTAGTAAATCAAAAAGGCGACATGCAACCCAACCTCCCCATGAGCGACCTGCGTCGTGATTACCCAAATGTGCAGGATGCTAATCCAAAAGTGGTGAACCTGCTCACCAATAGGAGCGGCGTTCTGGACCTCCGTAATCACATAGAATGGCATATCCGGAGTTTGCCACAATTCAGACGAGGGGAAAAGGTTCCTAAAAAGTGGGCAAGTATTCGTCGCAAATTGGAATCCGTTGCAGCAGATCATATCCCACTTGAAGACTTCAGGGCCATTTGTAAACAGGAGGGCATCACAGACAAGCAAAAACAGGACTATTTACTCGAGTTTCTGCATGATTTGGGAGCCTTTCTGCATTTTAATGATATTGCAGGGCTAAACAAGCGGGTCATACTTCGTCCGAAATGGGCTACACAAGCAGTCTACACTGTGCTGGATCATACCCGGGAGAAAAAAGACAACGGCCATTTTACACGCCAGGATTTGAATCAGGTTTGGGGCTGTGAGGCTTACGAGGATTATTTTGAGGAGTTACTCCTCCTGATGGAAAAATTCGAGCTTTGCTATCGTGCCCCGGAAAAAGATGGACTATACATTGTTCCATCACTCCTGCCAGATGAGTCGCCGGAAGGATACATCTGGAAAGCCCCTACCCTTTTGCAATTGCATTACCAATATACCTTCATGCCAAAGGATATTATCGCACGGCTAATCGTTCGCCAACACCACTTGCTTGAATCGCCGCCGATCATGTGGAAACGAGGAGCGGTCTTCTACGACCAGGGAGCACGTGTTGAAGTAGTAGAAAGTTACAGAGAAAAGAAAATCACCCTCCAATCTGACAATAAAGGCCGAAATAGTAAGGAGTTGTTGAGTACCATTGCACGCGATATTGACGCTATAAACCGCAGCTTTCATTTTAACGAACGTATGAAAGTTGAGCAAAAGGTACCTTGCAATTGCGACACCTGTAAAGACCTGGCTGTTCCGCATTTCTTTCTGCGCAGCAATTTAGACAAGGCGGAAAAAGCCGGGGCACAGGTTCAATGTCAGGAAAGTTTTACTTTGGTGAGCGTTCGGGAACTTTTAGACGGAATTTTTGCCACTGAAGGCTCCGGCAAACCATTTACCCATGAGCTATTGATTGAAATGATTGAAATGGGCAATTTTGAAGAGGCATTGCAAGCGGTGAAAGAGGATTTCACTGAAGCTTCAGCATTGTTGGGAGAGCTTCAAACGAATAAGCAGGCTCACAATAGTGGGCTGATTGAATTTTCTGAATTGGAAAAAATACAGGCTCGGATTCGCTTTGGGCTATTGGATTTTATTCAATCAAGAAAAAGAATCGAACAAAAAAGGGTGCAGTCAAATGGATAACCTGCCCAACCAATGCTTCTGGCTGTATTTATAAAATCCACCCACAATCCTCAATCGTTGCCTTAGTTTTGCACCATGAATCTCTCCCTTCTCCACCATAACGCCCTCGTAGGCGGCGCAAGCGCAGGTATCGGACTGGCAACAGCACAGGAACTGGCCCTGTTGGGCGCCAATGTGGTACTGTTGGCCCGAAACGACGCCAAGCTTATTGCCGCCATGCAAACGCTGGATACCAGCCAGGGGCAGCAGCATGATTATCTGGTGGCCGATTATGGCGACAGTCTGACGCTGCAAGACCGGGTCAACGCGTTGTTGCAGGAAAAAACCATTCATATCCTGGTGAACAACACCGGCGGACCTCCGGGCGGACCTATCACGGAAGCGCCCACCAAAAATTTCGTGGAAGCATACCACAATCACCTGCTCTGCAACCAGATACTGGCGCAGGCGGTGCTACCCGGCATGAAAGCCGCAGGTTATGGTCGCATCATCAACATCATTAGTACTTCAGTGAAAGAGCCTTTAGACGGCTTGGGCGTATCCAATACCACTCGCTGGGCAGTAGCTTCCTGGGCCAAAACCTGGGCCAACGAAGTTGGGCAGTATCAGATAACAGTAAACAACGTGCTTCCCGGTTTCACCAGTACCGGTCGGTTGGAAGAAATAGTAACCAAGCGGGCGGCAGCCAACAACAGCAGCACCGAAGCCGTAGCGCAACAATTCAAAAATCAGGTTCCCATGCGTCGCTTTGCCGAGCCATCAGAAGTAGCTGCTGCAGTAGCTTTTCTGGCCAGCCCCGCAGCCGGGTACATCAATGGCATTAATTTGCCGGTAGATGGAGGGCGGACCAAAAGTTTGTGAGTGTTTGAGTGTGGGAGTGTTTGAGTTGGCGTGCGGCTGGGTATTACCACTAAGCCACTAAGGGCACTAAGGCAAAACTCCTCACTCTTAGTGTCCTTAGTGGCTTAGTGGTAAAAACTTATATGTAATCCCAGGCCGCACGCCAACTCAAACACTCCCACACTCAAACACTCAAACACTCTGACACAGCTCCACCAATACCCCGTTGGATGATTTTGGATGGAGAAATGCCACGAGTTTATTGTCGGCGCCGCGTTTGGGTTCGCGGTTGAGCGGAATGAAGCCTTCGGATTCGAGGCGCTGGATTTCCGCATGAATATCGTCTACTTCAAAAGCAATATGGTGAATGCCTTCGCCGCGTTTTTCAATAAATTTGGCAATGGCACTGTCTGGGTGATTGGCTTCCAGCAATTCAATTTTGCTTTCTCCAATCCGGAAAAATGAAGTGGCAACATGCTCACTTTCAACGGTTTCTACCTTATAGTTAGGTTCTCCAAGAAGCTTGCGGAAGAGTTCGTTGCTCTCTTCCATATTTTTAACAGCTATACCGATGTGGTCAATTCTGATCATGGTGTTTGAGTGTTTGAGTGTGGGAGTGTTTGAGTGTGGGAGTGTTTGAGTTGGCGTGCGGTTGGGCATTCTTTCGTGTCTTTTTAATGTCGGGGTGACTACAGTCACCCCGACACTAAACTTGGCGCCTTTGTGCCTTCGCGCCTTTGTGCCTGCCGCTTTGAGCCTTAAATATCGAAGACGAAGCCCTCGTTCATGAGCTGGAGGTACTTTTCCCGGTCAAATTTATACAATTTTGCGGGGCGGTGAGCAACACCTTCCTGCATTTCCGGACATTCCACCAGAAGGTTCATGGAGAGGATCTTCTTGCGGAAATTGCGTTTATCCAGGCGTTTGGGCAATTGCAGCACGGAATCGTAGAGTTGCTGCAGCTCGGTGAGGGTAAATTTGGGTGGAAGCAACTCAAATCCGATGGGCGCGGTGCGCACCTTGCGCTTGAGACGGCGCAAACAACTTTCCAGGATTTCGTTGTGGTCAAAAGCCAAATCTCCCACCTTGTCGATGGTATGCCATTGGGCAGACTGTGCAAAAGAGGCCGCTGTAACGGTATAATTACTGATCTTAATCAGGGAAATATAGGCCACGGTAATTACCCGGCCAAGGGGGTGACGATTGACGGCGCCAAAGGTTTTTACCTGCTCGAGGTAAACCCCACGCAAACCCGTCAACTGCTCCAGCACACGTTCTGCTGCTGTATCCAAATCCTCGTTTGGGTACACCAAATCGCCTGGCAACGCCCATTTGTCTTTAAATGGCGCCTGACCGCGCTGGATGAGCAGCACCTTGAGGTCTCCGCCATCAAACCCGAAAATAACGTTGTCAACGGAGAAAGCCGATTTGAAAAAAGACCCAACTTCGCCGGTAGTGTCCATATACCCGTGTGATTACGCGGCCAAAAGTAGAACTTATTGTTATTTTCACACCAATTACCCCGAAGGAAATTTCTTAAAGCGGTGTTTGACGTATTTTATACCTGATTCCTGCAACAACATACCATTTTTTGGTAAGTAGTAAATGTAAGGGCTGTACCTTTGCCTCTCATTGAAGGGTTTATCCCATTTTTTAAACCGGATGATCTTGTTTTTGCCTGTTACATACTATGCAAATTGATATCCCAGCCCACATCGAAAAACTCTTGTACCTGCACGACGCCCTGGTTGTTCCGGGCTTCGGCGGATTTACGGCTACCAGAACTCCGGCTACCACCGATTACGTTGGCGGCACGGTGAATCCGCCATCTAAAACCCTGGTTTTCAGCGAAAATCTTACGGTAGACGATGGTTTGCTGACAGCAGACATTGCTGATGCACACGGCATTTCCACTGAAGATGCCACACGCGCCGTAGAAGAGTTTGTGGAAAAAATGCGGGTCTTGCTGGATCAACGGGAAATAGTAACCCTGCCTGGTGTTGGACGTTTGTACAAAAATTATGTGCAGAAAATTCAGTTCCTGCCCGACGCCACCAATTTCAACGCAGCCTCTTACGGACTGCCTCCTTTGCAGTTTTCGCCCATTACCCGCTCCCGGGAAGTGAGTCCACCCTCCCCTACCCCGGCGCCGGCAACACAAACGCCATTACCACCCACACCACCCATGCCGGAGCCAACATACGCTCCGGAGCGCACGGGCGGACAAGCCGGCTGGGGTACAGCATTGGGCATCATCCTGCTGCTGGCAGCACTTGCGGTTGGTATCTGGTACTGGAAATTCCGGGATAAGCCGGCAACAGAAGAAACCGTAACGCCTGAAACGGAGGTAGTAGATAACCCTTCCGACAATAAATCAACCGACGCTAAAGAAACTGCGCCCAAAGAAGACGAAAAACCAGCCAAAGTCACAGAAGAAGACCCCGACAAACTGGCCCAGGAATCCCTGGAAGCCAAGGAAAGGGAAGCGCGGGAAAAAGTCAATGTTGCCAGAAATGGCCGCGAATGTATTCTGGTTATCGCTTCTTTGTCTGATAAAACCAATGCCGACAAGCTCCGGCGTTTGCTGCAGGAAGAGAATTACCAGGAATATTACCAGTTCAACGGCAAGGCGCACGTGGTGGGCATACGTTTCCACTACCTCAAAGCGTCAGAAATTGAAGAGAAAAAGGCAGCCCTGAAAGCCCTGACAGGTGTTAATTACATTGCCACAAAAAAGAAGTAATCAGCGCACCAGTGTGACATCGCCCTTGGCATGCCATGTTTCGGTATCGCCAAACAAATCGGCATCCCATTCCAGTCGCCAAACGTATACGCCAGACATCGCTTCTTTTCCACGGGTATAACCGTCCCAGCGTTGCTCGGGATCATCGGCGGCAAACACCAGGCTACCCCAGCGATCGTACACCTCCAGTCGGAACCGCAACCAGCGACAGGGCAAAAAGGCCTGCCATTGATCGTTGTTGCCATCATCATTAGGGGTAAAAACGTTGGGTACGTACAAATTGCAGGCTTTACAGGCGAAAAAATCCACCTGAACGGAGTCTTCAAACAGACAATTTTCCGTTTGCCCAATCAGAGTATACACCCCAGGCTCAGAAACAGGCAGTATATCCTGCTGACTCCCGTCGCTCCAGGTCCATTCCAATAGTGCGTTTGGTCGTACCAGATAAAGTACATCATCGAAGCAAATGGTGGTATCCGGCCTGAGCACCGGCGGTATTTCAATACCTACAGACACAAAAGAAGTATCGCCCGGGCACTCAGAAGTAGGCGGAAAAATGTAAGCATAGATGCCTGCGGTATACTTGGATGGATCAAAAAAGCCAGGTATGGTGGAAGGCTCCGGCACCCAGATGCCACCTGGATCAGGAGAACCTTTTAATACGCTGAATAGACTGAATGGCGGAGTATTGGTACAGACAGTTGTATCGCCAGGCAATCCAGCACTTGGCGGCGTGTAAATGGGCAAAAAGGCGCGTTGTGTACCAGCCAGGCCACAACCGGCATACACCTGAAATTCCACCCTCCTAACCCCTTGAAGCGGGTGAACAGCAGCATCCTGGTATTGCAATTGCTTAATGACGGCCAGAAAATCTACCGGTCCGCCATTGCCCGGATTGATGAGGGTAATATGGTGTGCATCGTACACCACCACCTGTATGGGTGGCGGGATATTGGGCAGTGAGATTTGGTCCATTGCTGTACCGTTCAACAGGAGGATCCGGATGGAATCAATGGGGCCTTCTGCGGTGAGCAAAGGATCGTTACCCACAACGGTTACAGAAGGAGTGCAGGAGGTATCCGCCCGATAATCGCCGTTGGTGAGCCCCGAACTGTTATCGGCATCCAGGTCAAAAGCGAAGTTACTTTCCAGGATAACATTATCTAAACCGCCAAAATCCACGGCAAAATGGTGGAATTCTCCCCGTAGTCGCAAGCTGGTGATATTGGAGAGCACTTGTTTGAACTGCGCCTGGGTAGGCACCAACCCGTTGGTAGTGCCCACCCGCCAGCCCGCATCTTCACGAAGAAACAGATCGTAATGCGTCCAGGTAGGTGCAGGGAGAATCGGGTGGTCGAACACGAGCGTTATACCACCGCCTTTCAGTTCAACATCTGCGAAGGTATTGGCATTGGATACATTATTGGCAAACTGGTCGTAGCGCAGGAATTTGCCGTAGGCATCACATTTGGGTCCGCGGAACTTAGCAGGCGCCACAAAATACCAGGTACCGCCGGTGGAGCCATCGGTCATTTGAATATGGCCGCCAGGATTCCCCCCGGAAGAGTTCCAGGTGGCTATATTACTCACAGGATCGCCATCGCAGCGCCAGTCTTCGTTACCGGTATCGAAAGTAGAAATTTGAGCGGCTGAAATGCCGGGTAAAAGTAATAGTAATGCAAGTAGGAATACAGGGCGCATGAAGCAAGATGGTTTTTGCTGCAAAATAGGTCTGTAAGTAATTCGGTGTGCGGACAAATGCGAAAATTTGTCAAAAATGGCGAAAAGGCGATGCAGGGATACTGCACCGCCTTTGCCGGCAAATGAATACGTGTAAGGAAGCACCGGAAAAACTATAATCATCCGATCACTTCCAACTTCATGGTTCTGTGGGATCTATAGTGGTGTAATGGTACAGTTATCTTCAATACGGAATCGACGGCATTCACCCGCATCCAGAGGAATTGGGCCTGGGCCACCGTTACCTGCATTGAGGTTAAGTGCAGTTCTAACATCCGTGGTGATCGAGATTTCAATTGGGGTATTCAAGGTAAGGTTTATCAATCCTCCTGGGAAAACGGCTACACCAGTCCCTTTTGGATTTCCCGGGCCACACTGTTGACATTGTTGGAGGTTCAGGTTGGTACCACAAACTGTCAAGGTAGCGGCGGCATTGACCGGGTTGTTAATCAAGGTGCAAACGCCGCGATCGGCTGCAGGTCCGTCAGGCACTACCTGTGCCAGATCTGTTTGAACATCTGCTTTGGTGCAAAAGGCAAAAATGAGGGCAGCAACTACCACCGGGATGGCAAACAATAGCTTTTTCATGTGAAAAGTGTTTGAAGGTAAAAGATTGATGGTTTCGGGTTTCTGAATGCCGGCTATTCAGAAAGGATGCTGCAAAAGTGGGGGCAAGCATAAGGGGGGAACAAGGACACTTTGAAGAAGCAGTTCTTGGCCTTGAAATTACTTTTCGAGTAAAAACAATAAAAAACGGCCCATTTTAGTGCTGATTGCACTAAAATGGGCCGTAAAAAACTGGACACTTCAAGAGAACTGTTCCAGATTTAGCCTAATTCCCGGGCTTTTTCCAGCAGCCAGGTTCGCTCGGCTATGAATTTTTTTTCTTCAATCCGCTTAATAAGGCGTGCAGACCGGGCTTTGTCTTTTGGGGGAGATTGGGCTAGCTGGTGGAGGATTTTGAGGAAGTTGAGATCCATTTCTCTATATGATGACGCCAATAGTTTCAAAGCTGTTCTTTCAACGAATTTTCTAAAGGAGTCAATTTTATAAAGCAGCAAATCTGATTTTAACTCATATAATATTTTCAATTCTAACCTTCTCACTACATGGTGATAATGAGAATTTGAAGAAACATTTGGCAATGAATCAAAGGCATCGTCATATCTATTTTCCTCAAAAAAACATTGAGCCAAATTAAGCTTGTAACTGAAGGCATAGTCTCCAGGCTCTAAAATTGAATTTCTAAACCGTTCTGTGACCTCCTTAGCCCAGGATATATCCTTTGATCGGAGAGCAACTTGAACCAAATTTAGATATGAGTGAAATGGGAGTTTTCCAAATAAGAATAGATATCCCTTTTCTAAATTATTCTTATTAATTTCATGCAATACAGTGATAAAATCCGTCTTTCCAGCATTAATTGACAATGTACACAAGCTTCTTAAATAGGCAAACAAGTTGTCTAATGTTGAGAAAGAGAACTTGTCCTCCATATCTTGTAGAATTTTATTTAATTCAAGAACTTCAGCTCCAGAAGGATTTTCCTGATTGAGCAATTGAAAAATTTTATAGGTTATATCTAAACGCTTGCTTTTTCCCAACAGTTCAGTCAATTCAGGAACAGCCAAATTAAATTCAGGTAAGGACATTGCTTTTTTTTGCAACAAGAATCTGTTAACCAACTCAATCCTGTAGTTGAAATAAAAAAGGTCTAAATGTTCAATCACATTAATTAAATTTATATCTGATCGTAATTGGTTATTACTGGCCTCCCATTCATGCCGCTCCTCCTCCATTCTGAAATGTTGAAAGTACATTTCAATCGATTCCTTGTTATTCTGACTTGGGGCTGTTTTAGATTTTTCCAGCACCTGCCTGGAACGCTCCAAAAGCGATTTTCGCCTAAGCCATTTTGCCCAATCCAGTTGTTGTTCATGAATATTCTCTTCCGTTAGATACTGTTTTATAAGAATTGCATTCTTTATTAGAGTTGTTGTGACGTAACTGTTTGATAATCAAAGTGTGTATTTTTGCTGCAAATCGTACCACTATGGCAATTAATTACAAAGAAGTAAGAAACGATCGGCAGTGGAAAGCGAGTACAGGGTTGTCAGAAGAACAGTT
>DATGWL010000196.1:0-6050 GCA_035299505.1 Saprospiraceae bacterium | reverse complement strand
GATAATCTAGCAATTCGGCTTGTGTAGGTCCCGATTCTCGGGATGACAACCCACGTTGCTATAAATTCCCACGCAGCCCCACCGTCCACCGTCTGCCGTTTACCGTCCACCGTAGGCCGTCCACCGTCCACCGTCTACCGTCCACCGTCCACCGTCATATCTTCTCCTTCAGCATCCGTTCTATGTACACAGGCTTGAGGTTTACGCCCATGATTTGTCCTTCCGGGTTGATCAGGAAGGTAGCGGGGATAGATTTGATGTTGTATTGTACGGCCTGATTGCCGTTGAATTCGGCAGATTCCATGGCGTGGTATGGCCAAACCAATCCGTCTTTTTTGATGGCGCTCTTCCAGGAATTTGGATTCTGTTCAATTCCTATGCTGAAGATTTCAAAACCTTTATCGTGAAACTCCTGGTATATTTTCACCAGCTCCGGGTTTTCTTTCCGGCAGGGACCGCACCAGCTGCCCCAAAACTGAAGCAGTACGTATTTGCCTTTCAGGTCCGACAATCTGGCTCGCTCGCCGCTGAGCAGGCTTACCTCAAAATCCGGGGCTACTTCACCTGAAGCAAACCGTGGCTGGCGGTATTGGTAAAAAACGTAGGCAACAATGGCAAGTACGCCAATAATGATGAGGGTACGCGTGTTTTTCATACTTGAAATGGTTCTGGCTGATCCATTAGTGTTCCCTTATAACGCTTCAACCACTGCTTCCTCCGCAACAGGCGCCTCTTCTTCCGACTCAATGATATCCAGTTCTACCCGCAGATTGTCAATGATAAACTCCTGACGCTCCGGTGTGTTCTTGCCCATGTAGTAATCCAACACATGGTCCAGGTTGGTATCTTCCGGAAGGAACACCGGGTCGAGGCGGATGTCCTCGCCAATGAAGGCCCCAAATTCGTTGGGACTGATCTCACCCAAACCCTTGAATCGGGTAATTTCCGGTTTGCCGCGCAGTTTTTTGATGGCTTCCTGTTTTTCTGCTTCGGAATAACAGTAATAAGTGTGTTGCTTGTCGCGCACCCGGAACAGCGGGGTGTCCAGGATGTACAAATGCCCGTTGCGCACCACATCCGGGAAAAATTGCAGGAAAAAGGTGAGCATCAGCAATCGGATGTGCATACCGTCTACGTCGGCATCGGTGGCAATAACGATGCGGTTATAGCGCAGATCGTCCAGGGAGTCTTCAATATTCAACGCGTGCTGAAGCAGGTTGAATTCCTCATTCTGGTACACAATTTTCTTGGTCAGGCCATAGCAGTTGAGTGGTTTACCGCGCAAACTGAATACTGCCTGGGTATCTGTATTCCTGGATTTGGTAATGGATCCACTCGCTGAATCACCCTCGGTAATGAATACTGTAGTGGCCAGGCGCACCTCTTCCGGACCTTTTTCGTTGAGGTGGTAGCGGCAATCGCGCAGTTTTTTGTTGTGGATATTGGCTGCTTTGGCCCGTTGGTTGGCCAGTTTTTTTACCTCCGAAATTTCCTTGCGCTCGCGCTCGCTTTGCTGAATGCGTTTCAACAACTCCTTGGCAACCTCCGGATTCTTGTGCAGGAAATTGTCGAGCTCCTTGGAAAGGAAATCCGACATAAAAGTTCGGATAGCCGGACCATCCGGAGCCATACGTTCGGAACCCAGTCGGGTTTTGGTCTGACTTTCGAACATGGGATCTTCCACACGCACTGCCACTGCGGCAATGATACTCTCCCGGATGTCCTTGGCGTCGAATTCTTTTTTAAAGTGGGTGCGCACCACTTTTACCAGCGCCTCGCGGAATGCATTGAGGTGCGTACCGCCCTGGGTGGTGTTCTGGCCGTTCACGAAGGAGTAGATCTGCTCTCCGTAGTGATTTCCATGGGTCATGGCTATTTCCACATCCTCTCCGCGCAGGTGGATAATGGGATAACGGGTGGCTTCCTGGCCGGTTTTCTTCTCCAGCAGGTCGAACAGACCGTTTTTGGAGAAAAATGTTTTTCCGTTGAAATTGATTTTCAGGCCGGCATTCAGGTATGCGTAGTCCCAGAGTTTTTGCTCTACATATTCCGGCAGCCAGCGGTAATTGCGGAACAGACCATTATCCGGTTTGAATTCCACCAGTGTACCGTTCTCTTCCTTGGATGGCTCAATTTTGCTCTCTTTTTTCAGATTACCAAAGTTGAACTCAGCGGTTTTCATCTGACCGTCGCGCACGGCCGTTACCTTGAAATATTCCGACAGCGCATTCACGGCTTTGGTACCCACACCGTTCAGGCCCACCGATTTTTTAAACGCCTTGCTGTCGTATTTAGCGCCGGTATTGATCTTGGAAACCACATCCACCACTTTGCCAAGCGGAATACCGCGCCCGTAGTCGCGCACGGTGCAGCCATTTTCATTCAGGGTAATTTCTATGACCTTGCCGTAACCCATGGCATATTCGTCGATACAGTTGTCCAGCACCTCTTTCAGGAGAACGTATATGCCGTCGTCCGGACTGGATCCGTCGCCCAGTTTACCGATGTACATACCCGGGCGCAGGCGGATGTGTTCCCGCCAATCGAGCGATTTAATCTCATCTTCGGTATACTTAACTTCTTGCATATCCGGTTTGGATGGTTTGCCGGCCTTTGCGGCTGGCATTTTAGGAGCCGTTGGTTTGGTTTTGCTTCCCGGCCTGGATGATTTGATATTTGCGCCCAAAGTAACGGAGTTTTGTGGTGAAGATGTAATATTGGGCAAAAATAAAACAAATGTTTTGAATAATAAACAAATTGTGTTTTATTTGAAATAACTTTTCTTGTGCCGGGCAACTCATGCTTATACCTTTGCGTTCCTTATCGAATTCACCGCAAATAGCGCGAAGTGCGCAAAAGGGTGTTTATTGTCGGGATGACTGCCAGTCACCCCGACAATAAACAGGTAAAGACCAACGGTAAAATCCAACAAGAGACTATCCATTGAAACCACTAGTTTTTTCCATACAAACGCTTTTACTTACGCTTGCCCTGCTGTCAGCCCCTGTTCTGCTGTTGGCGCAAACACCTACTCCCCAGCCATCTAAAATCACTAACCAACCGCTCCCGACTACCCCGAGTACTCGGGACCGTCCACCGTCCACCGTCGAACGTCCACCGTCTGCCGCCTCCGATACCCAAAAACTGAAAATCGAAACGGCCGCCATCATTGAGTACTTCCTTAAAAATGGCCGCGAAATACAAAAACTGAGCGGTACCGTGCGGCTTCGGCAGGAAAATACCCTGATCTACTGCGATACCGCATTGCTTGATAAAGACTTCGCCATTCTGCGCGGCAATGTGGTTATAGCCCAGGGGGATACCGTCAAAGCCTTTGCCGATTCTGCCCATTACGATGCTGTGACCAAAATCAGCGACCTGTTCAACAAGGTGGTACTGGTGAATGGTAAACAACAATTGTTTACAGAAAGACTCCGCTACGATACTGGAAATAAAATAGCCACCTATACCACCGGCGCCACCATGACCAACGGCAAAAGTCAGGTGGTGAGCAGGCGTGGTACTTATCTGGTAGACCAAAAAGAAGTACTGCTTAAAGGAAATGTGGTGGTCACGGATCCGGAGTTTACCATGCGAACCGATACCATGACCTTCAATACGGAAGCCCAGCTGGTGCGTTTTGTGGCGCCCACGCTGATCAGTCAGCGGGGTAGTAAAATCTATACGGAAAGTGGATTTTACGACATGGAAAACGACTTTGCAGAGTTTGACCTGAACCCGCAGTACGAAAAAGACGGTCAGCTGGGCCGGGCCCGAAAAATGCGTTATGAAGGTCACCTGAAAGAGTACACCCTCGAAGGCGAAGCGCATATTGAAGACCCTAAAAAAGGGGAAATAGCCGATGCTGAGGTGATCCGCTACAATTCTGAAACAGAAAAAACCACCTTGCGCGGCAGCGCGCATTTCCGCGACAGTACCCGCGATATTCAGGGCAGCGAAATCCGGTACGACAGCCGGAATAAAATCTATCAGCTCACGGGTCGCGGGCGCGTAAGCGATCCGCCCAATATCATTGAGGCCGATTCGCTGGATTTCAACGACGTACTGGGCAACGGGGTGGCGCTGGGCAGTGTGTTCTGGCAGGATACTTCCAGCAATTACACGGTGCTGTCGTGGCGTATGGATTACAACAAAAAATCGCAATACCTTAATGCATTTGGCGGTTTTGGGCCGGAAGGCGCAGGCGGAAGGCCCATGATGAAAAGCCTCATCGACCGGGATACGCTTTACATGAGCGCCGATACGCTGACCTCATTCAAGCCGGATTCTGCCAGCGATGTGCGGCAATTGCTGGCGCACCGGGATGTCAGGATTTTCAAAAGCGATCTTCAGGCCGCCTGCGATTCGCTGACCTTCAGCAGCGCAGACTCTATTTTCTGGTTTTATAAAATCAAAAATATTCCGGTAATCTGGTCGGATACCTCACAGTTTTCGGGCGATACCATCCGGATGTTGTTGAAAGACAAAAAACTTGACCGACTTTGGCTGCGTCAGAATGCGCTGGTAGTTAATTCGGAAGACGGTATTTTATTTAACCAGATACGCGGCAAACATTCTACAGTGTATTTCCGCGACGATGAAGCGCGGGAAATGCTGGTGGAAGGCAATGCCGAAGCCTTGTACTATGCTGTGGATGATAAAAAAGCCTATATCGGGTTGAATGAAACGGCCTGTTCGGAAATGCGCCTGTTTTTTGGCGATAACAAGGTGGAAAGCATCAAGTTTTATCAGAAACCCAGTGGGAAATTTATTCCCATGAAAGAGGCCGGTAAGGAAACTAAAAAACTGGAAGGTTTCTTCTGGGAGCAGGTGCGGCGGCCGAGGAAGCTGGAGGATTTGTGAATGGGAATTTCCCGGAGAGTGGTTTCCCGGAAAGCCCTAAAGCCTGTTATACACCCGGCTCGCACCAAGCAACAAATACCCGATCAGCACATATTCGCCAAAGCGGACTGCAAGCACCTCAAACATGTTGATGCTGCGCAAAACCTCCCCGCTATCCCGGTCGATACACTCGAATTTTTGCGAAACCTGCACGCCTCCGCCCTGCATTCCTCTACTAACTGCTTCTCTTTCCAGGCCGCTGTTTTCGGGGCAATAGACGCATTCTATCCCTTTATTGTACAAAATGTTGCCCGGCTGATCAAGGGCCATGCCCATCAGGGCAAAAAAGGTAATACCGGCGGCAGTGCCCAGCGCTCCGTATTTGTGTAAATCTTCCGATCTCTGGCAAATCCGGAAGCCAAACCAGCCCAGCACCAGTAAAAGGATGGAACTGAATCCTTCCACAAAGGTGAATCCGTAAAAAATGGCATAACTGCCCCCAATAAACAGGGCAATGGCTCCGAGTATGATCGGAATCCACAGAAAAGACGGTATTTTACTGGTCCAGTTTGACATCTTTTTGAATTTGTAACCTGAGGTAGAGGGAAACCACCCTACAACTCCCCGGCCAATAACTTCAACCGGATTTCTGCTGATTTGAGGCTGAATAATACCAAATCCCTGCGTGCCAGGGCCTGCTCCAGGGTGTTTTGGGCAATTTGAGGCTCCAGGCCATTGGTAGTGCCCACACGAAAACGCTCGGTGCTCACATTGAGGTTTTCCCGGGCAATACGCACATTCTCCTCTTCCAGATTCAGGATTTGTTGCTGGCTTTGGTAAATGGCCAGTTGGTTGTCCAGCTCGGTTTCCAGCACCATGCGCTGGTTTTCTATTCGCAGGTTGGATTGCTGCGCAGCCAAACGCGCAGTTTCAACCTGACGTTTCACATTGCCGCCGTTGTACAATGGAACAACCAATCCTGCACCCACCGACAAACCCGCCTGGGTATTGTTGAGCAAAAAGCCTGCGCCGTTATCGGTGCGCACGGCATTGAGCTGGCTATTGCCGGTAATTCTTGGTTTGTTCAGCGTACGGTTTTCATCTACCACCAGAGCGGCTACCTCGGCAGATTTTTGCAGGGAGAGCAGTCCGGGATTGTTAGACATGATTTTTTGGATCAGCGTACTGCGGTCTGAGGCGGTTTCTAT
>DATGWL010000195.1:0-30165 GCA_035299505.1 Saprospiraceae bacterium | reverse complement strand
TGTTATTCTATCTCTTTAATTTTATCTAAAGTAGAATTACTTTCTTTTTTCTTTATTTCTACAGTCTTTAAACTTAATAATGCCATTTAAATCATGTGATTTTTCATCGATTTTTGATCATTCTTTAATCTTTTTAATCTTTTTTCCACGGTTTCTGCCGCCGCGCCTGCGACCGCTGCCGCCGTTGCCTCCATTATTGGTTCTGTTGCGGTTGTCGAGTTTTCCGGCGCCCGCAGCCAGTTTGTCCAAAGAATCGTGGCCTTCGTGCAGTGAGAGTTGACCGTCTGAGAGGATTTCCAGGTCTTCTTTTACGATATCATCGCTTACATAATGTTCCTTGTTCCAGGTCTTGTAGGCCAGCTTCATATAAGAGGCAATTACTTCTACAAAACCCTCTTTTTTAGGGCCATCAGGCATCTCAATGGCCTTTTGGATCAGCGCATGCACGCTGTTGCCATAGTGCCTCATGCGGGTAGCTGAATTCAGGTATCCCAATGGCTCTGGTTTCGGACGGTCTTCTTCCTTACGGATGATAATACCTGGAGGTGGTGTTACATCCAGTTCATAATTAGCCAGCGCGAATACATGGTTCCACAGTTTTTCGCGGTAATCATCCATGTTTCGGTTACCCTGTGGCCCAAGCTGGATCATCAGGCCTACAATGGCCTCCACTGTTTTTTGGCGTTTTTGCGGAGATTCCAGCGTGATGGCATGCTGAATCATCTCCTGAATGGAACGTCCGTATTCCGGAAACCGGATGCCGGGTCGTTCGGTATTGTATTCTATATCTAGGTTGTTCATGTTGTCTGTTTTTGAGTTTCTGGGTTTTTGAGTTTGGGAGTGTTTGCGTTGGCGTTCAGTTTAGCAAGGCGGTAGGTGAACAGAGATCGGGTACAGTAGGCTTGAGAGGGAACAGTGTCTTTTTTGATAAGGCGCAACCCGGAGCTTCAATAGGCATATAACCCCAAAGGCGCAAGCCTTACAAAATATCAAACCGAACGCCAACTCAAACACTCCCACACTCAAACACTCCCACACTTATACATCACTCCACCGTTACTGATTTAGCCAGATTTCTGGGTTGATCCACATCGCAGCCACGTAAAACGGCAATATGGTATGCCAGGAGTTGCAATGGAATAACAGAGAGTAGCGGGGTGAATGGTTCTTCTGTTTCTGGTATTTCAATGGTGTGGTCTGCCAGCTTTTTAATGGTTTCTTCGCCTTCTGTTACCACGGCTACTACCACGCCTTTGCGGGCTTTGACTTCCTGAATATTGCTGATAACTTTCTCGTAAGCACTTTTATTGGTTGCAATAACAAAAACAGGCATGTTTTCGTCAATCAACGCAATCGGGCCGTGTTTCATTTCAGCAGCAGGATAACCTTCTGCGTGTATGTAGCTGATTTCTTTGAGTTTCAAAGCTCCTTCCAGCGCTACCGGGAAATTGTATCCGCGCCCAAGGTATAAAGCATTATTGGCATCTTTAAACTCTCCGGCAATATATGCTACCTGCTTCTGGCATTTTTGAAGCAGATCATCCACCTTTTGAGGGATCAGCGACAATTCCTGTACCAGTTTTTGGTACTGCGATTTAGGCAGATACCCACGTTCATAGCCCAAAATCAAGGCCATCATGCTCAGCATAGTTACCTGGCCGGTGAAGGCTTTGGTGGATGCCACCCCGATTTCGGGCCCAACGTGTATGTACGAACCACTGTGCGTGAGTCGGGCAATAGAGGAGCCAACTACGTTGACAATGCCGTAGGTTAAAGCGCCCCTTTCTTTGGCCAGCTCCAATGCGGCAAAAGTATCGGCTGTTTCACCGGATTGGCTGATGGCCAATACAATATCGTCTTCCCGTACCACCGGATTGCGGTAACGGAACTCTGAAGCATATTCAACCTCCACCGGAAGGCGGGCCAGGTCTTCTATCAGGTATTCTGCAATCATGCCGGCGTGCCATGAGGTGCCACAACCAAGTATGATCATACGTTTGGCATTGACAATCCGCTTCATATGCTCATCCATACCGCCAAGCCGTACCCAGCCATGTTCAGCATCCATACGGCCGCGCATACACTCGGCAATGGTGGTTGGCTGTTCGAAAATTTCTTTGAGCATGAAGTGGTCGTAACCGCCTTTTTCCAGTTGCCCGATTTCAAGTTCGATTTCGTGTACACTGTGCGGAGCCACTTCATTGCGCAGCGTTTTGATGCTTAATTCCTGTCCCAAAACGCAGGTAGCCACCTGTTCGTCTTCCAGGTAGACTACGTTTTTGGTGTGTTCTACAATGGGGGTAGCATCTGAGCCTATGAGGAATTCGCCTTTACCCACGCCAATAACCAGGGGGCTGGATCTGCGGGCGGCCACCAGTTTGTTGGGGTCGTCCCGATCCATGACTACAATGGCATAGGCGCCATGCACCTGTGTTAAGGCAAGTCGGGTAGCTTCTTCCAGCGGCAGACTGTTTTCCAGCTGAATTTTTTCAATCAGGTTGACAAGTACCTCGGTATCGGTTTCACTTTTGAAGGTGTAACCATGGCGCTGCAGAGCACTTTTGATGATGGCATAGTTTTCAATAATGCCATTGTGGATCAACACAAGCCGACCACTGTTGCTGGTATGCGGGTGGGCATTGGTATCGTCAGGTTTCCCGTGAGTGGCCCAACGTGTGTGCCCCATGCCGATATGGCCGTCAGTATCCTGATCCTTCGCAAAAGCTACAAGATCGGCTACTTTGCCTTTCTTTTTATAAACGCGCAGTGAGCCATTTTGCAGGGCAATACCTGCACTGTCATACCCCCTGTACTCCAGGCGGGTAAGTCCTTTAATCAGGATTGGATAGGCTTTTTTAGGTCCGATGTAACCGACAATTCCGCACATGGCAGTAAATGGTGGTGTTGGGTAATTGGTTTTTTATGGTGTCGGGCTGTATGGCTATTTCACCAAAGTGTAGGTTAATTCCAGTTTGGCCGGCAAAATGGTACTTCGTGGTCCATACAACACTGCCCGTTGAGCAGAGCGGCTTCTTGGGAAAACACCCATATAAACGGTTCGCTTCTTGTTGTTGGTGCTGTTGTTGTCGTCCACAAAATCCTGAAATATCTCACTCAGCGTCATCCTGTATTGCGTAACAGTGTTGCCGTTGATCACTACTTTTTGCGGGTCGCCGCCAAAGTCATCGAAGCCGCCTGTCAGGTTTGTGCCAAACGAGAACAGGATATCCTCGGTGAGCTCGAATACGGAATCTGCTTCGTTATATTGGGTGAGGAACAGCTGGTCGGCTGGTGTCAGAAAGGTGCTCTCGTCGGCCACATTGAGCACCAGTTGTGCCTGGTTAACTGCAATATTGTCCATCCACTGGGCATAAGGGAATTCAATTTTTACCCGAATGCCTTCCAGTCCCTGCACGTAAAGCAGGTCGTCTGAAACACTGCCAAGTTGTGTGCCTGCAGGAGAGCCATTGTGGTCGTGGATGAAATGCGTGAATTTATTGGCGCCTTCAAAGAAGTAGTCATACTTCAACGCAGAAGAATCAGACTTCAAATGGTAATACAGACGCATTCTGCTCAGTGAACTGTTGTTGAGGTCGAAGGCCATCATGGCGCCAGTTCCGGAGGCGGCTTCAGCGGTAATTTTTAAGCCGCGAAATACAGACTGGAACAAGGTGTCGGCAGCATAGATTAAAGAATCGAGTGTAAATAACTCCATCCCGAAGGCCGGATCCAGTGTGATTCTGAGGAAAGGTCCTTCTACACCATCAAACAACGAATCTGAAACAGAGGGTTTGGGGTAAAAATTCTCAATCTTTCCAATTTCCGTGCCAGCAGGGAAGGAATTGGTGGAATAATATTCTTTGTCGTCCAGTATTTTATACCCGCCATCCATACGAAAAACCCGTACCGTGTGTGGTTGCAGGGTGTCGCCATAGAAACCCTCTTTGGCATAATTCAGGTAAAGTACCAGGCTATCGAAAGCGTGAATACTATCGAAGTTAGGATTTAAGTTCTGACCGATCATCTGGGCAAAAATCTCCGATGTGGATTTGCCGAACTGAGGATCATTTAGCGTTCCGCAAAGGAAAAACTCTGCCGTAGAACTCAGGTCTGATGTAAGCGAACTGTCCTCTCTTTCAATCGTACAGCGCAGTTGAATGGTATCAGTAAACAGAAAATCTGAATATTCATCGCTGAGCAGG
Organism: Saprospiraceae bacterium; assembly: GCA_035299505.1. Lineage (GTDB taxonomy): Bacteria > Bacteroidota > Bacteroidia > Chitinophagales > Saprospiraceae > M3007. The sequence goes on along the minus strand of DATGWL010000195.1, from coordinate 25,963 downwards.
TCATAACCTAATGCGCCAGGTCTTTTACAACCGGTCCACAGGGCCAGTGCTGCCAGTAGAATACCGGCTATTACCGGGAGTCTTTGTTTCATAATTTGGATCATGTAAATGGGAAACGGTCAAGCGTTACATCCGAATGCAATTTCCTGCGATCAGGCAGGCACATTTTCGGAAAGTCCTTTGAAGAATTCCAGGTATCCGGGCAATGCTTCTTCAGCAGGCTGCCAGGGCAACACCGGTTTTTCTCCTGAGGCGTTCAGATGTGGAACGGAATTGTCGAGCGATTCGCTGCCCAGCACTACTGCATCGGCGTAAAATGCCGCGCCTTTGTGCATAGACAAGCCTTCACCATCCCGGAATGGTTCCAGTTGTTTTTTGGTCAGGTTGTTGATGGCTGCTTTTTGGAAAAAACGTTCGCCGCCTTCTTTTTCACGCGGAGAATCAAAAGCGCCATAAATGATCTGCGCATTGGCAAAAATGGGCTCGGTCTTGTAAGCTGTGCGCAGATACAGCGGCAACAAACTTGTCATCCAGCCGGTGCAAAGTACATAGTCCGGTGGCCAGCCAAATTTTTTCACGGTTTCGATAGCGCCTTTGCAGAAGAAAGCTGCACGATCGGCATTATCTTCGAATGGCTGACCCTTTTCGTCTTCAAATACAAGCTTGCGTTTGAAAAACTCTTCGTTGTCAAGGAAATAAACCTGCAGGCGTGAACCCGGCAAAGAAGCAACCTTGATGAGCAATGGATAATCGTCGTCGTCTACAATGATATTCATCCCGCTGAGTCGAACCACCTCGTGTAGCCGGTGCCGACGTTCGTTTACGACCCCGTAGCGAGGCATCAGAATCCGCAATTCATAACCATTGTCGGCAAAGAATTTGGGTATTTTTCCCACCAGTTCGGAGATGTCAGTGCCCTCCGTATAGGGCGCGAGTTCTTGTGTGATCAGGAGCAAACGCTTCTTTTCCATGTGTCAATAAACCAGTCTGGATTGGTGTGTGTAAGCACGATTTGAAGAAAAACCGGGGTTCGCGAAGAGCGCGCAGACAAAATGTGTGAGTTTATGCTCCGCGAAATTCGGGTGCAAAAGTATAAAAAATTGCCCGTTTTTTTTTCAAAGACTTTTCAGCGAAAATTTCCAAAAAAGAAAAGAAGCTGCTTTTAACCTTCTTCAGGGAATCTTTCCAGTACACAAAAAGTAAAAGCATGTTCGTTTTTTTCGTCGGGTTGATGCCCTTCGCTCCAGGTTTCAGTCCACTCTGCAGGATCAATTTCCGGGAAGAAGACATCGCCTTCAACCTCAAGATCTACCCGGGTGAGGTAGATTTTATCCCATAACTCTGCGGTTTCGCGGTATATTTCTCCTCCGCCAATGATGAATACCTCTTCTTCCCCGCCATCATACGCCAGGCCCAACGCTTCTTCCACTGAATGTGCTACCAGTACGCCATCGGCAGAAAAAAACGGATCACGGGTTACCACAATATTGGTGCGTTTGGGTAATGGCCTGCCTATGCTGTGAAAACTGTTCCGGCCCATGATAATGTGATGCCCAAGGGTGGTTTTTTTGAAATACGACAAATCTGCCGGCAAATACCAGGGTATCTGGTTGTCTTTGCCAATCACATTGTTTTTAGCAGTGGCTACAATAGCTGAAATGAGCATTGATGGAAAAAAAAGGAAATGTAGAAAATGGCCAATGGAGGGGTATGGCATTTGGGGGCATTTGGGGTCATTTGGGGTCATTTAAGGTCATTTGGGGTCATTTGGGGTCATTTGGGGTCATTTAAGTCATTTGGGGTCATTTGGGGTCATTTAAGGTCATTTGGGGTCATTTAAGTCATTTGGGGTCATTTGGGGTCATTTGGGGTCATTAAGGTCATTTGGGGTCATTTGGGGTCATTTGGGGTCATTTAAGTCATTTGGGGTCATTTAAGGTCATTTGGGGGTATTTAAGGTCATTTGGGGGTATTTATGGTCATTTTGTGAGGCATTTTTATCAAAGTTTTACAAATAAAACAAATGACCTTAAATGACTTCTCAAATGACCTTAAATGACCTCAAATGACTTCTCAAAGACTTCTCAAATGACTCCCAATGACCCCTAATGACGCAAAAAGCGAACCTTAGGTGGCTTGCTACGATTTTTTTAACTTATACCAGAAGTAAATCAACTTCCGGTCCCGCACGTCTTTGTGAATTTGTGAGCCCTTTACGCCGCCAAATTCTTCGAAAAATTTGACGTATTGCGCCGGCACTGCCGCGCGTATGCGAGCGCGCTTGAGGTCGTCCTCGTTTTCTATGGCTTTCTCAATCTGGTCGTTGATGACCGCCTGCGAAACCAACTGGAGTCCGCTAGCCAGCAAACTTTGTTCAAATTTGGCAATATTGTTCGGATCACGCATGTCGGTGATCAAAAACACGCCTTCCGGCTTTAAAACCCTGGCTACCTCGGCAAAAAACTTATCTACCGATCCATAGGCATGGCTGGATTCCACATTAATGACTACATCAAAGGTGTTGTCCGGGAAGGGAATTTGTTCGGCGTTGCCGGTAACATATTTCAGGTTGGGCGACTGGTGGCGTTTGTTGGCAAAAGCTACTGCGTTTTCGGCAATATCCATCCCGGTAATTTCGGCAGGTTGAAGATAGCGGGCAATATAAGAGGCGCCTCCGCCGCGACCACTGCCTACTTCCAGCATTTTTTTGCCTTTGATATCTGTTTGAACAGCCAGGAAATGATACAACTGGATGGAATAACGATCCGGTTCATCCTGTTCCTGCAAAGCTGGCCGGTCCTGTTCATTGGCTGGGTCGAAGCCATAGTTCATGAACACCCAGTTTTCGTATGGAAACCGTTTGGCCAGGTGATTGTAGATGGGTTTCCACACGGTGCGGCGAAACCAGGGGTATTCTGTCAGTTCGAGAAAGATTTTGGCTAACATAAGCTTGGTTTATCCGGTTAAGAAAAAAATAAGGTGTTTGAGCCTCCTTCCGGAAATAACCCAAACACCCTATAACGTGCTATTCAGGAGGCGAATTAGGACTGCAATTTACTGTGTTTGCGGCTGTAGCCGAAATACACGAGCAAACCAAGGATCATCCAGGCAAAAGCAGCCTTTAGCGTGAATGGATCGATGGCCACGATCATGCCCAGGCATATTACTGCGCCCAAAATAGGAACAATTGGTACCAGTGGTGTTTTGAATGGACGTGCTTGTTCCGGATTGGATTTACGCATGAACAATACGCCCAGGCTAACCAGTACAAACGCCAGCAAGGTTCCGAAAGAAGTCAAATCGCCGGCCATACTGCCCGGTACAAAGGCCGCAAAAGCGCCAACGAAAAAGAAAAGAATCCAGTTGGATTTGTACGGAGTGCGGAATTTAGGGTGCAATTCAGCGAATACGCCCGGAATAAGTCCGTCGTTGGCCATGGAGTAGAACACGCGGCTCTGACCCAGCAACATCACCAGAATTACGGAAGAGAAGCCGGCCAAAATAGCTACCGTAACCGCAGTGGCCAGCCATTCGTAGCCGGGCATGTGGTTCTGAATAGCATAAGCAACAGAGGCTTCTTTACCTGCCGTTTTGAATTCCTGCCAGTTGGCAACACCGGTCAGTACGTGTGAGAAAAGGATGTACAGGATGGTACAAACCGCCAGCGAACCCAAAATGCCGATTGGCATATCGCGCTCAGGCTTTTTGGCTTCCTGTGCTGCAGTAGATACGGCATCAAAACCAATAAAGGCAAAGAATACAATGGCTGCTCCGCCAAGTACACCGCCCCAACCGTGTTTGAACATGCCTTCATGGCCAGGGGTACCCTCTGGAATCATATACGGAATATGGTTTTCCGGATTCACATAGCTCCAACCTACCGCAATGAATATGAGTACAATAGACACCTTAATGGCTACAATAACAGCGTTCAGGAGGGCAGATTCCTGTGTTCCTTTGATTAATACAAGGGTCAACGCGAGCAAAATAATCAGTGCAGGTGCGTTCATGATACCACCTTCCATCGGACTATGGCACCATTCAAAGGGTATTGCCCCTCCCAATAGCTTATTTAGGTATTCACTCCAGGCAATAGAAACGGTTGCTGCGCCAAGGGCGTATTCCATAACCAACGCCCAACCTATGATCCAGGCAACCAATTCGCCCATGGTAGCATAGGCATATGTGTAAGCGCTACCGGCAATCGGTATCATGGCTGCAAATTCGGCATAACACAAACCTGCAAAGGCACAGCCGATGGCAGCTACAATAAAAGAAAGTGTTACGGAAGGCCCAGCCGCTTCTGCTGCTGCAGCTGCTGTGCGTACAAACAGACCAGCGCCAATGATGGCGCCTATACCCAGCGCCACCAAATTCCAGGCGCCTAATGTGCGTTTAAGACCCTTTTCGGAGTCGCCGGCTTGCGCCAAAAGTTGGGAAAGTGGTTTACGTACCCAAAGATTTGCCATACAAGGAAGAGTTTTAGTTTTTAAATTCTTGGGCCGAAAGATAGAGCGGATTTTGAACCGTCAAGTTTTTGAACCACCTTTTTTGGTTACAAACCCAGCTTTTGCCTCAATGCTTTGGGTAAAGCATCTTTATGTACCATGATTGCCATGGTCTTATACCGGAAATATGGCTGTGAAACATACAGGTAGCCAGCCATCTCTTTTTTTACGGTACCCCATGAGTTTTTTACAGTAAAGTATTTTGTGCCCGCCTGATCCGTTACCAAACCGGTAATGTGCATGCCGTGGTCGTCGGTGGTACTCAGCTCGTCAAAGGCCTGCTGACGTTCTTCCTGCGTTACCCATTTTTCCTTCACAGGAGCTTTCCAGAGGGAGTCGCGCGCGCCCTGCGACATGTCGTCCCAGGCTTTATCCGGCATAATGGCCAATCCTTCTTTGGCAGAAAAGGTTTTTTCACTCACATCAGTCGCCCATGCAATAGTGTAGCCAGTGGTTACGGCATGCTCGGCAGCCTGTACCAACTCGTCAATGGTTACGTTGTAAAACATACCGTTCGACCAGTTGTCGGACACTTCCAGTACAAAAGGTTTGTAGAATGGGTGGTGATTGTAGGAGGTAAGGGCAACATAATCATCCGGTTTAATGCCCAGGCTTTGGAAGTAAGTTTGTGGAGTGTAGGTTTTACCTTCCCATTGAAAATTGGCTGGCGGCGCCCCCATGTAACCATCCAAAGCCCCGGTAAAGGCAGATTTCCATTGTTTGCTCAATTTGCCATCGGGCATTTTGTGCACCGCTTCCACTATGCCTTTCAGCACAGCCTCCATTTCGCCGTGAACAGGTTTGTCTTGTCCGGCAGGCATGCCGCTGTACACCGCATGCGGCACAATGCCATATTCGCGAACAAGGTTCATAACATCGTGATTTTCAGCGCCCTGACTGAAGGCGGCTGCTCCCTGGCGACGAATGTAGTTTTCTGCTTTTTTGATGTAGGCGGCACGCACCACGTACATTTCACTGAGGTCGACGGGTGTTTTACCCAACCGAATCAGTTCGCTTTCCAGGAATGAGTTGGTGGAATACACCCAGCAGGTACTTGATTTGAATTGGTTTTGCACCGGCATGGCATCCATTTTTTTTACCGGTGTGAAATGGTATCCGTTGATGTCGGCAGGTAAATCCTGACCAGTTGCAGGGGCAACCAGCACAACCAGCAGGAACAGTGAAAAGACTATGTTTTTCATGAAATGACAATGATTTTGGTAACAGAGGCCAAGGTACTCTCCCCAATACGTACCAGCGCAGGACATAGACCACGGGCCTGTTCCCGGGCTTAAAGGCCTTGTTGAAATTGCTCAGCGACCATTTAACGGAAAGATTTTACCTTAAGATTGCAGGATTTGGCAGACTTTCGCCGTTAAATTTAATTCCACATGCAAAACGAAATTCTCGACCGCCCATTTGATGCCCCGGAAGAACCAGAACGCATGGATCTGGCCGATACCGGAAAACGATTTGTCAATTACCTCATTGACCGGGTATTGTCGCAGGTTATGGCGGCAGGTATGGTGTTTGGGCTTGAGGCTATGACTCTGGAAGAAGGTGAGGTTAACGAAAGCCTGGATATACTGGCGTTTTTGCTTATTTATGCCACTGTTTTTGGGTACTATACCATCATGGAGGGCGCCTTAAATGGAAAAACGTTAGGTAAATATATCACGGGAACCCGTGCGGTTACGATTGAAGGAATGCCTCTGAATTGGAATAAAGCTGCATTGCGTTCCATATGCCGCCTGATTCCTTTTGAGCCATTTTCCTTTTTCGCAGATAAAGGTTGGCACGACAGTTTTTCAAAAACCTGCGTGATCAACGACCGGTAATTTGACTAAATGTGATTGATATGAATAATGAACCAGCACCGCGCCGAATCACCCAGGCAGAACTGGACGAACTATTGCGCGAAAACTTTACCATTGAAAAATCTTCCAAAACAGCCATCGTTAAAGACTGGTTGCCCCGATATACCGGCATGCCCTTATCGGAGTTTGGCTCCTATATTTTATTGGTGAATTTTGCCGGATACGTCAAAGATTTTGCCGAACAACACAAGGTTGATATTTACGGTCTTGACCGGCCCATGCAGGCGGCAACCGCAGAAGGTATTACTATCATCAACTTTGGTATCGGTAGTCCGAATGCCGGTTTGGTGATAGACCTGTTGGAGGCTGTCAAGCCCAAAGCTGTGCTGTTTTTGGGTAAATGTGGCGGCTTAAAGACTGGAAAAAATCATGTTGGCGATCTGATTTTGCCCATTGCTGCTATTCGTGGAGAGGGAACCAGTAACGACTACCTGCCGCCAGAAGTGCCTGCGCTTCCTGCGTTTGCTTTGCAAAAAGCTGTTTCAACTACCATTCGGGATTACGAAAAGGATTACTGGACAGGCGTGGTGTACACCACCAACAAACGTGTTTGGGAACACCGCGAAGATTTCAAGCAAAAACTTCGGGATCTGCGTTGTATTGCCATTGATATGGAAACAGCCACCATCTTTGTGGCGGCGTTCAAAAACCAAATGCCTGCCGGCGCTTTGCTGCTGGTAAGCGATATGCCTATGACCAGTGACGGGGTAAAAACCGAAGCGAGCGACCGGGTTGTAACGGCCAACTTTGCCAAGGCACATCTGGCCATAGGCGTTGGGTCGTTGAAGCAGTTGATGAATAATGGTATTACCGTTAAGCACCTTAAGTTTGAGATGTAATACCCTCCAATGACCACAAGAACGGATTACACCATGAAATACATACCGGTGATTGCGCTTGGCCTGGTGTTCGGTTTTCGGGCCGGCGCTCAAACTTCTGGAAATGTGCGAGCCTTGCGCCTGGGAGAAAGTATAGAACTGGCGCTGGCCAACAGTGCACAGGTAAAAAAAGCCAAAATAGACCGACAAATTCTGGAGCGCAGGGTAAAGGAGGCCAGAAGTGAAGGTTTTCCACAAATAACGGCTAATGTTGGTCTGGATTACTGGCCCCTCATTCCAACCCAACTGATGCCGGGAGAAGTGCTGAACCGGCAGGAGGGAACATTCATCCCAGTGCAATTTGGTCAGCCATGGCAATTAGGCGGCACGGTTACCCTGCAACAAAACCTGGTCAATGAGGCCGCCAGAAGAAGTGTGCCAGCTTTGAAAACCAGCAGAGGTATCAGTGATTTGCTGATTGAACGCTCTGAAGATGAGGTCATTTTCAACACAGCATCGGTTTATTACCAAACCCTTCAGGTAGAACAACTTCTGCGCGCCGTGAATGCCAACCTGGGCAAACTGGATGCCTTGCAGGGTATGGCCCAGCTGCAACTGGATAACGGGTACGTTGTGCCAACCGATGTGAAACGAATCAGGGTGGCCAGAACAAATCTGGAGACTCAGCGACAGAACCTGCTTACCGGCATCAGTGCCCTGCGTCAAACCCTTTTATTCCTTTGTGGACTGCCTCCAGATGAAATGCTGGATATGAGCGCAGAGATCAGCGATCCTGCCGCAGATTCATCCAGGTGGCAAAGTCTTACACTCGACCCCAAAACCACTACAGAAAGCAGGTTGATTGCCAATCAGCGTGAACTCTTGCATATCCAGCGCAGGAGTGCGATTGCAGAAGCCCTGCCCAGTTTGAGCGGCTTTGCTACGATATCTGCTCAGGCATTCAGGCCGGATATCAACTTTTTTGATACTGACAGAACCTGGTATGGAGCTGCCGGGGCTGGGTTGCGCCTAAAAATTCCTATTTTTGACGGCTTCAGGGTACACAACAAGGCCTGGTTGTTCAAACTGGAAGAGCAAAAACTGGAGGAGGACCACCGACAACTGAACGATGCCAAGGCGCTGGAGTTTCGTCAGTCTAAAGAACAACTGGCCACCAGTTTGCGGGCATTGCGCACTCAAACAGAAAACGTGGCGCTGGCCCGGGAAATCACAGATAAATTGGTACTACAATACAAGGAAGGCGTGGCTTCCCTCACTGATTTGCTCAATGCCCAAACGGCTTTATCCGAGGCAGAAACAAATTATTGGCAACAGGTATTCAGCTACAAACTGGCCGTGTTAAAATTGCTGAAAACTGCCGGCAGACTGTCTGAATTGAAATAGGAGATTCTTGGCAGCTCAGCGGTTTAATTGGATAAACTTGGCTCAATCAGTTTGAATTCCGGAATTTCCACCTGGAATTTGGTGTCGTCTTCGAGTCTGTTCATGAGGTAATACCCGCGCATTTTCCCGATTTCAGTTCCGAGATCGCAATAGGAATTGTATTCAAACTTTTCTCCTGGTGGAATGATGGGTTGTTGGCCCACTACGCCTTCTCCTTCCACCTCGCGGATTCTGCCCGGTCCATCATGGATATACCAGTGCCTGCCAAGCAATTGCACGGTGTACGGGCTGCCATTTTCAATCAGGATGTGATAGGCAAATATGAAGCGATCTTCCCTTGCATTGGAGTGCATGGGTAAAAACTGGGTTTCAACGGCTACAGTGATGCCATTAGTTACAGCTATATCCATGCCGTAAAAATACGTTTTATCGTTTTTTGTTCACCTACTTTCTACAAAATCTTGTTGTTCAAAAAATTATGTGGGAATGTAGGCCCAGGTGCCGGAGCTACCCCGGTGCTGCCCCTTCGTCTCTGCAACTCGAGTTGCAGGCTGGCATAGCCCATTTTCATTGCCCAATGGTGGTTGGCAGAAAACAGGGGTTTAAGTAGCCAGCTCATTTTTTTTAGCAGTGGTTTTTCTGCCGAGATGTGCCAGTCATAGGTAACCAGGCAATCATGGCCATCCTGTTCGAAATGCCACACGCCGGCGCCGGCAAAGTCGCCAATAGCCTGCAGGGAAAATCCGGTTGGGAACTGTGTCTGGGTTACAACAAACGACCAGCGCAGGGTATACGGGAGCCAGCCTTTGGTGTATAATTCCACTACTTTGCCTACGCCACCAGGCTGCCCTTTTTCCCGGATTTTAACATCCAGGTAAACAGACGGCCACCATTGGGCCAGTGCGTCTACGTCTTCCAGAATACGGTAGATCTCTTCGCAGGTAGCCTGGAAGCGCCAATGGGTGATGAAGTGGTAGCCTGTGCCGGCCTTGGGAATAGGTGCTGATGATGGCATGTGCTAAAGTGTTGATGTGTTCACTTCAGACAGACCAATGATCAGGCATCCTCAAAACCTGCTCCGATGTGACTACCATCGCAGAAAGGTTTGTTTTTGGATTGGCCGCAACGACAAAAGGCAGTCACCTTGTTTCGGTTTTCCGTATTGCCGTCTCTGAGTTGAACGGTTAGATTACCATATACGAGTAAAGGACCATTTGGGATTACTTCGATCCGGGTTTCTGAAGAAATTTCTTCCGGTGGATTGGAAGCGTCGTTCAAAAAGTAACTCAGCGCACCACTCGGGCATTTGGATACCTGTTCTATGATTTTTTCCGTAGAGGCGCCTTCCATGTTTACCCAGGGTCTGTTTCGCGGATCAAATACTTCGCGCAACTGGGTCCAGCATAGCCGGGAATGGATGCAGGCATCAGGTTTCCAGACTACGGTAATTTCGCCGTTGGTGTATTTTTTGGTTGTTTCGCTCATAAGGACGTATCAGGAAAAGGATTTTCAACCAGGGTGTCTTTGCCTTCGGCCTGTTTGAGCAGGGCGTTTTTGATTTCTGCAAAAAGCAGGCCGCTACCACCACCGTAATGTTGTACAATCCGGATCAGTGGATTTTGAAACGTAAATATAGCACGAAGTTTGGCTTCACTTTCAGGTTCTACTCCTCCGCCAATTAATACCACATCAAACCTGCGTTTTTGGTAGTACTCAATCGCTTTTTCGTCAGACAGAGCGCCGGTAGCCTCCCAGTCTTCGGTTTTATTGATGAGTTCCGTCACTGTCTGCATAATTTCCGGATGCCGGCCAATGACCAGAACCTGAATTTTTTGATCCATAATAATATCAGAAATGAGGAGAGTCCGGAATGATGTCTTCAATCGCCATTCGGCTTCTTGGAGTGGTTTCTCTGGTTCGGAAGGGTTCTTCCAATTGCTCCGGATCACCCAGGAATCCGAGTGCTATCAGGCAAACAGGGGTTTCATCCTCTGCCAGCTGGAAAGTTTCCTGTAGTTTTTCTTTGTTAAACCCTGCCATGATATGGCCATAAATGCCCATTTCCGTGGCTTGTAAAATCAGGAAAGCATTGGCCATGCCGGCATCGTGCAGGGCATAATAATTGGGTTGGCCATTGCGGGTAAAATTCTTTTTGGCTGTACAAAGTACCAGTGCGGCGGCTTCTTTGGTCCAGGGCTGATTGCCTGGCAACAAACATTCCCACATACGTTGAAAGCCCGGGGAGTCTTTCAGGGCGTACCGGTATCTCCAGGGCTGCTCGTTGTTGGCAGATGGGGCCCAGGATGCCGCCTCCACAAGTGTTAGAATTTGTTCGTCAGTAATGTTTTTTTCTGAAAAAGCCCTGGCGCTCCAGCGGTTCTTAATCAAATCTATCACTGGTAGCCGGGTCTGTGCGGTTTTAACCATAATGCGAATCCTGCAGTTTAAAAATGTTCCGGATACAAGTGCTAGATCCTGTATCCGGAACGTGTTGGGGCATATTGTAACACTAATTCAGCCGAACTGTTCTCAGATGCTCATCGGAACTTCCATCAATAAAACCCGAGCTGGTGATTCTGCTTTCAATTTGAAGCCTTCAACATTCCAAATGCCGAAGCCGTCGCGTTTGTCCAGTTTTTGGTCTTCCACAGTCACCTCGCCGTCCAGCACAAAAACATAAACGCCATTGCCTGCCCCTCCTTTTAACTTATATTCAGTTTCGAAACCGGCATCCAGGTTGCCCATATGGAACCAGGCATTTTGATGAATCCATACCCCTTCGTCGTCGGCATTTGGCGACAGAATCTGAAACAGCTTGTTCTTTTCATCAGCTGTTTTAAGGGTAATCTGGTCATACCGGGGCGTCACGTTGCGCTTGTTAGGGAAAACCCAGATTTGCAGGAATTTCACTTTTTGGTCCTTGTTCCGATTGTATTCTGAGTGGTAAATACCGGTTCCGGCGCTCATCACCTGTACATCTCCCTGCCGAATGGTGGCAATATTGCCCATGCTGTCTTTGTGTTCCAGATCTCCTTCCAGCGGGATACTGATGATCTCCATGTTATCATGCGGGTGGGTGCCAAAGCCCATGCCTGCTTCTACGGTATCGTCGTTCAACACCCGCAGTACACCAAAGTGCATACGCTCGGGGTTGTAGTAATTAGCGAAGCTAAAGGTGTGATGCGAGTTTAGCCAGCCGTGGTTGGCATGTCCACGGGATTCGGCTTTATGCAAAACGGTATTGGCCATAATTTTGGATTTTGTGTTGGGAATGTGGTTGAATCCGAGGACTTCCAGGGGTTTCAGTTCATCAATATTGTTGTCGATCACAGCTTTTGCGACTCCTGAAGTGGCGAGCGCTCCTGCGCCGAGCAGACTGTTGCGAAGGAATTGTTTTCTGTTCATGACTGACAAAGGATTGTTTTGTGATGGTACAAAGGTGGGGGTGTGCGGCACCGTCTGCCAATAAACTAGATTAAGAAAAACAAAAAGCCGGGAGAGCGCAACAGGCTCCCCCGGCATACGGCCAGATTGTTTTTCTTTGGTAAGGGTAAGTTTATGGTTCTACTTATGGTTTACTCTTTGGTAAACTTGAGGTTATTCCACAAGTATTCAGAGATACACTCGCCATGGTTGAAACCAAGCTGACAAGCCCTGCGCATGTGCACACCTCCATAAATTCTGGAGTGGAATGCTTCTCTACCGGCTTCCAGGAAGGAGTTGAATTTCCGTACGCCCATGCCTTTATCGGAATGTTGTGCGTCTTCAAATGCGCGCACGCCAAAGAGCCGGGTGAGTGTTTCTGAAGATACGCCGGCATTGGTAGAGGTGCCTGATGTGTAATCCGGGTAGGGTGGGGTAGGCACCGGAGAGCTCCAGTTGGTGTGGCCCATCACATTGCGGATATAGGAAACCGGACGTTGCAGGTTGTACTTATATTTCACATACCAGCAAGCAATGAAAGCATCGCGTGTGCCGATGGTGAGCAATACATACATTTTGAGGGTGGTGGCCAGATCCAGGTTGTATTGAGCTACTAATTGGTTGGCAATACCCAGCCAGGAACCAGCTGGTGTGCCAGACTGACCGGGGTTGTTGGCCCAAAATTGGCCAATAGCCACTTTATTTGGATCGAAAGAAGCATCATACACCTCCTTAATTTCCTGATAGTAGCTGCTCAGTGGGTCTTCGCTGTAAGGAATTGGAGGATCTACTTCACAAATGTTGTAGGAATGAATCACAAACGGGCGGCTGGTCCACCAGAATGGCATCATAAATGTTTGATTCAGGGTGCTGCCATCCCAGTATTGCGGATTTCCAACGCGGCTTGGTGGAGTGTACTGAATGTTTTCCATGCCGATGCGGTTGTCGGTACGCGACCAGCGGATGATGGCTTGTACCAGGTCGTTGGCAAACTCTTTGGAGCGTTCCATTACTTCCTGAGAGATGTTATGGTCGGACTGCATTTCTGCCTCCTGTCTGGATGCCAGTTGGGTCATGCGGCTGCGAGAGGTAGCAACCATGGTAGGCATCATTTCCTCCATAATTTGTGGCATGGCATGGCAGAGCACAATACCCCAGTCGTAGGTAAGGTTTGGGTCTGGTTTGGGCAAATCGGTTAATCCCTGCAGCTGACCTTCCAGCGATCTGCCATTGGGCAGGGCGTGAACCATAGATTCGTATGCTGTGATGGCGGCATACGCGTAGAACCTGGAGGCATCCAGTGCGAACCATCCCTGTGCCTTAACGGCATCGTAGGAAAGTTGCATCCATTCCCGGGGAAGTTCCGGGCTGTATTCATGCGTTTGTGTTTGTGGCGTTTCTTCCACGCGGCGGCATCCCCACCAGGATGAAATTGAGCATAACAGCAGTGCTGTTAATAGCATTTTAGTGTAATGATTAACTTTCATGAGCCTAAAATGAGTTTATTAGTAAATCTACCTACAAAGGTAGTAATACTATTATTTTTTAAAATTGTTTTACAAAAAAAAATATCATTCTGTCAAATAGCCGTCAAATACCAGTTTCTGAGGGTAATTCCGCCCAAATCATGATTTGGGTCGTCTTACATCCTGATTTGAAGCGTGGCGTTTATCGGGAGGGGGAACCTTTGCACCATTGTTTCACCAAAATTTTTTTACACATGAATTTTTCCATTCGCAACTTGATGCAAGGTTCTGCCACCCCTAACAACCGTTTGTTTGCTATTTTTTACACACTCTTCAGAGTATATTGTGGTTATTCAATTGCTATTGGAGCTGGTTTGCCCAAGGTGGTGCACCTGATTGATCCCGAAGCAGGTGTTTCCTGGCATAATATTGAGCTGGGTACTCCGGATTGGTTTGTGGAGCAGGTTGGCCAGATTGGGTTTGTATTCCCTTCAGTACAGTTTTGGGCTATTCTGGCCTCTTATGGTGAGTTTTTGGGCGGTCTTTTTATTGCTGTAGGGTTATTCACACGGTTATCCGCCATTCAAATGGCATTTCAGTTTCTGGTGGTATCTTTTGTGTGGTATAAAGAGCCTGAATTGATGGGTATGTATTACCAGCAACTCATTTTTTGGTCGTTCCTCCTGATTGCTGGGCTTGGCGCCGGCCCAATTTCATTGGATCAATGGCTCAGTCAGCGAAAGCGCCAATGGGCTGTTCCCAAATCAGCGCTTACGGGTATGCTCCTGTTGTTCATGGTAGTTTCAGGTAATGCTCAAACTGAACAACCACGCGTTAGTTTCACGTTGAACAACCCGAGTCTGCGCGGCAGACAACTGGAAGTTCGTGGTTTGGATGGCGTCAAAAAGGAAAGGATTGGTTATGGCTGTCAGCTTGGTGCATTGAAGTCCAGATCCGACAACAAACCTGTAGGAACCCGGATTTACGCCAAATCGAATGGCCAATGGGAACTGGTTTATGTATTGGGTAGTGCAGATAATGGGCGCAGCATTGACGTTACCCGGCATTACAACTTTAGCCAGGAACAATGGCAGCAAGTAGCTTATGATGAGCAGGTAGAAGAAAACATTGCCCTGGAAAAAATTTCCAAGAACCCGGATGTAGCGGGCGTGGCGGCCAGCCTGGGACTTGCAATGGTTCCTGTTCGTTTTGCCGGTAAAAGCCCTGCGGGCAAACAGGTACATGTGCGCATTCAATTGCCCTACGATCAGGAACGTTCCAACAATGGATTCTCCAGAAAAATGTCGATGTTCAAAACGGTAAGAGCCTCTTACCCGGAAGGAACAAAAATCTACCTTTGCGAAGGACCCTACTGGAATGGTCCGGTGAAAGAAACACTGCTGTTTACCATAGATCCGGAAAAATCCAATTACCTGATTCGCATCTGATTATGTCATTCAACTTCAATATGTATTCCACTCCATTGCTGTTTGCTTTTTTGCAGGGATGGATTTACGCAGTGCTGTTTTTGGTACGTGGATGGCGTCAGGCAAGGCTGTCGGACGGAATTTTCGGGGCCTTACTGATAGCATTTACCTTTGAAATCTGGGAATACATGCTTGGGTTTGCAGGAGTGGAGGTTCTGTGGCAGGAATTAAATTTCTTCCCCAGAACCTTCAGCGCCCTGCTGCCGCCTCTGGCCTATTTTTATCTGAAAAGTCAGTTCAATGCAGATTTCCGGTTTAGCTGGAGAGACGCCTGGCATGCAGCGCCCTTTTTGGTGTATTGTACCTATCATTTAGTGGTTTTTGCACAAGGGGCGACTTTTGTAGACCACTGGATTACTACGGTGCATGAACCTTGGGGCCTCGATTTTTTTTATCTTTTTTGCCTGTTTTGCATGCAGCTCTACTATTGTATCAGGGCTTTTGGGCTTTACAGGAATTACAGGCGCTGGGCGCCCTCGGAGTTTTCAGATACCGAGTCGGTGAGTTTTTCCTGGTTTCGGAATTTTCTACTGGTGTATTTGACCGGTATCCTGGCTTCCTGGATAATGTTGCTGTTTGATCAGTGGTTAAAGCTGGATTTTTGGCACGACTGGTGGGACGAATTATTTCTGGCGGTATTGATTTATTACCTCTCAATTACAGGCTATGCACAGTTGCAGCCGCGTAAAATCAAATTCGTGCCCCAGGAATCTGACCAGGAGCAGCAAACACCCAAATCAGAAAAGCTTAGTGAAGCCGACTTGCAGACGTGGAAGGAGCGCCTTCGGCAACTCATGGAAGATGAACGACTTTACCTGGAGCCCGAGCTCACCCTGTCGGATATAGCGCAGCGCCTGGGCACTAATATCTCCATATTATCAGCAGTGGTGAATGGCGCTTTTGGCAAAAATTTCAACGATTACGTCAACTCCTACCGTGTTGAGTTGGTGAAAGCCCGGCTCCGGGATCCGGCTTACGAGCATTATTCGTTGCTTGGTGTGGGTTTGGAATGTGGCTTTAACTCCAAATCCACCTTCAACAGGGTTTTTAAGAAATTCACGGGAGTAGCGCCTTCGGATTTTACCCGGGAAGCCTGAACAGGGCTAGCTCCTGACCTTTTTTCGTGTATTTCTCAATTTACTTAAGAATTCCGGGGTAACACCGATGTAGGCGGCAATTTGCTTTTGCGGGATGCTGTTAATCAGGGTAGGGTAGCGCTGGCAGAATTGTTCGTAACGCTCGCGGGCGCTCAGGCTCATGGCATCTATGACCCGTTGCCGGTTGGCTACCAGTGAGTTTTCGGTGATGATGCGGAAGAATCGCTCAAACTTGGGAATGTCTTTGTACAGTTGTTCCTGGTCCGTTTTGGCGAGTAGAAGAATCCGTGTTGGCTCCAGGGCATCTATCATCAGTTGGCCCGGTTTGCCAGTCAGCAAACTGTACATATCTGAAATCCACCAGTTGGGCGGGGCAAACTGAAGGATATGTTCAAAGCCATTGGCATCAACAGTGTATCCGCGCAAACAACCTTCAAAAACAAATGCCGAGTGCCGGCAAATTTCACCCTCTTTTAACCAGAACTGCTTTTTAGACACATATTGTACCGTTAGCAGGGATATAAAATGTGCGGCCTCTGCTTCGGTGAGGGAGATATGCCTGGAAATATTTTGCAGGATGATGTTTTGCGCTTCAGTAACCATGTGGGTAAAGATAGTTTAGCCTGTTAAAACCTCCACGGCGCCGGCTACCTCCAATCCGGCATTTCGCCCTGTCCCTTCAAAAATCCGCACTCCTTTATCTAATAATTCCACCTGAATAGTGGCTTGCAGGCTTTCCTGTATCTTGCCAGTCATTTCTCCGGATAGTGGTGAAACCAGCGCTGTACCTGCTGCCTGTTGGGCCAAAATCCGCAACTCTTTGCCGGATTGTTGCAGTACCAGGGTTAGTTGCTGACCAGATAATTCCAGGTGTTTTTTGGCGCCTGTATAGGTGGCAAACTTGATTAAACGACCATCCAGCCAAAAACCGCTGATAAAGCCAATGAAGTAACTGCCCAGCCAGGGAATATGTGCCACCGATGCCATCAGGGAGGTTTTGCCTTCGTGGTCAAAATGGTTGCTTTGCATCCATACGTAGGCGCGCGGGAACGAATGGCCCCAATCTTTTTCTATATAGCCCCGGCCTCCGGTAAAATCTACCTCCTTACCGCCAATTTGCAACACGCCTTCTAACTGGTGGTCCAAGCTCACGATGCCATGATTACACTCCATAAACGGGACAAATGAGTACCAGCCCATGATGCCCGGTGCGCCCAGCATTTTAGGCCATGGGGTGGTGTTCTGGAACCTGAGTGTGCCGGAAATGTCAGGAAGCTGGAGGCGTATTTCCTGCCCATTGAATTGGTTAGGGCCTACCATCACATTAAAATGCGTGGCCGATGGCACAAACTCTTTGGCTGCAAACCGATGATAGGTGGCCTTGCATGCCTTGCCATCCATCACCTGAATGAAGGAATGACTTTCCGTACCCATGGAAATACCCGGGATGAATGCCATGGCATGACGTTCGTCCCGGGATACCACTTTGAAATACCAGCCTTCGAAGTACTGACGGGTGCGTCCCCAGCCCTGGTATTGGTCCGGATTCCACAAGGCCCGGAGTTTGGTTAAAAACATAAGCTTTTATCTAATGAGGGTTACCTGACCACTTTCTGATATGCGCTCTCCTGTGTATTTCTCAAAGGTACCGTACCAAATTAAAACATCAGAAGAATGAGCTGAACCTTTCCATTGCCCATCCCAACCCAGTTGCTGGTCTGAGGGAGCCAGATTATACTGTTCAAATACCGTTTCTCCCCAGCGATTGACAATTTTCCAGCCCAAAACCTTGCTGATACAAGGATCGAGCAGAGGCTGGAATACATCGTTGACGCCATCGCCATTGGGTGTAAAGGCATTGGGTATACGTATGCGGCACTCCGGATTGATCAGGATCAAAATACTTTCCTCAGCCCTGCATCCGTTCACGTCAGTGACAGTCACAGTATACAAGGTTGAATCTAACGGACTGGCAATTGGGCTTGCGCAAGCCAAACAATTCAAATAGTCCGGAGGTGTCCAGGTATAGGTAAATGGCGCATTGCCAATAACGCTGCTTTCTAAGAGTACAGAACCTCCTATTCGAACTGTAGTATCCATGGGCAAGGTAACGCTTAATGGCGGAAAGCTGTTCACTGTTACCAAAACGGTAGAATCACATTGCTGTTGGGTGCTAAACTGAAAGGAAGTGGTTGTTCCGGGCAATAGTTCCTGCCCATTATATGAATATGTTTCATTTGCGCAAATGGTAACCACAATGGTTGCATTGGCCGCCTCAACGCCTAAAACTTCAACAGTCAAAAGCGTATCGCAACCAGGGCCGGAAGCAGGCATGAAGAATTGCGCTGTGGTATCTGCCGGCAACATTTTTCCGAAAAGTGCCAGTTTTTCTCCTGTGCAAACAAACGTATCTAATTCAAACAATAAGGTGTCCCGAATTTCTGCACGAAGTGTATCAACAGAAATACAACCATCCGCTGTGGTAGCAACCACTACCCAGGAGCTGGAAACGGCCGGACTAACCGACACCTCCGGGCAATTGGTGCAGTTGAGGAAGGTAGCTGGCGACCAGTTCCAGCTGCTGAACCCCGAGGGCAGGGTGTAGGTTTGGGTAAATCCGGAACAGCTTTGGGGTATATCCGGGCCTACATTAAGCACAGAAGCAGGCTTGATGGTCACCACTACGGTATCTGTTTGAAGGTTGCCGCAGGCATCCCACACATTTACCCAGTATACGCCCGGGAATAAAGTGGTAGTGGTAGAATCCGTAGAACCATCGCTCCAGAGATAACGGGCAAAACCGGGTCCGGCATGGAAGGTGAAAACACCGTTATCGCACACCTCCAGATCTGGTCCGAGATTCAGAACATTATTGTTGGGGGCAACAACAAATACTTCCAGGGTATCTGAAATATTACCACATGGGCTGAACGCCTTAACGATCACCCTGGCATGTCCGTAATTCAGATAAGTAATGACGGCAGACTGGAAGTTGGATTGGATTTGAGCCCCAAGTCCGTCTACTTGCCAGGTAATGGAGTCCAGACCACAAGCCAGTGGTTCCAGTTCATAAAGAACAGGTGCGCCAATGGTACACACTGTATCCGGAGACTCGGGTGTTATGCTAATAGAGGGCTCACTCAGGATTGAGGCAATGATATTACAGGTGCCATCTTTAGCCGATCCAATTGGGATAAAACCCGAAAAGTCAATGGCATTATGCTTAAACTCACAGGTTAATCCCGGATTGTTGGGTTTATTGATCACATCCAGGTAATAGGCGATTTGCTGTACAAATGGGTAAGTAGGCGCATAGATTTTTCCATCCGGAGCCAACTGCAAGAAACCAATGATTTGGCCAGGTAGTTTGGAAATACCAATTCTGGAATTGATGATGGCCTGTGTATTTCCTGCATGCAGATCGTATTGCACGAGTTGGAAGGTGCCAGGCAACGTTCCGGTTACATACAAGTACCTCACGTTTGGTGAAAACTCGACACCGAATGCTTTAAAAGGCTCCTTGAATTTACCCAGTAATTGTGGATTAGTAACCGTTCCCCCGGAAGCCGGATCGAATCTGTAAATGGAAACTGCAGAGCTGTCAAACACCGAATTACTGTAATAGGTACAGGCAATACGCTGGCCATCCGGACTGATTTTAATTTGCCTAACCAAACCCACAGGTTGATTGGTTGGACTGGCAACCGGGGTGAGGTTTATCCCATTTTGGTCAATCCGAAATGCCAGGAAATTACCCTGCTGGTCAAATTTGCGCGTAACAAACCAGTAACCCTCAAAAGCACAGCTTTTTATTGCAGCCATTCCTTGCGCTTCAAGGGCCAGAATCACGTTTTTTTGCGTTGGAACTACGTCTCCCAGGCCATCTTCCAGCGTTAAGTCAACCAAACTATAATAAGTTTTGCCGCCATCATAATTACCCATTACATAGTATTGGCCAGCTTGTCCGGGATGGGGGATAATCATGGCATCAAATACCAATTGGCCGTTCATGATATTGCCATTAGGCATGGGTTGATGAAACCGGTTGAAAACTTGTTTGCCATCGGTGTAGAGCAATAAATTCCCCTTGGCATCGCATAAGGTGGCTGAATTGTTATCGGAAGAGGATTGCCCATTACCAATTGGGGTAGGAGGTGAAGTAATGAAGTCTAAGCCGCCTTTGTCTCCAAAATACCACAGATTGCCGGTTTTTGAATCGCATCGTTCTTCTTCACAATTGCATTGCGGATCCAGGCAATCAAAAAGCCCGTCGCCATCATCGTCGAGGTTATTATTGCAAATTTCTACGGCAATGAGGCAGGATGGTGCACAAAAAGTGTCGAGTGTGGCAGGAATTGGATTAAGGGGAAGAGGTACGTCCAGGATTTCCAGCTGAATAAAAGGAGAAGTCTGAAAGAGCGGCATGCCAGGTGTGGCTATATCTACGGTAGTAATTTCCCGAGGAGAGCCAGGGCATTTGACTATTTCACCCTGATTATTAGTCCGCCTTATCCAGCCATCCATTCCTGCCATGCAATATCCTGCTCCTGGAATACTCACTATACTCTGAATAGTATTGCTGTTTTCGAAATGGGAATTCCATAGTACAGTGCCTGAAGTATCTATGCCCATTAAAATACTGTAATTTTTCAGAGGCCCCACACCAGGATCATCCACTTTTGCACTTCCGGTAACAACTAATTCACCATTATTGCCCAGGCAAAAACGCTCAAACAAATAGGAGGAAACCGGAATTTGCCGGTATGATTTTGACCAACTTAAATCACCATCGGCATTGAATTTCATGAGTATACCATGCACCACTCCTGCTGGTAAAACATCCAGTGTTCCCAATACATAAATATCCCCATTGTTATACACCAGAATGTCTTTTACGAAAAAACTATTTAGTTCTACACTCCTTGCCCATTCGGTCATTCCATTGGGGCCAATCTTGCTTATCACCTGCAAATTCGATGCTATCAAAATGCCAACCGACCCACCATCAGGGGTGGTTCGCAACAAATCAGAAAGCGTAAATTGTAATGTCCAGATCTGGTTCCCGCTGCTGGTTAATTTGCTCATAAATGAACTTTTCAGCAGGATGTTTCCATCCGGGTACACCTGCATATCGATAGGTGGGCCAGGGTTGGCCAATTCTTCATGCACCCGTTTACTCCAAACACTATTTCCGTTTACATCATATTTGCCCAGGTAATAGTGATTACTATCAATATTACCGTCGGCGTTAACCGAAAAGGCTTTAGTAAAAATGAGGAATCCGCCATCCGGAGTTGACCGGACTACAGATTTTTCTACAATCTCCGGAATTACTGTCAAATTTTTGGTCCAAAGCAACTGACCATTAGGTTTAAATAAAGAAACTTGCGGTATTAGCGAATTTTGGCCGCCAGGGATTTCTTCCATGGATAGTAAAATAGCTCCGCTGTTCAAGTATGCAAGATTAGAAGTGATCCAAAAGGTATCTTCAACTTTCAATTTATATTCAAAAGTCTTCTGCACACAAATACCTTGCACCAAAATTACAACCTCCTGTGTATCAGCACAAAAGCCATTGCCGCTTACCAGTTCAACGGAATACTCGCCAGGGGAGTTGAAGATGAGCGAATCAAGAGCCTGGGATTGTAATGCGCCATTGATATACCATTCGGTTTGGGTGGCGTTTTGGCTGTTATTGGTGAAATAAACCTGTTGGTCAGCTTCCGGTGAGAGGTTGCTGACGGTAAATGCTGAAACCACAGTACAGTTGACTTGTACTGTTTTGGTAATTTCATCCGGATCGCAAAGGGCCGGATTGGTGGCCTGTACCACCAGTTTGATGACATATTCTCCGGGAGTCAGGAACTGATAATTCAGGGTGGCCTGATTGCCGGCAGGTTGTCCGTTTACGGTCCAGGAAATACTGCTGGCATTGGTGCTGTTGCTGGTATAGGAAATTGTTTCGCCTGCATTGGCGGTGTTTGGACCCAAAAAACTGGCATTTGCCTGGGCTGTACAGGGTGGCTGGCACCCTTTTGAGTCGAGCAGGCTCTTGCGTACGCCCTCCAGGGTAGCATTCATGCGCGTAGCCTGATCTGGCGTAAAATCATGAAAGCAGGCCAGAATACCATAATCCAGGAAATTCCAGCTCATATCAGGCTGATCGGTACTGAACGGACCGGATTGGGTATCTGTATTGCAGGTGTTGACCTGATCGCCGCAGGGTACGCTGGCTGTACTTTCATCCGGCGGAGTATCGCAGATGCGATCACCATCTGTGAGGCAATTATTGTTATTGCAACTGCCCTCGAAGGTGTGGTAAAGTCCGAGATAGTGACCCACCTCGTGTGCCAGACCGGCAATTTTACTCAGATCTTTCAAGTAACTGGCTTCCATTACAATCCCATCAATATTGGAGCCATGGGCGTAGGGTAAATGTGCATAGCCATAAACGCCGCACCCATAGGAAGCAGAGCATATTTTCTTAACCACCCATATGTTCAGGTATCGTTTAGGTTCCCAGCGAATCAGGTTCTTTAGCGCCAGATTATCGAACTCTATTTCCATTTCCGTGAGCGCATTCACCGTTCGGGTAATACCATTGGTGACGGTATTGGTGGGCGTACGTTTAGCCAGACAGAATTGAATACCGCAATCGGTGCCGCTTCCCTGGTTGAAATTGCCCTGGTTGGCCATAGCCTGATTGAGCCATGTTATAGCTTGTTCTACCTCGGCATTGCTGAGGTTTTCCGGTCCGTTTTGGTGCACAAGATGCACCACCACTGGAATGGTTTTGGGGTTTTCCGGCAGTACAAACACCTGCTTTTTTTGCTCAAAAATCTGTAGTATGTCTTGCTCATACTGTTGATGCCGTTCCTGAAATTCCGGAAATTGAAGGTCCTGCATTGTCCACCATTCAGTGGCACAATCTGGCGCAGATTGGCCGGTCAATATGTATGCATGCAGACAAAAAAACGAGAGTAGTAGTAGTATGTGTTTCATTGTGGTACAATTACCCCGGAAAAATAGTGGCTGATTTGCATAAAATATAAAAAGAATGAGTGAGTGTCTAAATTTGTCAGAGCCAATCGGTAGTTTCATCCCGTAGACGAACACCTGACTTTCCAACTGCTAAACGATCGGCCTGATTTACTGTTGAATAAAAGTCTGCGGTATGAACAATGCTATCCAACGTCCAATAAACAATACCTGCTCATGAAATATCTTTTACTTTCTTGTCTGCTTGTCAGTGGGCAATGGCTTGATGCACAAACCAATATTCTTTCCACATCCTCTGTTGCGGAGCAAGTAATGCTGGGCAACTATTCAGGGGCAGATTACCAGCCTGCCACGCCTACACCCGTATGGCCAGAGGTGATTGCAGCAGATTTGCAGGCCGCCATTTCTCCTGATTCGCTGAAGGCTTATATCCTGAAACTTGCCTCCTTTAAAACCCGGAATTCGGGTAGCGATACGGTTTCTGCCACTGAGGGTTTTGGGGCTGCCAGGCGCTGGGCTTACCAAAAATTTGCCGAGATCAGCGCAGCCAATGGCGGGAGGTTAATTCCATCGTATCTCCAGTTTGATCTGGATATTTGCGGGGTAGGGCAGCACCGCAATATTTTTGCCGTATTGCCCGGCAGTGTGCCCGGTAGTGGTGTGGTGCTCGTTGAAGGCCATATGGACAGTCGCTGTGATGTACTATGCGACGTTACTTGCATGGCTGAAGGAGTGGAAGACAATGCCACCGGGACAGCGCTGGTGTTAGAGTCTGCCCGGATACTTTCGAAGTACCAGTTTAGTAATACGATAGTGTTTTTGATCACTACTGCGGAGGAGCAAGGACTGCTGGGGGCTGATGCATTTGCGAATTATGTGATGCAGAAAAATATTCCATTGCGGGCAGTTTTAAACAACGACGTAATTGGCGGGGTGCTTTGCGGGCAGACTTCTTCTCCGCCTTCCTGCCCGGGGCTTGATCATGTAGATTCTACCAGTGTTCGACTGTTTTCTGCCGGAGGATTTAATTCCAGGCACAAGCAATTGGCCAGATTTATCAAACTGGAATATGAGGAGAATATGCTTCCCTTCGCAGAAGTGCCTATGAATGTGCGCATTATGAGCCCGGAGGATCGCACTGGCCGGGGGGGCGACCATATTCCATTTAGAGAAAAGGGATATCCGGCCATGCGGTTTACCTCTGCAAATGAGCACGGGGATGCCAGTAACGGCCCAGGGTATTCAGACAGGCAACATACCTCTGAGGATATTTTGGGGGCCGACACCGACAACGACGGCGAAGTAGATTCGTTTTTTGTTGATTTTCATTATTTGAGTCGGAACGCGCTCATCAACTGTAATGCATTGGTTATAGCAGCCCGAAATGTGGCGCTTCCGCCAACATTCTCAGTGACCCGTACAGGCAACCAGCTCAATATGTTTTGGAATAGCCCGATTGATACCCATACCATACGGGTAGCAGTGCGCAGTCTGACCAATGATTGGGATACGGTGTATACCATTGGTCCGGGTTTGCAAACCGAACTTACCTGCAATCCAACAGGCCCGGTATACGTCAGTGTAGCGGGTGTGGATGCCTGGGGCGCTGAGAGTTTATTCTCTGCGGAGAAAATAGTACAAACCTCAGCCACAGAAGCCCCTGAAAATCAAGCTGATGCGAACAACTACAGACTGTTCCAAAACAGACCCAATCCATTTGATGAGGCTACCTGGATCTCTTTTTGGGCGAATGAATTGCCTGCTGCAAACACCAAAGCAGCCATTCAAATCTTTGATTTGCAGGGTAAATTGATTCAGGAAATACCAATTTCCTTAAAACAAGGGCTAAATGAGGTATTGTACACCCACGGATACGGGGTGCGCGGCACTTTTTCCTATGTCCTTCAAATAGACGGGAAAGCGGTAGATGCCAGGCAAATGGTGTTTGCTAATTGAGTGTTTGAGTGTTTGAGTTTTCGAGTGTTTGAGTTGGCGTTCGGTTGGGTATTTTGGATGGCTGGCGCCTTTATCCGGGTGTTTGGGTTTGGGAGTGTTTGAGTTTTCGAGTTGGCGTTCGGTTTAGGGGAGGGACAAAATACCCAACCGAACGCCAACTCAAAAACTCAAACACTCAAAAACTCAAACACTCTTAAACGTGAACACCAGATTGGCGCCGAAGTTCCAGAGCATCACCACGCCGGTGGCGATGAGTTTGGACATGTAGAATCGTACGCCGCGTGTTTCGTTGAGGAAATAGATGATGGCGTTGTTCATACCCAGGCCGATCAGAGCCACAACTGTAAATTTGGCAAATTGAATGCCTACGTTGGGGTCGGCGCTATGGAAAGTCCATATACGGTTGAGTATGTAATTGCTGACAACTGCACAGGCGAAACCTGCACTGTTGGCAATGTACTTATTAAGTTTTGCCTGTTCCTTCAGCAGCCAGGTAACGCCGAAATCTACTACAACTCCGGACGCGCCTACCACTCCGAATTTCAGAAATTTAAGAATCAATTCTTGCATGCCCTGTACTTAGTTCCGCTCTTGCTTTTTCTTGGAGGATGAAACGTTTAGTACGCCATCCATGCTTTTGATAATTTCGATAAACTGCTGTTCAGTCAATTCAGACGGATTGAAACCAAGCAGCCAGATGTTTTCCTCCGCAATCCGCCGAACCGGACGAGTTTTGAACTCCATGAACTGCATGCAGAAGTTCCCTGCATTGATTTCAGGTCTGAAATGCACAATGACTTCCCCCTTCATAGAAGCCGGATCGTTGGGGTCTACCCCTTTTTTTACCTCAAAGCCATGCGCTTCGGCAATATCCTGCATGAGCTGATCCAGTGCCTGGATATTTTCAGGCAGTGGGCCAGAGCCTTTT
>DATGWL010000194.1:0-39622 GCA_035299505.1 Saprospiraceae bacterium | reverse complement strand
CGGCGGTAAAAACCTACTTCTTCAACCACTGATCCAGCCAACCAAAAAACTCTTTCTGCCAAACCATGGAGTTTTGTGGTTTGCTCATCCAGTGGCCCTCGTCCGGGAAACTCAGGAACCTGGAAGGAATGCCGCGCAACTGAGCCGCCTGGAAGGCCTGCATGCCTTCACCAAAGGGCACCCGGAAGTCCAGTTCGTTGTGAATGACCAACATGGGGGTATCCCAGTTTTGTACATATTTATGCGGACTGTCCTGCACATACATGCGCGGGGTGTTCTTTTCCCAATAAGCGCCTTCAAAGTCATGATTCGGAAACCAAACCTCCTCGGTGGTGCCGTAAAAACTTTCCAGGTTGAACAAACCACAGTGTGAAATGAATGCTTTAAAGCGTTTGTTGTGGTTGCCAGCCAGCCAGTACACCGCATATCCGCCGAAGCTCGCACCTACCGCACCCATGCGCGATGCATCTACAAACGGTTCTTTGGCGGCAGCATCCGTGGCCGACAAATAATCTTTCATGGCATCTCCCCAGCGCCCGGTAATGGCATCGTTCCAGGCGGCGCCTGAGCCGGGCATACCCCTGCGGCAGGGCGCTACCACCACATAACCCTGAGCGGCCATCAGGGCCAGGTTCCAGCGGTAAGAGAAGAATTGGGAAAGTGCGGATTGTGGCCCGCCCTGGCAGTATACCAGCGCCGGATACTTCTTGTTTGGATCAAAATTTGGCGGCAATACCATCCAAACGTTCATGTCTTTGCCATCAAAGGTTTTTACCAGGCGACGTTCCACTTTAGGTTGAGCCAGGTTTTTCCAGATCTCGTCTGTCACAAAGGTGCGCTGTGAGGCCACACCAGTTTGCATGTTTACGGTATACACTTCCGCCGGATTAACCATGGAAATACGTGTGGTAACAAACTGGTTTCCAGCCAGTTTCAAGGCCGTGTAATCGTGCGTGCCGGTAGTAATACGACGAATCTTTTTGTCGGCCAGCGTAATTTGATAAATCTGATGGGTAAAGTCTTCGGCGCTGATGAAGTATACCGATTTACCATCCGGCGCCCAAACGGGGTTGTTGGCTTCGTAAGCCCAGCCGAGGGTGAGCTCTTCCCGCTGCTGGGTGCGGGTGTCGAGCAGCATCAAACGCGGACGATCAGCTTCATAGCCAGCCGTGGCCAGTGAGGTCCAGAGCAGATAGTGGCCATCCGGTGAAAACTGTGGGTCGCGATCATATCCGCGCAAATCTTCCGTAAAATTGAGGGTTCTGCCGGAAGAAAGCTCATAGGCGTATAAATCGGAGTTGGTGCTTACCGCTTCTGCTGTGCCGTTTAGTTTGCGACAGGTATACACGATGAAACGGCTATCCGGGCTCCAGGTGATTTGTTCCATGCCGCCATCCGGTGTGAGTGGGGTGTCGAATCGTTCGTTTTGGATGTTTTTAGGCTCACCTTTGAACTGTCCGTTGGCGTATTCCACAAAAAACACGTTGGAATACGCGTAATCATGCCAGCTTTTCCAGTGGCGGTAAAAGAGTCCGTCGGTAATTTTAGCTGAGTTTTTGGGCAGATCCGGGTACAGTTCTGCAGGGGTTTTATCCAGTTTTACATCCTTGCAAAACAGCACTTTCCGGCCATCCGGAGAATAATGGAATCCGTTGATTTCCAAATCGCTCACCCGTTTTGGCGCATCGTTGCCGCTCAGGGTGGTTTCGTACAACTGACCATCCATCAGGAAGCCCAGCTTTTTTCCTTCCGGATGAAATTCAGCATCGGAGCTGGTTTTTTCAAAATCTGTGAGCCGGCGGGTTTCGCCGGAACCCAGGTTGAGCGCATACAGCACACGGGTGCCTTTGTTGGCCGCAACATCGTAACGCTGCACGCCATAAATAGCCCATTGTCCGTCGGGAGAAACACATTCCAGTCCCACCCGGCCCAGTTTCCAGAGCAGTTCAGGGGTGAGTACCGCATTTTGAGCACTGATATTTGTCGCCATCATCGAGAAGAAGCTAACGAGTAAAAGAAGTTGTTTGAGCATAATTGATGGTGTTTGTGAGAAGGTCCGGGCCAAAATGAATGAACATTCACGTGGGAGCCATTACTTTTAGCCCGCAAAATTCATTTTTTCACATTCAATGTGCGCGATTTAAGATGAAAAAGTACCTAACAGAGTTTATTGGCGTGTTCTTTCTGGTACTTACGGCAGTATTGACCTCCCAGCAGCCGGGTATTTCTCCCATGGCGCCTTGGGCGCTGGCCGGTATTTACATGGTCATGGTGTATGCCGGAGGTGGCATCTCCGGCGGACATTATAATCCTGCGCTCACTATCGTCGCCCTGATGAATCGAAAAATTAGTCGTACAGATGCGCTGTATTACCTGATGGCACAATTGATTGCGGCCTTGCTGGCAGCATCTATTGGTGTGTTTTTGCACGAATGTGGCGGTGGTACTGCCATTGTCAGCCGAATCCAGGAACAAGGCTTGTGTGTGGTGATGGCCGAATTTTTGGGCACTTTTGCCTTTACCTACGCGCTCATGCAAGTAGCTTTTGCGCCACCTGCCGAAGGCAGTGTGCAACACGGACTAACCGCTGCCATTGCGCTCATGGCCATGTCGTACACGTTTGGCCGACTCTCTGGCGGCATTTTCAACCCGGCCCTGGGCTTCGGCGCCGGCGTGGCGGGTATGATTGCCTGGGAAGATCTCTGGGTATATATTGTTGGCCCGTGTATGGGCGCAGCAGCCGGGGCAACAGTATACCAGTTGTTGCAGGCAAAAGAAGATGATTATTAGTAAATAGCTTGAAGCCGCTTTAGCCCAGCATCATTTCCAGATCCGAACGATCCAGGGTTGGAAATTCAACATCCGTAGCAAACAATTCCCGACCCAGTTTGCGTTTTTGCTCTTGCAGCACCACAATTTTTTCCTCTACGGTATCTCTGGCAATAAAACGCATAGCCGTAACCGGGTGCTCCTGCCCAATGCGGTGGGCGCGCGCAATGGCCTGGTCTTCCCGTGCCGGGTTCCACCATGGATCAAGAATGAACACGTAATCAGCTGCTGTAAGGTTTAATCCCACTCCGCCGGCGCCCAGGGTCATGAGGAATGCTTGTACATCCGGGTCGGTTTGGAAACGATTTACCGCTTTCGCCCGGTCGGGCACGGCGGTTTCGCCGGTGAGCCAAACGTATGGGCTGCCTTCTGCTTCCAATAGTCGTCTAAAAATTTGCAGATGTTGCTCAAAAGCGCTGAAAAACAGCACTTTGTGACCAGCGCGGCGAACCTGGTCCCATTGTGCCATTACATCGGTGGTTTTGCCGCTGTGGCCCTCATACTGATCATCGGCCAGGAGTGGGTGACAGGCCAGTTGACGCAAACGCATTAATGCCTGCAGGGCCTGCAGCCTGGTTTTGGGATCATCGAACAAGGCCAGGATCTGGTTGCGCATAGCAGATTTTACTTCCTCATACCGTTTGCGCTGCTGTTCGTCCATTTCGCAGTAAAAAATCTGATTGCTCAATGGAGGAAGGTCCGGAGCAACTTCCTCTTTGGTCCGGCGCATAAAAAATGGCTGAACCCGCTTGAAAAGCCGGGCTTTGGCCTGCTCGTCGTTCTGTTTTTCAATGGGAATCTGAAACTGTTCCCGGAATTCTGCATAAGTGCCCAAAGTGGCCGGATTGATAAACTCCATTTGAGTCCATAAATCAGCCAGAGAGTTTTCAATGGGCGTTCCCGAAAGGGATATCTTGTGTTTGCCGTGTAATCCGCGCACTACTTTGGAAATATCGGAATCCCGGTTTTTTATCTGTTGGCTTTCATCCAGGATGATAAACTGCCAATCCACCTTTTCCAGCAAACTCAAATCCTGTCGGGCAGTGTGGTAGGTGGTAAGAACTACATCATGTGTGTTCAGGGTGGCTAATTGCTTTTGCCTGCCCGCGCCCACATGCGCATACACGAACAAGCCGGGCGCGAAATGGGCCAGTTCCCGTTGCCAGTTAAAAACCAGTGATGCCGGCAGAATAACCAGTGCGCCCAGTGGTTTCAGCGTCTCCCGGTGGGCTGCAAACAAGTCTAATTGCCCCTGCGACTGGCTTTGATTGGCGGTAGACTGGTTGTTCAAATGTTGCTTGGCCCATACCAGGGTGGCGATGGTTTGCAGGGTTTTACCCAAGCCCATATCGTCGGCCAAACATGCACCAAGGCTGTGCTGACAGTGCCCAATCAACCATTTGACTCCTGTTAACTGATACGGGCGCAGGGAGGCATTGAGATGTTCTGTTTGTTCATAAAACACCTTGTCCGGGTCAATCACTGGTAGTTCCACATCAGCTCCTTCCAGGGACATACCCTCCAGCAGGGTATATAATGCTTTAGGTAATCGCAGGTTTTCTCCTTTTTCCTGCAATGAAAGCGCCAGATCGGTGTACTGAGTAAACCATTCTTCCGGAATCAGGAACCAGGTGCCATCAGGTAAAGGAAAATGGGGATCGCGTTTTTTGAGGAAAGGCAGCAAACTGCGGAATGGGAAAGTGTGGTCTCCAACCTGTAGTTGACCGTTTACATCAAACCAATCGCCTTTGGCCTGGGAATGCAATTCCAGATGACCTGTAAACAAACTCAGTGTTTTCCCATCTACCTGTGGCAACATCACCTGGATACCGGCCTGAGCCAACTCCGTTTGGTTCCGTCCAAGCCAACGAATGACCTGTTCGAGGGTAGTTGCTGGTCCGGGCGACCACAATGCGCCGGATTCTGTCAACATCAGTTCCCGAAGGGTCTGGATGCGTGAAGCTTCCATGACCTGGTCTCTGCAAACCAGATGTACTGTTACCTCTGCTTCCGGATCGGAGGGTACGTCCAGGCTGGTAACCCGGTCGCGGCGCTCGCCGTATGAGAACACAGCGCCTTCGTACTCAAAAACTGGTTTGAGGTACCAGTGCTGTTCCAGAATATTCTCTACGGGTTCCAGGAGGGTATTCAGCAGTTTTTCTGCCTTTTGTACCCTAAATCCATCAGCTTCCACACGGCTTCTGCGTATGCTTTTGGTGATGAACTGCTGGAAATAAGTGCGGGCTTTGTCGGCCGGGATCAGAATGGCATCTTTTTGCCGAAAAGGCTTAACCATGTTCCCGTTGATACCGGCCACCCGGTGGAGGGTATGCCCGTCCAAAATCCAGGCCGGATCAGTATTGGTGAGTGGATTGAGGTCGTGTTCGGAAATGGCCCACTGATTAGTTTCGGTGCCAAGTTTCAGTCGGTATTCAATGCTGGAATCTTCATTTTTACGAAAATACAGGTAAGGCATGAGCTCCTGCTCGGGGAATTCCAGCAATACGTCTTTGGCCAGGGTTTTACGTTCCGCATCCAGTGTTAGGGGAAGTTTATGCCGCACTACTTCTGTTAAAAACTGGTCCAATTTGCTGAAAATGTATTTTTCCACTACTGGTCGGGTGTTGTTGTCGGCCAGCAATTGGGGCAGGGTTGACCAGGTTTTGGCTTTGGGTTGCTTGTATTTGGCCTCAAGCGCTTTGGGCTGCAAGGTTTCAATCAAATCAAAAAGACGGAATTCAACCTCGGTTGGCGTAAGCTGGTAGGCGCCTACCGTAGCCGGTGTAGCACGTTGTACGATGTGCGACAACTGGCCATCTTTGCTGCGTTGCACCACATTTGCTGAGGGTAGAAATAGGGTAGGGGTGGCCGGATAGAGGTTAAAAACAATCTGAAAAGTCATGCGGCAAAGGTAGGGAGGCAAGTCGCTCCCCAATGCGCCTGATCTTCTCAAAATCTACAACGCCATCTGTTTCAATGCCGGAAGCAATATCCACCCCAATACAATTCGGGTAATGCGTGGCAAGGTTCAGATTGTCTTCATGCAATCCGCCTGCCAACAGGAAAGGGTAGGGGAACTGTGCCGGCAACTCACTTTTTATGCGTGCACCAGCACCTGGTGTAGCGCTGTCCAGGATAAAACAGTCTACATCAGCTGCGTACGGCTCTACCATGGTTTCCAGGATGCTTTCGGGCGTTTGCTCCGGCGGAGTTTTGATGGCCATCAATACCCGGGCTTTTAGTTGTCTAACCCTGTCGGGGGATAGGTCGCCTGCATATAATTGGATGGTTTTGAACGGAAAACGGGCCAATATGGCTTCTATTTCATCAAAAGTGTTATGGTAAAAAACAGCCACCAGCCTGCTGAAATCAACCGGGTTCATGGCCGCCAATGCCTCCGGACTAAGTCTGCGTTTGCTCCGGTGGGAAAAATTAATGCCAAGCCAGTTGGCAGAATGGTTTGTCAATAATGGTTCTGTGCGAATACCGCAGGCTTTGAATAACCATTTGCCTTCATGTTGAAAATGTTCCGTAAATGATGTCGCCAGGGTTGTGCCCGGCTTCATCAACCCTGTTCCGATCAAAAAGCCGTCTGCCCGACGAACCATTTGAAAATGCCGGTGGTCAAGAATGCCTGATTCTGCGATGATGTATCTGCCTTCGGCTTGTTCTTTAAGGGTATTTACCCGGTTCAGAGCGGTTCGGAAAGTTTTCAGATCCCGGTTGTTTACGCCTAACACAGGGAAGCTTAAATGCTGTATTTGCGCCAGTTCTTCTGCGTCATGCACTTCCACAAGCACTCCCAGACCGATGGATTCGGCCGTTAAACGCAGCGATTCCAGTTCTTCAGGCGAAAGAATGGCGGCTATCAATAAAATCAGATCTGCGCCGGCCAATCTGGCCAGGTAAATTTGCAAAGGATCCAGGATAAACTCCTTTTGCAACAGCAGTGGCGGATGAGGGATGGTATCCAATACAGCTCTTGCCGCTTTCAAATCTTCGTAGCTTCCACCAAAGTATGGTCCATCCGTCAAGACAGAGATGGCCGAGGCGCCTGCCGAGGCATAGGCGCGTATTTGGGCTGGAAGGTCTGCATTCTGATGAATCCATCCTTCGGAAGGGCTTTTCCGTTTGAATTCAGCTATGAAAAAAGGCTGTCCGGAAGCTTTCGCTTGTCCGAGTCGCTGGTAAAATTCCGGAGTAGATTTCTGCTCCGGTTGGCAAGCCAAACGCAAGGCATCCAATTGGTAAGTTGTATACCATTGGATAATTTCCTTGCGTTTGGAGGCTACAATTTGATCCAGGATGGTCATGACTCGGCGGGAATGCGGGAGGCCGCCAGTGCAGCCTGGTATTGATGAAGCGTGTTTTGCATGACGCCCTCCTGAATCAGTTTTTCCATTTTTTGGTACGCATCGGTTAATGGTATGTCCTCCACAAATCGGGCATATATAAAGGCTGCATTGGCTGCTATCAGTTTGAAATGGTCGGAAGCGGGCTTTCCGGCAATGATTTCCTGTGCTATTTGCAGGCAGGCTGCCGGGTTGGCGGCGCTAAATGCCTCAAAAGGAATGGTTTCCAGTCCAAAATCCTGCGGATGCAGTTGGTAATCAGTTTTTACACCATCCCGATATTCCAGTACTCGGGTTGGGCCACTTAGGGAAATTTCATCCAGGCCGTCTGCCGCCCGCACAACAATGAGGTGTCTTTTGCCCATTCGGATGCCGGTTTCAAAAATCACTTCCATCAGATCGGCAAAGGCGGTGCCAATGAACTGGCGCTCAGGCAGATAAGGGTTGATCAGTGGGCCCAGGGCATTAAAAACAGTGGGTACCCCTATTTTACTTCTAATGGCTGCAAAATGTCGGAAAAGTGGGTGGACATCAGGGGCAAATACAAAAGCCAGTCTGGCTTTTTCAAGGGTTTGGGCAGCCTGTTGCGGATTGAAGGAGGCCGGAACGCCCAGCTGTTCCAACAGGTTGAAGCTGCCGTAACGGCCGGCTGCAGCTTTGTTGCCATGTTTGGCAATGGGCAGTCCGGTATGAGCCAGTAGTAGGCTTACAAGAGTAGACGTGTTGATGCGCGGAAGGCCGGAACCGCCGGTGCCGCAGAGATCAATTAGTGAGTGAGTGAATGAGTGAGTGAGTGAATGATTGTTTGAGGGGATGGACTGGAATTCCATCAGAATTTGAATAAAATTGGCGAGTTCCGGGGCATTTCGGAGTCGGTGACTGAGGGAAACCAGGAGGATTTGTTTCTGATCTTCAGATAGTTGTTCGTCGGCAATTGCCTTGAGGAATGCCCGCAGCATTTCTGGCGATATAGGGCTGCCGGATTGCAGGATTTGGGAGAATTCATGGTAAATTCGGTTGCCGGAGGCCATTTTCCCTTCCACTACATTGCGTAGCATACGCATTCCGGCTTGATTTTTCATGGTGAGTACAGATTCCGGGTGGAATTGAATACCTTCAATGGGCAGTCGCTTGTGCCTGATGCCCATAATGACTCCATCGCCGGAACGGGCGGTTACTTCCAATTCTGATGGAATGATATCGCCAGCCCAGGAATGATAGCGGGCAACCTCACATCCTTGTTCTATGCCGGAAAAAACCCCTCTGCCATCATGAGTTATGGTGACAGCCTTGCCGTGTACCGGAGCAATATTGGCCAGGGTTCCGCCAAAAAATTCAATCAGCGCCTGGTGGCCCAAACAAACCCCAAGGATGGGTTTTTCCCGGTAAAACTTTTGGATGATAGCCATCATATTCCCCGCCTGCGAGGGTACGGATGGCCCGGGAGAAAGCACCAGCATATCAAATGGAATCTGCGCCAGGGTTTCAGGTTCCACGGTATTCCGATACACCTTTACCTCACAGCCTAGTTGCCTAAAGAAATCAACCAGGTTATAGGTAAAGGAATCAAAGTTGTCGAGCATTAAAATGGTCATGGAACGTGGGAGTGTTTTGGTGTTTTGGTGTTTTAGTGTTTTGGTGTTTTAGCGGTAGAATGCAGTGGAGTTTTGATTTGTTTGTATTATTGTATTAGTACGATGATGCAAAGATTCAGAAACATTTTTCAATTTTACAAATACTTCCTGAAAAATTGTCCTAAAAAGTGGTGATACAAATTCCTTGCAGTTGATTTAAGCATGCTGCATAATCATATTTCACCCAACCCACTAAAACACCAACCCACTAAAACACCAAAACACCAACCCACTAAAACACCAAAACACCAAAACACCAAAACACCAAAATAAAAAAGCCCCGGCACGTTTGCCGAGGCCACTAACCAAATCAAACTTTCTGTATCTTACCATTTTCGTTTAACCTGCTCGTAATCAAGAAAATAGAGCAGTTTGACCGAAAAATTATTGGTGCCTTCGAAGTCTGTCAGCTTTCCCGCATTATACATATAGGTGCGATCCACCGCAAAACCATAGTCAAAATGACCAATGCCGTTTTTATATACCAGCAGTAAATCAGAACCCGGAGCAAAACGCCAGGTATAAATCATGTCGATATTGAAATAGTTGGCGGCTACATCATTTAAAGATTCTCCATCCTGACTGAGTCCGGTGTATGGACTTGAAACGGGATTTCCGGTTTCATCCAGGCCAAAGAAGTTGCTGTAAGTTGCTTTCTGCCAGTAATGCCGGGCAAAAAGGGTAAGGTTCATTTTGTTATTAAAGGAGTAGGATACATTCAGGTTGTTATTAAACCCCCTGATGTTGCGGCGACCCATCACTACGGCATTTTCTGGCAATTCAGATGCGCCAATGGCATCTGCCATCATTTCCCATTCCCAAAGTCCGCCAACATTGCGATTGAGGTGCTCCCTGCCCACACCTATTCCAAGTGTAAGCTTCCCGTTTACCCGCCAGCGCATACCCGCGTACAAACTGGCATTATACCGGTTGAACTCCGAGAACTTTCTAACCCCGCCTTCCATATAATAGGTTAGCGGTTTACGGTTATCACTGTTGTACCACAGATACACGTTTCCGCTGGCTGGTATATGGTAATAAGTGTGGTAATCCAGTAGCCTCGGTTCGAAATAATCATCACGGCCCCAGGGAGTGAAGTTGACATTCATCCCGAAATTCTGGAAATTACGAGTGTTACCGCCAAAATTCAAGCCGAATTGTGTGACACTCCATGCTGCCCAGGGGTTAAACAGCGATTCGTTGTACATCCACATGCTAGACCAAAAATTATTCAGCTTCCACCAGGGTTTGTAGTAGTTGTAGTTGATCCAAAGTGAGTGACTTACTTCATTGGGGCTAAAAAGAATACCCAGATCGTTTGGGTTGTATTGATCGGTTTCCAGGTTAAAATCGCTACCCCAAAGGAAATTACCGCTTGTTTTTGATGCACTTAGGGCCAGGTTGTAGCCAGATTCTGTTTTGTTTTGACCAATCCGGTGGCTCATTACGGCTTTGCCGTTCATGCCATATGATTGGGCTCTGTTTTTCAAATTAAACAGGATGCCGGTCACGTTGGCGTCTACATCAGCACCTGAACGCAGAACATTGGTGTTGATCAGTGTTACAGAAGAGTTGTTTTTCAGGTTTTGGTCCAGTACTACAATACTCTTGTTAGTGAGCGGCGATATTTTTTCCTGTACCTCAAGCCCTTCCTCTGTATATGTATTAAATGAAGCGTCTTCCACGGCGTTGAATACTCCTATACCAAGGCCATGCTTGGTTCTGCCCGAAATTTTGGTGGCATTCAACAATTGAGCATTGGCGCCAACCCGGCGAGAATAAAACAATCCTCCCTTATTAAATAATTCGGTTCCTTCGGTAAAAAAGGGCCTGTTTTCATTAAATCGCACCTCAAAAGGGGACAGGTTCAGTACATTTTGATCTGAACGCACCTGGCCGAAATCCGGAATCACGGTAGCATCCAGGGTAAAGGCTTCGTTGATACCATATTTAAGGTCCATTCCTACTGACCAGGGGTACGACCACCCGTTGGCCGACCGGTCGGGTTGGTTGTAGGCGTTATTGGCGTATACTGCTACAAAAGGCGTTGCGCTCAGGCGTAGCGGGGCTTTGATATCGCTAACTCCTTTCAAAATACCCATTTGGTTTAGTGAGCCCGCTATTTCGGCTTTTATTTCGTTCCAACAATCGGTTTCACCCTTTCGGCGTACCGAGCGATAGAAATTAATATTCCAGTCCTGTACATCCTTTTTAGGGAAACGAATGGCGGAGTAAGGAATCTCCAGTTCTGCTACCCAGCCATCAGCTGTCAGTCGTGCTGAAGAGCGCCAAACGGCATCCCAGGCAGGATCCTCTCCGTCATTATTGCCATTATTTGGGTCTGCATTTGCGATGGAAAACTTGGAGTCGAACTGCACATTATCGGGGGTAAGACCAAACTGCAGGGCATTTTGACCATCCTGATAGGTATCAAGAATAACAGCGAACCAATCTGTATTTTCCAGCACATCCCGTTTAGAGAGCCGATGAAAAATAGAGTCTGGCCGGGTATCGTAGCATTGCACCCCTACGTATAGGGCTGCATCGTCGTACAATAGTTTAACTACAGTGCGTTGTTCCGCCTTTGTTCCCGGGTTGGGCCACATTAGTACGAAGTTAGTGGCTTCAGCGGCTGATTTCCAGGCCAGCTCATTGAGTTGAGCGTCTAGCTGAATTTTTTCAGTAATTCTGACAGCTTCAAGGGTTTTTTTGGGCGCAAGCGAGTTTTGAGCCGGAGCATGGAAGAACCATATCGATAACCATCCGGCAATCAGGATGCGCGTCATGAGGGTGGGTTTTGTTTTTGTTTTCGATAGCTGGGATGAAGGACGACAGAAAATTAAAATCGTTGCATCAAAAGAGTGAATGACCAGAAATTCTGCTTGAAGGACAGGTATTGCCGGACTAACGAATGGATTTTGGCATCATTCTTGGCATAACCCAAACGGGATAGTTTGACAGGTTCAGACTGTCGCCAAATGTCACAAACACTAATCAATAATTTTAATCATGCTGATCATTGGCGTAACGTTGGGTTTGTTTACCCTGGGCAATGGCCTGTTTGCACTGATGGATTTGTTATCCACCCGTAGCGCAGTACGTCGTCGCTTCTAAAGTCCCTCTCACCGCAGAGCGCATTCAAACCCGGTCCCCAGTGCAATCAGGGCGCCGGGTTTTTTTGTAGAAAAAGGCAGGAAAAGTAATTCCTTCAAACAAATTTCCTTTTTCGCAGCTGAACTTGTTACCTTTGCGTCCACTTTTTGAAAAACCAAGTGCTTTCGGATATAAATTTTTGATTTTCAAACAATTAAAGGAATATGGCTTTAATCGGGACTATTCGTAAAAATGGGTGGATACTCATTGTGGCAATGGCTCTGGCCTTAGGAGGCTTTATTTTGATGGACGTTATGTCCAACAGTCAGCGTTATTCTGCCGGTGATGTCAACACACTTGCCAAGGTAGGAGAACAAGAAATCAAGCGTAGTGAATTTGACACCTATGAAAAGTTGGTGTACTCAGAACAACAGCGCAATAACACTTTTCAGATTCGCAGTCAGGCCTGGACATACTTTTTGGAAAAGGCTATTGTGGAGCAGGAAACAGCGCCGCTTGGTTTGGGTGTAGGCAAAGAAGAGCTTCTCGACCTCCAGTTTGGTCTGAACCTTAGCCCGATCATTGTTGAGCGCTTTAAGAACGAAGCTGGTCAGCCAGACCGTGCTCAACTTGCTGGTATCAAAAACGCCATCGAACAAGGCCAGTTCACGGATCAGCGCGCCCGCGCATACTGGTCTGTGCAGGAAAAAGAGATCATCAAAACCCGTCTGCAGGAGAAATTGCTCAATGCAGTAAGTAAGGGTATGTACACGCCGAAATGGCAAGCTGAAATGGTGTTCCAGGAAAACAACAACCGTCGCGACTTCGTAGCGGTACGTATTCCATACGATGTCGTTAAGGACGACGAGATCAAAGTAACCGACAGCGATTACGAAGATTTTATTAAAATCAACCCGAATCTGTATGCGCAGCAGGAAGAAACCCGTGTGGTTGCATTCGTAACCTTCCCGGTTATTCCTACCTCACAGGACTCTGCCAGTGCTTTCGAGGCCGTTCGTAAAATGGTTGATGGTCTTCGTACAGCTAAAAATGATTCCACTTATGTGCTGGCTAATGGCGGTGCATTCAGTGGTTTGTACGTGCCGAAGAATCAATTCCCGGCAGTATTTGCTGATTCTGCAATGACTCGCCCGCTGGGCTCTATCATTGGACCAGTTTATGATGGCGGCGAATATCGCATCATGAAAATCATTGACCGGAAATCTCTTCCGGATTCTGTGAAAGCTCGTCACATTTTGTTGAGAGACGCTACTCCTGAAAACAGCGCCCGTGCAGACAGTTTGCTGGCCCTGATCAAGTCTGGTAAAGAGCGTTTTGATTCTCTGGCTATGAAACTTAGCCAGGACCCTGCTTCCGGAAGAGACGGTGGCAATTTGGGCTGGTTTGGCAACGGATCTATGGTAAAAGAATTCAACGATCTGTGTTTCATTACCGGCGAACAAGGTAAACTGTACAAAATTTCTACCCAGTTTGGCTGGCATATTGTAGAGATCACAGGCAAGAAATTTGAAAGCGGCGAGCAATCTGCTAAAGTAGCCGTCCTGGGTCGTCGTCTGGAGCCAGGTAAATCAACCCAGCAAATGGTTAAAGACAAAGCGGTTGCCCTGGTGCAGCAAGCCAAGTCAATCGCCGATTTGGAAACCCTGGCCAATCAGAATCGTGCTCAATTCTATGCAGCGCAAAATCTGAAGCAAAACGACTTCAACGTGGCATCACTCGGTAATGGTGAAGATGTACGCGATGTAGTTCGTTGGGCCTTTGATGAAAATACCAAAATTGGTTCTATCAGCAAAGAGGTATTCGCTTTTGGCGACCCACAAGGTGGCTATTTCGATGCTAAATATGTGGTACCGGCCTTGAAAGGTATCTTGAAAAAAGGCAAACCAACAGTTGAAACCCTGAAGGCTCTGCCAGAAGCCGAGACATACGTCAAAGCACTCAAAAAAGCTGAAGTTATCAAGAGCAAAACACAAAACCCGAACGACATTGTTGCTATTGCGCAACAGTGGAATAATGGTAAAGTAGATACGCTCAGGAATATCAACTTCCTCAACACCAATAATGAACCTCGTATTGCCGGTACAGTATTCTCCCTGGAAACAGGAAAAATCAGTAAGGCAATAACTGGTACTATCGGCGTAGCTTACGTTATGCCAACTTCTGAAATCGCACAACAGCCACTGCCCGCTGATATGACACTCTTCCGTCGCCAGATGACCTCACAAACGGTTGCTGGTATGCGCATGAGTCTCATGAAATCAATGCAGCGCAGCTACGAAATTGAAGATAACCGATACCGGTTCTGGTAATTGCTTTAAAACCTGTCCTGACACCTCTCGAGAGCCGACCTGATCTACTCAGGCCGGCTCTCTGAGTGAATGAGTGAGTTAGTGAGTGAATGAGTGAATGGATCATCTCACTTTTCTTTTTACCCAGAAGCCGGGTGTGCTGACCTTTGGTAATAAGTACTACTTTTGTACCACTCATTCACTCATTCACTTACTCACTCATTGATTATGTTTCGTACTTTAATTAAGGTCGGCTTATTGCTGGTAGCGGGTATCCTGGTTTACAATTACTTCTTTGGAACAAACGAGGAGCAGGAAAACGCTAAAAAGGTATTTGGTCAGTTTCGCGGAGTAGTAGTGTCTGTTGGACAATTGTTGAAGTCAGAGAATGAAAAATTTAATGCCGGCAAATATGATGCTGCATTAGACAAACTGGGGGGTGTTTACCGGGCTATTCGCACTCAGGCACGACATTTGGATGAAAAGGTAGTTAAACGCCTGGATGAGTTGGAGAATAGAAAGGCAACCCTGGAGAATGAACTGAATGAAATAGAGGCAAATGACTTGGAAAATTCCTCACCTGCCTTAAAAAAGAAAGATCCCAAGGTGGAAAAAGAAAGAGCTGCCAAGCAAGCTGAACAAGCCAGACGTAAAGAAGAACTACTCAAAGAATTAGAAATGCTGGTAAAGGACTCGGATTCATTGCTTCAGGAAGCCAGCCAGTAAACAGGTAAACGGTTGAGTTGGTCGGTTGAAAAGCCAGGTTGGTAAGGCCGTTTCCATGATTCATCTTTTCACAAAAGGACTAAAGCAACAATTCACATCATTGGATGTTTTGATTGCTTTTCCATCGATAAAATAATCCAATGACGGAATTTTTGCAGCAAATTTTTGGGAGTGACTGGGAGAACTCGCTCATCATTATCTTGAATCTCGTTCTCATCGAAAGTCTTTTGTCGGTTGATAACGCAGCAGTAATAGCCACCATGGTGATGGATTTGCCACCGGAGAAACGGAAGCTGGCACTTCGTTATGGTATCATTGGCGCGTATGTGTTCAGAGGGATTTGCCTGGTTTTTGCCGCATGGCTTATAAAAATTTGGTGGCTAAAGCCTTTGGGTGGTTTATATCTGATTTATCTGACCATTGATTACTTCAGAAAAAAGGCTACTCCTCAGAAAGACGACGATACCCTGAATAAAGAAACTACCTGGTACTACAAGATTACACGCGGATTGGTTGGTCCATTCTGGGCAACGGTCATAGCTGTTGAAATTGTGGACCTGGCTTTTTCCTTGGATAATGTCTTCGCTGCTGTAGCCTTTACCGATAACATCATCCTCATCTGTACCGGGGTGTTCATTGGTATATTGGCTATGCGATTCGTGGCCCAATGGTTTGTTCTGTTACTTGAAAAATATCCATTCCTGGAAACCAGTGCTTTTGCAGTTATTGGTGTGTTGGGTTTCAAACTCAGTTTCTCCTTTGTTTGTCATTTGTTTCCGGACGCAGCCTGGTCAAAGGCTATGGAAAGTGAAACAGCTGATTTAATTGTAAGCATCATTACGGCAGGATTCTTCTTTGTTCCGGTAATCACTTCCAGGTTTTTGGGTTGGCCCAAGGCTAGCGATATCAACCATGCTTAAGCAGGTCTGTTAAATTGCGGAAAAATCTTGCCAACCCGGGCTTCGCATCTTATTTTTGGACTTCTGTTTGGAAGACTGAATTTTGTCACTGAATGGCTTGGTAACCATTCTTTAATGCGATTTGTATACGTGTTGAAATCCCTTTGGCCTCTTCTTTTGGGTGCGGTGATAGCTGGCTCCGCAGTTTGGTTTTATGAGCCCGGGCGGCCAGCAGCCGGCATTGGTTTGCCAGCTAAACGCATAAAAGAACAGCATCCCACTGATTTTTTTTCTGCCCCTGTTAATGGTCCGGTCATGCTAACCGGTACCTGTGGTGAGTTGCGCCCAAATCATTTTCACGCAGGGTTGGATATAGACGGCACAACCGGAAATCCTATTCTAGCTGCAGCTGATGGTTACATTGAGAAAATTAAGGTAGACGCCAGTGGATATGGCAATGTACTGTATCTGAAACACCCTAACGGCTATTCAACTTTATATGCACACCTGGATAGGTTTTCTGCTGAAATCCAGAAGTTTGTCAAAGTAAAACAATACGAACTGGAGCGTTTCGAGCTGGAATTAACACCACCTGAAACTATGTTTCCGGTAAAAAAGGGCCAGCAAATAGGCTATCTGGGCAATTCAGGTGGTTCACAGGGACCACACCTGCATTTTGAAATCCGTAGCCCCGGTGGATATGCTGTGAACCCCTTGTTATGTGGTATAAAAGTGGCAGATAACCTGGCGCCAGATATCCGCGATATGAAGGTATACTTCCTCAACAATAAACGGGAAGTGCTGGGCAGCAAAGTTTTCCCCCTAAACAAAGACAAAACCGGGAAAATTGGCCTTGAAGGCGATACCGTCCGGATTGGAGGCTCCACTATTGGTTTTGGTGTAAAAACGTACGACCGCTCCAATCTAAGGCGTAACGACAATGGTGTATATGCTGTTGCTTTGTTTACAAATGATCAATTAGCTTTTCAATGGACTGCTGATGAGTTTGATTTTGACGACACCCGGTATATAAATGCTCATATCGATTATCCCACGAAACAGCGATATGGCGCCTGGTTTCACCGGTGTTTTGCTTTGCCGGGGAATTTTCTGGCCAACTACGCCCGTACGGAATCTATGGGCGCCATTACTCTGGATCCGCAGATACCTACTAAAATTACCCTGAAAGTCAGTGATGCGTTTGGAAATACCAGCACTTTGAATTTCTGGGCATTGAAA
Source organism: Saprospiraceae bacterium (assembly GCA_035299505.1). Lineage (GTDB taxonomy): Bacteria > Bacteroidota > Bacteroidia > Chitinophagales > Saprospiraceae > M3007. The sequence goes on along the minus strand of DATGWL010000194.1, from coordinate 22,541 downwards.
GACCTGGCGGCTATGGAATCATTCATGAGTCCGCCATACCTCTTCCTCTTTCCCTTTGATCAGGAAAATCATCTGGATATGGATGGGTTATCCCTGACCTTGCCTGTTGGAACCCTGTATGAGTCTGTACAGATGCAATACCTGATGTCGGTGGATAGCAGCAGCGATTTGTATTCTCCTATGCACCACCTGCATGATGAGCGTACGCCTATACACAAGCAGTTTGATATTAAAATCAAGCCTGCCTCGCTTCCTGATCATTTGCGCAGCAAAGCCATCATTGCCAATTGTAATAGCGGCAGGCCGGATAATTGTGGCGGTGTTTGGCAGGGCGAATGGCTAAGTGCCAAAACCCGCTCATTTGGTGATTATTGTATTATGGTAGATACCATTGCTCCGCGTATTTCGCCGGTTGTATTTACCAAAGACATGAGGCGGAAGCAAAGTATGTCTTTCCGGATTATGGATAATTTTGCTATTGCTGGTTTAGCTAACAACCTCACCTACCGTGGTACTATAGATGGTAAATGGGTGTTGTTTGAATACGATAAAAAACGCAACCGCATTACTTACACTTTCGATGAACATGTGGGTAAAGGAGAGCATAACGTGCGCATTACTGTGCGGGATGATCGCGGGAATGAAGGTGTTTACACCGGAACCTTTATTAAATAGCAATAACATGGCCTTGTTCGGCATTGATTTAGGCGGAACTAAGCTTGAAGGCGTGGTTTTGGAAAGTCGGGAAAATCCTGTTCCGCTTTACCGCACCCGGTTCCAAACAGAGGCACATCTGGGCTATCAGCATATTGTGCAACAAATCGTTCGTATGAGGGATCTGTTGCAACAGGAATCCGGTTTAAAAGCCGAATACCTGGGCATTGGGCACCCCGGCACCCTGGACCCGAACACCGGCGTAATCAAAAACGCCAATACTACGGTGTTGAATCAACATCCATTTGATCAGGATCTGTCCCAAGCGCTGGGTATCCCGGTCCGACTGGCCAACGACGCCAATTGTTTCGCTGTCGCCGAGGCGCTGATGGGCGCTGTCCCGGAGATGGTTCCTCAGGCCACGGCGGTGTTTGGGGTAATTCTGGGCACTGGAGTTGGTGGAGGCTGGGTACTGCACGGAAAAGTGCGCAATGGCCGTCAGGGCATCGGCGGTGAATGGGGGCACAACTTTTTGGATGAAAGTGGCGGCTCCTGCTACTGCGGGCATCAGGGGTGTGTTGAAAATGTGATATCAGGGCCGGCTTTGGAGCGCTATTACCTGGGGCAAACTGGTGAAAAGAAAACGCTTAAAGAGATTGTAGCCTTGTCAGAAACCGGAAATGATCCGGCCGCTATCAAAACCCTGGACAGGTTGATTCACTTTTTTGGTAAAGCAATGGCGGTCGTAATCAATATCATGGACCCGGATGCGGTGGTTCTTGGTGGCGGGGTAGGCAATATTGAACGATTATACACCGATGGCCCCGGGGAGGTGCAAAAGCATTTATTCAACCACCGGATAGACACCGTTTTCCTTCGGCCTAAATTGGGCGACAGCGCCGGAGTTTTTGGCGCCGCCTTGCTTTGATGCCGGACCGTGGACCAGATACGATGGCATCCAATCCAACGTCTAATGTCCAAGGTACACAGTACAGCGTCCATTTTTTCCCACAATCTTTTTCAAAACGCGGAAATACCGCTACCTTTGCGCGCGTTTTTGACCGCATGTGCGGCTGAGAACACCGAATGCAACATTTATCACTCAACTTTTATTCCGTAAAAACATGGCAACGACGGCAGATATCCGCAATGGAATGTGCATCGAACACAACAACGACATCGTAAAAATCATTGATTTTTCGAAGTTCCAGGTAGGTCGCGGCAGCGGTAAGGTCTGGACCAAACTCAAAAGCACCACCTCCGGTCGTGTCGTGGAATTCACATTCAACAGCGGCGCTACCATCAACGAGGTGCGTGTTGAACGTCGCAAATTCCAATACCTGTATCCTGAAGATGGCGGTTTTGCCCTCATGAATCAGGAAACTTTTGACCAGATCTCCATTGCAAATGACATGGTTGACAATGGTCAGTTCCTGAAGGAAGGCGATGTGGTAGACGTGTTGTATCATTCTGCCAAGGAAACCATCTTGTCTGTAGAATTGCCTCAGACGGTAATTCTCGAAATCACTTACTGCGAGCCAGGTTTGCGTGGCGATACCGCTACTAACACCCTTAAGCCGGCTACAGTAGAAACTGGTGCAGAAGTGCGTGTTCCGCTTTTCTGTGATCAGGGTGATTTCATCAAAATTGACACCACTACCGGCGCTTATATTGAGCGCGTGAAGAAGTAAACCCTCAGGGTATTTACTTTGTACAGGCCATCCCGGGTTTTCCTGGATGGCCTTTTTTATGCCCGGGGTTATTTAAGTTTAACCGCTACGCGGTTTGGGTGTGTGGTAACCGGACCCCGGCTTTGGAGGATGGCAAGAAGGTTACGGGGCTTTTACCTGTGCAGAATATGATAAGCAATTTCTGGAGTTAATAGTTCTATAATATCGGGCTTATTTCCTTCACTTCGAAGGAATTGACCCCGTTTTCTGTTTGCACCAGTAGGTTGCCCGATTCATCTACGCCATTAATGATGCCTTCGAACGAGCTTCCATCTGCCTGCCGAATAAACCGGGTAAGTGTACCTCTGCGCCAAAGTTGGCCTTCATAGGCTGCTTTTAGGTCGGAAAAACGCCCTGCTTTCAGCTGCAAATATCTGCGTTCCAGGCAGGTAAACAACAGCTCAGTTACGGTGTCTGTATCAAAGGCAACGCCGTAGGTGCGTGCAAGGGAAGTGGCATGAGGGAGTTCGGCAGGAAATTCTAACTGATTGACATTCAGTCCTATTCCAATAATGCTGCTTTGCAAAGTGCTGCCTGCCAGACTATTCTGAATCAATATGCCAGCTGTTTTTTGGTTACCCAGATATAAGTCGTTCGGCCACTTGATTTGAACCGAAGTGGGAGATAATTCTTCTGCATGATGACCAGTTCCCTGAGTTGTTGGGGTAATATGGTCTGCAATCAGGTCGCGAAGGGCAAGTGCAACCGACATACTGAGGTAAAATTGTTTTTGTGCAGGCAGCCAATTTGGGTAAAGAATAATGCTCAGCAGCAGGTTTTCACCGGGCTTGCTCTGCCAGCGACTGCCAAGTTGCCCCTTACCGGCTGTCTGATTGGCAGCCCTGATGACTGTGCCTTCCGGCGGCCTGGTTTTTGCAGCGCTTTTTTGGCCTGAAGCAATGAAATCCGCAGCCCAATCGTTCGTAGAAGGCAGTTCGTCGAAACGGTAGTAAACCTTTCCTATGAACAAAGCGTTTGACATACATCTTGCGTCTTGTGATTTACGACTAAGAAGAACCAAGGTATGGGTTTGGCTGGCATACATGACATAGTCTAGCATATTTTGCCACAAACTTCGTACCTTTGAAACTGAATGTTGAAACCAAGCGTTTCATGTGAAATCAAAAATAAGTTGAATTTGATCAGTATTCCCAGCCGGCGGACTAAGAATCCGCAACTAGAACAGTTAAATCACCTCATTGTAGAGGGTATTCGCGACAAAAAAGGCAAGAAGATCGTGCAGCTGGACCTTCGAAAGCTTGGCGATGCACCTGCAGATTTTTTTATTATCTGCGAAGGCGACTCCAATACACATGTGAAAGCCATCACCGATAGCATCTATAAAAAGGTGAAAGAGGAACTTGATGCAGCGCCTTCACATACAGAAGGATCAGGCAATTCCAAATGGATCCTGATGGACTACTTCAATACAGTAGTGCATGTTTTTCACCCTGAAACCCGCGAATTTTACGAACTCGAACACCTTTGGAGTGACGCTGATGTCACCGAGTTCGGAGAAGTCTGAATCCTGTAAAAACACTTTCGCGAGCACTTTTCGCGCCGCAACATCATGGAAGACAATAAAAGAAGAGACGATTCCTCGGATCGTCGCCCCGAAGAAAACGGTGAAGGCGGCGGCCTTCCCCGCTTCAATTTTATGTGGGTCTTTATCCTGATTGGATTAGGACTCCTTGCCCTGCAGGTAACCAAGTTCTCCGGCAAACCGGAAAACGCCAGTTGGACTGATATTGAAAAATGGGCAAAAAAAGGTCAGATTGACCGATTTATTGTAGTAAACCCTAAGGAAGCATACGTTTATATCAAAGCGGATTCGCTTGCCGTTGGGGATCATACTACCAGGGTCAAAGCGCCCAAAAAGACCATGTTCAACGCCGATCAGCCACATTATGTGATGAACATCGGCAGTGTGGAAGTGGCATCCTCCAAGGTAGACAAGATTAATGAGGCCATCCTGAAAGAAAAGAAGCAGCAACCCATTGAAATGAAGATCGAAGACCGCATCAACTGGACGGCGGTGATGATCAATTTCGGTCTGCCTATTCTCATTTTCATCGGTCTTTGGATCTTTATTCTCCGCAGAATGGGTGGTGGCGCAGGAGGCCCGGGCGGCCAGATATTCAACATTGGAAAATCCAAGGCTACGCTTTTTGACAATAATTCCAAGGTAAACATCACATTCGCTGACGTAGCCGGTTTGGATGAGGCCAAAGAAGAGGTAATGGAAGTGGTGGATTTTCTTAAAAATCCGAAAAAATACACCGTTCTGGGTGGTAAAATACCCAAAGGGGTGTTGCTGGTAGGCCCTCCCGGCACGGGTAAAACCCTGCTGGCCAAGGCCGTAGCCGGTGAAGCCAATGCACCGTTCTTCTCCATTTCCGGTTCTGATTTTGTGGAAATGTTCGTTGGTGTAGGCGCCAGCCGTGTGCGCGATTTGTTCCGTCAGGCCCGTGAAAAAGCACCGTGTATCATTTTCATCGATGAAATTGACGCTATTGGCCGCGCCCGCGGTCGCGGTGCAGTACAAGGTGGTAATGATGAGCGGGAAAACACCCTCAACCAATTGCTGGTAGAGATGGACGGTTTTCCAACCGACAAGGGAGTTATCCTGATGGCGGCAACCAACCGTCCGGATATCCTGGACCAGGCATTGCTGCGCCCAGGCCGTTTCGACCGCCAGATTGGCATTGACCGCCCGGATTTGAAAGGACGTGCACAGATTTTCAAAGTGCATATGAAAAACATCAAGGTGTCGCCGGAAGTAACTGCCGAAACCTTGTCGGAAATGACCCCGGGCTTTGTGGGCGCAGATATTGCCAATGTGTGCAATGAAGCTGCTCTGATTGCCGCACGTCGTGAAAAAACAGCCGTTGATCTTGATGATTTCAACTACGCTTTGGATAAAGTGATTGGCGGCCTGGAGAAAAAGAACAAGATCATCAGCCCGGAGGAAAAACAAATTATTGCTTACCACGAAGCCGGACACGCCATCTGTGGCTGGTTCCTGGAACATGCGCACCCACTGGTAAAGGTTACCATAGTGCCACGTGGCCTGGCAGCCCTGGGTTATGCCCAGTATCTGCCCAAAGAGCAATACATCACCCGCAAGGAAAAACTGCTCGATGATATGTGCATGACCCTTGGAGGTCGTGCCGCAGAATCGGTGGTGTTCGATAAGATCAGCACCGGCGCCCAGAGTGATCTGGATCATATTACCCGTCTGGCGTACGATATGATTGTGAACTATGGTTTGAGCGATAAAGTGGGCAATGTATCCTACTATTCCATGCTCAACGATAGCTTCAACCGTCCGTTCTCAGAGCAAACAGCTTTCATCATCGATACCGAGGTGAAAAATATGATTGAAGCGGAGTATATCCGGGCCAAAAAGCTCCTTAAAGACAAGCGCAAAGAGCTGGATGCACTGGCTAAGGCCTTGTTGGAAAAAGAAGTGCTGCACCGCACAGACCTGGAAGTAATCATCGGCAAACGCCCTTTTTCTGATCCCACTCCTGGCGAAAGTGGTCATGTACCCGAAGTAGGCACGCCTTCTTCGGATGATGCCGAATAGGGAACGATGAGTTTCCGCTTTTGATAAAATAGCTGACGGCGCTGCTCCTGGATGGAGTGGCGCCGTCGGTGTTTCTAAGCCGGAATGGCATTCCGGCCTTCCTGACTTGCCGGAATGCCATTCCGGCTTACATGCGCACCGCCACATTCCCCCGTTTCCTTCCACTATCCACCAGCCGGTGGGCTTCAGCGATTTCCGCTAAACGGAACGATTTATCAATCACCACTTTCAGGCTGCCCTCTACAGCGAGTTCAGTGATACGGCGGAGCTTGGGCAGATCATCCAGGGCCACGCCAGCTATCACTTTTTTGCCTTGGAGAAGGCCGGTAAAATGCCCGGCGATCATACCTTTCAGCAAGGCAGCGCCCAGAATGAGTTTTCCGCCTTTTTTCAGAGGTGTAAAACATGCAGCTAAAGGTATTTTATTAACGGTTTCATATACCACATCAAAATGGTTGGCCAAGGGCACCTGATCTGTTTGGGTATAATCCAGCACAGCATCAGCGCCAAGCGAGCGGACCAATTCAAGATTGGCGGTACTGCACACTCCGGTAACGTATGCGCCCATACTCTTGGCAATTTGCACCGCGGCAGTACCAATAGCACCCGAAGCGCCCAGAATCAATACTTTATGTCCGGGTTCCACCTTTGCCAGTCGTAAAAAATGCAGCGCTGTGTGGGCGCCAAAGGGCAAGCAGGCTGCTTCTTCATGAGAAAGTTGGGCCGGTTTGGGAATAACAACCCCGTTTTCCGGCAAACACAGGTATTCTGCATGCGCGCCCATGCGCATGTCGGTGCTGCCAAAAACCTCATCGCCGGGTTTAAATTGTGTGACAGATGGCCCGGTGGCAGCTACTACCCCGGAAAAAGTATAACCAAGGATTTTTCTGCGTGGCTTGAATAAGCCAAATACAAACCGTACGGCAAAGGGATCGGCCCGCCTGATGCGGGCATCACCGGCAGAAACAGAGGTGGCCTGGATGCGGATAAGGATATCGTTTGCACCAGGAACTGGCTGCGGAACCTCTTTTATCTGCACTACTTCAGGGGCGCCATAACGTTCAAAAATTGCTGCTTTCATACCAAAATCATTTTTGTTGATGGTGCAAAGGTCAGGACTACCATTGCCTCCAATCATTGACTTTGGTTAAGAAAACAGGAGAGAAGAGAAAAATCAGCGTTTTTCCATAATCCGCTTGCGAATTCGGCTTAACGATTCGGGTTTAATACCCAGGTAACTCGCTAATTGATATTGCGGTACCCTGTCAATCAGATCAGGCCGCGTATTCAGCAAGTGGAGATATCGTTCTTCCGGACTCAGCATCAGCAGGGTGGCCAGCGATTCCTGACTTTTACCCAGCTCCTCTTCCACGGCCATTCGGGTAATTTCCTTGAATCGGGGAAACTGCTCAAACAGGCGTTTTTCATCTTCGGGGGTGCCCACCGTTAAAATAGTGTCTTCTACACAGGCGAGATAGTACCTGGCCGGTTTGCGTTTAAATGTGCCTTCATATGGTGTTACTGGCTGCCCTTCTGTATAAAAATGCGTGGTGCGTTCTTCTCCGTCCACCAGATAATATTGCCGGACACAACCTTTTAGGATAAAAAAGCACAGACTGGATATCTGGCCTTCCCGAAGCAATACATCCCCTTTTTCAAATTGACGTATGTTCATGCTGTCCAGAATTCCTTTTACTTCCAACTCACTCAGGGTGGCGAATTGTGAAATATAACGAAGGATCTCCTGTTCCGGCCCGGGAGCAGGCTTTTTGTCGGGAAAGAAGTTTTTGGCTAAGACCATGGTGATTGTATAAGGATAAAGATCCGGCTTTTTTCAAACCTGTCAAACCCTTCAAACCCCTCAAACCTCGGCGGCTAAACCCGCCGGTACAACTTACCACCCCTTCACCTGGTGCGGATACCTCACTACATAACTTTCTTTGATGAGTCTGGTCAGTCGTTCCTTGAAATCATCCATCCCTTCTTTGGTATGGGCAGAAATGAATACACTTTCTCCGTAGGTATGCTTCATCCTATCGCGCATATCTGCTTCAATTTCCGCTTTGGTGGTATCATCCAGTAAATCATCGTAATACCGTTCCCGGTACATGTCAATTTTATTGAATACCATGAGGGTGGGCTTTTCCGCAGCGCCTAATTCCTGCAAGGTTTGCTGCACCGTACGAATATGGTCTTCACATTGCGGATGAGCCAGGTCTACCACATGGAGCAGGATATCACTTTCCCGAACCTCGTCGAGGGTGCTTTTGAAGCTTTCCACCAGGTGGTGCGGGAGTTTTCGGATAAAACCAACTGTGTCAGACAGCAAAAAAGGCATGGTGCCGAATACCACTTTTCGAACGGTGGTATCCAGTGTGGCAAAAAGTTTGTTTTCTGCCAGCACTTCTGATTTCGACAGCAAATTCAGCAGGGTGCTTTTTCCCACATTGGTGTATCCCACCAGCGCCACGCGAACCATCTCCCCGCGGGTTTTGCGTTGGGTCTGGTTTTGCCGGTCAATGTCTTTCAGGCGGTCTTCCAGAATTTTCATCCTGTATTGCACAATCCGGCGGTCGGTTTCAATCTGTGTTTCACCCGGTCCACGGGTGCCGATACCACCCGCCTGACGTTCAAGGTGCGTCCACAAGCCTTTCAGTCTGGGCATGAGGTACTTCATCTGAGCCAGTTCCACCTGTGTTTTGGCCTGAGCGGTTTGGGCACGAGAGGCAAAAATGTCCAGAATCAAGGTAGAACGGTCAATGATTTTGACTTTCAGTACCTCCTCCAGGTTGTTGGTTTGTTTGCCACTCAGGTCATCGTCAAAAATTACCATGGTAATTTCTTCGTGCCGATCCAGATAGGCGCGGATTTCATCCACTTTGCCTTTTCCCACAAAAGTGCGGTGCTCAGGATGCGCCAGTCGCTGCGTGAACCGTTTAATTGTTTTGGCGCCAGCCGTTTCTGCCAGAAATTCCAGTTCGTCCATGAACTCATGGGCCTGCGTTTCCGTCACTTTTGGGGTAATAAGTCCCACCAGCACCGCGTATTCTGTTTCTTTTTTTAGCGAGGAGGTTTTTTCTCCAAGCGTCCATTCTTTTGCCATAGTTATGAGATAAGGGGTTTCACCGCTAAGTACGCAAAGAGCGCAAAGTTATGTAGCGAACTTAGCGGTGAACCTCCCGCAAAGTTCGTCAAGATTTTAGCCTAACAAGAAAGATCGGTGAAAAAGTTCAAATGCCTACCTCCGATTCTCTTGGCCGGAAGGGAGAACGTTGTAAATGCTCCCGGAATAAGGCGCCGAAATAATAAAGGCACAAATAAATGGCAATGGCTCCAAGCGTACTTAGCCATTTAGTCCAGTTTTGTAATACCAGGAAGTCGTAAGCGCCATGTAACAGGATAGCTACCAGAAGCCCGCGCATCATCAGGTGTATGCGTGCGTGGGGATCAAATTTGGCTAATCCGGCGTAATAACCCATTGGTATAGCAAATACCAAATGAGCCGGTATGGCTGTAAATGCCCGTAAAAGTGCAGTTTCAGGTCCGAAAATATCCAGATAATAAAAGTTTTCCACTGAGGCAAAGCCCATGCTGATCATCACAGAATAGACAATTCCATCAAAAGGTTCGTTGAAAAAACGCCAGATCATGGCGCCAAACAACAACGCGAACCATTTCATAAACTCCTCCACTGGCGCAATGGCGCCAAAGGCCAGAAGCCCGGTCAGTATCGGATCCTTCTCAATTTCACCAACCATAGGAATAAGTACTTTCTCTACACTAATGGCCGGAAATGTAATGGCTACACCAAGTGCATAGCAACACAGCACAGGCACTAGCGATTCGCGTTCATAGCGATCTGCCCGGTATACAGCCCAACAAACCAGCAAGCCTGGCAAGGCTGCTAGGATCAATATGAGTGGAGACAGCGTAGACATATGGTTTGACCCTACAAAAGTGCCAATAATGATGGAATTTTGTGTATAAATATTTTATTTTCAGGAAAATTAACCCTTCGCGGGGTGTTTTAGTTTCCATAAATCGGAAGGATCTAAGCAAATCTTAAGCATTGGAAATTCTGTCTGAGATACTTTTGCCCATTATGCCACACATTCCTCTCCCCGAACATTTGCCAGGTATTACCGGCCTTTTGGAATATCGTCAGGATTCAGCATCGCCCATCAGGGAACTCACCCAGGTGATCCTGCGCGGCCCGGGCACCCTCAGCTTTGCGGAACGGGAAATGATTGCAACTGTTGTTTCGCAGGCCAATGGATGCCGTTTTTGTACAGCTGCCCACGAAGCCGTTACCAACGTTTTACTAGGAGAATCGGAGACCTGTAACCTGATTCGGGCCGATTTTGAAACAGCTCCGATATCTGACAAAATGAAGGCTCTGCTGCATATTGCTCAATTAACCCAGAGGGGTGGACGATATGTAACGCCTTCTGCTGTAGAACGGGCTAAGCAAAGTGGGGCTACCGATATGGAAATTCACGACACCGTGCTGATTGCCGCACTTTTCTGTTTGTATAACAAGTATGTAGATGGTTTAGCCACGCAAATGCCTGATTCCTCTGATTATTTTAATGCCCTTGGCGAACGAATTGCTGTCAGCTATGGCAGGCGACCCGAAGGCTATGAAAAACCTCTGGTTTGACGCTTTCTGCCAATACGCATGTACTCGCCTTCATTAAAATCTCCTTAGAGTCTGCCAGCTTGCGTACAAGTGCCAGAATCAGTCGGATACATTTGTCCTAATCTTTTTTTTGCCCTTTATCTCCTCGGTAATGTGTACACACATTGCCCTGGGAAACCTGTAACCTTACTGATCCATGATTAAAGTTTTTACCAAACAAAACCTTATGTGCCTGCTTGTTTCATGTCTGGCACTAACCTCTTTCGCCCAAAAAACATCCATAAGCGGCCAAATCCGTGATGCCACATCCAAGGAGTCATTAGCGGGTGTAACCCTTAATGTTAAAAATACGCCCGACCGTTCACAAACAGATGCCAAAGGTCAATTTGTTCTGGAAACAAGTGCCGGATATCCATTAACTCTGATCATTTCTGCCGTTGGATACGACCCACAGGAGGAGTTGGTTAGCACAGCAGGCGAACTGGATATTTTACTGAGTGCCAATGTAAATACCCTGGATCAAATTGTTGTAACGGCCTCCCGAACCGAAGAACGCGCCCTGCGCTCTCCGGTAACAGTGGAAAAAATGGATGCTACCGCTGTTCGGCAGGTCTCTGCTCTGCACTATTTTGACGCAACTGCCAATCTGAAAGGGATGGACATGGTGACCAGCGGCCTTACCTATAAAGTTATCAATACCCGTGGCTTTAACGATACAGGCAATGCGCGCTTCCTGCAACTCATAGATGGTATGGATAACCAATCCGCAGGATTGGGTTTTACTCCGGGCAATCTCTTTGGTCCCAGCGATCTGGATGTAGAAAGCGTGGAGTTAATTCCGGGCTCGGCTTCGGCGCTTTGGGGGCCAGTGGCGTTTAACGGATTGTTGCACACCAAAACAAAAAATCCCTGGGATTATCAGGGGCTTTCCGTGCAAACCAAACTGGGGGTGAACCATCTGAACGATAGCAGGGGAGGCGCACAACCGCTGTATGAAATTTCGGCCCGCTACGCCACCGCCTGGAATGACCGCCTTGCCTTAAAAATCAATGCCTCCTATTTTGCCGGAAAAGACTGGTATGCACAAGATTACACGGACGTCAATCCAAACACGCCTGAGGCCTTGAAAGGCCCAAATAATCCAGCCAGAAATGCCCTGAATATTTATGGTGACGAAGTGGTAGGTACTCTGGATAGTATCGGGCAGGTATCAAGAACCGGATACGAAGAATACGATTTGGCCAATTATGATGTTTACTCCGTACGTGTAAATGCTGCGCTTCACTACCGCATTACCAAAGGTCTGGAACTTATTGGCGCCTGCAATTACAACCAGGGTACAGCCAATTACACAGGTAGCAGCCGTTATGTGCTGAACAATTTTGCCTTCACGCAGCCAAGGGTGGAGCTTCGTGGGAAAAACTTCTTTGTACGGGCTTATGCCTCCAGCGAAAATTCCAATGACTCCTATAGCACCCGCAACCTGGGCCAGAAACTTAACAGAACCTGGGTGCGCGACCTGAATGGAAATGTTGTGCCCGAAGATCAGGCAGACGATACCTGGTTCCTTCGTTACCGCACGGCATTTTCAGGCGATATCTCAGGCGTGAATGGTGGAGATCATCAGGCTGCCCGCGCTTTTGCAGATCAAGGTCGCTATCTTCCGGGATCAGCGGATTTTGATCGGGAAAAAGAGCGTCTGATTGCCACTCCTGGTCTGCCTGGCGCAGGCATTCTGAGCAAAAGCAAATTGTACCACGTAGATGTACAGTACAATTTGAGTTCATTGGTGCGCGTATTTGACCTGCAGGCTGGCGGCAACTTCCGTCGGTACGACATGAACACCGGTGGTACTTTGTTCGATGATAAAGATGGCGGGGTTACCAATAATGAATACGGAGCTTTTGTTCAGGCTTCCAAATCGTTGATTGATAATAAGTTACGGCTGGTTGGTTCTGTTCGGTATGATAAAAACGAAAGCTTCGAAGGCCGCTTTACGCCGAGGATTTCAGCGGTAGTTTCCCCTGTGGATAATCACCATTTCCGGTTGTCTTACCAAAGCGGATTCCGAAATCCAACCATGGGCGACCAATACATCAGTCTGAACGTAGGGCCTATTGTGATTCTGGGTGGCGCGCCAGATAATAGTCGCGGATGGAATGCTTACGAAAACTCCGTGACTGCAGCCTCTGTTGGCGCATTTTTCCAGGGTTTTCAGCAATCTCTGGCGCAAGGCGTTCCTTTCCCGGATGCCGTTTTTGCCAACAAAGACAAATTTGTAAAATCGGATGTGCCCTTCATCAAGCCAGAGCGCAATCAAACCTACGAAATTGGTTACAAAGCACTGGTTAATGATGTTTTCTCCTGGGATATCAACTATTACTACAGCCAATATACCGATTTCATTATCAATCAGGTAGTAATTCGTCCGAATAATGCCGATGTATTGGGGCCTGATGGTACCATCAATCCGGCAGTTGCAGAAGACTTTTTGAACAACGATGTACTGGCGTTCCAGTTGTACACCAATGCTGCGGACAAAGTTTCCACGCAGGGCGCAACCCTGGGCATTCAATACCAGCTTCCAAAAGGATACCGAATTGGCGCCAATACCACCTGGAGCGATTTCAATATTCAGGATGCCAATCCGAACAATATTCCGGCTTTCAATACACCACGTTGGAAAGCCAATCTGAGCTTGTCCAATGCCCGGGTGACAGACCGAATCGGATTCCAGGTTTCATGGAGGTGGCAGGAGGCGTTCGATTGGTACGGCACGCTGAATGAGCTGCGTCCGGGCACTGTAGAGGCCTATCACTGGCTGGATGCACAGGTGAGCTACCGTTTGCCACGCATCAAAACGACCTTAAAAGTGGGCGCCAATAACCTCACGAATCAATACATCGTACAAGCTTATGGATCGCCGGCCGTAGGAGGTGTCTATTACCTCTCCATGACATACGGACTGTAGTTTTTCTTCGGGGGCTGCCGGCAATGTCTGGCAGTCCTCACTTTTTTGAACAAACATGAGTCAACCTACACCTCCGAGGTTAATATTAGTGCTTTGTATCCTGGCTTACATCAGTGGAGGCGCTATTTCCATGGTGCTGTCTGTGTATTTACCAGCCATTATTTCAGATTTGCTGGGGGAAAATAATCCCCGCATCATGAGTCAAACAGGCCCATGGCTGAATGCAGCATATTTGGCTGGTATGACTGTCGGCGGATTGATGCTGGGCTTCGTTTCTGATCAATGGGGGCGCGTCAGGGTGTTATGCATGTCCTTGCTGTTTTGCGGCGTTTCTACACTCTGTGCAACCCTGGTAACAGATTGGATATGGTTGGCCTGGTTGCGTGTGTGCTCAGGTGTAGGAGTGTCGGGTATTCTGATTACCTGTGCTGTATTGGTTGCAGAAAGCTGGCCATTGAAGAGCAGAGCTATAGCGCAAGGTATACTTGGAGTAGCGTTTCCGGTTGGTATTGTACTTTCCGGAAGTCTGAATGTATGGACTGACCATTGGCGAACGGCGTTTAACCTGGGTTGGGCGCCTTTACTATTGGCGCCGCTGCTGTTTTTCCTGATCCCGGAAACCAAAGGCGGGAATTTGGGTGGACTGTCAGGTAATGCGCTGAAGTATCTGTTTCAACCCCAAAACAGACATAAACTCTGGAGAGGCGCTGCTATTTACGGGGCCGATTTAGTTGGCCTTTGGGCTATTTTTTCCTGGATGCCCACCTGGGTAGATAGTTTGCTGGAGGGCTCGGAATTGGCTGGCGCCATGCGCGGCATAACCATGATGATCCTGGGTATGGGCGGTATGATTGGCACGGGTTTGTCGGGAATATTGGTCAACAGATTGGGTTTGCGCAAAACCTTGTTGAGCAATTTTGCCGGAACATTGGCGCTTTGTTTTTTCATTTTCCTGAGCAATCAGGCATTTTCCTACGCTTTATTGGCCCAAACGGTGTTATTGTCTCTGTTTTTTGGTATTAGTCAGGGGGCATTAACGGTATTTGTTACGGAGCTTTTTCCCAGGGATATCAGAGCTTCCGGCACCGGGTTTTGTTTTAATATTGGCAGGTTTTTTACTACTTCGGCCGTGTTTTTTGTAGGTAGCCTGGTGGAAGTATTAGGAGGATACAGCAATGCGATGTTGTTATTTTCAGGAGCATTTTTGGTAGCAGGCCTTATCTTGTACCGTTCCCCGGAATTAACCAAAGAAAGAAGCGCTTAACCTCATTTCATGTAGTATGCCACACATTGAACTTTCCCCAGAACTGCCGGGCATCCGGTCGCTTGCTGCCTACAGACCCGATACAGGCAAACCCTTGTACGAGCTGGCTCAGGTATTGCTACGGGGTGGAGATTCACCGCTTTCAGAAGCAGAACGCGAGTTGATTGCAGCCTATGTAAGCTACCTGAATCAATGCACTTTTTGTTATTCCAGTCATGCCGCTGCGGCCCGTTTTCTGTTTAAACAAGACGCAGAATTGGTGGATTTAGCCTTGAATGATTTGGAAAATGCGCCACTGTCGGATAAACTGAAAGCGCTGCTGCGCATTGCGGCCAAAGTTCAGCAGGACGCCCGTAGTGTTTCGCCGGAAGAGGTGGAAACAGCCCGTTCTTTTGGCGCAAACGACCGAGATATCCACGACACTGTATTGATTGCGGCTACTTTTTGCATGTTCAACCGGTATGTGGATGGATTAGCTACCAACACACCTGCAGCCAACGAACTGGGCATTTGGGCCACCATGGGGGAACGCATGGGAACCATTGGCTATGTTCCACCTTCTCCAACCAAATAATTACACCCAATATGGCACATATTGATTTAGGCAATGACTTCCCGGGTATTCGTGGCCCGATGGCTTTTAGCCCTAAAACAGCTCAACCCATGAACGATTTTGCCAACGCACTCCTGGCTACCGACGAAGGCCTTAGCAAAGGCGAACGAGAACTAATTGGCGCTTATGTTTCCAGCTTGAATGATTGTCATTTTTGCCAAAGCATTCACGGCGCGGTAGCCAACCATTATCTGGGCGATGAGTCAACGTTTGAAGCTGTCAAGTGTGATTTGCCAACAGCGCCAGTTAGTGAAAAAATGCGGGCCCTGCTCAGCATTGCTGCCAGTGTTCAAAAAGGTGGGAAACAGGTAACTATCGAACAAATCGAAACAGCCAGAAAAGAAGGCGCTACAGACCGGGATATACACGATGCCGTGCTGATTGCAGCGGCTTTTTGTATGTTCAACCGCTATGTGGACGGCCTGGCCACCTGGGCGCCAGCTGATCCCGACTTTTACCGGCATCGTGCCCAGAAGGTTGCCGAGCTTGGCTATAGAAGCGAACCTGAGTCTGGTTATTTCCCTCCACAATAGACTTGCTGACTTATTTTTTGTACGACAGGCACCATTGGTAAAATCTGTTCAATAGACGGGAACTCAAACCGGGATCTTCCCACATAGCCATATGTCCTGCCTCAGGTAATAGCTCTATCATGCTTTTTTGAGGTAATAAACCGGCTTTAATGCCTTGTTCAAAGGGTATTAAAGTATCTTTTTGACCGAGCAAAAACAAGGAAGGGCAGGGTAGCGCTGCCAGGGTTTGTTGATGATCCTGCCGGTCTAACATGGCTTGCAATGCATGCATTATAGCTTCAGCGGATTGCTGTTTACCATTGTCTGTTAGCGACTGAATGATGTCCGGCCGACTGGCTTGAAATGCCGGCGCAAACAGATTGGGAAAGAGTTGTGTCACATACAGGTCGCGTTTTCCGGCCAGCAGCGTTTCAAGGCCCCTTTTTCTGGCCGTTTTCCGCTCTTCATTGTCGGTAAAAGGATGAGAGTGAAAGAGCCCCAGTCCGGCCAGGTACTCTGGCCAATGTGCAGCAAACTCCAGAGCCACATATCCGCCCATGCTGTGTCCAACCAGCACGCAGGAAGAAATACCCTGATCGTCCAGAACAGCTTTTACTACGGCGGCATAAGCTTGCATGGAAGGAATATGTGCCGTGTCGGATTGTCCAAATCCGGGCAGATCGATCAGCAAAAAGGGAAGTTTGCTCAAATGAGGCAAAATAGGCGCCCAAACGCGCTGGTCTTCACAAAAACCATGCAAAAGCACCACCGGAACGTCACCAGTTCCGTGCCGGGAAAATGCTATTTTGTGGTTATCCAGGAGGCAAGTCAGATTCATTCCGGCGAAAATAGCGGCAGGAGTGATTATGGATTTATACATGAGCAAAACTTTTTTACGACTTTTGCCTTTTCAAGTGTAGCACACCCCTAGCGCAATTATGTTCAGCACTTTAGCCCGTGATATTTCCCGTGCCTTAAGTCCGGATCTGCCCAACGACCTGGGCAGTATGGACAATCATTTGGATTTTATCCTGCCCAAGGTTGTTCCTTATGGGGAGGATCTGCGGGAAAAACAATTTTGGTTAGACAAACGTTGGAAGGAGGTGCGCGATGATGAGGGATTCCATGAAGCTATTTTGCATATTTTTGGTCAAAATGGCGAATATCTCTTATCGTTGGATGGTAATTTGATGAAAGGCAGCTGGCGGCAATTGGGTTCGGATAATTCTTTGATAGTTGAAATGGGCGGGCGAAGTGAGTTGTTCGATCTGCGTTTTCTGAATGCACAGTTTATGATTCTGACCAAACATGGAGATCAGGCCAGAAAAGGCTTGCGCAGGTATTTTTTATTGGCCCATGAGCCGGTGGTTCGTTCGCGGGGCGGCGATCTCGACTGGCGCAATGTGATGGAGAAACTATTCAATGTTTGGCGGGAAAACAGCCTGAGTATCTGGGCCTGGTTATTTTTCCTGCTCTTGCTTGCCTTGATCATATATGCCTCGTTTTAACAGGATGCCCGGATGAAACCGGCATTTTTTACCTGTCAGCCAAATTACATCTCATGCATTTACTCGACTGGGCCGTTCTGGCCGGCACGCTTGCCATCATTGTACTTTATGGTATCTGGAAAAGCCGGACAGCGGCGGTAAGTGATCCGGATGATTTTCTGGCTGGTAAACGGGATTTGCCCTGGTGGACCATTGGATTGAGTATTATGGCAACACAGGCCAGCGCCATTACTTTTTTGAGTACGCCTGGTCAGGCTTTCTCCGATGGGATGCAATTTGTGCAGTTTTACTTCGGAATGCCCATAGCCATGCTGTTTCTGGCGTATTTCGTGTTGCCTATTTACTATAAACTGCACGTTACAACCGCTTACGAGTACCTGGAAAAGCGTTTTGACCTGCGCATGCGCACCCTTTCTGCCACTTTGTTTCTCATCCAAAGGGGTATGGCTGCGGCTATCAGCATCCTGGCGCCCAGCATTATTTTGTGTGCGGTGTTTGGTTGGGATTTACTGCTCACCAATTTTTTCATGACGGTATTTGTGGTGTTTTATACCACCTCAGGCGGTAGTGCGGCGGTAAGCCGAACCCAGGAATTGCAAATGACTGTTATGCTGGGCGGATTGATTTTGGCTTTTATCCTAATTGTCAGAGCACTTCCGGATGGGGTAGGGGTGGGCGAAGCCTGGGAAATTGCCGGGGCTACCGGGAAAACGCAGGTAGTAGACTGGAGTTTTAGCTGGAACGACCGTTACAATTTCTGGTCGGGGATACTTGGGGCAACATTTCTGTTCCTGAGTTATTTTGGAACGGACCAAAGTCAGGTGGGGCGTTATTTGTCGGGAAAAACCCTGCGGGAGAGCCGTATTGGTCTGATTTTCAATGGGCTCATCAAGATTCCCATGCAGATGCTGGTTTTGGCGGTTGGGGTAATGGTATTTGTGTTTTATCAATTTGAAAGAGCGCCGTTACATTTCAATCAGGCCAATTTGCTGGCATTGGAAGGAACACCTAAAGCTGCAGCATATCAGCAGATGGAACAGCTTGACAATCAGCTGTTTGAGCAAAAAAAGCTGGCTTTGGAGTCTTTCCGTAAAGCTAACCTGACTTCAGATGAACAAGCTGCCAATGCTGCCATCAGGGAAATTCAATCGCTGGAGAAGCAACATACAGACCTGAGGAAGGACGCCCAGGATCTCATCAGAAGTACCGGGGTGAAAGGCGATGGCAACGATAAAGATTATGTTTTTATCAGGTTTGTATTGGGGCATATTCCGGTAGGATTGGTAGGCCTGATGCTGGCCATGATATTTTGTGCATCCTGGAGTACTACAGCCTCCGAACTCAGCGCATTGTCGGCCACGTCTGTATCTGATGTGTACAGGAGGCTGATTGCTCCGGGCAAGTCGGATGCACATTATTTAAAGGTTTCCCGCATTTCCACGGTAGTTTGGGGCGCTTTTATTGTAGCTTTTGCTTATTTTGCTTCATTGGCAGAAAACCTCATTCAGGCGGTGAACATGATTGGCTCGATGTTCTACGGAACCATATTAGGTATCTTTTTTACGGCATTTTTCCTGAAAATGGTCAAGGGGCGAGCAGTATTTTATGCAGCAATCCTGACGGAGGTGGTGGTATTGATCTGTTTTTGGATCAACAAGGATGCCTATTTATGGTACAACCCACTTGGTTGTTTCCTGGTAATGGGGCTTGGCTGGATTATCGAGCGGATGGCTCCACAACCGGAGTAAAAAAAAGTTATCCACATTTTTACATTAGCCCGAATTTATAAGTGGCGGCGAAAGTTTTGTTACGTGCCGGTTTCTTTGAGTAAACGGAAATTTGGGTCCGGAGAAAAAAACGAAATGACTGTTAACGACAAATTAAGGAGCGACATTAAGGACACGAAATGAAAGTTGGCTTCGTTTTTGTAATATCTTAAAAAGGTTCTGAACGAAGTTTTCACCAAAAAATGTTAATCCTATGGTTATCCTCACTTGTCTATTGCTTTTAGGTCTGGTTTTCGGCGGTCGCTCTTTGAAAGAAGCCCGCTAAATTCAGATCGCAGCGCTTCAGTTGAAGCTTAAGGACGTCAACATTACGCTGCCCCATGATTACCTGAAAAAAACCTCTCATTGCATTGATGCGATGAGAGGTTTTTTCTTTCAGGCTTGGCTACTTTTGCAGCCAGAAACATATTGCCAAGAAAATGCCCACAATTCCGGCCCGTTTGATTTCTTATTTAGGTCACCCGCTATTGGTACTTACCTACCTGGTGTTGCTGATGATGAGTGCCAATCCGTTTGCTTTCGGGGTAAACCAAATAAGCGACCAACGCGCAGTGGTATTGTTGTTTTATGTAGTTTCCACCACATTTCTCATTCCAGCTCTTGGAATTTCCTTGCTTAAACCGCTCGGTTTGATCAAAAGCATGGCTATGACCGACAAGCAGGAGCGTATTGGACCGTACATCATCACCGGGATCTTTTACCTGTGGATGTTCAAGAACTTTGCCTCTGGAGCTGTCCCTTTGTTGTTTGTAGAATTCACGCTTGGCGCTACAGTAGCGTTGTTTTTAGCCTTTTTTGTCAATATTTTCATGCCAATCAGCGCACACACTACAGGAATGGGTGCGTTGCTGACCATGCTTATTGCTCTGGCGAATGAATGGGCTGGCCAAACTTTACAGATTGGAGCATTGAGCTTAAGTTTTAATGTCGCACTTGTGATGTTTACACTTCTGGCAGGATTGGTAGGTGTAGCCCGTCTCAGCCTGGAAGGCCATACCCCCGGCGCCCTCTACAGAGGTTATGCCACCGGAATCCTCGCAACACTGGTAGCCCTGGCCATCTTATAAGCCAATAATCACCACTCACTCACTCACTCATTCACTCACTCATTCACATACTCCGTGCAAATACGTTCAGCGCTCATCTCCGTCTACTCTAAAGAAGGTCTCGAACCTATTATCCGTCAACTGCATGCACTTGGTGTTCAATTGTACTCCACAGGTGGCACCCAAACCTATATTGAACAGTTGGGTATTCCTGTTACGGCCGTTGAGTCGCTCACAGGTTATCCCAGCATTCTGGACGGTCGGGTAAAAACCCTGCACCCGGCAATTTTCGGCGGACTGCTGGCACGCCGTGAACCCGGGCACCTGTCGCAACTCGAAACCTACCAAATCCCGCAAATGGATTGTGTTATGGTAGATTTGTACCCGTTTGAGCAAACCGTTGCCAGCACCAATGATGCGGCACAAATCATCGAAAAAATTGATATCGGCGGTGTCTCGCTGATTCGTGCAGGAGCTAAAAACTGGAAAGATGTGGTGGTAGTGGCCTCTCAAGGTGAATATGCCTTGTTTTTGGACTTGCTTACCCGGCAAAATGGCCAATTCACGGATGATGATCGTCGGGAACTGGCGCGCAGGGCTTTCAAGGTGACTTCACACTACGATACAGCCATATATAATTGGTTCAATCAGGATTCTGAAGATCCTGCTTTCAAGCATAGCATCACCACCTCCGAGGTGTTGCGTTATGGTGAAAATCCACACCAAAAGGGTGTCTACTACGGTAATCTTGAAGAAATCTTTGAAAAACTCCAGGGCAAAACCATTTCCTACAACAACCTGGTAGACATAGATGCGGCCGTGCAGTTAATGCGCGAATTTTTGACAGAAAAGCCCACTTTTGCTATACTCAAGCATACCAATGCCTGCGGCGTGGCCGCCCGGGATACCCTGGTGGATGCCTGGAAAGCCGCGCTCGCATGCGACAGCACATCTGCTTTTGGAGGAATTTTTATCACCAATACCAAAGTGGACCTGGCTACGGCACAGGAAATCAACAAGTTGTTCTATGAAGTACTGATAGCGCCAGATTTTGCTCCGGAAGCCTTGGAGGTTCTCACCAAGAAAGACCAGCGTATTTTATTGAAAATCAAATCGTTTGATGTACAGCAGCGCAGTTTCCGAAGTCTCCTGAATGGGGTAGTGGAGCAAGAGGCGGATTTGCGTACAGAAAGCACTGCAGATTTAAAAACGGCCACTCATCGCGCTCCAGAACCGGCAGAAATTGATTCCCTGCTTTTTGCTGCCCGTTGTGCCAAACACTTAAAATCCAACGCCATTGCTCTGGTAAAAGACCAACAACTTATTGGAATGGGTTGTGGTCAGCCCAGTCGCGTAGATGCACTGCGTCAGGCTATAGCCAAAGCTAAATCCTTTGGATTTGACCTTCAGGGCGCTGTGATGGCCAGCGATGCTTTTTTCCCATTCCCGGATTGTGTGGAAATTGCACACGAAGCAGGCATTACAGCCGTAATTCAACCTGGAGGATCCATCAAAGATCAAGACTCGGTTGATGCCTGTAATGCACGCAATATGGCTATGGTAATGACTGGATTGAGGCACTTCAAACACTAAATATGTCTCCCAAAGCGGCTGATATTCAACGAATTCTGGAAGAGTTATACCCTGAAGTACCCATACCGCTTCAGCACAAGGATGCGTATACCTTGTTGGTTGCGGTGGTGCTCTCCGCACAGTGTACGGATGAACGTGTGAATCAGATTACCCCGTTGTTGTTTGCTCGGGCAGATAACCCGTACGATATGGCCAAACTGGACGTTGAAGAGATCAGGGAGATCATTAAACCATGCGGGTTGTCGCCGGCTAAATCCAAGGGTATCAGCGGATTATCCAAAATTATAGTGGAAAAACATGGAGGCAGGGTGCCGGAGAGCTTTGAAGCGCTGGAAGCTTTGCCTGGAGTGGGACATAAAACCGCCTCAGTAGTGATGTCGCAGGCATTTGGACATCCGGCATTCCCGGTAGATACCCACATTCACAGACTGGCAACCCGCTGGGGACTCAGTTCCGGCAAAAGTGTGGAGCAAACAGAAAAAGACCTCAAGGCAGCCTTTCCGGAATCGTTGTGGAACAGGCTGCATTTGCAGATCATCTTTTTTGGCAGGCAATATTGTCCGGCCAGAAACCACAAGCCGGAATTATGCCCGATTTGCTCCAGGTATGGTGTTTGAGTGTTTGAGTGTTTGAGT
>DATGWL010000193.1:0-15995 GCA_035299505.1 Saprospiraceae bacterium | reverse complement strand
AACTGTTCTTCTGACAACCCTGTACTCGCTTTCCACTGCCGATCGTTTCTTACTTCTTTGTAATTAATTGCCATAGTGGTACGATTTGCAGCAAAAATACACACTTTGATTATCAAACAGTTACGTCACAACAACTCTAATCTGCACCAAACCTATGGTAGCCAGGAAATCACCCGCACCTCTTTTCGACGAATATTACAAATGTATCGCCCCCGCCCACTCCCCCACTCAAACACTCAAACACTCGAACACTCAAACACTCCTTACAGCATTTTCCTCCGTTGCATCACCCAGTACAAACCACCGGTGATGAGGCCGGCCATGATCACTGTGAGGTAGAAGGCCCACGGGTGTTCCGGAATGCCATTGGGGATGTTCATGCCCAGGAACGAGGATATGAGGGTAGGTACCATAAGTACCACTGTAATTACGGTGAGTCGGTGAATTACCTGGTTCAGGTTGTTGGAAATAATACTGGAATAGGCATCCATGGTGCCGTTCAAGATGTTGGTGTATACATTGGCCATGGAAAGCGCCTGAGAATTGTCGATGATGATGTCTTCAAACAAATCGCTCAGATCTTCATCTCCGTTGATGTGGAGGAAATCCGTGCGCTTCATTTTCATTTTAAGCAACTCATTGGTACTCAGTGAGTTTACAAAATACACCAGACTTTTTTCAATAGCCAGCAATTGCCGCAGTTCGGCATTCCGGCTGCTGTTCATCAATTCTTTTTCAATGCGGTTGCGGCGCAGGTTGAGCGTTTTCAGACAGGAAAGGAAGTGGTAAACGTTTTGCTCCAGAATTTGCAGTACAAAACGTTTTTCATCGGCCGGATTGAAATCGCGCACATTATTGGCCAGGAATTTTTCCAGCACTGGTGTTTCAAAGGCAGAGATAGTCACCACGTGTTCGATGGTAAGCAGAATACCAATGGGCACAGTGATGAAGTACGCCTCGTTTTCAGTGGAGGCATTTTTGTTTTTAACCGGTGTATTGATCAGTACAAAACGCACATCGCCGTCACGTTCGTAACGCGCACGTTCGTCCAGGTCAAGGGAGTCAGTTAAAAAGGCTGGGTCGAAATCGAACCGGCGGGCAAAGTCATCCAGCTCGTCGGGCGCAAAGGGAGGGGCCAGGTGCACCCAGCAACCTGGATCCGGCTCGGTCAGTTCGACCAGGCGACGTTTTTCTCGAGTATAATAACGGGTCACTGTCCATCGAGCAGGTTATTGGTGAGCAAATCAAGAATAGCGGCACAAACTTACGGCAAGCAATTGAGCGCGCGGCGCCAAAACGATTTTTGGCGAAAAAAATTTCCCACCCAAAAAATTTTATTCGGAATTGGGTTTGCGAACAGGTTTTTTGCGGAATAAACAGAAGTAACCAGTCCGTCCGGCCCTTCTTTCTTGTTAAATCATCATTTTTGACATCAAAATTTTAACAGGATGAGAAAAAGCCCAAAATAAACTTCATATCATTGCACTTGATTTCACCCAACTAGCAATAGAAACTGCCGCCGAACCGATTTAACAACACTATCAGCAAAGCAAGCACATTCATTTACAGAAGCGAACACTATTCCTAACGCTCCCCCTCCCCCCCCGGTTTAGCCGGACAGGTGTACAGCGCTTCAATTTTTTATCTGCCAACAATTTTATTTTGCTTGCCTTACATGCGCCTGTGTGCGCAAATATTTTATTTCAAACATTATGCGGTTTGGTATGCAGCGTTTTTGCGCTGAGTTGAATCTGGCTTGCCAGATTTGGGTAATTGTGTATTTGAGGGAATTTTCTTTGACCATAAACAATTGTCACGCAATCAAACCTTTCTATTATGAGCCTTTCTACACCCCGCACCTTGTTATGCCTTTGGTGGGCGGCGGTTTCCAGCCTTCCACTTCTGGCTCAGCAATCTAATCCTACGCTGGATGCGCTGAAAAAGCGCCACGTAATCACTGCTGAATCGGCCCAGCAAACACTGGTGTTCGATCACCTGGTTCCAAACGAAACCTACGGGCTACTCGTGCCTGGCGGCGAACCCTGCCTGGCGCAGTGTATGCCCGAGATTTCGGTGTTGACGCCCAACACGCAGGTGCTGAGCTACAACCCTAACACTCACCTGCTGAAATTCGTGGCCAATGCCCCTGCCATGGAATTCCGGCTGGATTATCCCTGTACCTGGGATCCTGCCAACCCACCCCGGCACTACGTGAGTATCATGCGCGTTGGTGAGAAGAAAAAAGGTCCCATTCCCGGGATGCCCGAAGCTGTGCTGGATGTAGCCGGCGGTAGCGCCGACGACCTGGTTAGACAAGTGTTTATTGGTGGCAACTGCTTCGACGTATCTGGAGTAACCTATTCCGGACAGGGCGATCAAATTGGGGAGTTCTCCAATGGTTTGACCAATATTGGCTTTGCCAACGGGGTTATCATGGCTACCGGTGGCATTGGTGTAGCACCTGGCCCCAACGATTCCGATGGCGCAAGCGCCGGTCACGGTATAGCAACGCCCGACCCTGATTTGCAAAACCTCTCCTCAGGTGCACTGTTCGATATGGCCAATATCGAGTTCGATTTTACCCCAACACAGTCGCCCCTTACTTTTGAATACGTATTTGCCTCAGAAGAATATTGCGAATATGTGAACACGGCATTCAACGATGTGTTCGGCTTTTTCATTTCAGGCCCGGGCATTCCAGGTACCCAAAACCTGGCCGTTGTGCCTATGTCAAACACGCCTATTACCATCAACACCATCAACCACATTACCAACTCAGGTTATTATGTACACAATACCCCGGCGTCTGGTAATAACTGTGGCACCATCCCGCCAGCCAATGGCCCGGCAGTACAGGAAGTGCAGTATGATGGTTTTACCCGTAAAATGGTGGCTGTTGCAACAGTTATTCCATGCTCCACATACCACATTAAGTTGAAAATTGCCGACGTAGGTGATGGTGTTTGGGATTCTGCCGTATTCCTCAAAGCAGGCTCTTTTGATGGCGGTGGTAATGCCTCCATTGATTGGCTGGTAAACGGCGAGCCTGATGTAGATGTGGTTACTGAAGGCTGCGGAACCGTGGAACTGCTCATCGACCGCGTGGGCTCCAACCCAGCCCTGCCCCTGCCGGTTTCTTTTACCATTACCGGTACCGCAATTAATGGCGCCGATTATGGCCCTATCGTTGGTACCTATGTTATTCCGGCCGGCGAAGACCAGGTGATTGTTCCTGTGAACATCGTGAACGACCTCGTGCCGGAAGGTGCTGAAACCGTTATTCTGACACTGAACAACCCTTGTTCCTGTCTTAACCCTCAGGAAATTCTGACCATTCTGGATTACGATCAGATGATGCCTGTACCCGATACGGTGTCTATTTGCGGTCCTGGCGTGGCCACAGTAGGTGTGAACGTAGAAGGCGGTGTAGCGCCATATTCTTATCAATGGAGCACAGGTGGTACAGATCCAACCATCACACCATTTGTAGGATCTCCCACAACGTATACCGTAACTATCACCGATGCCTGCGGCAAAACCAGTACTGCACGCGCTCGGGTAAACATCAACCAGCCGCCAGTGGCATTGCTGCTGGGCCCCGGTCCGCAAATTTGCCCCGGACAAACGGCCATATTAAACATCAATTTTACAGGAGTTGGGCCTTTTGAGGTAACCTATAACTTCAACGGCAATGCCCAAAGCCCGCTAACGGGTATTATAGATGATCCGTATGCCTGGGAAATCACAGAGGCCGGTTCTTATCAGATAACCGGGGTCGTAGACGGAAACGGGTGTCCGGGTTCGGGTAATGGGACGGTAATTGTTACGCCCTCAAACCTGGATCTAACCGGGGTGCCCACCAATGTGCCCTGCGCCGGATCGCCCACGGGTAGCATCAATACCTCGGTGGCCGGCGGGCAGGGCCCTTACAATTATGTCTGGACAGGCCCGGCGCCGGTGAACAACGTAGCCGACCCTACCGGACTGATACCTGGCAACTATACCGTGACCGTTACAGACGGATTTGGGTGTACTGATACCCAGACTTTCCCGATTTTTTCACCACCCGCCATTACACCCAGTGTATTGTCCATTCAGGGTGTCAATTGTTACCTCCCTAACGGAGGTACCATTGACTTAGGCGTTGCTGGTGGCACACCAGGTTACAACTATTTGTGGAGCAATGCCTCCACAGCGCAAGACCCACAAAACCTCACGGCGGGTGCTTATACTGTAACCATTACGGATAATAACGGCTGTACCAGAACGGCCAGCGCTACGGTGCCTGGCGACTTTGCTACCCCAACTGCAGTTACCTCTCCTCCCAATACCCTCACCTGCAGCGCCCCCACGGTTACGCTTGATGGTACCGGTTCCAGCAGCGGCGTGAACTTCAACTACAACTGGGTAGGCAGCCCCGGCAACGTGGTTTCCGGCGGAAATACCCTGAACCCGGTGGTCAACCAGGCAGGCACCTACATCCTCACGGTGCAAAATTCCGTGAATGGCTGTACGGCCACTGCTACTTCAACCGTTACGGCTAATAATACGCCTCCAACGGCGCTGGCCGGACCGGATAATACGCTTACCTGCGCCATCACCAACGTTACGCTGGATGGTAGCGC
The DNA here is from genome assembly GCA_035299505.1 of Saprospiraceae bacterium. Taxonomy (GTDB): domain Bacteria; phylum Bacteroidota; class Bacteroidia; order Chitinophagales; family Saprospiraceae; genus M3007. The sequence continues at coordinate 11,370 of DATGWL010000193.1, read as the reverse complement.
CTCCAGCCAGGGCGGTAACTATACCTACCTGTGGACGGCCTCCGGTGGCGGACAAATACTTGGTGGAGAAACTACACTGGCGCCCATTGTTGGCGCAACAGGCACGTACACGCTCCAGGTAACCAACAGCCAGAACGGTTGTACATCCACGGATGTTTCTGTAGTGAATGCCGATCTTACGCCGCCGAATGCCTCGGTGGCCATCCCATCGCTCATAACCTGTACGGTAAGTGAGGTAACGCTGAACGGCAGCGCCTCCGGCCCTGCAGGGGTTACGTTCCACTGGGAAACAACCAATGGCTTTATCGTTTCCGGACAAAACACCCCATTGGCGGTAGTGAATGAGGCCGGCGATTATACCCTGGTAGTAACCAGCCCGGGCAACGGCTGTACCAGCGCAGAAACGGTTATTGTAAACCAAAACTTCTCTGCGCCAATTGCAGTAGCTTCTGCCAGCAACGATATCACCTGTATCACAACGCAGGCCACCTTAAGCGCACTGGCTTCCCAAATGGCGCCTACCGACCTCTTTGTTTGGTCTACTTCGGATGGCAATTTTGTATCAGGCACAAACACCCTCACACCGGTGGTGGATGCTCCTGGCACCTACTCCATCGTAATAACCAACCCTGGAAGTATGTGCAGTTCTCAGGCTTCCATTCTGGTGGATGCCGACAACCTGCCGCCTGCCGCCAATCCGGGCATGCCTACTACCCTGACCTGTAACGTGCTGACGGCTCTGCTGGGCGACCCACTGGCGCCTACCGGTCCGAATCTCACATACGCCTGGACGGCCTCTCCCGGCAACATTGTTTCCGGCCAGAATACACCTATGCCTACGGTTAACCAACCTGGTACTTACAATCTGGTGGTGTCCAATTCAGCCAATGGTTGTTCCAACACGGCAGTGATCAATATTCCGCAGAACATTACCCCGCCCAACGCCATTGTAGCTCCTGGCGGAGAAATCAACTGTACTTCACCAACGGTATTGCTTAACGGCACAGCCTCCAGCACAGGTCCAACCTACTCTTATCAGTGGACCTCAGCATCTGGCAACGGCATTGGCGCCGGTGATAATACCCTTACGCCAACTATTATTGCCGCAGGCACCTACACCCTGGTGGTAACCAATGCTGCCAATGGTTGTACCAACTCTGCATCTGCCACTGTAACCGTAAATGCCAACGTACCGGTAGCCGTAGCGGCGCCACAAGGCATTCTGACCTGCGCCGCAACGGCCATTCCGGTGAATGCAACAGGCTCCACCTCCGGCCCAACCATTTCCTACAACTGGGGCACCATGAATGGTGAAATTCTGGGCGGAAACGGAACTGCTCAAATTCTGGTGGGCGCTCCCGGACAATACACGCTGGTAGTAAGCAATACGGCCAATAACTGCACTTCCTCTACAACCATTGATGTAACGGAAAACATCGTAGCTCCTGAGGCAGAAGCAGGCCCCGGTAATACCCTGAACTGCACTGTGCCAAGCATGACCTTGTTTGGTGATAGCAGTTCTGTTGGTCCGCAATACGGGTATACCTGGTCTGCTATTTCTGGTGGAAACTTTGTTTCTGCAACCAATGTGATCAACCCGCAGGTGAATGAATCCGGTGTTTATCAATTGGTAGTAACCGATGTAACCAATGGTTGTACCGCTTCCGATACAGTGGAAATACTGGCAGATGACAACGATCCGGTGGTGGCTTTGTCTAATCCACAGGTGCTGACTTGTTTCCTGCCACAACAGGTAATTCAGTCTGCGGGCTCTTCCACTGGCGCCAACTTCACTTATCAGTGGTCTGGCCCGGGTTTGGTATCCAGCCCGACAGATCTGAACGCCACCATCAACATGCCGGGTAACTACTCTCTGGTGGTAACCAATATTGACAATGGTTGCACCACGGAACAAACCGTGCAGGTAACCCAGGATATCCAGCCTCCGCTGGCTGATGCAGGTCCGGATGTATTGCTCAATTGCTACAACCCACAAAGCGTTATTGGTGGTCCGAACAACTCTGTGGGACCTAATTTCAGCTATTTTTGGGTAGATCCGGGTGGTATCATCAATGGAGGTAACAACTTGCTGAATCCAACGGTAGCGGGCGGCGGCGTATACACCATCATTGTGACCAACCAGGCCAACGGCTGCACAAGCACCGATCCGATGCTGGTAACCACCGATTTTGAGGCGCCACAAGCCAACGGTGGACCAACCTTCCAGCTGACTTGTACGCAGGCCACATACACCCTCCAGGCTGTAGCCCCGATTGGGCCAAACTATACGTACGAATGGACCACCATTGGCGGTAATTTCGTGTCGGCTACAAACATTCTGAACCCGACGGTGAATGGAGCTGGAGAATACTTCCTGCTGGTAACCAACACTACCAACGGTTGTACCTCTTCTCCAACCGTGCAAATCACCCAGGCTGCTGATTTCCCGGTTGCAGTAGCAGGTACGCCGCAGCAACTTACCTGCGCTATAACTCAGGTTACCCTGAACGGCGCCGGATCCAACAACGGTGTGGGTTATGGTATTACCTGGAGCACCCAAAACGGTAATATTGTGAGCGGGGGCAACACCCTGAATCCGGTTATTGACGCACCGGGTACTTACGTTATTACGGTGCAAAACCTGGTCAACCTCTGCCAGTCCAACAGTAGTGTGGTGATTTCCCAGGACATTACCCCGCCTCCGATAAATGCGGGTCCGCAACAGACCATTACCTGCGATGTGTTGAGCCTAAACCTTCAGGGAAGCAATGCCGCGCAGGGACAGTTTACCTACAACTGGCTTACGCCTGATGGAAATATTGTAAGTGGCGCCAATACCCTCACCCCGCTGATTAATGCCGTAGGTTATTACGAACTGGAAGCCACCAATATTCAAACCGGTTGCACCAATGTGGTAAGTGTAGATGTGGTAGCCAATCAGGTACCACCTGTATCAGCTATTGATGCTCCGGATTTGCTTACTTGTACCGTTCATCAGGTTACCCTGGATGCAGGCGCCAGCAGCACGGGCAATATGACCTATACCTGGAGCACTGCGGGAGGTAATATCCTGGATCAAAGCAACCCGCTGGCGGTAGTAGTAAACGAGCCAGCTCCTTACACCCTCACCATTGAGGATAATGTAAATGGTTGTACCAGCTCCGTCACGGTTAATGTACCTGAAGATGTGCAACCTCCGGTAGCAGCAGCCGGTACAGATGGCGTACTCACTTGTACGGTTACCTCTCTGATGCTGGATGGTACAGGATCAAGCGCCAACGGCAACTATTTCTACCAATGGTCTACACCAAACGGGACCATTCTGGTAGGCGCGAATGGTCTGACCCCAACCATTTCTGCAGGTGGTTCGTACGATCTGATTGTGACCAATAACGACAACGGTTGTACTTCAACAGACCAGGTGGTGGTTACTACCAATACCACGCCTCCAACGGTGGCTATCGCCACGCCGGGCGTACTGGGCTGTTTGCAGCTTTCGGTAGCGCTCAATGGCGCAGGTTCGTCCAGCGGCCCAAATATTCAATACGAATGGACCACACAAGACGGCAATATTCTGGGTGGCGTGAATACGAACACGGCCACAGTGAACAGCGCAGGCACTTATACCCTAAATTTGCTCAACACCGTAAATGGCTGTACTGCCTCGCAGAATGTTCAGGTGAGCGATAATACCGTGCTGCCTTTGGCAGAGGCTGGCCCGCCGTTTACCCTCACCTGCGATGTGACGCAAGCCACCCTGCAAGGTTCCGGATCGAGCGGCTCGGTGTACAGCTATGCCTGGACTACCCAGGGCGGTAACATAGTATCGGGCGCTAATTCAACGTCTCCGGTGGTTAATGAGCCGGGTATGTATGCGCTCACAGTAACCAACACCAGCACGGGTTGTACCCAAACGGATAATGTGGAAATTTTTGTGGAAACCAATGTGCCCACAGATTTTGACTTCGAGGTAAAACGTCCAACCTGTAAAGATAACGACGGGGAAATCTCCTTTGGACTCGTACAAGGCGGTTTCGAACCATATACGTACTCCATCAACGGTGGACAAACTTACTCTTCTACCCTGGATTTCGCCAATATTGCGCCGGGTACCTACAGCTTGCTGATTCAGGATGCCAATGGTTGTGAATTTGAGCAGCCTTTGGTGATCCCTCAGGCGCCGGATCCAACTATTACCACAGCGCCGCAGTTTGAAATTCAATTGGGCGATGAGCAACAATTGAACGCACAACTGGCGCCAGGGTATCCGCTGGCACTGGTGGAAAGCATCACCTGGACTCCGCAAGACGGACTCACGTTTGAAAGCAACAGTATTCCGGATATGCTTACTCCGGTGGCTATGCCGCTGAAAACAACAGAGTACACCGTTACCATTGTGAGTACTGATGGCTGCCAGGCTACCGACCGCGTGTTGATCCGGGTAGACAACCGTCCGCATATTTACATCCCGAATGCCTTCTCACCCTGGAAGGAAGACGGAGAAAACGATGTGTTCATGATTTTTGCCGACGGCGATCAAATTGACAAGGTGGATAACTTCCAGGTCTTTGACCGCTGGGGCGATATGGTGTTCTTCGACGAAAACTTCCAGCCCAATGATCCTTCGCACGGCTGGGATGGTCGCCACAAAGGAGAACTCATGGTGCCGGCAGTATTTGTTTACTACGCTGAAATCCGCCTCATTGATGGCCGCGTATTGCTGTATAAAGGCGATGTAACGCTGGTGAGGTAATGCACCGCGAAGTACGCTAAGAGCGCCAAGAGATACCACTAAGGCACTTGAGGCACTAAGAATAATGTTCGGCTGGAGGGCTCAGGCTCTCTGGCCGAACGTTTTTTTAGTGGAACATTCAACGCGAAGTACGCAAAGTACGCGAAGTAATACCAGTTTTGCGGTCTTTGTGTACTTCGCGGTGAAACCTCTCACTTTTCATACCTTTGCCGCATGTTTTCTACCACGCAAAAAATAGGCATACTGGGCGGCGGTCAGTTGGGCAAAATGCTGGCTCTGGCTGCAGCAAATTGGGATTTCAAAATATACAGCCTGGACCCAACGCCAGATGCGCCGGCGAGTGCCGTGAGTGCGGGCTTTACGGTAGGCGATTTCAAGGATTACGATCAGGTAATGGCTTTTGGCGCGGATAAGGACCTGATCAGTATTGAAATTGAGCACGTGAATACCGATGCGCTTCGGGCACTGGAGCAAATGGGTAAAAAAGTACACCCGAGTCCGGCGGCGCTGGATATCATCAAAGACAAAGGGCTGCAAAAGCAGTTTTATCAGGAAAATGGCATTCCAACGGCTCATTTTGAGCTTTTTGAGGATGAAAAAGCCCTCAAAAAAGCCATCAACTCAGGCGCCTGGAAGTTACCCCTGGTACAAAAAACACGCACGGCGGGCTACGATGGAAAAGGAGTGGCTATTTTACGTACGCTGGAAGATCTGGAAACCAAGTTGTTGCCAGGTCCGTGCCTGGCAGAAGCCCTTGCGCCCATTCAGGCGGAAATTGCCGTAGTGGCCGCTCGCAACGAACGGGATGAAGTTGCCGTATTCCCTGCTGTAGAAATGGATTTTCACCCGGAAGCCAATCTGGTGGAATTTCTGATTTGTCCGGCGCGTATTCCGGCGCTTGTGGAGGCTCAGGCAGAAGCCCTGGCTGAACAGGTGATCCGCGCCTTCAACGTGTGCGGTTTGCTGGCGGTAGAAATGTTTTGGACCCGCGACGGCCAGATTTTAGTCAACGAAGTAGCACCGCGCCCGCATAATTCCGGTCACCACACTATTGATAGCGCTCACACCAGTCAGTTTGAGCAACACCTGCGCGGAATCTGTAATTTACCGCTTGGATCTACCGTTTCCAAAACTCCGGTGGCCATTATGCTCAACCTGCTCGGCGAACCCGGCCATAAAGGACCGGTTCAATACGCTGGTGTAGACGAATGTCTGGCCCTGGAAGGCGTAAACATACACCTCTACGGAAAGTCCCAAACCTCTCCCTTCCGCAAAATGGGTCACGTAACCATTACCGGAAATACCGCCGAAGAAGCCATAGAAAAAACCAATTTTGTTAAAAAACACCTTAAAGTGGTGAGTATTTAAACCAATCTTCGGCAGCTAAACCCGCCGCTACATCAAACCCCGCCCCCACCCCCAAGGGGGCTTGCCCCCTCAAACTCTTCAAACCCCTCAAACCCTTCAAACCCCTTCAAACCCCTCAAACCCCATCAAACCCATCAAACCCTTCCACATGGTTTCCATCATCATGGGCTCCGATTCTGATCTGCCCGTTATGCAAAAAGCGGCAGATATCCTCACGGAGCTGCAAGTACCTTTCGAAATGACCATCGTGTCGGCGCACCGAACCCCGACGCGCATGTTTACGTTTGCCCAAACGGCTCATGAACGTGGCATCAAAGTAATTATAGCCGGAGCAGGTGGCGCGGCGCATTTGCCGGGCATGGTAGCGGCTATTTCACCGTTGCCGGTAGTGGGCGTTCCGGTTAAATCCTCCAATTCCATTGATGGCTGGGACAGTATTCTGTCTATCCTGCAAATGCCCGAAGGTGTTCCGGTGGCCACCGTTGCCCTCAATGCCGCGCGCAATGCAGGCATTCTGGCGGCCCAAATGATCGCCACCAGCGATGCGGACCTGCTGCAAAGAATTCAAACCTTCAAAAAATCACTGGAGGAAAAAGTGCTGGAAAAAGCCAGAGCCATGGAGCAGAAATAAAATCTGTGCAAAATCAAATCTGCACGAAATCAAATCTGTGCAAAATCTGTGCCCCTAATCTGTGTGAAATCTGTGCGAAATAAAATCCCCAAACATAAAGACACCATAACTATGCGTCGCTTAATACTACTCACGGCCTTTGTAAGCCTCCTCACCCAGGCCAAAGCCCAGGAACCCCTGAAGCACCAGCTAGCCCCCTGCGGCTCCCTCGGACTCTCTGATTGGCTCAAAGAATCGCGTTTTCGCCAACCGGTGCAGGACCGCTCGGAAGACACCATGTGGGTAGCCATTAAAACCCATCTGCTGGGCAAAGACAGCGGCGCCGGACGCATTGCCATTGAAAAATACCTGGATTCTTTTTGTCAGCTGAACGAAGACTTTGGCCCGTCTAATATCCAGTTTTTCATGAAAGATGGCTGGAACCTGCTCAACGAAACCGATTGGCATGTACATTCCGATATCCCTACGGGTATTGATATGATGCTTACCAACAACGTTCCGGATGCCCTCAATGCCTATTTCGTGGCAGATCCGGCCGGCAACTGCGGCTACAACCTGCCATATGCCGGGGTTGCCATTGCTCACGGCTGTTCTGGCGATAACGACCACACCTGGGCGCATGAAGTGGGTCATGCCCTCAACCTCCCGCACCCTTTCATCGGCTGGGAAGGCAAGCTCTACAACTTCAACACCCCAACTCCCACCGTACTCACCTACGATTATACCTATTTCCACGATACCCTGGACACGCAGGTGCCAGCCCCATTGGACACTGCCCTGGTAGAACTCAAAGACGGCAGCAACTGCGCCATCGCCGCCGACCGCATTTGCGACACCCCGCCGGATTACCTCAGCTACCGCTGGGAATGCGATGCCAACAACAAAAGCATTACCAAACAAAAAGACCCCACTGGTGCAGAATTCTATTCAGACGGCACCCTGTTCATGTCGTACGCCCTGGATCAGTGCCAAAATCGGTTTTCGCCAGAGGAAATCAACATCATGCGCGCCACCCTGCTTTCGGAAAAACTCAACTGGCTGAGTCCTGAAATGCCGTTGGAGCCCATCACGGCCGATCCGGTGGCTATTGAGCCGGTGCAGGATCAGCTGGTGCCGGTTGCAGGCGCCGTTTTGCGCTGGAATGCCGTGCCCAATGCTACCCATTACCTGGTGCAGGCGTCCCGTTTTACCAATTTTTCCTTTAAACAGGTAGATGTAGTCACCACCGATACCTTTGCTATTGCCGGCCAACTCACCCCCAACCTGAAATATTACTGGCGCATCCGTCCGTTCAACAACCGCTACACCTGTGCGCCATTCAGCACCCTGTCTACCTTCAAAACCAGTGTAGCCAGCGCTACCACAGATCCCGACGCCCAGGGCTGGCGCTGGTATCCAACAGTGTTGAGTCCCGGACAGTCACTGAACCTGGAAATGCCTGAATCCTGGCAAGGATCTGAAATCCTCTGCCGCGTGTATAATGCAGCAGGCCAGCTGCTCTGGCAACAAAAACAACACTGGACCGCCCGTCAAAATACCCTGGAACTTCCCTCAGGTCAATGGTCAGCCGGCGTATATCAACTCATCCTCTCCGGAGAACAAGGAGTGAAAGCAATGAAATTGACGGTGGATGGCGGACGATGAACGATGGACGATGGACGATGGGGTACGTGGGTATTTATAGTAACGTGGGTTGTCATCCCGGGAATCGGGACCTACACAAGCCCGGCTACTTACATTGCTTTTGACCAAGAGGTTACCACGCAATCTGGCTTGTGTAGGCCCCGAGTACTCGGGGTTACAACCCACGTTGTTTCAAATACCCACGTACCCCATCGTTCATCGTCCACCGTCCATCGTTCATCGTCCATCGTCCATCGTCCCCCTCCTACATCACCATTTCCAAAATTTCCGGCGTATGTACCTCCCGAAAACCGGGCAGGTGGAGTTGATAATATTGCAGGAGTTTGACCAGCAGAGCTTTGCGTTGCGCGCGGGTGAGCGAGAGCTCGTGTACGGTTTCCAGCGGATTATCCATCAGAAACAGCATTTGCTGCACCTGATCCGGCTCCATGATCAGGGTATGAGGAGGCGGTGCCGGACTAAAAATGCCTTCCCGCAAATCAAAAAACACCTCGCCAGCCGTATCTGGAGGTAAGGGCTGAAACCCGAGGTAGCCCGATAAGGCTAATAAAAAATGCAAATGAAGGTTGGCCAGTGGATGCGGTGTGCTGTCCAGCCAATGCAGGTTTTCCAGGATAAAATCAAACAATTCCCGGTGCTCCTCTTCCTCATGGATGGCTTTTCGGCACACCTCTGCCATGAATAAAGCTACCGCGCCGTGTTTCAGGTCAAAAGGAATAGAGGTCCATACCTCCGATGCCCGCATTTCCTTCAGTCTGCTGGAGCCGCTGCCCTCCCGATGATATGCCACCAGTTCCACCACTGTCATAGGTTGAAACAGGTTATAAGGCATCTTGGCTTTTGCCGACCGTACACCACCCCCGATAAAGGAACAAAGCCCCTTTTCTTCCGTGAAAATATCGGCAATTACACTTGTTTCGCCATATTTCACAGACCGGAATACGATGCCACGGGTTTTTAGCATAAAACGGTAGACGGTTTATGGCCTACTTTATCGTATCCGCCGCCGGCTTGACAAAATACACAATCCGTGTGAGCCATTTGGCGGTGTCGGGTTCCTTTGTTGTGTCAGTGAGGTACTCTTCCAGGGCCGGCGGTATTTGTTGCAGTTTGCGTTCGGCCATAAATTCATCCATGGCCATGTGCGCTTCGGCAGTGAGGGCAAAATCGCCCAGGAAATCAATGATGATGGCTGTGCCGCCGGTTTTAACGATCTCCACACCCGGCGCCGGCTTTACTTGCTTGTCTATGGCAAAAGCTACGGCCATATTAGTTTTCATGGAAACCGTATCATAAAACCAGTACATGCCGGTAAGCACAGAATCAGCCTTGGCGCCCGCTTTACCTGCAGCTTCCAGCACCAGCGGTGTTTTCTCGGTAAAATATTGGGGAATGTGCTGAAATTCCACCGTATCGCGCAAGGCAGCATACCAGGTTTCAGGCCGTTCGGTCATTTTTACCCGAAAACCGCGGTATTCCTTCGGGTTGAGGGCTTCGCAATATTTTTTCAGATTGGCCAGACCGGTATCGTAGTCCCTGCCAACAAAAGTGTTCAAGTCTGTAAACATGCCCCCTGCACGCATGAAAAATGGCAGGTGCATATCCATACCCCAGGTAATTTTGGTTTTAATGGTGTCGCCCTCCAGGATAAAATACACCGGCGATGGCCCCAAACCAAAATCCACCTCGTAATCTACCTTGCTGGTGCCTACAGCCAACAATTTCTGATAACCTTTCCCCACGTTCTCGTTCTGACTGTCCCAGCGATAAACTGCGCCTGGTTCTCCATCCGCGCCCTCGATGCTGATTTTCATGTTTGGATCCATGAAATGCCAGGGCGACCAGTTGGTGAAGTTTTTGAACAAACGAATCTGCTCATGAACCGTTGTTTTTGGCGCATACATTTCAATGCTGCGCTCAATTTTGTACGATTTTTTAGCAAACAAGCAGAGAAGTACCCACAATGCAGCCAAACCGACCACTGTGAGCAAAAGGTATTTCAGTATTTTCATGTTGTGAATATGCGATAATGCCGCAAATTTAAAACAAAGTTAATTGCTCCCCAACCGGCAACAACTGAAAAGACCGACGGTGCCAGGGCGAAATACCGTGTTGCCGGATAGCTTCCCGGTGTGCCTCTGTGGGGTAACCCTTGTTTTGCAGCCATTGATATTGCGGAAACGCCTCATGCAGCCGCGCCATGGCTTCATCCCGGTGCGTTTTGGCCAGAATAGACGCTGCGGCAATGGAGGTATATTTCCCATCGCCTTTCACCACACATACATGCCGGGTGGAGCCGTAGGTGTAAAAACGATTCCCATCTACTAAAATACATTCCGGACGCAGGAGCAATCCATCCAGTGCGCGGTGCATAGCCAGGAAAGACGCTTTCAGAATATTAATCCGGTCAATCTCTTCTGCGCTCACCTCAGCCACCCGCCAGGCCAGACTCTCCTTTTCCACCACCTCGCGCAACACCATCCGCTGTGCTTCTGTAAGCTGCTTGGAATCGTTCAGCAGCGGATGATGAAAATCAGGCGGCAAAATCACCGCCGCAGCAAACACCGGCCCGGCCAGACAGCCCCGCCCGGCCTCATCACAACCAGCCTCCAGTTGACCCTCCTGATAAAATGGTAATAATGGCATGAGGCAAAGGTAGTGACTGAGTGTTTGAGTGTGGGAGTGTTTGAGTGCCGGAGTGTTTGAGTGCCTGAGTGTTTGAGTGTGGGAGTGTTTGAGTTGGCGTGCGGCTGGGGATTGGATTGGAACTTAAGACTTTTTACCACTAAGCCACTTAGGGCACTAAGCGTATCACATCTTGGTGGCCTAAGTGGCTTAGAGCATGTTGGGGATTTTCTTGCCGGGCCAAAAACTGTCCTTTTTCCGCCATTTTTCACCTTTTTTCAGTCACGTCCCGAGTACTCGGGATGCTTCTTCAAAAACGCAAAAACTGACGAAAAAAGCTCAAATTTTT
>DATGWL010000192.1:0-21018 GCA_035299505.1 Saprospiraceae bacterium | reverse complement strand
AACTGTTCTTCTGACAACCCTGTACTCGCTTTCCACTGCCGATCGTTTCTTACTTCTTTGTAATTAATTGCCATAGTGGTACGATTTGCAGCAAAAATACACACTTTGATTATCAAACAGTTACGTCACAACAACTCTATTTATTGATTGGAAATAGGATGACACAATATGTTGGTGCAGCATTGGCTTTTAATGCATTGTCTAATGCAACAGCTCAAACCCTATATACAATATATCAGGCCAATCCGAACTATTTCACACCGCCACAAAGACCAATCAACAACATACAGGACTTCCGGGATGAATATTCTATTGCATTAAGAGATTTTAATACATCAGGAGTAGTAACTTCACACTTAGGACAACGACTTAATCAAATGACGGGAGGTTACTACCCAGTATTTGGTCAAAGTGTTCAAATAAATAGAGCAAGAGTTGACGAATGTTTAGATGCAATAGACGCTGTAATTGGTCGACTTTAAAAGAAGAAGCTACTGCCAGAGGCTTAGTAAAGTGGCGGGTGAATTTCTTCTATAACATATCTATGCTTAACAGACAGTTAAGCTTCTAATGAACTTTCGTTCTAATCCGCCACTTTGCCAAGCCGTGTTTGTTAGCGGTCATACTCAACCAAGATAGAGAATTTAACAAATAATGCTTTACCTCACTTTTGATAGCGATATCTGGCTGAACTCCCTCAAAGAAAGCGGTGAGGAAAATAATTTCATTGACTCTTTAGAATTTTGGATTGAAAATGGGCATGTTAAAATTTTACTCCCCGAAAATGTAATTGATGAGTGGAAAAGAAATCGAGACAAGAAAAAGCAAACTCTTGTGAACGATTGGAAATCATTTTTCAATAGAGCAAAGAAGGTTTTTTCAACTGATGTAGTTAGTGTTCTAATGACCCCTGACAAACTAAACGAAAGAGTTGAGGAGCAGCTTAAAAGAGTTGAAGCAATTTTTGATAGCTATGCTATCAAAATTCCAATTACCAATGATTACAAATTGAAGGCGACAGAATTAGCTGAGCTGAAGAAAGCACCTTTTGGACAAAAGAACAGTATTGGAGACGCATATATTTTTCTGAGCATCACCGATTACATTTCATCAAACAATCTTTCCAATTGTGTTTTTGTAACAAATAACCATACAGATTTTAGCGTCAGTGATAAAGAAAAAGACAAAATTCATCCCGATTTAGAGCCTGATTTTACTAAACTCAAAATCGGATATTACATCGACCTCAGAAGATTTTTTTATGACTATTCATCTCAGCTTCCAGATGCTTCAGAATATAGAAAGTTGAAAACTATAAAGGAAGAAGACAGAAAACTTGCAATTGCCGTTTTAAATCCTCAAACACTGGATAACTTAACAGGACTGAGGGACTCTTACATTGAAAACATTAATCACTTAGATCTAATTTTCAAGACCACAAGTCCGACAAAGGAACAAGTTCTCTTCGCATTAGGACTTATTGATTCTGATGAAAGCTACAAGCAATACTTTTTTAAAAAAGTTGAGAGTAGTATTTGGTTCAAAATATTAAAAGATAGAGGTGAATTTAATCCTACAAACAATTCTGTAACAATACAAGCAAAGGAAGGATTTCAAATTCCTTTTTGGGAGCCGCTTATTTACCTTGAAAAACTTTCATTGAAAATCAAGAATGGGCAATCCCTTGAACTCATTGATGAAATAATTTCAATCATTAAAGACGTTTCTCAAAACCCAGCTGACAACTATAAAACCTGGTATTTCTTTATCAAGATATTGACTAACTTTCCAAAAGAAAAAATTCCTTTAGAGCTATTAAACTTCATTCCTACTTGGATTAATGGGAACTCTGAAACAATGATTCAAAGTTCTGAAATATGTGAGAACCTTCTCCCAAAATTTCTATCTAATGAACCAACAGCAGATGATATTGAAAAAGCCGAACTGATTCTAAAACATCTTCTATCCATAGAAAAAGTTGAGCGGACCAATAAAAGTATATTAGGTTTTGATTTTGAAAGTTATCGCTCAAAAGTTTATTTGCACTATTTAAAGGAGGCCTTAATTGATAAAAAACTCACAGCAAAAATTGTTGCTTATTGCTCAGACAATATCATTATTGACTTAGCAGAAAATATCAAAACGCTGAGAATTGATTTCCCAAGAGGGATTAATTTTTCACTCAAAATACAGGACAAGGACTACAACTGCAAAGCAGAGATTGAAACCGAAAATTTGAATATTACCATTTCAGAAAAAGACGATGCTGAAAACATCATTGGAAGGGGAAAAATAGAGAAGTTTGAAAGTCTTAATGACGAGCAAGTGCGAATTTTGGTCATTAATTTTCTAAAAGAGCTGGGATTAGAATATGAAGGACATAAAGACAATGAGTTTGATATTGAAATACTTTCAAACGCTTTGTCAAATGGCTCATACTATACTTTCTCAGATCACACAATAAGTAAGTTAAATGACCGCAACCATCACGGAGACAAAGTTGTTGAAGTATTCTCATTAATTTTCAGAGACCTTCTAAACGATAAATTAAAACAGAATGCAAAGGCTGGAACTGAACTTTTAAAGTTATTTGCTTTTGAAAGCAAATACCGATTACCATTTTTCCGAAGAGTAGTTCTGTTTGTCATAGGGGAGAATTGGGAAGCATGTAAAAATTTATTTTGGGAAATTGTAAAAGACAATGACCCGATGTTACTTTTTTCAAATCACAATTTTGACAAAGACCTTTACGAATTGCTCAATAAAAATCAAATATTGTTGAGCCAGGAAGAAATCAAAACGCTTCAAAAAATAATTGATTTAGGTCCTCAAGACAAAAGAGAAGATAGAGACCCGAAATATAAGGGCTATTGGCAGTTTCGTTGGTATTCTGCTTTGAGAAATATTGTTCCATTCAAGGACAGTTATGAAAAACTTTCACAAGCAGAAAACTTGACTTTCGAACACTTTGAAAATTCGGGAGTGAAAATAACAAGATGGGGCTCGGTTTCTCCTTTAAGTGTAGAAGAAATACTTCAAAAAAGCAATCAGGAAATTGTCAAGTTCATTCATAGCTTCAAACCAAAAGACCGTTGGGAAAAACCAACTATTGACGGACTATCAAACTCACTAAGTGCGGCCGTTAAAAACGAGCCTCAAAAATTTTCTAATGAAATTGAACTTTACAAAGAGGTTCCCTATATCTATGCTTACCATATTGCCAATGGTTTTAGAGAAGCCTGGAAAAACAAAAAATCGTTCAATTGGGAAAAGGTTTTAAATTTCTACAAAGAGTATGTATCAAGCGAGATGTTTATAACTGGACAGTTCCGTTTGGAGAATGATGGTTGGGGCGCAACTTCGGATTGGGTTACAGGTTCGGTTACAAATCTGTTGACTGATGGAATGCAATCAGACAGCCACGCATTTGATTTATCACTTCTTCCAATTGCTAAGGAGATTCTCAAAATTATTGTTCCTAGATTAAAGCCAATCGAAGATTTTAAACAAACGAACATGGACTACCCAACCTATTCGTTGAACTCTACTGCTGGCAAAACAATTAGAACCTTGCTTGACTACTCCCTTAGGAGAGCAAGAAACTTAAAGCCAGAAGATAAATTACCAAAGTGGGAACAAGAGATAAAAGATTTATTAGAAGAAACTTTTAGGAAAGGAATAATTGACAGTTACATTCTTATTGGTTGGCATTTTCAGCAGTTTTATTTTTTAGACAAGGGTTGGATAACCAATAAAGTGAAAGAATATTACAAACTTGAAGACAAAGAATGGCTTGCTTTTTTAAGTGGATTTGCATTCAGTAATCCCCCATTCAACAAAGAATTTTACCAGTTACTCTATCCCCACTATGAGAGAGCAATAAATAATGACATTCAGGTAAAAGGTTTTTTTAACCAAGGAATTATTAGGCACCTTGTTGCCTTTTACTTTTGGGGATTTGAAGATTTTCAAACTGATGGATTACTCACAAAACTTCTTAACAAAGGCAATCACACAATTATTCTTGAAGTCGTAAACTTTGTTTGGAGACAAGAAGGTTATTGGAAAAGATTAAACCGGGGAGAGGCGAAAAAATTTGAAAAAATAATTTTCACCTTTTGGAGCTACCTTGCATATAAGTATGAGAATGCAACTAGCGAAGAAGAGCAAAAAGTTTTAGCTGGGCTTGCCAATCTTCTTGTATTTATTCCCGAGCTAAACGACACCTATACCGATCTGGTATTGAAGTCAAGTGGCATAATCGATAAGCATTTTCACTCTGACTATCTCATTGAAAATCTTATTAGACTAAAAGACAGAGGTACCCCAAATGAAACTGCTAAAAATATTGGAGCTATTTTGAATTCAATACAATTTGGTCCTTACTTTTTTCACGTTGACAACAAAAAAATTATTGACTTAGTAGTGTATCTTTACGAAAATGGTCAAAAACAAAATGCAGAAGAATTTTGTAATAAGATGGCAAAGCAGGGATATGAGTTTCTAATTTCAATACATAACAAATACAAAATGTGAAAGCACAAAACGCGTAACAAGCTATTATCAAAAGGAGCTGAGCTGTTTTTACTGGACATTTCCAAAAGACCTAATCACGCGTTCTTCAATTTATTTTTAGTATTTAACATCTTCATAGCAGCACGCCAAAAAAGCCACCAATAATTTTAACACAACACAAATGATTCAAGATCACATTCCAGACAAACTACGGCTTGAAATAGCAGAATATTTACGCACAAAGTGTAACAACTCCTATTCAAGTTCTTGGAGACGTAATAAGTCAGATGAAGACTCAATTAGTGCTGCATTCTTTCAAAGTTTAGCTAAAGACAAAGAAAGAATGTTTGCTGACGGTAAAACTTGGGAGTGGTCTATCGAGTATTCAACTACATCTAGTCGTGGCCCAAAACCACTAGAAACTGTTATTGGAGCTGATGTTATTTTCTTTATCGAAATAATACTACCCAACAATAATATTTACAGGAAAGGGATACTTGTGCAAAGTAAAATTAAAGAAAAAATGATACGAAACTCTTTAGAAAAGCAAATTCAGGATATGGAAAAGTTTGTCCCAAAGTGTAGTGTTGTTTTAGGGTATGAAGAGAATCAATTTAAATCTGTAATCGGAGTTGACTATTTAAAAAATAAAAACAAACATTGGAATTCATATTCAAAAACGTTTTGCGACTTTTTAGCAGACTCGTTTCTAGAATGTAAATATGGAGTTGAAAACCTTTACTATGACTTCCCTCAAAATGAGGTACGTTATGATGATTTTGACAAAAAAATGGTGCTCTTTGTTCCAGAACGAGGTGCTACAAAAGTAGAAATCCGAGAGCTTTAGCTCCTGAAAACTAGATAGTATTCAATAAACTGTTCAAATTAAAAAATCATCATAAATCCCTCATTTATGCAAGCTTTTTTCACTTTACGTCCTACCATTTGCCACGCTGTTGGGTGTTCAGCACCCCACTAACACAACAAAAAAAATGAAATACTACCAACTATTCATAGACACTGACAACAATGCTGAAACATATAATAGCCTGACAGTATTATTGACTGTTGGGAAAAAAGCAACTTCTGACAAACAAAACCACCACAAAACAACACATGAACACTTCACGACCCATTCATCCAGATTTTCAATTCCTTTTGGATTTTAAAGACCAGGAGCTAATTGACCTGTTTGTTGACTTACGAGCATACATGCTGGAACTTTATCCTGACGCTAACGAGCTTGTTTATCATACACATGCTTTAACGGCAGTTTTTTCCATTTCAGACAAACTATCCGACGCTTTTTGCATGTTACCAATATATACAAACCACCTGAATTTAGGGTTTAATAAAGGAACACTGCTGAAAGACCCGGATAAACTCCTGACAGGAACCGGCAATTTAATCAGGCATATTGATGTTAAACAAACAAGCGACTACAGAAACCCCAAAGTAAAAGCTTTGATACAGGAAGCCATTGACTTTGCTATTAAGGATATGGACAAACCGACTAAAACAGTTGGCAAGACCATTTCAAAAATTAAGAAAAAATGATTATCAGTTTATTGTACCCAAAAGCAAATCTGGACACTGGTTCGTTGATTTTTCGCACAGAAATTTCGCACAGATTTTACACAGAAATTTCGCACAGATTTTACACAGATTTTTTTCACAGATTCTACACAGATTTTTAAAAGCTAGTGTGCCTTTGTATCTGTGCTAAATCTGTGCTTTTTAATCTGTGTAAAATCTGTGCGAAATTTCTGTGTAAAATCTGTGCGAAATTTACTCCTGTTTTGCGCCATACTCCAATTTACATTAACCTAACCTTTCCTTCACCCTTTCTTCTCGATAGCTTAACCCTCAGTTTCCACCGCCCGGAAACCCTGCTTCTACCTTCGCTGATTCATAAATCAACGCAAAGGCATGAAGTTTTATCTACCATTAACGCTTACCTTTTTCCTGGCATTTATGGCCAGTATGGCAGCACAACAAGTTCTTTTTCAAGGATTTGAAGGCACTGCCCAGGACAATCTCTCCTTTACCGCTTCGCCGGCGCCCTACAACAATATCCCGGCTGAAGATGTGTGGAGCGATACCACTGCAACGTCGCAGATTAGCCCGGCCACAGGCAATCGCCAGTGGTTCATGCGGGATCTGGAAAACCCCTCCGGCGGCGGCGCTTTTGAACACCGACTCGATTTTGGGCCGGTGGATATCAGCGCTTTTACCGCCAATACCCTCAGCTTCCAGTTTCATACCCTGGCGTATGATTCAGACGACAGCATTGGATATTACATTGCCTACGATAACGGAACCGACTGGAACACTTATGTTCCCCTGAATAAAAACTCCCAGGGTTGGGAAACCGTAACCATCAATGCCCCTGCAGGCGCAGCATTCATTCGCTTGCGCCTGGCTGCGCGTCAGAACGGAGGCTCTGATTATGCTGCCTGGGATAACATCCAGCTTTCCTCAGCCAACGGAGATGTGGTAGCACCGCTGGTTGTCAGCGCCGTTGTAAACAGTTCAACGGGTATCCGGTTGGTTTTCAGTGAGCCTATGAGCAGCTCGGTTGAGGATATTAACCAATATACCGGTGTTCCGGATTTGGCATCGGCCACACGCAATAGCCTGGGAGACACTGTTTGGCTGGCCTTCAACACCCCGTTTGTCAACGGACAGCCTTATGCGCTTACTGTGAATAATGTTACAGACGTGGCCGGTAACGCCTTGCAAACGCCTTATACCTTTGCTTTTACCTACAATAACTCCACGCCTACCCTGGTGATCACGGAAATCAATTACAACCCGCCAAGTAATGATCCGGACACCCTGGAGTTCATAGAAATTTATAACCACGGTACTGCGGATGCCATCCTGGGCGGCCTTAAGCTGGACGGGGCGGTGCAAATGACCCTCCCTTCGGTAATCTTGCCGGCGGGGGGCGTCTTTTTGGCTGCCGCCAACAAGGCTGCCTGCGAGACCTTTTTCCCGGGTCAGACTTTTGTACAATGGAATTCAGGCGTACTAACCAACGGCGGCAACACCCTGGTACTCCGCAATTCCGACGGAGTAACCCTGGATACCGTTCAATACGACGACGCCTTCCCCTGGCCGTTGGAACCGGACGGCCTGGGCCCTTCTGCTGAATTGCTCTCGCCTAACCTGAACAATAACGACGGCGCCAACTGGGTGCCCAGCACCACTGTAACGGGTTCACCCACGGTGTTTGCCAGCCCGGGGGTAGTCACCATTGCTATGTTGCCAACCATTTCTTTCGTGAATGCACGCACCCTCGTTCCGGAAAATGCAGGCGTCATTAAAATCCCGGTAAAAGTGGACAACCTGAATGTTCCTTTAGCCGAGGCACGCTTGCGCGTGGCGACAGCCTCCACCGCGGTAGCCGGAGAAGACTATATCCTGCTGGATACCTTTGTGGCATTCCCGGCGGGCGCTACCACTCCGTTTGAAGTGAGCGTAGAAATTATAGACAATGCCGATTTGCGCGACAGCCGTTACCTTTTCCTGCAACTCTTTGATTTTACCGCCTCTCAGGTTGGATCTGTAGCCGAAACATCTGTCCTGATCAACGATAACGATACGCCTGCGCCAACACCGCAGGCCAATGCGCCCATCAAAATGCGCTTTCTCAGCAGTTTTGATGTGGACCCAACAGCCAATGCTACCGCCGAAATCACAGCGTTTGATCCCGTAAGCAAGCGTTTATTTACCACCAATATCAGCCAGAATAAACTGGAAATTCTGGATTTTAAAGATCCGAATGCCATTACCAAGGTAGGTTCTATTGACATGTCGCCTTATGGGGGTGGCTTAAACAGCGTGGCCTTTGCGAATGGCGCTGTGGCTGTAGCTGTTGACGACTCGGTGATCACCAACCCGGGCAAGATTGTATTTTTTGACATAAACGGCAATTTCGTCAATGCACTTCAGGTAGGCGCGTTGCCGGATCATGTGAACTTCAGCCCGGATGCTTCCAAACTGCTGGTAGCCAACGAAGGCGAACCGGCTACCGATTATTCCGTAGATCCGGAAGGTTCCGTGAGCGTGATTGACATGACCCCGGGCGCTGCCGCACTTACGCAGGCAAATGTTACCCAAATTGGATTTACGCAATTTAATACCGATTCTGCCGCCCTGGTAGCTGCAGGTGTGCGCATTTTTGGTCCGGGCTCCACCGTAGCTCAGGATTTGGAACCTGAGTTTGTAACGGTATCCGATGATGGCAATACGGCTTGGGTAACATTGCAGGAAAACAATGCAGTGGCGGTCATTGACCTTCAGAGCAATACCGCAACAGCTATCCTACCCCTGGGCACGAAAGACTGGGCTGGAGGCCATTTTTCTTTGGATGCTTCTGATCAGGCGCCAGGCATTTTCTTCAACAACTGGAATGTAAAAGGCATGTATCAACCAGATGCCATTGCCTACTGGAATGCGGGAGGCACAGGATATCTGATCACCGCCAATGAGGGCGATGCCCGGGAATGGGATGCCAACAATGAAATTCTTCGGGTAAACTCCAGTTCCTACAAACTCGATCCGGTTGCGTTTCCGGATGCGGCATATTTGAAACGTGCAGAATTGTTAGGACGTTTGAATGTAACCAATAAAAGCGGCGATACGGATGGCGACGGCGACTTCGACGAGATCCACACCTTAGGTGGCCGTTCTATTTCCATCTGGAATGCCGAAACTGGCGCACTGGTTTGGGACAGCGGCGATGATCTGGAACGCATCACTGCGGCCGATCCTGTGTATGGCGCTATGTTCAATGCCAGCAACTCCAATAATACCCGTAAAAACCGATCCGACGACAAAGGTCCGGAGCCGGAAGGTGTAACGTTGGGTACTATCAATGGACGCAACTATGCCTTCACCGCGCTGGAGCGTATAGGCGGCGTGCTGGTGTATGATGTCACCAATCCGCAAGCGCCAGAGTACGTACAATGGATTAATACCCGCGCCCTGGGTAGCACCGCCGGCGGCGATCTGGGACCGGAAGGCATCATCTTTATTCCAAAAGCGCAAAGCCCGAATCAACGGGATCTGATTGTGGTTTCCAATGAAATCAGTGGCACCATTTCTGTTTTTGAAATCAACATTGACCGCACGCAAACAGATGAATACAGTCTGATCAAATACGCTTTCGATAACAACCCTGCTATTGGCGTGTATGGTGACACCATTCGGGAAGGCGGCATTTCCGGTCTGATGTACCGCGACGGATCTTACCGTTTTGTTGGCGACCGCGGTCCGAATGCCGATGCCATCAACCATCCTTTGGCTATGGGCGCTACCGCACTGGTATTCCCATTCCCGGATTATGCGCCAAAAACCTGGAAAGTTCGTCCGGAAAACGGCGCGCTTACCGTGGAAGACTTTGATTACATCAAACGTCCGGACGGAACGGGCGCTACGGGCCTGCCCTTGCCTGTAGGTCAGGGTAATACCGGTGAAATTGCCTGGGCAGATACCAATGCAACCGTACTAAACAACGATAGCTGGGGCATTGATTCTGAAGGGCTTGCACAAGATAATGAAGGCAATTTCTGGGTTTGCGACGAGTATGGTACCAGCATCTGGAAACTGAACGCCGATTTTCAGGTAATTCAGCGTTTTACCCCCTTCCCGGTAGAAAACGAAGACGCACCACTTGATACCCTGCTGGGCAAACGCCGCGCCAACCGCGGTCTGGAAGGCATCGCCTATACGCCTAATGGCAAAATCTATGCGCTTATCCAAAGTCCGGCCAACAACCCTGACGTAACTACTGGAAACAATTCCCGTATCCACCGCCTGGTAGAACTGGATCCGGCTACCGGTAGCATGCAAACCTACGTGTATGTGCATGATCCGGTGCTGGGACAAATTCGCAGTCGCGACTGGAAAATTGGCGACCTGACCGCTGTGAACAACACCGAGTTTTTGGTGCTGGAACATGCCGAACGCAATGGCTGGAATGCCAAGAATATCTACAAGTTCAGCATCGAAAATGCAACACCAGTGAGCGGAAACGACTTCGGTGGACAAACCCTGGAACAATTGCTTAACCCGGCCGGTCTGACCGCCAACGGCATCGTTCCGGTGCAAAAAGAGTTGTTCCTAGACCTGCTGGAACTGGGCTGGGAACGTCAGCACGACAAACCGGAAGGATTGACCATTGTGAACGACTCTACCATTGCCGTAATAAACGACAACGATTTTGGTATTGCCTCTCCGAATGCCGATGGTTTGATCACCCTGACCGGCAAAACCACCCGTTTGTATGAATATCATCTGCCAGCCAATAAGCATCTGGATTATGTAAGTCCGTACTGCCAGGTAAGCCTGGGTCAGGATTTTGTGACCTGTGGTTCTCTGGAGGCGGTTTTGGAATTGGGAGGCCAGGGTATTGTGCAGGCCGTTTGGTCTGATGGCAACACCGATGTCAATCGTTTGATTGATTCGGCCGGCACCTACGCGGTTACTGCGGTTACAGCCTTTGGTTGCACTTCCCGCGATACCATTACCATTGGTCAATCTGATTTCCCGAGTGTAGATTTGGGCAACGACCAGCCACTTTGTCCGGGCGCTTCCCTTACCCTGGATGCCGGCACCCACGAAACATACCTGTGGAGCAATGGCGAAACTACCCAGAGCATCACGGTGAGCAGCGCCGGTGGTTATGCCGTTAGTGTAACCAATGCTTTTGGTTGTGAAGGAACCGGATTTGTGTTCATTAATGCGGCACAAAACCCTGTAGTAGACCTTGGACCGAATAAAAACCTGTGCCTGGGCCAAACCCTCACGCTAGATGCCGGCAATGCAGGGGCTACCTACCAATGGAGCAACGGAGCAACCACGCAAACCATTGCGGCCAATGTAGCAGGTTCCTACACCGTTACTGTAACCAGCACAGAGGGTTGTGTGGGTTCTGATGTTGTGGCATTGGTTAATGCGGCTACTCCTAATGTCAATTTAGGGGCCGACGTAATTACCTGCGAAGGTCAGACAATTACGCTCAGCAACGGTTACCCGGGGGCTGCTACCTTGTGGTCTACCGGCGCCACCTCTGCATCTATTAATGTTACCTCATCAGGAGTGTATTCGGTTCGGGTTACGCTGGTAACCGGCTGTTCAGATACGGATACTGTTGCCATCAATATTTTACCCAATACTGCAGCCACTGTGAATGGCAGCGCTTGTGCAGGACAGTTCTTTGTGTACCAGGGAACACAAATTCCAGCGGGCTCCACACAGCAGTTCACCCTGGTGAATAGCCTGGGTTGTGATTCCATCGTAACGGTAGTAGTGGCAGAAAACCCATTGCCGGTCGTCGCACTTGGCGCAGATACCACTATTTGCAGCAATCAAACACTTGCACTGAACGCTGGCAATCCGGGCGCGCAGTATGCCTGGTCTAACGGCGCTACCAGCCAGACCATTACGGTGAACACCGAAAATGTGTATGTAGTAACCGTAACCAACGCAGAAGGCTGCACGGCCACAGACAACATCCTGGTGGAAGTTGAAACTTGTGTAGGCGTAACGGAAGCATCCTGGGCGTCGGCCCTGCAGGTGTACCCCAACCCGACCAGCGCATGGCTCAACTTGCAGGCTCAGCTACCTCAGGCAACAGAGGTACAATGGGAATTGTTGAATGCCATTGGGCAGCAGGTTTTGACTGCACAAAACGGCCTTACAGACCAGATTCAGGAATCCCTGGATGTACGTCATTTGCCTCAGGGTGCGTACCTGTTGCGCATTAAGGCCGGACAGGAAACGGTTACCAGACGGATAATGATCCAGCGATAAACAGTCATACTAGCAAAATAAATTGTTGAAACTATGGCGCCGTCTCGAATGAAGAGGCGGCGCTTTTTTATTTGAATGTTGTAAAAGAGAATAGACTTGTCAACTTTACTGAGGTTGTTCGGTTTAATATTCTTTTCCAAGAGCATGTTTAGATTTTTGTTTTGCGGCGAGAGCGACCAAAAACCAAATCCAAACATGCACTAAAACCAACAAAATGCGCCACTTTTATTTACTCTTTCTATGTGTTTGCTGCGTTATCAACGGTTCCGCTCAAACCTCATTACCCTTATTCTCTGATCTTTCCAATGAGTCTGCTTTCCGTTCTACGTTTGATGCCGTAGCATGGGAAAATGATTTATACTACTTCATCAACGACGAGTCCCTAAACAAGACAGTTCTGTACAAAGTGGATAATACTGGCGCTATTGTATCTTCAAGGATATTGGATACAGGATTTAGCCACTACGGTAATTTCGTACTGTACAATGATCGGTTGTTCCTGGATGGACTGCGTTTTAGGCTTGACGGGAGAGACCGCGTTTTACTGGAGTTTAATAAAGATTTAGACCTTGTTAAGGAGCAATCCTGGTCTAATGTGCTTCCCGATGACGCTTCAATGATGTTTTATCGCACCGGAGACGGGCTTGTCACCTTTGATCGCGGCGCCCGAATAATCCGAAATGATACTTTGTTTTCCATTATGCCCTACGTTTTGGGGGCTGCGTTTATGCCCTATACCCAGTACGAAGTATTGGGTTTGGATGGGACGGTATATTATACCAAATTTATGAAAAACAATGACTCCCTATGGTACCACACCTACACTTCCATTGGTCCGGATGCATTTTATTTGTTCGGGTATATGCAAGGCACAACGGTTCCGGGAGGGGATAGTTTTGGCAATGGTGGTCTGATTGGCCGTTTTGATCTCGCCAGCGGGGAGGTAGAGGGCACTACCTGGTTCAATGATCCTTTTCTGGGGAATGGCACCAGTGGTTGCATGGGGCAACTCCTGAACAATCGGCTGTACAGCAGTTCTTACACCCAAACCACGTTGCAGGAAGCCGAGTACGCCGGTACTGGATGTCCCGAAAAAACCGTGGTACTTGAAGCACGCACACCCAATTTAGCCCTGATAAAAGGATACAACCTACCCGTTTGTGGTTTTGTAACGAACGGCGGAAAATCGTTCGCCACCGATGCCGATGGTTTTATTTATTATGCCAATTACAACTATCTGGAAGGACGAACTTATGTGTTTAAGTTCGATAGTTTATTAAACCCCGTTTGGCAAAAAAATTACAGTATACCCTTCCCTTATGCTATTTTAACTACCGCTGAGGGATACCTGGTACTCAATTGTATCACCAATATATTGCAACCCATTCTGCGAATTCACCGCATTGATACTCAAGACGGTGAAGTAGTGAGTGCAACCGAACTTCCTTTCTCAAAAGCGGAGCATTCATTGGCTTATTATCCCAATCCGTTTAGCGGTGTAGTGCAAACCAATCTGAGCCAGGCATCCACTGCTCGCTTGTTGGTGTACAATCAGCAGGGGCAATTGGTGGCCGATGTAGCGGCGCCTGCTTCCAGGGTTGATTTGTCTCATTTGCCAGCCGGAGCTTATTTATTCGATATGCAGGATCCTGCTACAGGGAAGTCCATTGGGCAGCAATGGATGGTGAAAAGGTAGATAAGGAGGATAGCGTGCCCCTTCCATCTCAACAAGTCTAATGATACAAGAAAGTCGAACGGCTACATTTGTTTGACAATATGACCGTGGCATTGCTTTTTGGAATTGATAATTTCTGACATAATAAATGCAAAACGAAGCTAGAATTACAGCAATATTAGAAGAGCTGAAAGACTTCTTTGACCGGCATAAGGTAAATGGCTGGTCAGGACGAGCTCAACATGCCATTCAACAAATAAATGAAGGTAACCTAAACATCTCGATAATACTTAATGACTTTGTTGGAGCAGGCATGGGCTCGCTAATTGACCTGTATATTTGTTCAAACAATGGGCACCAATTGGTATCGAGCGAGGACGAGACGAATAAACAGTTACAAAGGTTGACAGAACAACTCCTGATAATAAAAGGCGGACTTGACAGGGGAAAGACGTCGAAATTTTAATAAGAATCTTGACAAACACCCAAACGACACAAAAGAACAAATGATGGACTTAATTCAGGAATACATAGCGTGTGCAAAAGCTTGCGCTTTAACAGACTATGCAGACAAAAAATCTGTTCGTTTGCATAATGAATCTGTAAAAAGAATGTATAAAATAGCAGAAAAAATAGGTTCTGAGCAAATGCCTGAATCCATTGATGCCTTTGTTCAACTATTAGATATCAATGATTGCAATACAAATATCTGGGCTGCGGTTCATATGTTAGAACTTATTTCTCTTGACAAATCAACGGAAGAAAAAGCATTGCAAATAATCAAAAAACAAGCTTCAGCAGACGCTCCAGATGCCCTGGGATTTAAACTCTGGTTGGACAACTATATGGAGAAATTTAAATAAGTGTACCCTTTCTAAGGAGAAATAAAACAACTTACTGCTCCCCCCCCATTTTTCGCCCACAAAAGCCAAACCCAATATTCTTGCATCGGATCCTGTTCCAGCCTGTATTTTTACACGCTTTAATAACCGGTTTTCCCATGATGCAAAAACTGCTCTTCTTCTCTTTCGCGCTACTGTTAGCCGCCTGTTCTACTCCGTCAAAACAGGAAAAAGACCCTTTTGAACCCCTGGATTATCTCTGGGCCCAACGCGCTTATCCTTACGGCTTTGTGCCTTCCGATGCCTATTACCAGGCCCTGGAACAGGGAAAAAACTTGTCGGCCAACCGCAATCTGGGCCTGAACTGGACCCTGGCCGGGCCCACGCGCGTGAGCGGGCGCATCAGCGATGTAGCCATGCATCCAGCCGACCTGCAAACCGTGTACGCCGCCGCCGCATCCGGTGGCGTGTGGAAATCTACCGACGCCGGACACAACTGGACACCCATTACCGACAACCTGCCCAGTCTGAGCATAGGCGATATCGCCATTGATCCTTCCAATCAAAACACCCTCTATGTTGGCACCGGCGAACCCAATGCCGGCGGCGGCTCGGTAACCTACGATGGCCGGGGGATATTTAAAAGTACGGATGCCGGACAAACCTGGACTGCCCTCGGACTGGACAATATTGGCAGCGTGGGCAGAATAGAGGTGGATCCGGAACGACCCAACCGGGTGTTCGTGGCCGCCATGGGCAGCTTGTTTGCCAACGGCGCCAACAGGGGCCTGTACCGCAGCCTGAACGGCGGACAAACCTGGGAAAAATCGCTGTTCGTCAACGACTCTACCGGCTGCGTAGACCTGGCCATTCACCCGCAAAACCCGGATACCCTGTTTGCCGTAAGCTGGCAACGTATCCGCCGGCCCAATCGGCGGCAGTACGGCGGCCCGGGCTGTGGCATCTGGCGCAGTACCAACGGGGGTGATACCTGGACAAAATTAAGCGCCGGATTGCCGGCTAGTAACCTCGGCCGTATTGGAATCACCATCAGCCCCTCTAACCCCAATACCTTATACGCCCTCTACGCCGATGAAACCGGCAATTTCAAAGGTGTGTATAAGAGTATCAATCATGGCGACACCTGGACCACCATTCCTGGTGGCGATCCCGGTTACCCGGGTTTTGGCTGGTGGTTTGGGCAGATCAGGGTACACCCCAACAACCCGGATGAGGTGTTTACCCTGGGCCTCGACTGGGTCAAAACCACCAATGGCGGACAATTATGGTTTGATGTGTCGCCCTACCTGCACGCCGATTACCACGCCTTGTACATTCACCCTGCCAACCCGGATTTTCAGGTGGCCGGCAACGATGGCGGTATTTATATTTCTGAAAACGGCGGCGATACCTGGGAACACCGGCCATTCCCGATTACCCAGTTTTATACCTCTGAAATTGATTTTCAAAATCCCACGCATTTCTATGGCGGCGCGCAGGACAATGGCACCTGGCGCACCATCACCGGCACACCCGATAACTGGCAGCAGATTGGCGGAGGCGACGGCTTTGTAACCCTGGTGCATCCGCAGGACAACAGCCTCATTTTCGTGGAGTCCCAATACGGTGGTTTCAGCGGCACCAATGGCGCCAACGCCCCTTCTAGCAGCAGATACAACTGGAACACACCCTACATCATGGATCCCAACAATCCGGATATCATGTACATAGGTGCTGAAAAGGTGTTTAAATCGGAAAACAATGCCCTGAACTGGACTGCCATCAGTACGGATCTGACCAATGGCAACCAAGGGCAAAACGGCGTACGGTATGGCTCGATTACCACCTTGTCGGCCTCGGCAGTGAATGATCAGGTATTGTGGGCGGGCACTGATGATGGCAATGTATGGGTAACTGCCAATGGCGGCGGCGCATGGACCAAAGTTTCTGCCGCCCTGCCCAAGCGCTGGATTACCCGGGTTGTTGCTGATTTGGAAGACGAAAACACCGCGTTGGTGTGCTTGTCGGGCTTCCGGCATTTCGATGATATTGCGCATATCTACCGCAGCACCGACCGCGGACAAACCTGGCAGGATGTGAGTGGCAATTTGCCGGATATTCCGGTGAATGATCTGGTGCAGGATCCTTCCAATCCGGAATTGATCTGGTATATTGCCACAGATGCCGGCGTTTTTGGCACCACCGACGGAGGTGTTACCTGGAGCGCCGAAAATACAGGACTCCCCACTGTGCCGGTTACGGACCTTACCCTGCACGCGCCCACGCGCACGCTGGCGGCAGCTACGTACGGCAGATCCATGTTTCGGGCGGAATTGCCGCCAGTTTCGGGCATTTCTGGGCCTGTTCAGGCGGCTAATCTGCGCGTATGGCCCAATCCGGTTTTCGATCAGGCAAACATCAGCTGGGAGCAACCGCAGGCAGGCTTCGTGCAAATTGATTTGCTGAACAGCGCCGGCCAACGGGTAAAACAGCTGTTTACAGGAAGCATTTCGGGAGGGAAGGAGGTTCTAAAACTGGACGCAAAAGGTTTGTTACCAGGCGTATATTTGCTCCGGATTCAAGACGAAAAAATGCGTGTCCACACGCACAAAGTGGTGATAATGTAGATTTTGTGTACAAAAGGCTTGGAGAAATAGCGCTCATTGCTACTTTTACCATCGAAAAACATTCACATTTCATCATTCAAAACAAAACGAACCAATCATGCTTAGCGAACTTAAAGCATTTCTGTTTCGCGGAGACGTACTTGCTCTCGCTGTTGCCGTCATCATTGCCGGCGCTTTTCAAAAGATTATTGATTCCCTGGTGGCAGATGTCATCATGCCTGTCATTGGTATGATTGCTGGCACCCCGGATTTCTCCAACATCAAAGTGGGCAGCGTATTGGTGGGCAATTTTATGAATGCAGTCATCAACTTCCTAATCATAGGCGTTGTGCTGTTCGTGCTCATTAAAGCTGCTGGCAAAAAAGCGGAATAAACGGTGGACGGTAGACGGTAGACGGTAGACGGTGGCGTTGCTTCTGCGGTATGATTTTTTCCATATAGACTAAATAACATCTTAAAAGCAACGCCACCGTAGGCCGTCTACCGTAAGCCGTCTACCGTAAAGCACCAAAACCCCTCATTTCCGCGTTTATAGTAAAAAATCATCCATGTCTCTCTCATCCCACACCCGTATCCTGTTGATTATCAACACGGTATTTGCCATCGGCTTTCTCGCTTTTTTCGTTTCATCCTTTAAAAACGAGGGCGATAAAACGGAGCAGCGGGTTCGTTCCGTTAATCTTGATAAAGATTTTACCTTTTGTGGGGAGAAATTTCCCATGGACAATTGGGACGTTCGTCAGCGACTGGATGCGGAGTTGTTGCGCAATATTTATTTCCATTCGCAGACCATTCTGGCCGTTAAACGGGCCAATGCCATTTTCCCGATCATAGAGCCAATTTTGAAGCAGGAAGGCGCTCCTGATGACTTGAAATACCTTGCTGTAGCAGAAAGCGCCCTTTCCAACGCGGTTTCGCCTGCGGGTGCGCGCGGGGTGTGGCAGTTTATGAAAGAAACGGCCATCGGTTATGGACTGGAGGTAAATTCGGAGGTAGACGAGCGTTATCACCTGGAAAAGGTGACACGCGCTGCCTGCAAGTACATGAAAAAGGAAAAAGAACGCCTGGGCTCCTGGGTGCTGGCTGCAGCAGCCTATAATGGCGGCCCCGGCAGAATTCAGGAAGAAATGGCCAAACAACGCGCTAAAAACTTCTTTGAATTAAACCTGGCTGCCGACGAAACCATGCGCTACCCGTTCCGGATTGTGGCCATCAAGGAAGTCATGGAACACCCGGAAGAATATGAGTACGTGGTTGAAAAAGAGCATCTCTATCCGCCACTTGCCGACTTTAAAACGGTGGAAGTAAAAGGACCAGTTGCGTCCTGGGGCGACTTTGCGGTGGAACACGGCACCAATTACCGCATGCTCAAGCTGTACAATCCATGGCTGATTGACAGCAAGCTCACCAACAAGGAAGGCAAAACCTACCAGATCAGGTTGCCTAAGTAAATTTAAAAACCATTCCGAAGGTCAGACGCCGGATCCTGCCGGTATTTTTTCCTCCCAGTATATAGCCACTGCTGAGGTAAAACCCTGTTTTGCCGTTATCCGAATAATAAACAGTACCGCCAATCTGGGTGTAGGATACCCCAAATGATTGGGCAAGTTGTGGCACATTAGGCTCATAATCTGCCCCGCCGGGCGTATGCATCCATTCCACCCAGCCATCCAGGTAGAAGTGTTTGGCCGGAAAGCCCGCTTTTACCAACAAGGTACTGAAATCCTGTGGCTGAACAGGTTTGAAATCCGGCCTGGTTTGCTGAATCCGGGCAATTTCCGCCTGCTTGAGCTTATCCAAACGCTGATGAAATCCGCCACTGAGGTTGAGAAACAGTCCTAATGGAGTCTCCCATTGCAGAATCAGCATACCAGGCAGGGTAACTGCTCTGACTCCGAGCGCACCGGTGGCATTGGTCTCGTATTGCCCGATGGGAAAAGTGGCGCCAGCGCCCAGAACAACCCCCAACTTACCAGCCCGACCCATTTCTGTATACAGCGGCCGGTATTTCACAAACAAGCCGCCGTCCTGCAATCCACTTTGTAAAGGAGTAAACACCGCAGCAGCCGTGGCCACCACATCCACCCTTCTACTTATGCCATATTCGGCAAAAAGGCTGAGCATCTGGCCCTTGTAAGGCTCATCGAACACCTGTCCGTTGGCGCCTTCAAAAGCATCGGAACGGTTGAAGGAAAAAGATGGAGCCAAATCCAGTACGCCTTTGCCCTTCAGATAGCCATCGAGTGGCCCCTGTGCCAACAAGTGCGCCGGGAAGAAAAAGAGGAGGAGAAAGAGGCGGGGGAGGCGGGAGGTCATTTGAGGATCATTGGGGTCGTTTTGGGGTCATTTGGGAGGTCATTGGGGAGGTCATTTAGGGTCATTTGGAAGGTCATTTGGGGTCATTTAGGGTCATTTGGAAGGTCATTTGGGAGGTCATTTAGGGTCATTTGGAAGGTCATTTAGGGTCATTTGGAAGGTCATTTGGGGTCATTTAGGGTCATTTGGAAGGTCATTTGGGGTCATTTGGAAGGTCATTTGGGGTATAAAACAGTAGCTGAGTTGTTGTTGCATTCCGGCGAAGCATATCATACATCATGCAAATGCTCCGCCGAAATGCAACCTCACAAGCGTCATAAATGACCCAAAATGACTCAAATGACCCAAATGCCCCCTAAATGACTATCAAAAATCACTTCTTCTTACTCCACTCCATGATGCTTTTCTCATTCATGCGTGGGTAGTCTTCGTTGCCTTCTTTTTTAGCCAGTTCGGTGCTTTTTTCAGCTACCATGATGGCGTCTTTGTACTTGCCCATTTCGCCCAGGATGTTGGCTTTGAGGCGAAGAATCCAGAATTTGTCGCCGCCGAGTTCCAGGGATTTATCTACCCAGGCAAGGGCTTGCGCCATATCTTTTTTCTCTTCATAGTAGTAACGGGCTGCGCCGTAGTAGTCGTTGGCAGAAGGGCCGGCCATGGTGGTTTGGATGGTTTTCATCACTTTGGCATCGGTGTCTACCATAATTGGCACCACTACTTTGGTGTATTCCCATACAATTTCCAGGTCGGCGCCATTGTTGCGGATGTTGCCGATGTTGATGCTGAAGGTTTCCACCAAATCGCGTTGTGGCTGAGAAGGCACAGTGAAGCGCGCCTGAACATCATCTTCTTTGAAATCTTTTGGATCCGGAGCACCCCAGAAAGTGGTGTTTTTATAGAAGATAATGGTCCATTCTTTTTCACCGGGAATGGTGTACAGAGCGTATGTGCCTTTAGGAAGAGGCATGCCGGCAGCTTTGGCATCTTCAGAGAAAGTTACCTTGGTGCTGGCATTAGCGCCGGTGCGCCACAGGGTACCAAATGGCACCAGATCGCCGAAAACTTTACGGCCTTTAGCGCTTGGGCGGGAGTATTCCACATCTACTTTGATGAGACCAACCTCCTGGCTGATTTTGCCAACAGGGCTGGCTGCAGGAGTTTTGATTTGGGCATTCAAAGTGCCGAAGAAGGTGAGCAGGGCTGACAGAAATAAGAATTTTTT
>DATGWL010000191.1:0-8222 GCA_035299505.1 Saprospiraceae bacterium | reverse complement strand
GGGTCATTTAGGGGTCATTGGGGGTCATTTAGGGGTCATTGGGGGTCATTTAGGGGTCATTGGGGGTCATTGAGGGGCATTTGGGGGAATATCTTCAACGCGGATTGTCACCCCGATCCTTGGGATGAATAAAAAAAGGCCATTTTTGAACCACCTGAATCACTGGTTAATATCCCCAATGACCCAAATGACCTCAAAAATGACCTTAAATGACCATCTAAATGACCTAAATGTCCCTTAAATGACCCCAGAACGACCTAAATGTCTCTTAAATACCGCCTAACCTCTTCTACACTCCAAAAATCGCTCTTCCCAAATAGGTAGCTGCATCGCCGAGTTCTTCTTCGATACGGAGCAGTTGGTTGTACTTAGCGATCCGGTCTGAGCGGGAGGCGGAACCGGTTTTGATTTGTCCGGTATTGAGCGCTACGGCCAGGTCGGCAATGAAAGTATCTTCTGTTTCGCCGGAACGGTGGGAAATTACAGAGGTATAAGCGTGGCGGGTAGCCAGGTTTACGGCGTTGATGGTTTCGGTGAGGGAACCAATCTGGTTTACCTTGATGAGGATAGAGTTGGCAATTTTCTCATCTATACCGCGCTGCAAACGCTCTGTGTTGGTTACAAACAGGTCGTCGCCAACCAACTGGATACGGTGTCCCAGGGTTTCGGTCTGGAGTTTCCAGCCGGCCCAGTCGTCTTCCGCAAAACCATCCTCAATGGAATAAATCGGGTACCGGTTGCACCAATCTTTCCAGAAAGCCACCATATCTTTGGAAGAATAGCGGTCGCCGGTAGATTTTTTGAACACATACTCGCCTTTTTCCGCATCGTAAAACTCGGTAGCGGCGGCATCCAGGGCAATCACAATATCATCAAGCGGACGGAAGCCGGCTGCTTCAATGGCCGTCATAACCATCTGGATAGCCTCTTCGTTGTTTTTGATGCCAGGGGCAAAACCACCTTCATCACCTACATTGGTGGCATAGCCTTTGTTTTTCAATACTTTTTTCAGGTGGTGGAATACTTCCACGCCCATGCGCAGACCTTCCTTGAAGGAGCTGGCGCCTACAGGCATAATCATAAACTCCTGAAAATCAATGCCATTATCGGCATGCGCGCCGCCGTTGAGGATGTTCATCATCGGCACCGGCAAAACATGGGCATTTACCCCACCCAGGTAGCGATATAATGGCTGACCCAGTTCTTCAGCAGCAGCGCGGGCCACAGCCAGACTGACAGCGAGGATGGCGTTGGCGCCTACCTGCCCCTTGGCACGGGTACCATCGCGGTCAATCATCAAACGGTCAATACGAATCTGATCACTTACTTCCTGGCCTACCAGCTCAGGACGCAGCATCACTTCTATGTTTTTAACGGCGCGGCGCACCCCCTTTCCGAGGTACCGGTCGTCGTCGTCACGCAATTCCACCGCCTCGTGCGCGCCTGTGCTGGCGCCACTTGGTACGGCTGCGCGACCCACAAAACCGGCTTCGGTCCAAACTTCCGCTTCTACGGTAGGATTACCCCGGCTGTCGAGAATTTCTCTGGCTATTACTTCGCGTATTGCACTCATATGTTTAGTGTTTTAGTTTTGGTGTGTTTTGGGTTTATGTTGGTGGGCTATTTTCACCGCTAAGTGCGCTAAAGCGTTTTTTCACCGCTAAGTACGCTAAGTGCGCTAAAGCGTTTCTTTTTGCGCACTTTGCGTTCTTCGCGGTGAACACGCAAATGTAGAAACAGTACACTCATTTAATAGCACAATGCAGCATCTTTTCCCCCTCAATAAATCCTTCCAGCACATCGCCTATCTGCACAGGCCCAACGCCGGCAGGAGTGCCGGTGAAGATATAATCTCCTTTTTGGATGGTGAAATACTTAGATAAGTGTACAATCAGCGTGTCAAAATGAAAAATCATATCGCGGGTATGCCCGTCTTGCACGAGCTCGCCGTTTTTATGGAGCTGAAAATGGATATCCTGCGGGTTCTTCAGGTTTTCCAAAGGGATAAAGGTGCTGAGCGGACCCGAACGATCAAAACCTTTGGCAATTTCCCAGGGCTGCCCCTTAGCCTTTAACTTATCTTGCAGATCCCGCGCGGTAAAGTCGATCCCGAACGCCACTGCATCGTAATACCGAGAAGCAAATTCCGGCTGCACAGAGCGACCGTTTTTGCAAATCCGCAGCACGATTTCGCCCTCATAATGAAGGTCTTTGGTAAAATCCGGAAAATAAAACGGCCGGTTGGCCAGCAAAAGCGCCGTATTGGGCTTCATAAATACCAGCGGCTCAACAGGAACCGGATTGTTCAACTCCTTGGCGTGGTCTGCATAATTGCGTCCGATGCAAAAAATCTTCATGGAACGGGTGTTTGAGTGCTTGAGTGTGGGAGTGTTTGAGTTGGGTTTCACCGCGAAAAGCGCGAAGAACGCGAAGGGATACCACGAAGTCACTAAGAGCACTAAGATCATTATGTCTTCGCGCCTTTGTGTCTTCGCGCCTTTGTGCCTTTTTGTTACCTTTTTGTCTTTGACATCAGCATTTCTATGGTTTTGAGTAGCCTGTTTTGCCGGGTTTCCGGCCGCTTGGCTTCGTTGATCCATTGAACATATTCTTTCCGGTGGGTGTAGGAAAGGGTATCGTAATATGCCTTGGCCTCGGGATGCTGCTCAAATAAAGTCTTCAATTCTTCCGGCGCCTCCACGATGCGCTCCTCGGTATCCCGCTGAACGGTGACGTGCACTGTGTCGCCCGGATTTTTACCTATGATTTTGCGGATATCTTTGCGCACCAGCAACCAATGGCAATCGCCACCCATTTTAACCATACTACCGCGGTAAAGAACGCCATCGTAGGTTACTTTGACTTTCACCTGCCCCCGGACGCCATAAAGTTCAAAAACGTCAAAAGGGAAGTCAACCGACATAGCCTGGTTGCCTTCCACAGCTTTTAAAACGGCGTCAAATGCAATGATTTTTTCCATCAGAATCCATAAGATAACGTTAGCGCCCAGGCGGAATTCTTCAAATCGCCCAACAGAGCGCTGGCAGATTGATTACCCACATTTTTCAGTCCCCGGGAAATACGAAAATGCAATCCCAAACCGCCAATATCCAGTCCGGTACCCACATGCCAGCCAAAATCGAAATCTTCAAAACTGGCCTTCTCCAACTGCCCCGGCACACCGCTCACATCACCATCGCCCGAAGCCAACAGGGAGGCATAACCACCTGCATGCAGATTTACCACACCAAACAAGTGATATTCCAGCGATAAAGGCAATTCCAGGTAATTGATCTTGATATCCGGGTTCTTATTGTTTAAATAATCGTACGCTGCCCCTTTCGTGGTAAACAACAGTTCCGGACGCAAACTCAGGCGTTTACCACCCAACGGAACCTGTACAAAAACACCTCCTGTAACGCCCACACGCTTTTTGATATCCGCCGCATTGGCATCATCGTACACGTTGGAACCATTAACGCCTAGTTTCAGTCCAAACCGGAACCCGTCCGACATCTGAGCCTGCAAACTGGAAAAAAAGAGGACAACGAACAAAAAGCTGAAGATCGATTTCATGAGTTGAGTGTTTGAGTTTTTGAGTGTGGGAGTTAAGGTTCGCCGCAAAGTGCGCGAAAGTATACCACTAAGACACTTAGGGCACTAAGAAAAGTATTTCTTCGCGCCTTTGGGTTTCACCGCGAAGAACGCGAAGAGCGCGAAAGTATACCACTAAGACACTTAGGGCACTAATAACAGCATTTCTTTGTGCCTTCGTGCCTTTGTGCCTTTGTGCCTTCGCACCCTTATTGCCTTCTAAACAGAAAAGGACACAAAAGTCAGTAGCTTTTGTATCCTTTCGCTGTTTATTACACTATACCGGGAATCAGTTATCCAATTTCCGGTGCGTCGTCTTCCATTTCTGGCATATCCTCCGAAGTCCGTTTTTTCTTGGCCGTGGAAGGATGCCCGGTGAAATGCTTAAGCATCATCACCTCGCGCTGGGTCAGTTCGCGGAATTTGCCGCGCTCCAGGTCTTTTTTGGTCAGGCCGGCAAAGTAGAAACGGTCGAGTTTGAAAATTTCATACCCCAACGTTTCAAAAATGCGGCGTACCACACGGTTTCTGCCGGAACTGATTTCCAGTTCCACAATATCGCGCTCCGGATGGTCTTCCGAGAAACGAATCCAGTTCACTTCCATCAAACCATCGTCCAGCATAACCCCGCGCTCAATGTGCTCCAGGTCTTCCTGGGTAAGACCTCTGCGCAAACCTACACGGTATTGCTTCTGAACAGAATAGCTCGGGTGCGTGAGTTTTTGCGCCAGATCGCCGTCGTTGGTCAGCAGGATCAAACCCGTGGTATCGCGGTCCAGACGACCTACCGGGAACAAACGCTCGGGGAAGTTCGGATCCACAATATCCAGCACCGTTGGGCGTCCACGCTCATCGTCGGTGGTGGTAATCACGTTTTTAGGCTTGTTGAGCAGCACGTACACCATGCGCTCCTGCACTTTCATTGGCTGTCCGTCGCACATCACTACATCGCCGGCCTGAACGCGGTAGAATGGTTCCAGCTTTACTTCACCGTTTACGGTTACTTTGCCGCCTTCCACAAATTCTACTGCCTTACGGCGCGATGACAGGCCACAGTGTGCCAGATATTTATTCAAAGGCATGCCTTCGCCGGTTGGCAGATCCGGTTTCGGCTTGCGTTCTACATAAAATTCGTTCTTATTGCGGAAGTTGTTGCGCTGGCCAAATGGCTTGCGGAAACCGCCGCCACCACCGCCGCCGCGCTGCTGATACGGCCTGCGTTCGTAACCACCGCCACCGCCTTGTCCGCGATCCTGCCAGGGCCGGCGTTCGCCACCCTCGCCCTGATTGCGGTCCTGCCATGGCCGGCGTTCGCCGCCCTGACCACCGCCACCCTGATTGCGGTCTTGCCATGGCTTGCGTTCGTAACCGCCACCGCCGCCGCCCTGGTTGCGGTCTTGCCACGGCTTGCGCTCGTAACCACCGCCGCCCTGGCCGCCCTGGTTGCGGTCTTGCCATGGCTTGCGTTCGTAGCCGCCGCCACCCTGACCGCCCTGGCTGCGATCTTGCCATGGCCGGCGTTCGCCACCCTGATCACCGCCCTGGTTTCGGTCTTGCCACGGCTTGCGCTCGTAACCGCCGCCACCCTGGCCGCCCTGATTGCGGTCTTGCCATGGCTTGCGTTCATAGCCGCCGCCACCCTGGCCACCCTGATTGCGGTCTTGCCAGGGTTTGCGCTCATAACCACCGCCACCGCCTTGATTGCGATCCTGCCACGGCTTACGCTCGTAACTGCCACGATCGGGACGTTCCGTAGGTTTGTCAAATGGTTCGGCAAATGGGTCATCATTGTGTTCGGATTTCTTACGCTCTTCCAGCGAGGAATCCCCATCCGGCCTGGTAAGGCGTGGACGGCGCTTTTTTTCTTCTTCCATTTAAAGCGGTAGTTATTGGTTTTGAATATCTGTTCATTTGGAGTGGGGCACAAATTTCCGGTTTTTCCCGGTAACACCCACGATCCGCGTTCATTATTTTACGTTTAATTCTTTGCGTCGAGCTCTTCAAGCCGCATCTTGAACACAAAATGCGGGGTTCTGGCATACATCTGACGGTACAAAGCCTGTGCCCGGAGGTGGTGAGGCGTGGGGTTGTCTGCCACCCTGCGCAGTTCAAAATGCACCGCAGCCTCTTCCCGTTCGGTGCGCACCATGCCCAGCAATTGCTGCAACTGCCGCTGCGCCTCCACCCGGTTACCTTCTGCAATGATTACCTGCGCACGCAGAATATTGGCGCCAAAAGTCAGCTCCGCATTGCCCAAAGCCAGGGCAATATCCCGACCTTCTTCCACATATTGCCGTGCCATGGCCACCTCGCCGGCCTGCACATGCACCAAACCTTTTTCAATCAGCGAGTAGCCCAACACTAGTCGGTTGCCCATTTCCCGGGCATAATCAATGGCCTCGTTGTAATAACTGATACTGCGCTGATAATCACCTTTATAGTACCAGGTATCGCCCAGGGTATTGAGGGCCTTGGCAATACCTTTTTTGTAATTCAACTCCCGGCTGAGCGCCAGATTTTGCTCCAGGTATTCAATGGCCTGGTCAAATTCGCCCATGAGCGACAACAGATCGCCAATAAGACCACAGGCAATGGCAAGCCCTTGTTTATCGCCCAATTCGCGCACCAGCTGCAGGTCGCGCTCAAAGTTTTGCATGGCCTTGGCGTAGTCTCCCTTTTTCTCCCACACCGAACCGATAGATCCAATACAAATGGTCATGAACAACTTATTACCCAGCTCTTCCGACAACGCCAAACCGCGTTCCAGACACAACAGGGCCGAATCCAGCGAACCCTTCTCCAGGTTGATGATACCCAGATTGGTGTACAAGGTAGTCAAACCTTGCTTGTCGCCGGCCCTTTGGGCAATGTCCAACTGCTCTTCCAGCCAGCGTATACCTTCATCATAATGGCCCTGATTCATATAAATCAGACCCAGATTGGCCACAATGGCTGCGTTTTCTGCTTCCCGGCCACTGGCACGGTTAATCTCAATGGCCTTGGAAAACCAGCTTTTGGCCGATTCATAACTGCCCTGGCGGAAAAACAGGGTACCCAGATTTCCGTAGGTTTTGGCCGTGCCCACCTGATCCTTGGCAAAATCGAAGAAAGTAGAGGCCACTTCAAGGTGTTTTTTGGCCTCCACATAGTCGCCGCGCAACATGCGCAACTGACCCAGTCTGCGGTTAGCCCTACCCATCAGGTTCCAGTCGCTGAGGTTTTGGGCGCGTTTGAGCGCTATCCGATAGTCTTTTTCCGATTCCTCCCATTGCCCCACCAGTTCGTGTACCGAACCTTTGCGCAACATGAGCCGGATGATTTTTTTACCTTCTTTTTCCTTTTTCAGGAGGTTGGTAATCAGCTTATCGTAAAACTGGAGCGCCTGCCGGTTTTGGAAGTTGCGTTGGGCATAACGGGCGGCTTTCTCCAGGTATTTATTCGTTTTTTTCTCGTCTTCAGCCTCTTCGTAGTGGAACGCCAGGTCTACAAAACGCTCCTCTGAATTGGGATACAACTGCTCAATAGCCTCGGCTATAAGCTGGTGCAACTCGCGCAGACGGGTGCGCAACTGCATATCATACGCAGCTTCCCGCAACAAGGAATGCCGGAAAATATACCGCAACTCATTCATGGCGTACCAAACCTGCCACTTTTCGGCCGTTTGGATCTGTTCCTTGAGCACCATTTCCAGGTCTCCGTTCTTGCGGATAAAGTCTTCCTGCCGCGCCATTACAGCCGACAAAACCGGTAATTCAAACTCCCTGCCGATTACAGCCGCCGCTTTCACGGTTTCTTTAACCAAACCACTCAGGCGGTCAATACGCGCCATCATGATTTCTTTCACAGAATCAGCTATCTGCAGGTCTTCGTTTTTGAGCTGTAAAACACCTTCATCCGTGGTTTTCAACAAATTAGCCTCGCGGAAATACTCTGCCATTTGTTCCACATAGAACGGGTTGCCCTGCGTCATACGCTGCAACAACTCAAATAAATCCGGGTGCAATTCATTGCCCAAACGGGCCTCTGCAAAGGCTTTCAGATCGTCGTTTTGCAGGAAATTCAGGTCCACTTCGCAAAATGGCGCGCCGATTTCTTCCAGCAAATTGAGTTTGAACACGTAGTTTTTGGAACCGTCGTCTTCGTATCTGCTCGTGGCCAGGAACATCAGCGGATACGACTGTGCCCGGCGTGCGAACTGCGACAAAAACTCGCGGCTCATTTCATCGTACCAGTGCCCGTCTTCCAGCTCAATCACCACCGGTTGCAGCAGTGATTCTGCTACAAACAGGTTGGCCATAGCCGCAAGGCCGTTTTGGTATCGGCCACGGGCATCCAGTTGTTCCCAGAGCGACCCCGGGTACTGTATGCCCACCATAGCTGCCAGCACGCTTTGTGTACGGGCAATTTCCCGGCGAACAGCATCTGCTTCCGGGTGGCGACTTTCCGTAAGTTCGTATTGAAGCTCCAGAAAATTTTGTTCAAACAGTTCCCGGTTGCGCTCAGGCGTATTTTCCGGACTCTGATCGAAGTAGTTTTTCAGGAAATAAATAAACGGATTGAATGGCTTGCGCAGGATCTGATCGCTGGCGCAGCTGAACCAGCTCACCGCCATAGAATCGCGCAGACGG
>DATGWL010000190.1:0-34331 GCA_035299505.1 Saprospiraceae bacterium | reverse complement strand
CTTTAGCCCCTCATGATCAAATTGCTATATTTTTTTCCTTGTAAATCAATTAATTGGATAGTTTTTCGTCCATCGTCCATCGTCCATCGTCCATCCCAAGTACTCGGAACCACCGCCGTCACCGCCCTTTTTCAGCTGCTTCAAGCAATTCTCTGATGATTTCCAGATCTGTTTTAATAGGTTGATTTTCAGCTTTTTGCATAGCAGACTCCAGCGATGTTTTTACTTCCTGGAACTGACCTTTACTCAGGGCTAATTCATATTCAAACAAATGTTCCCGTTTGAAATGTTGCAACGCTGAGGTATGTGGGTCTTTGGGTTTAATTTTCAAATAAAGGAAGCAAAGAACCAATGCTGTGAAAAATCCACCCAATCCAGAAAATAACAACATTTTAAACCCGAAACCACCTTTCTGGATCCGCAGGTTCTCGTAACCATGTTGCAGTTGCAGGGTTTCTTCCCGTAGTGTTTTTTGTTGGTCAAACAGCTCAGACCATGCGGATTCATAGCGTTGACTCCGCTGCTGACACTCAGCCAGTTGCTGTTCCAGCATTGTTATACGATCAGGATGTTGGCCCTTTTTTTCTGCTTCCATAGTGTCTGGATTGTTTGCTACAAATGTCGGTACTTTGTGCCTATCCCTAACCCTCAATTCTCAAATGACCCCAAATGACCCATAAATGACCTTTACAAATGACTAAAGTTGACCTTCTTGCTATCGGTATTCATCCGGATGATGTAGAATTAAGTGCCAGTGGAACGCTGTTGCGGCATGCAGCACAGGGAAAAACATTTGGTTTGCTTGATCTGAGTAAGGGCGAACTGGGCACCAGAGGCACAGTAGAGATTCGGGCCAGGGAAGCTGCGGAGTCTGCTAAGCTCATGGGTGCCGCTTTTCGGGAAACGCTGGATATTCCGGATGGTTTGTTTGAGCATAAGCCGGAAAACTGGCTCAAAATTGTGCAGGTTATTCGTGCATGCAAGCCCGAAATAGTATTGTGCAATGCAGTAAATGATCGTCACCCGGATCATGGAAGAGCAGCTAAAATGACGGCGGACGCTTGTTACTATTCTGGTCTGGAAAAAATAGAAACATTTGATAATCAAGGAAATAAACAGAGGAAATGGCGTCCTAAAGCTGTTTATCACTACATTCAGGACATGCAGTTGATCCCTGATTTTGTGGTGGATATCACTCCGTATTTTGAAAAAAAGATGCAGGCTATCCTCACTTTCCGCTCTCAGTTTTTCGATCCGGAAGGGGAAACCCCCAATACACCCATTTCCGGCAAAGATTTCCTGGATTTCATGGAAGGGAAAGCCCGGGTATTCGGCCGATCCATTCCCGTAGATTTTGCGGAAGGATTTATTTGTGGAAGAATACCCGGGGTTAATGATCTTTTTGACCTGAAATAAGCTATTCAAATGGACCTCCGCACGCCTATACTTATATGTGTATTCCCGCTGGCCCTTAGCCTGCAGGCCCAATGCGTAAGATTTTCCGAAGGGAAGGATCTATTCCAATTGCAACAGGCCATTCGGCCAGCCAGCTGGGGTAGGGTAGAGGCGTCAAAAAGTTATGTGAAGCCGGTTTATGCCAAATCTCATAAAACCGGCCCGCCTGCTTCCGTAGTTTTTTTGCCAAAGTGGTCGGCCGAAAGCTTGCCCTTCTTTTGCAGAATAGAACACCAATGGGGCCGACAACAGCGTATTCCGTTGAAATTCAGGCTCGGATCAGTAGAGTATGTAGACTGGCTGGAGGGTAAGTAAAGGGCCGCTGACAACTTTATGACAAAATTTTTAACAGCACATTTGGAAACGCAGTCCCACTTTCTACCTTTGCGCCACTTTTTAAGGGTGCG
This sequence comes from Saprospiraceae bacterium, assembly GCA_035299505.1. Taxonomy (GTDB): domain Bacteria; phylum Bacteroidota; class Bacteroidia; order Chitinophagales; family Saprospiraceae; genus M3007. Next base: position 32,469 of record DATGWL010000190.1, on the reverse strand, counting down.
TTAACGTTTCTGATGGCTTGCCATTCATTTATAGCGTATCTAAATAAGAAGGCTTTTTAACAGTTTGTTTTGCAGGGAAAAAGCGGTTTTTACCTTTGCACCAACAAATCTGTGACAAACAGATATCCCTCCGAAAACCTGAATTAGTGGGTTTTACCCGAGTTTGAAGAAAATCAACTACCTCTGATATGTTGTTGAAACGCATTTGCTGGGTTTTTACGCTCGTCATTGCAGCCTCCGCCTCCCTCATCGCAGGGCCTACGAAAGAAGCTGGTAAAGAACTTTTCGTCGCCAACTGCGCCTCTTGTCACAATAAAAACATGAAGGACGACCTTACCGGGCCGGCTCTTTCCGGTACGGAAGACCGTTGGTCTGCCTTCCCGCGCAAAGACCTTTATGCGTGGATTCGTAACTCGCAGGCGCTCATCGCTACCGGTCACCCTCGTGCAAACGAAGTGTGGGCAAAGTGGAAGCCAACGGTGATGAACAACTTCCCAAGTCTCACCGATGAGCAGATCGAGAGCATCCTCCTGTATATTAAAGAACCAGGAGGCGCACCACCACCCCCCAAGGATCCTAACGCCTCTTCAGCAGCAGCTGGTGAAGAAGGTCTGCCCTGGACTTACATTGGTCTGGCTGCTATTTTGTTGCTGCTGGCTTTCGGCCTGATGCGCATTGTAGATAATCTGGCTAACGTATCCCGAGTGAAAGATGGTCAGGCGCCCTTGCACCGTACCACTTACCAAATCCTTACCACTAAAGGTGCGATTGCCTTCCTGGTATTCGCTACAATTTTGATCTTCGGCTACAAAGCTGTTGACAATGCTACCCGAATGGGCCGCGAGCAGGGGTACAAGCCTGATCAGCCCATCAACTTCAGCCACAAAATTCACGCAGGCATCAACAAAATTGATTGCCAGTACTGCCACGATACAGCCCGCCGTTCCAAGCACTCCGGTATCCCGGGCGCTAATACCTGTATGAACTGCCACTCAGCAGTGAAGAAAGGTACGATCTCTGGTACCAGTGAGATTACTAAGATCTATGCCTCTATTGGTTTCGACCCAATTACCGGCAAGTACATGGAAAACTACGAGAACTGGACCGACAAGCAGATCGAAGAGCTGTATAAAAAATGGATCGGACAAGAATATATGTCTGCCAACAGCCTGACTGCTTTGGACGAGAACGGCAAAAGCGTAGTGGAAAACCAGTGGGAAGGAGTGGTTAAAGCCCTCAAAAACGATTCCAATGGTAAAATCCAGGGTCCGATTGAATGGGTACGTATCCACAACCTTCCTGATCACGCTTATTTCAACCACGCTCAGCACGTTTCTGTAGGCCAGGTTGCCTGTCAGAAGTGCCACGGTAAAGTGGAAGAAATGGACATTGTTTACCAGTACTCTACCCTCGGTATGGGCTGGTGTATCAACTGTCACCGTGAAACTGAGGTGAAATTCAAAGACAACGACTACTACAAACAATACGAGCGCTACCACGATGAACTCAAAGCTGGTAAGCGTGACAAAGTAACCGTTGAAGACATTGGCGGTCTGGAATGCCAGAAGTGCCACTATTAATTATCGAACATTGACCACATTTCAACAATATGCACCACGATAACGGTATTTGGGTTGGCGCCGAAGATCTGATGCGCGACGAAGCTTTCGCGCAATCCTCGCAAAGCGAGTTTTCGGTGGAAAATATAGACCAAACCGACGGTAAATGGACAGCAAGCCGCCGCGACTTCCTGAAACTCATGGGTTTCGGTCTCGGTGCTGCTACCATCGCAGCTTCCTGCGAAATCCCGGTCAAAAAGGCCATTCCTTATGTTACAAAGCCCGACGAAATCGTACCGGGCGTAGCCAACTACTTTGCCTCCTCTTTCGTTGATGGTGGAGATTACTGCGCAGTATTGGTTAAAACCCGTGAAGGTCGCCCGATTAAAATTGAAGGCAATACCCTCAGCGGCGTAACGAACGGTGGTACTTCCGCTCGTGCTCAAGCATCTGTACTGAGCCTGTACGACACCCGTCGTATTCAACATGCCGGAACTGTTAAAGACGGTCAGGTTGAAAAACAGGAGTGGGGTGTATTTGACCGCGAGGTAAAAGCTAAACTGGCTTCCGGAAATATCCGCGTCATTACTAATACCATTATCAGCCCTACAGCTGAAAAGGCGCTGGGAGAATTCCTGGCTAAATATCCGGGTGCCAGTGTTGTATCTTACGACATGGTATCTGCTGCTGCGTTGCTTGAAGCTAACCAAAAGTGCTTCGGGTATCGTGCATTCCCACACTACAAATTCGATGAAGCCAGCGTAATCTGCTCCTTCGGTGCCGATTTCCTCGGTACCTGGGGCAATCCGATCCAACAGGCCCATGACTATGCCAAGGGCCGTAAAGTTGCCGGTAAAAAACACGCTAAAATGTCGCGTCACTATCAGGTGGAAGGCTATATGTCGCTCACTGGTTCCAACGCAGACAACCGCATCCAGATTCGTCCAAGCGAAATGGGCGCTGCTATCACAGCCTTATATGCTGAGATTTCCGGAAACGGTGGCGGTCCAAAGCTGAATGACAAGGCTGCCGGCGCTATCAAAAAGTTGGCAAAGGATCTGCAGGCTGCTCGCGGTAAATCCATCGTAGTATCTGGTTCCAACAACGTTGCTGAACAAATCATTGTGAACAAAATCAATGAAATGCTCGGTAACCTGAACAATACCATTGATTTCAACGGCGCAACTTTCAGCCGTCAGGGCGATGAGCGTAACGTGGCCAAACTCATCGAAGAGATGAACGGAGGTCAGGTATCTACCGTAATCGTTTGGGGTGCAAACCCTGCCTGGGAACTCCCCAATGCAGGCGCATTCACTGATGCTTTCAAAAAGGTTGCTACCCGAATCTCACTCAATACCAATCTGGACGAAACCACGCTGCTTTGCACACACGCCGCTCCTGCGCACCACTATCTGGAGTCTTGGGGCGATGCACAGGCAAAAGCAGGTCGTTACAGCCTGATTCAGCCAACTATTGCGCCTTTGTTTGCTACCCGCCAGGCAGAACAATCTCTGCTGACCTGGGCCGACAGTGCAAACCTGAATGCTACTTCAGATCAGCCATATTATGAGTATTTGAAGGCTAACTGGCAAAACAGCATCGGCGCTGGCCAAACCAAGTATCTGACACAGGATGCTTTCTGGGAAATGAGCCTGCACGATGGCGTTTATGAAAACGCTCCACACGATATCACCGCTGTTTTTGATTCAGCAGTTGCCGTGGATCCAGGCGCCGTTTCCAAGCCATCTTCTTCTGAACTGGAAATTTCCTTCTACGAAACCGTAAATATCGGCGGCGGTCAGTACGCCCATAACCCATGGTTGCAGGAAATGCCTGATCCGGTTACCCGTACGGTATGGGGCAACTACCTCAGCATTCCGCTGGAATGGGACGGTGTAAACAACATCAATGGCTGGAAAGGCCTTGTTGACGGAGATGAAGTACAAGTGGAGGTGAATGGTCAAAAATTCACTTGCGCAGTAGTACGCAACTTCGGTCAGGCGCCTGGCACTGTGTCAATCGCCCTCGGCGGTGGCCGTACTGCCGGTGGTTGCGGTGTAGGTTTTGGTGTTAACGTAAATCCTGCGCTCAAGCAAGAGAACGGACTCACACAATACTATGCTGCCGATGTTGTAGTCACTCCTACTGGCGGCAAAGACAAACACTTTGCCTGTGTGCAGCACCACCACACCATGGGTGTAAAAGCCATGGGCACTGAAGAAGGAAAAGAAATCAATGTGGACGAAAAATCTCTGGGCTGGAAAGGCTTCCAGGGTTCTTTGACAGATCGTTCCATCATTTTCCAAACGAACGTAAAAGACCTGCAGTCGCTGGAGCACAAACTCGAAGAGTTCCACCACGAAGCAGAGCATCTGAATAGCCAAACCCTTTATCCGGACAACAAAGACTACTTTGGAACCGGCATGAAATGGGGTATGTACGTTGATTTGAACTCTTGCATAGGCTGCGGCGCCTGCCAGGTAGCTTGCGTGAGCGAAAACAACGTTCCTGTAGTAGGTAAAAAAGAAGTAGCCCGCCACCACGAAATGACCTGGTTGCGCATTGACCGCTATTTCTACGGCGATTTCGAAAACCCGAAAGTGGTTTATCAGCCAATGATGTGCCAGCACTGTGACAATGCTCCATGTGAGAACGTTTGTCCGGTAAACGCAACTAACCACTCCATGGAGGGCTTGAACCAGATGGCGTACAACCGTTGCATCGGCACACGTTACTGCGCTAACAACTGCCCTTACAAAGTTCGTCGCTTCAACTGGCTTGACTACACCACTGCCGACGTATGGCCTTCCAACGAAGAGCGCGTGTTCCATGTGGAGGGAGAAGACAAACCATACTATGCAGACAACCTGGTTCGTATGGTATTGAATCCAGACGTAACGGTTCGTACTCGTGGTGTGATCGAAAAATGCTCATTCTGTGTACAGCGTATTCAGGAAGGCAAACTGACTGCTAAGCGTGAAGGCCGTGAAATCATGGACAACGATGTACGCACGGCTTGTCAGACTGCCTGCCCAACCGGCGCCATCATTTTTGGCAACCTGAACAACCCTAACAGCGAAGTGAGCAAGGCGAACAAAGCAGCCGGGGCATTGGCTTACAAAGTACTTGAAGAAATCAACGTACGCCCTGGTGTTCAATACACTGCCAAAGTGCACAACGCAAACGAAGAACTCTTTTCCTGATAGTTGATTAAGGTTGATCTCCCTGGAGAATAAGTGTTTTCCAGAGTATCAACCCCATAAACAAAATAATTATGTCTCAACCAGTAGCGGCCGTACGGCACATATTGATTGAAGGGAACAAATCCTACCATAACATTACAGAGGATTTGTGCAGCCCAACTGAAAAAACCCCTTCCAGAGAGTGGATTATTGCCTTCTCTCTGTCAACGGTTTTCCTCGGATTGTACATTTTCGCAATCGTCTGGACGGTATGGAAAGGTATCGGTGAATGGGGCGCAAACCGTTCTATTAACTGGGCCTGGGATATCACCAACTTCGTTTGGTGGATCGGTATCGGTCACGCCGGTACACTGATCTCAGCGATCCTTTTGCTGTTCCGCCAACGCTGGCGTACGGGTGTAAACCGTGCTGCGGAGGCTATGACGATCTTTGCGGTAATTTGCGCGGGTCAGTTCCCGATTTTCCACATGGGTCGTGTATGGCTGGCATTCTTCATTATGCCTTTCCCGAATACCCGCGGACCGCTGTGGACGAACTTCAACTCACCACTGCTCTGGGACGTATTTGCGATCTCGACCTATTTCTCGGTATCACTGTTGTTCTGGTATACCGGTTTGGTTCCGGATTTGGCAACTGTTCGCGACCGCGCCAAAGGTTTCCGCAAAAAAATGTACGAAACCTTCTCTTTTGGTTGGACAGGCAGCGCCAAACACTGGCAACGTTGGGAGGCACTTTCACTGGTTTTGGCCGGTATTTCTACCCCGCTTGTATTGTCAGTTCACACCATCGTATCCTTTGACTTCGCAACGTCAGTAGTTCCTGGATGGCACACTACCATTTTCCCTCCATACTTCGTTGCTGGTGCGGTATTCTCCGGATTCGCCATGGTGCAAACGCTGATGATCATTACACGAAAAGTATTGAATCTTCAGGAGTACATTACCATGAACCACATCGAATCCATGAACAAGGTAATTGTTCTGACGGGTACGATTGTCGGTGTGGCATACCTCACTGAGCTCTTTATTTCCTGGTATTCCGGATACATCTACGAGCAGTTCGCTTTCTACAACCGTGTATTTGGTATCTACTGGTGGTCTTATTTCGGTATGATGTTCTGTAACGTAATTGCTCCCCAGGTTTTCTGGTCCCGCAAATTGCGTCGCAATATCTGGTGGACGTTTTTCCTGTCCATTATTATCAATATCGGTATGTGGTTCGAGCGTTTCGTAATCATCGCTACCACGCTTGCCCGCGACTTCCTGCCTTCTTCCTGGAGCTACTATCGCCCAACCTGGGTAGAGATCTCCATTTTCGCAGGTACTATGGGTCTGTTCTTCTTCTGCTACCTGATCTTCTGCCGCGTTGCACCGGTAGTTGCGATTGCAGAGGTTAAGTCCATCCTCAAAGTTGCAGGTGATCAGTACATCGGCCCTAACGCAAAACATGGCCACGGAGAAAAGACACATCACGAGCATTGATCCTGACTCCCTGGTTATTCAAATTCAACATTCATCATTTATCATTCAGAATAAATGGCTGCTGAAAATACAAAGGTTCTTTACGGACTTTACAATGACGAAGAAGTGCTGAAAGGTGCGGTTAAAGCTGCCAATGCTTCGCACTTGGATATTATGGACGTGTACACACCATTTCCGGTGCACGGTCTGGATCCAATTTTGGGACTCAAAGAAAGCCGTCTGCACTACCTGGGCTTCATTTATGGCGCAACAGGTGCATTGTTTGGCTTCCTTGCCATGACCTGGATTTTTGTGAGCGATTGGCCAACGATGTATGGTGGCAAACCATACTGGTCTGTTCCTGCTTTCATTCCGATCACTTTTGAGATGACGGTACTGTTTGCTGCATGGGGTATGACCATTACTTTCTACACCATCTGCGGCATGTGGCCAGGTGTCAAGGCAAAAACCCTTGATAATCGTATCACTGACGACAAGTTTTGCATTGCCTTTGACGTGACCAATGCTTCAGACAGCACGGTTGATCAGCTGAAAGGCTTCTTCCAAAATACGCATGCCGAAGAGGTGAATGTAAAAACGATCTGATGATCCTGTTTACAGGGCTTTCAATACCCTGAACTGAATCCACAAATCAACGAATTAACAAAATTATGAAATACGCAATTGGCGCGATTCTCGGTGTGGCTGTGTTTGCCTGGTTGTTTTCTCTTTGTTCTCCAGCTGGTAAGAACAAAACTGGTCATGAATACATGCCCGATATGTATCACCCGGTTAGCTACGAAGCCAACCAGTACAGCGCCTATCACTGGAATCACTGGGATGGCTCTGACGATGGACAGGCCTATTCAAAAGCCCAACTTTCCCAGCCGCGTGGCAAAGTAAACGGAACCATTGCTCGTGGTTACACAGCAGTTTACTACACCGATGCTTCTGCTCTTGACATGGTACGTGGTAAAAACGCATCCAATGCCATTGCAGCGCCGGTGAACGGCGAGGCGCCTTTCTACTATGCCAATAATGAGGATGATCGCCTGCGTTGCGAAAAAGAAATGGTGAACAATCCGTTCCCTATCACTAAGGAAGGACTGGATCGTGCCAAGCCTCTGTATGATGTGTATTGCGGTGTTTGCCACGGCGCCAAAGGTGACGGACAAGGTGTTCTGGTAACCGTTCCGGATGCCAAATACCCAGCAGCTCCTAAAAACCTGATTGGCGATGACATGATTGCCGCAGGTAACGGCCGCTACTACTTCGCCATGATGTATGGTAAAAACGTGATGGGTGGTTATTCCGATAAGCTCTCTTTTGAAGAGCGCTGGCAGGTATTGCACTACATCCGCTCCCTCCAGGCAAAAGCCAAAAACCTGGAATACAGTGAAAAGGCCAATACACTGAGCAACATTGAGAAGCCAGCTAAAGGCGCTGCCAGCGGCCCAGGCCGTACAGCTCCTGCTGCTCCGGCTCCAGCTCCAGCTCCTGCTGCAGGTAAATAAGTATTGACAAACCCTAAGTGCCCTGACCTACCAATCTACTTGAACAAAATTTCGGCCTGTCCGACCTTGCGATATGAACCTGAATACGCAATTTGTATTTCAAAATAAGACTAAAACACTGCTTTTTGCCGGTATGGCACTTGGCGTAGTTTGTCTTGGACTTACATTTTTCAACGACGACCAATACCACACCCGGTTTTGGACCAACTGGCTGCACAACTCTGTGTTCTTCACAGGTATAGCCTTTATGTCTATGTTCTTCCTCTCTGCCCAGATTACGGCATTTGCTGGATGGAACTCCGTGGTGAAGCGTGTTTGGGAATCTATGAGCCAGTTCATGTGGGTCGGACTGATCCTGATGGGCGTGATTGTACTCGGTGTATGGGGCCACTTCCATCACCTGTACCATTGGAACAGCCCGGATCTGAACATCACAGATCCAACTGCTCCACATTACGACCGTATTCTGGCTGGCAAAAAAGGCTTTTTGAACCCTATTTGGTTCACGGTAGGTACCGTTGGCTTCCTGGCTATCTGGTACTTCTGGGCAAAAAATCTGCGCCAGGCATCTGTGGATCAGGATACCATGGAAACCAGCGAGTTCAAATACTACCGCGCACAGCGCAAATGGGCAGCATCTTTCCTTCCCATCGGTGGCTTTCTGAGCACTGTGTTCCTGTGGCAATCTGTGATGTCTATCGACTCACATTGGTACAGCACCATGTTTGCCTGGTATTCTATGGTTTCAATGTGGTTGGGCGCTATTTCCATGACGGTAATGCTCATCATTTACCTGAAATCTCTGGGCTACCTGGAATATGTTACTCAAAACCACCTGCACGACGTTGGTAAGTTCCTCTTTGGTATCTCTGTATTCTGGACATATCTGTGGTTCGACCAGTTCATGCTGATTTGGTACGCTAACAACGGTGAAGAAACTATTTACTTCAACGAGCGAATGACCCACTATCCGGTGTTGTTCTGGGGCAACCTGCTGCTGAACTTCGTTACGCCATTCCTTATCCTGATGCGTAACGACACAAAGCGTAAGTTCGGTACCATGTTCTTCGTAGCACTGATCGTATTCTTCGGTCACTGGTGGGACTACTTCTATATGATCAAGCCAGGTGCACGTATCACTGCACACGAAGCCATGGAAATGGCTGAAGGCAAACATGGCGATAGCCACAGCAGCGTAGCTCCGGCCGACGCTAAACATGAAGACCCTGCGCCAGCTGAACAACCTGCAGAAGCTAAGCACGATGCAGCAGCTCATGAAACGCCTGCTGCTGATGCTCATGCCGCAGAAGGCCATGCTGCGGCCGATCACACTGCCGCCGCTCCTGAAGCCGGAAAAGATACTGCTGCAACTCCTGCTGAAACAGAAAAAACTGCCGAAGCTGCAGCAGAACCTGCTGCTGAAGAGGCGCATGACCCACATGCAGCTGAAGGGCATCATGGTGAAGATGAATCCAAAGCCTTTAAGCTGGGTTACACCATTCCTGGCCTCGAAGAAATTGGTATTCTGATCGGTTTTTTGTCGCTCTTTTTGTTCTTCTTTTTCAATCAACTTTCTAAGGCTTCGCTTGTTCCAATGAAGGATCCTTACCTGGAAGAAAGCTTGCACCACGATACCGGTGCGCTGATTGAGGGTGAGGATGGAGGACATGAACATCACTGATTTCTGACGGGGTTTTCCCCAAGTTTTGCTAACTGAAATTCGTAAAGCGGTACATTCCGCACTACATCATAAAATACAGCAATGACTTCGCTAATTGTATTACTCTGCGTCATCCTGATCACCGTTGTTCTGGTGCAAATCGGGAAGGTTTACGAACTGACAAACGTCATTAAAGGCGAGCAGCAGGTTTTGCGCGATAACAGCAAATGGAATGGCTGGCTCTCTCTGACATTCCTGGCTGTTTTCCTCTTCGGCGTCTTTTACTCCGCCTGGGATTACAGAAACGTCATGTTGGGCTACGGCCCGCATGAGTCGGCATCCGAGCATGGCTTGCTATTGGACAATATTTTCTTCATTACCCTGGTAATTACAGGTATTGTATTTGTGCTGACGCACATTGCACTCTTTTACTTCGTGTACAAATATCGCTACCAGGAAGGTCGTAAAGCCAAATTCATTCCACACGACAACCGTTTGGAAGTATGGTGGACGGCAATTCCTGCGGTGGTAATGACCATTCTGGTAGTTCGTGGCTTGAACGCCTGGAACACGGTAATGGCCGACGTAAAAGAAGGTGAAGAATACATGGAGATTGAAGCTACTGCCCAGCAATTTGGCTGGACGCTTCGCTACCCTGGGAACGACGGCAAAATTGGTACACGCGATTACAAGCTTACTACCGGCGCCAATACTCTCGGTGTTGACTTTACTGACCCTAAATCCTGGGACGATATTATTCCTGGTCAGGAATTGTACCTGCCTGTTGGCAAAAAAGTACGTGTTCGTATCATTGCCAAAGACGTATTGCACAACTTTTACCTGCCACAACACCGGGTAAAAATGGACGCGGTACCAGGTCTGCCTACCTACTTCGTATTCACGCCTACCAAAACTACGGCTGAGTACCGGAATGAACTTCGGAAATATCCTGAGTATAACGAGCCATTTGATAAGGCCGATCCAACCGGACCAAAGCGTTGGGAGAAGTTCGATTATGAACTTGCCTGCGCGGAATTGTGTGGTAAAGGTCACTACTCCATGCGTCGGGTGCTAAAAATCGTTTCTCAGGAAGAATATGATGCCTGGTTGAAACAACAGAAGTCTTTCTACCTGACTGAAATTCGTGGCAAAGCAGACGACCCAAACAAGGATAAAGTACTTGATCTGGAAATTCGCGAGCGTGCCAAGGAGTTTGGTGAAAACATCAAGAAAGCAGTTGAGTCTACTACTGCAACAGACAAAACACTGGTACTGAACCATATCGGCTTTGAAACCGGTTCTGCCACCCTTACCTCTAACAGTAAGTACGAGCTGGACAACCTGGTTACCGGCCTTAATGCTTTCCCGAATATCAGCATCGAAGTAGCTGGCCATACAGATAACAGCGGCGATCCTGCTGGCAATGTGGCACTCTCTTCTGCACGTGCTGCTTCTGTGGTGAAGTACCTGGTAGACCGTGGCATTTCAGCGGGACGTTTGAAACCGCGCGGATATGGTGATACCAAACCACTTGCTCCGAATGACACGCCTGAAAATATGGCAAAGAACCGCAGGACCGAGTTTACGATCCTGAACTAATTTTGAAGATAAAACACCTTGACCCCTGTTCTGAACCAAATCTGCAAAATTGACTACATAAAAAAGTAAGACATGGCACACGTCAATACTGTCGCTGAAACGTTGGAAGACAAACTCACCCAGGAACTTGGTTACAACGACCATTTCCATGAGCATCACCATGGTGATAAGTTCCAGTCAAACTTCCTGACTACATACATTTTCAGTACCGACCACAAAATCATCGGGCGTCAGTTCCTGATCACCGGTATTTTCTGGGCGTTTATCGGAGCTGCGATGTCTATCGTGTTCCGTTTGCAATTGGGCTTCCCTGAAGCTGATATGGCCTGGCTGCGTCCAATCCTCGGCAAATGGATCATGGTAAATGAAGCCGGTATCGGAAAACTGGACCCTGAATTTTACTACTCTCTGGTTACCATGCACGGTACCATTCTGGTATTCTTTGTATTGACTGCCGGATTGAGCGGAACATTTGCCAACCTCTTGATTCCATTGCAGATTGGCGCACGTGATATGGCGTCGCCACTGCTTAACGCATTGTCTTACTGGTTCTTCTTCCTGGCCGGTGTAGTACTGTTCATCTCCCTCTTCCTGAGCACTGGTCCATTCTCCGGTGGTTGGACAGCATACCCGCCGCTGAGTGCACTGCCTCAGGCATCTGATGGCTCTGGCGCCGGTATGACGATGTGGATTGTGGCCATGGCCCTGTTCGTAGTGTCATCGTTGTTGGGTGGTATCAACTACATCACAACCATTCTGAACCTGCGTACAAAGGGTATGAGCCTCTGGCGTATGCCACTGCCAATGTGGGCAATTTTTGTAACGGCTATTCTGGGCGTATTGTCGTTCCCGGTACTGCTGTCTGGTGTATTGCTGCTGATGTTTGACCGCAGCATGGGTACTTCTTTCTACCTGAGCGAAATCGTTGTAGGTGGTGAGATCCTCGACCGTATTGGTGGCAGCCCAATTCTGTTCCAGCACTTGTTCTGGTTCCTGGGTCACCCTGAGGTTTACATCATCATTCTGCCAGCGATGGGTATTGTATCAGAAGTACTTTCTGTACACTCCCGTAAGCCGATCTTTGGTTACACGGCAATGGTTTACTCTATCCTTGCCATCGGTTTCCTGGCCTTCATTGTTTGGGCGCACCACATGTTTATGGCAGGGGTGAATCCATTCATTTCGAACTTCTTTGTAATATTCACCCTGATTATTGCTGTTCCATCGGCGGTTAAGGTGTTCAACTGGATTGGTACTATTTATGGCTCCAACTTCCGGTTTACTTCAGCAAGCTTGTTCGGTGTTGGTTTTGTATCCATGTTTATCTCCGGTGGTTTGACCGGTATCTTCCTGGGTAACTCTGCCATCGACATTGCTTTGCACGATACATACTTTGTGGTAGCTCACTTCCACATTGTAATGGGTGTAGCTGCATTCTTCGGTATGTTCGCCGGTGTTTACCACTGGTTCCCGAAAATGTTCAGCCGATACATGAATGAAACCCTGGGTAAAATCCACTTCTGGGGTACCCTCGTAGGCGCATACGCTATTTTCTGGCCAATGCACTACACAGGTATGGCTGGTGTTCCACGTCGTTACTACGATGGCGGCGCGTCTTTCGATGCCTTCCGTCACTTCGAAGACCTGAACCGTTTCATCACGGTAGCAGCAATCTTCGTGTTCTTCCTTCAGGTATTGTTTATTGTAAACTTCTTCTACTCCATTTTCAGCGGCAAGAAGTTGACAGTGAAGAACCCATGGGGTGCCAACTCTCTGGAATGGACTACACCAATCAAGCCGGGTCACGGCAACTGGCCGGGCAATATTCCAACTGTTCAGCGTTGGGCATATGACTATGGTAAAGGTGGAGAAGAGTTTATTCCACAGTACGTTCCCCTGAAAGAGGGCGAACACGATCTTGGTGAAGGCCATTGATCCAATACAATTCGAAAAACGGCTCATTCAAGTTTTGCAATAACATTAACCGGGCCTTATGGTCCGTCATATCAATTGGGCATGCAGCGCAACGACGCAAAACAGATTTCGGTTTGGGGAGGGTTGAGGCAGGCAGTAACGGATTTTGGCTTGCTGGTCAAATTTAAGTTAACACTGCTGGTACTGTTCTCTGCCGTGATGTCGTATGCCATTGTAACGAATGGCGATGTGAATTGGGGGGCCATGCTGTTGTTGGCTGTTGGCGGTTTTTTGGTAACAGGATCGGCCAATGCATTAAATCAGGTTTTGGAACGTGATTTCGACCGATTGATGCCCAGAACAGCAAACAGGCCGGTAGTTACTGGCCGGATGAGCGTTAGTACAGCGGTATTATTGGCGGGCTTAATGGCATTGTTTGGCATTACCATGTTGTCGGTCTTCAATCCGTTGACCGGTTTTTTGGGAACCCTTTCTTTGATAAGCTACGCTTTTGTATACACACCAATGAAGCGTTCAACCTCACTTTCAGTTGCGGTTGGCGCCATTCCGGGGGCACTTCCCCTGATTATTGGTTGTGTAGCATATGAAGGGTATATATCTCCAACAGCCTGGATGTTATTTGCCCTGCAATTCCTCTGGCAGTTCCCGCACTTTTGGGCGGTGGCCTGGTTGGCGGACGAAGATTACAAGAAGGCCGGGTTTTATCTGTTGCCTTCCAAAAACGGAGAGAAGGATGAAACAACAGGTTTGCTGTCATTCGTTTTCTGTTTGTTGATGGTAGGTAGTGCAGTATTGAGTTATGGATTGGGATATGTAGGTTTGGTGGCTACTCTGGTATTGGTATTGCTTAATGTTTATTGGGCTATTCAATGCTGGGTATTGTACAGAACCTGCGAGCGCAGTGCAGCAAGAAAACAGATGTTTGTTTCTTTCGTGCACTTACCTATTTCGCTGATTGTGATATTGCTTGACAAAATCTTTTAAAGCTTAAAACAGAAAGGGTAAGCTGGAAAGTCGCCCTTTAAAATACTGAAATATGGCTGCATTGAGGCAAGAGTATAACCAAAGCAAGATACATCCGCAGAAGTTATTGTTGTGGGTGGCTATTGGTTCTATCATTATGATGTTTGGCGCTTTCACCAGTGCTTATGTGGTACGTAGAGCGGCTGGAAACTGGTTGGAATTCAAATTGCCGGATATCTTTATGATCAGTACTGTGGTGATTCTGGCAAGTAGTCTAACGATACATCTGGCTTTTTCCGGATTCAAAAAAGGTAAAGAGCAACAGTACAAGGGGATGTTGATTGCAACGTTTTTGCTTGGGCTGGCTTTTGTGGTGTTGCAATATAATGGTTGGGAGGCTTTGAACAGTATGGGAGCAACCTTTACGGTAAATCCCTCCAGTTCTTTTATATACGTTATTTCAGGACTTCATGCGGCCCACGTTCTGGGAGGCATTGGAGCGCTGGCAGTTGCTTTGACACACGCTTATGTGTTGCCTTACAAGCCAACGCTACGCCGGAAACAACGGTTTGATCTGGTGGTTCATTACTGGCATTTTGTGGACATTCTTTGGGTATACCTCATGGTGTTCTTCATGCTGCAATCTTAACAATTCAGAAAGTGGATGTACAGAAATTTCACTTGTGCATCCATCAACTTGATCTAATAACTATTTGACTATCATGGCAGAAACTTCTGTTTCCCACGCACACGAAACTCACGGGCACGGCACTGAAGGTGGAAATCCTTGGGATGGCGGCAACGAGCCGTTGAAAGCGAGCTACGGCAAGCTGATGATGTGGTATTTCCTCGTATCGGACGCCTTCACCTTCGCTGGTTTTTTGATTGCCTACGGCGCTATCCGATTCAGTATGCCTACCTGGCCGGAACCGGACTTTGTATTCGCTTCCTTCCCATTCGTTAAGGCTCACTGGCCCCTGGTATTCGTTACATTCATGACCTTCGTCCTGATCTTCAGTTCTGTAACGATGGTTCGTGCGGTACAGGAAGGTCACCGCGAAAACAAAAGAGGCGTAGTATTCTGGATGTTTTTGACCATTCTCGGTGGTGCAACATTCCTTGGCTCTCAGGCTTATGAATGGACCACCCTGATCAAGTATGAGAATGTTTCCGTTAACCGCAACCCATTCGGCCGTTTCGTGGCTGATGGCGTCATGGTAGATGAAAATGGTAAAGAAATCATGGAGAATGGCGCTCCTGTGACCGTCAAGAAAGATGAATCTTACCTGCTCCACGGCCACGAACACAACGGTGTGGTAGAACTGGAGAAAAAATATGTGCGCTACACTTCCGGCCCATATGCCGGTCAGACCCACCAGGTTGAAGAAGGCCCAAAAGCCTTTGGTGCGCTATTCTTCTTTATCACTGGTTTCCACGGTTTCCACGTATTCTCAGGTGTAGTATTCCTTGCTATCATTATGATCAACGCCATGAGCGGCCTGTACGCAGCTCGCAAGAATGGCTACGAAATGGTGGAAAAGATTGGTCTCTACTGGCACTTCGTGGATTTGGTTTGGGTTTTCGTGTTCCTGGTATTCTACCTGCTCTAATGCCCAATCGGTACGTGGCCTTCGCCACAATGTTCACCGCACATTCAAACGCTTACACTCAACGTTAAAAAATATCAGCAATGGCTGCACATCAATCATACGAAGATCAGAAAAAACTTGTGTTCTACGGACTGAAGTTGCTTGCTGTCGTCACTATTGTGGAGGTGGTATTCGCCCTCTTCGCTAAAGGACACATTGTTCCCAGCATTACTTTTGGTAAAGACGGCGGTTTCGGACAAGCCCTCTACATGATGGCCATGATCGGGGCTAGTCTTTATAAAGCATACTTTATTGTGTTCTTCTTCATGCACATGGCGCATGAGGTAAAAGGTCTGGTACTCAGCGTATTGTTGCCCATGTTGCTTTTGGTCTGGGCCATTATTGCCTTCTTCCAGGAAGGTGGTCGCTGGGGCTCAGCCAGGGAACAAATTCGTCAGAAAAACGAAGAGGTTGTTCAACCCGCGCCTGCCGCAAAACCTACTGGTTATTGGTTGAACGGAACCATGAAAGGATAAAAACAAAAAGGCGCGGAACAACTCCACGCCTTTTTTGTTTAAGGGCCAATTACACGGAATTCATTACCCTAGGTTTGATTTTGTATCATGAGTGAAAAACAACAACCACAAGCAACCTCCAAAAACCGGAAAATTCTGATGGCTGTTGCCATGGTGATTGTGCTGGGTGTACTCCCGGCAATATCCTGGTTATATCTGAAAAACGGCCTTGATTGGCGCAAAGATGCCCTGGCAGAGCTGGGCTCTTTTGGTCAGATCCGGGGCGCGTACATAATCTACCCCGACGGTACCAAGGAAAACCAGCTTGCTGAAAGTGTATGCGTGATCCACAATTTCGGCGCTGAGCCAGATCTGACGCCCGAAAACAAGCAGATCATTGATACCAATAAGCGACTCTACGATCAGTTTGGGAAAATGAGCGACGGCACGCCGAGACCGTTTTTCAAAATTGTGATGATTTTTGAAGGTGGAACCACTGAGTTTCGCTCCGAAATTCAAAAAATACCCAGTATTGACTATGCAACCTGGGTACAAACTGGTGGCCTTGGATCCTGGGGAACTATCCTGAACAACGGATACGAGAAGTTTCGGATCGACAAAAAGGCAAAGGAACACAAATACGTATATGCACTGGCTGATGCAACCGGCCAGATTCGTTGTTTCTACAATGCGCTGGACGAGAAACAGGTAGAACGTATGGTGCAGCAAATTGCACTGATGCTTTCGATAAAAAAATAAAGTTCAACAGACACACATGACTCCTGATTTTGCATTGGAAAAAAAGCTCAATAAGTGGGCTTATATTGTTTCAGCCGCCGTTTTGCTGCTGGTTGGAATGATGCGAAGAATCAAATTCGATGTTGGCATTGATTTCAGCTTTTTGCCTCCCTTTCATGCCACATTAAACGCTGTTACAGCTGTTATTCTGTTGATTGCTTTCTGGCACATTAAGAACGGACGTGTGGAGCAGCATAAGAAGATGATTTACCTGGCAATGGGTACCTCAGCCTTATTCCTGCTTTCGTATGTGTTATACCACTTTACCACTCCGGAAACCCGTTATGGTGGTGAAGGCGTTATGCGTACGGTATATTTCTTTTTCCTGATTACCCACGTGGTATTGGCAGCGGTAATTCTTCCGTTTGTTCTGTTCACCTTCAACCGCGCTTTCACCAACCAGTTTGAGCGGCACCGCAAAATGGCTCGGTGGGTATTCCCACTTTGGCTATATGTGGCTATTACCGGCCCGATTTGCTACCTGATGTTGAAACCATACTATTGATACGTTTACCTTTGCATTCATAAAACTGCCCGCGATATGAAAAAGAGCCTTTTTTACATTGCTTTGTTTGGGTTGATGATATGTCTGATGCCCGCCGACGCTGATGCCCAGTGCGCCATGTGTAAGGGCGCAGCTGAAGCCAATCTGAAACAGGGTGGGGGAGACCCAAAGGGGTTGAACAACGGCATTTTGTACATGCTTGCTATTCCGTATCTGCTGGTAGGCACTATTGGCTACTGGTGGTGGCGCAACCGCGTGCAGGAGCGTGAGCAGGCCGCAGATTTGACGGAGGAGGACTTCGCCCGTTACGAGTAAGAATTTCGCGACATAAAAAAAGCCCGACAGTTGATACAACTGCCGGGCTTTTTAATTGGGTGAAATACTTAGTTCAGGGTGTAACGAGCGCTCAAAGCGCCATAACCTGCACCAAAGCCACCGTAGTAAGCTTCGCCAACAATGAAAGTAGGAACCCAGTCAACAGAAAGGTTCAGTGGGAGGTCTGCGAATTTATAATCGAGACCCAGGCAACCCATCACACCGATGTTGAAATTGCCGTAATCTGCACCGAAGTTGTAGTCGTTGTCGTAAGTCCAGAGCCAAACACCGGCGCCACCGCCAACGTACCATTGAAGACCTTCCACGGAAGTGATGGGTGAGTGGTGTTGGTACATTGCACCAGCATTGATCAGACGAACCCAGGTGTAACCACGGAAACCAACGAAGGCTTCAACAGCACCTTTTTCATTCAGGAAATGCTTGTAAGAAACGGCAGCAGGGTAACCCAAGCGCAGACCGATAGCACTTTTGTAAGTGTTTTGGCTTTGCGCCGTGAACACGCAGCATACCACTACGGCAAGGGCGAAAATCAGTTTTTTCATTTTAATGTAGGTTGTTTTAAGTGTGGTGAATAAAATTCAGGGCAAATCTACCACGCAAATAAATTCTGTCAAGTTTTTTAACCCTCGCTTTTCATGCAAAATCGACGGGCGGTTCCCAGCTTTTTCTCACCTTAGCCCCCTGAATATTGTCGGTTTTGCCGTTTAGGCCAAAAAAACAGTCATTTTATGGAAAAAAAGATCGCCGTTTTCCCCGGATCCTTCGATCCTATCACTGTGGGCCATGTTGATCTGGTCAAGAGAGCACTCCCGTTATTCGACGAAATAATTGTGGCGGTAGGTATCAACAGCACAAAAAAATACCTGTTCCCATTGGAACAACGTCTGGAATGGTTGCGCCAGGTCTTCGAGGCAGAGCCCCGGGTAAAGGTGGATTCCTTCCAAAACCTGACGGCCCATTATTGTCAGCGCATTGGCGCCCGATACCTGTTGCGAGGATTGCGCAATGCCTCTGATTTTGACTATGAAAAAACCATTTCCCAGCTGAATCACATCGTGGGTGGAGGCATCGAAACGGTTTTCCTGATTGCTCAACCGGAATATTCCCATATCAGCAGTACCATTGTCAGGGAGATCATCATTGGCGGGGCTGATGCGAGTCCTTTCATTCCCAGGGAAATTAGTATTCCCGGGCAGGTACCACAGAAATAACAAATGGCCCGCAGATGCTGAGATCTGCGGGCCATTTTTGTTTGGTTCGTGAACAACAACCTTATGGAAGGATCACGCGATCAATAGCGTGAACTACGCCGTTTGATCCCTGTACATCTGTGATGATGATGTTGGTAGTACGGTTTTGTCCGTCAACAATTTTTGCTCCACCGGTGAGGTTGATGGTGAACTTGCCGCCTTGCAGGGAAGTTACTTCCTGACCGTTGGTCAATTGGCCGGCCAATACGTTGGCGCCACTTACCACGTGGTACTGAAGCACTGCGTTCAAAGTTGCATTGTCTACCTGATCCAGGCTGGTGAGGTTCAGTTCTGTCAGCAATGCGGCAAATGCAGCGTTGGTTGGGGCAAATACGGTGAATGGACCAGCACCGGAAAGAATGTTTACGTAATCTACTCCCAGACCAGGACGAGTGAGCGCTGCTACCAGTGTGCTGAAGTTAGCATTGTTCAGGGCGTGGTTCACAACAGTTGGCAGGCCAATTACGCGATCCACAATGTGGATAACGCCGTTAGTAGCCAGTACGTCGGCAGTTGTAACCTTCACGTCTTTGTTGATGCTTACACCGGAAGCATTTTTCTGAGCCAGGATGCTCAGGTTGCTGCTGGTGGTACCAAAGGTGGCGAGGGTTTTTACGTATCCTTCAGCCGGAACGTTTGCAGCGCGGACTTCTCCGCTTACAACGTGGTTGAGCAATACCTGCTTGAGCACGTCTACCGGAACATCTTCCAGTTTGGCAAAGCCGTTGGCAGAAAGGAATGCGCTGAACGCTTCATTGGTTGGGGCGAAAACCGTGAACGGACCGCTCGCATTCAGGGCATCTACCAAACCTGCACGGTTGAGGGCTGCTACCAGAGATGTCAGGCTGCTGTTAGCCTGAGCAGTTTCTACGATGTTTTTTGGGTTGTCATCCTCGTTTTCAGCGCAGGATGAGAAAGTCAGCGCGGCGCTGAGGGCAAGAAACATACTGAAAAGTACCTTCTTCATAGTTTGTGTGCTAATGGTGAATTTTAGTTAGTGAATGTAAGGTTTAACGTGGGAAGGGGTATTTTGTTTAACGATTTTGATTTTAGGCCTTAAAAAGATTAAACAAAACGATTCTTTGACTAAATTAGTCATTTGTCCGCTTTTCAACAATTGACCTGCATTTCTTTTCCTAAGGCGCTCAAATGCTCGTCGTTTCCCGGTGTGTGGTTGTACCTTTGCGGCGGATATGTTACCGGACAACCCGGGATTAAAAAATGCCCTTTTTACACATTCAAATATGACCGACGCTATTTTCACTGTACCCCATCCCGTTAATGAACCCATCTGGAATTATGGCCCCGGTTCCCCGGAAAAAGCCGCTTTGAAAAAAGCCCTGGCTGAGGCCAAATCCGAACAGCGTGATGCCCCCATGTACATTGGCGGCAAGCATGTAACCACCGACAATAAGGTGGCTATGCGTCCGCCGCACGAGCGCGCGCACGTGCTCGGGCACTATTCCAAAGGCAATGCAGAACACGTAAAGGCAGCTATTGATGCTGCGCTGGCAGCCAAACCAGCCTGGGAGGCCATGCCCTGGCAGGAGCGCGCCGCCATCTTCCTGCGCGCCGCCGATCTGCTTACCGGACCGTACCGCGCCAAAATGAGCGCCGCTACTATGTTGTGCCAAAGCAAAAATGCCTTCCAGGCGGAGATCGACTGCATTTGCGAGCTGGCAGATTTCTGGCGCTACAACGTGTATTTCATGCAAGAGATATACAAACAACAACCCCTCAGCACCCGCACGGTGTGGAACCGCACCGACTGGCGTCCGCTGGAGGGATTTGTATTTGCCCTGACGCCTTTCAACTTTACAGCCATTGCCGGCAACCTGCCTACGGCTCCGGCTATGCTGGGTAACGTGGCGGTTTGGAAGCCTGCAGAATCCCAGATTTATTCGGCTTCCGTGATCATGGAGATTCTGGAGGAGGCTGGTTTGCCAGCCGGTGTCATCAATCTGGTGTACGTGGATGGCAAAACAGTGGGCGATGTGGTGTTTAAACATCCGGATTTTGCCGGTATTCACTTTACGGGCAGCACAGGTGTTTTCCAAAATATCTGGAAAACCATTGGGGAGAACATTGCCAGTTATAAATCCTACCCGCGTATCGTGGGTGAAACGGGCGGTAAAGACTTCGTTATCGCCCACAATTCCGCAGATCCGAAGGCCGTGGCAGTAGCGCTGGGTCGTGGTGCCTTTGAATTCCAGGGGCAGAAATGTTCTGCTGCATCCCGCGCCTATATTCCCAAAAGCATCTGGGGCAAGGTGAAACAATATTTGCAGGAAGACCTGCAATCCATGAAAATGGGCACTACAGAAGATTTCCGGAATTTCATCAATGCGGTAATTGATGAAAAAGCCTTCGACAAGATTTCGGCCTACATTGCTGAGGCTAAGAAATCTGATAAAGTGCAGGTGATTGCCGGTGGCAATTACGACAAATCGCAGGGCTATTTCATTGAACCAACCGTGCTGGAGGTTTCAGATCCAATGTACGTGACGATGTGCGAGGAGATTTTCGGACCGGTACTCACCATCTATGTGTACGAGGATAAAGATTTCAGCCATATTCTCGACGTGGCCAATGGCACCTCTCCGTATGCGCTTACCGGAGCCATTTTTGCCAACGACCGTGCGGCACTCGCCCTGGCAAACGACAAACTGCGCCATGCAGCGGGCAACTATTATATCAACGACAAGCCTACCGGAGCGGTGGTTGGCCAGCAGCCATTTGGCGGCGGAAGAGCTTCCGGAACCAACGACAAAGCAGGTTCCATGATCAATCTGTACCGCTGGTTGTCGCCGCGTACCATGAAAGAAAACATGGTGCCACCGATGGATTATCGTTATCCGTTTTTGGGTGAGGAGTGAGGAGTTTTACCGCGGATTCGGAGAGACACTAAGGGTCATAAACTGAGAGTCTCACTTTGAGTGAGACTCTTAGTTTATGACCCTTAGTGTCTCTCCGAATCCGCGGTAAAAAAAACAACTATTGAGACAGCCTATTTTTCACTACTTTAGAAATTGTTGTTTAAGACAATATTTTAGTAGTTATGAAAGGAATTATTTCAACACTGCTTCTGAGCATGTTGTGCGTTCAAGCTGCTTCTGCACAAACCAAACATGATTACATTTGGCCAATAGGGTACGGGATGATAGGACAAAGCCCTTCCGGGCACCAGTTTGGCGGAATCATCATGGATTTCAATCAATCACCCATTAGTTTCACCCTGCAAGATTATATTTGTGATCGGCCAAGGGCAGCTATTTCTGATAAAAATGGGAAATTAGTGGCTTATTCTGAAGGATGCAGGGTGATAGGCGCCAATCATCAGACCATGCTGAACGGTGATACGTTAGGCCCCGGAAATGTATTCAATGAATATTGTGGACAAAATGGGGATTATCCTGATTATCAGCCTTGTATATTCCTAACAAGCCCTAATTCAGACAGTCTTTACTATCTTTTTCATATTCGTGGTGATGACTATTGGTGGAGCCCTATGAATTTGATGTACACCGTCATTGATGCTTCAAAAGAAAACGGATTGGGCGCTGTTGTAGTAAAAAACCAATCAATTTTGAGTGATTCATTCTTTTTGGGAGGCTATGTCACGGCTACGCGGCATGGAAATGGCAGAGATTGGTGGATTATAAGTCCAAGAAGATGGAGTTTTAATATTCATGTCGCGTCTTTGACACCGGAGGGGGTTAATTATACCGGGATGCAAAATTTTGATACTTTGGGATGGGTGGTGGACAGCAGTTTTTGTTGCAGCCAGACCGCTTTCTCCCAGGATGGTAGAAAATACTTCCGCAACTCACGGGACAATCTGGTAGCTTATGATTTTGATCGTTGTTCAGGTAAATTATCCAATCCAGTCAAATTAGATTGGGATTCGCTTCCTTTTGGCGGCGGCGGAGTGGCTACTTCTCCCAATAGTCGGTTTTTGTACCTGACATCCGGTGGTACTGTACAACAATACGATTTATGGGCGCCTGATTGGAAGAACAGTATGCAGGTAGTTGCGGTATACGATGGGACGTTGGCGCCATTTCCGGCTAATTTTTTCCAGATGATGCCCGGTCCTGATGGCAAAATTTATATTGTCACATCTTACGATAATAATGTTTTACATGTCATTCATGCTCCAAACGAGCCAGGATTGGCTTGTATGGTGGAGCAACATGCCATCACACTCCCGGCGTTAAGCAGCTTTTTTTCACCAAATTTTGCCAATTACAATCTTGGCCCTGTTGATCCGCCCTGCATGATATCAGGTACAGAAGAACCTGATATGACGCTAATAACAGCGGCACAATTACATATATGGCCAAATCCTACAAGCGATGCTATTTATTGGTATGGTTCCGGGGTTAGAAGCAGTGTTCAGCTTTATGATGCAACAGGGAAATGGTTGTTTTCTACAAAAATAAACCCTGAGGAAAACATGTATTCACTTGATCTTAGCAAGTTACAGCCTGGCTTGTACATGATCAGGCTGGAATGTGAAGGCCGAACAAGCTTGGCCCGGGTGGTAAAGCAATGAATGATGGGGGCTAAAAGGGATATATTACCGCGACTCTCCGACTCCGCGGTAAACCCTATCAGGCATAATGAAAAACATAGTCAAAAGCCACCAGGAGCACATAAACCCCTGCCCACCAGCACAACCAGGTAAACATCCTGCCCAGCCGTTCCTGTCCTTCCAGTAGAGCCTCATCATCAATACTGCTTAACTGAAACAGGCTGAATGCTTTGTAGCCTTCCATAATGCTTCTGAAGTACAGGTATATGAGGGCAAACAGACTCAGGGTATTAAACACATACAGCCAATTGTAATCTTCAAACAGGAAAAAATCCCGGTCCGGCGCCAGGCGCATAGACCATATATAATACTGCACATACAAACTGCTGAAACTGCGAACGGCGCCAACGATTAAGGCCATTACCATGACGGTTTTGCCCAGTCCGGCCATACCGGTCACGGCGCTCAGCCATCGGTTGCTGAGCCAAAGGCCTGGTGTTTCGGCTTGTCCTTCCGGTGTTGTTTGATTGTTTTCCATGATTATTCAGATTCCAGGGGCACTTCTTGAAATGATTCCTGCTGGTTGATTATTTGATGGGTGCTGTACAGTTCCGCAAACGAGGATAGCCCCCAAAACAGGGCTGCCACGATGCCGGCAATCAAAAACCTGCGCAATTGCACAAAGGCTTCTTCCAGTTTGAGCTGATGCTGTGCTTTCTGGGCATGCTGTAGCATTTTACCAAATTGATAGGCATAATAGCACATAATCAGCGTCGGTAAATACAACATTATGGTGAAAGGGTGTACCAACCAGTGCTGCAATTCGCCTAGGTTGTTGATCAGGTTTCGGAGGGGCCAATAGAGTCCCCACAGACAATACACACTTGCTATAATGGCCAGTCTGATGGCCCAGGGCGCCATTTGTCGCCAGTATCCTTCCAGCCATTCCCCGGCCGGCCGATCGTCGTCGGTTGGTGTGAAGCCAGAAGTAGCGTCGAGAGGAGATTCCATGGAAAGGATTTTATTGTTTGGGTTCACCGCAAAGTACGCGAAGGGCGCGAAGATTTTTACCACTAAGGCACTTAAGGGCACTAAGTGGGGTTCACCGCAAAGTACGCGAAGTACGCGAAGATTTTTACTACTGAGGTGATTGTTACTGACGGGGCGACTGGCCAGTCATCCCGTCAGTAACAAGTAAAACCACCCGAAATCCATCTTTGCGCCTTCGCGTCTTTGCGTCTTAGGGTCACCCTTGGAGGCTTACCACCACTTTCCCTTGTGTCTTTCCCGTACGGAATAACCTCACGGCTTCGGGTAATTGTTCAAATGGGAAGGTGTGCCCTACGTGCGGCGGTTCAAGTTTCAATTGATCCAGTTCCTGCAACAAACGCAACATAAGCGGAGCATTTTCGTACAACCAGATCAGGTTGAAACCCATTACCCCCCGGTTGGTTTCGATGAGTCGCTGCGGATCCACCTTGGGTCGGGTGAAAAAATGCCGGAGCAGGTGGAGTTTGTTGGGCTTATCGGTAGAAGTAGCGTACCGTGCAGATCCAAATACTACCGCCCGACCCATGGGCGTGAGCATGTTGAAAGGAATGCTGAAAAACGGACCGCCCACGCTGTCCATCAGGAGGTGCAAGGGGCGGTCGCCAAGAGCTGCTTTAAGCTGGTCCTCAAAATCTTTTCCCCGCACAATCACCCGGTCGTACCCCTGCGCCAGGGCAAAATCTACTTTTGCGGCGCTGCCTACCGTTCCGATGGTAAAACAATCATATGCCTGTGCAATTTTCAACGCCTGCAAACCCACGCCACCCACTGCGCTGTGAATCAATACGTTGTGCCCGCGCTCCATGGCGCCCAGGGTGAGCATGCCATAATAGGCTGTGAGCGTTTGCACCAGATAAGCCGCGCCGGTGGGGAAATCCCATGATTCCGGCAAGGGAATGGCGTAGCGGGCATCAATATTCAAATGCGAGGTGTAAGCGCCAAAACGGGTAACACCCATCACCCGGTCGCCTGCGCGCAGGTGCGTGACCCCTGCGCCTGTTTTTTCCACTACTCCGGCATACTCCAGTCCGGGCGTGAACTCACCTTTAGGGGTGGCGCCATACAATCCCCAGATGGCAAATACATCGGCAAAATTCAGACCGATGGCTTTCACGGCGACTTGTACCTCGCCCGGAGCAGGGTCTGGAAGGGTAAATGATTTGAGGGTGAGGTTGGCTAAGTTGCCAGCGGTAAGGGAGTAGCGTTGCAAGGTGAGTGTTTGGGTGTTTGAGTTAGCGTACTTAGAGTGGTTCACCGCGAAGTACGCTAAGTACGCGAAGTTTAGCGTTCTTCGCGTACTTAGCGGTGAAAAGTTGATGGGCAAAAATCGTAAGTTAGCGTACTTGGAGTGGTTCACCGGGAAGTATGCTAAGTACGCGAAGTTTAGCGTTCTTCGCGTACTTCGCGGTGAAAAGCAGTTGTCGGACAAAATTCATACAATTCCAACAACTTCAGGGTGTTTTCAAAAACTTCATCCACCGGGGCGGTGAGGGTGATTTCTTCCTGGGTATATGGATGCTGAAATTTGAGGGTGAAACTGTGCAATAGCATCCGGTTTATCCCAAATACATTGCGAAAATAGGTATTGTGCTTCACATCGCCATGGCGCCGGTCGTTGATCACCGGATAATTCAAATGGGCGAAGTGCTTGCGAATCTGGTGCCGGCGGCCGGTTTCCAACTCAGCCAATACCAGCGAAAAACGGGCTGTTTTGTGTCGCAGCCCGATGGCATGGTCAATTTCGGAAGTGCCGAGTCGTACGTAGTGTGTGATGGCCTGTAGCCTGCCTTTTCCTGAATCCGGATCGTCCAGGGCATAATCGATGGTGTCTGCTTCGGCGGTCCAGCCGCGCACAATGACCAGGTATTTTTTCTCCATGGCTTTGTCCATAACCTGCTCGCCAAGTTTGCCTGCGGCTTCTGCTGTTTTTCCTAAAATCAACACCCCGGAGGTAGCCCGGTCCAATCGGTGAATGGGATATACCCGTTGACCGATTTGATCGCGCAGCAATTGTACCACAAATACATTGTCTTCACTGATACGGGTGCGGTGCATGAGCAACCCGGGCGGTTTGTTGATGGCCACATAGTGCTCATCGGAGAACAGGATTTGAAAAGGCTCCATACCAATTTGGATTGAGCGCGCAAAGGACGGGATTAATCGCTTGAAACGATTCAGATAGTTTGGATAAAATGGATATTTGCCATTAATTCATCCGCCATGTCCAAATTTATCCGCCTTTTACTGTTGTTATTGGCCCCTGGCCTGAATGCTCAAATGCAATACCCCGCACAGTTCACCGTACACGGGCCGGGCGGGGGAGGTTACATGTACAGTCCTTCCATGAGCCATCACCAAACGAGCCAACTGTTCCTGACCTGTGATATGGGTGGCTTTTATCAATCCCAAGATACCGGAAAACACTGGGTAATGGCCGATAACCATGAGCTGGTGAGTACGGTTAAAGGAAAGGTGCAGTTTACCTCAGACCCCAACCTTATGTACGTTTGCCGACGGTCGCGCACCAACCTTAACGATCCGCTTTTGCGCGGCGAACTGGCCAAGAGCACAGATGGCGGCGTTTCCTGGCAGTCGATGGCCGATCCAACAGATTCCGGTGTGCACCGACTGGAGGCTGATCCACAAAGTACGCAGCGCATGTTGTTGAATGAATACAACAGGTTGTTTTTCACGAATAATGGAGGAAATTCCTGGACGGAAGTATTCCATCCTTCTGACGACCAGATGTGGTTGGGCGGAGTGTTTTGGGATGGCGATCATATTTATGTAGGTACAAATAAAGGCTTACTGGTTTCGCACGATGGCGGACAGCAATTCAATCTGGAATCGCACAGTGGTCTGGGTGGCGCTCAGGGGATTATGCATTTGGCTGGCGCCAAAAATGGGGCAACCACTCGTTTATTTATTATTACCGCCGTCGCATCCGAGCTGTTTGCCTGGCTGGAAGTGCTGGATCTGCGGCCTCATATCCTGGGTTTTTACCGGATGAACTATTTGGCCAGTGCTCCCTGGGTTAATTCAAGAGGAAATATTCCGGCCAGTGTACGCATCACAGGTGTTGATTTGGCTAAAAACAATATACAAACCGTGTGGGTCACCGGAGAAGAAGGTGGCTTACCTCTGGTGTATAAATCTGTAAACGGTGGTCAGAACTGGACCAACACCTTTCTGGCTGCAGAAAATCAGAATGTTCAAACAGGGTGGGGGGGCGATTATGGCGCATTTTCCTACCTGTGGAGTGGAGCAGCCCTGGGCCTGGATGTGGCAGACAACGACCCGAACCGGGTGCTTACCACAGATGGGTTTGGCCATATTACGCTGGACGGTGGCGCAAGCTGGACAGCCATTTATGTGGCGCCTGAATACCAGAATGCTGCGGGTATGCCCACACCCATTGCAAAACCCTACAAGAGCTCAGGGCTGGATGTTACGACCACCCATCAGTTGTTCTGGCCGGGAAATGGTGGATTGTACGCCGCCAATACGGACATAGGACTGACCTACACAGAAGACAATGGGCAGGGCTGGACGTTTGAACGAAATACATTTTATCCCTGGGGTACCCTGGCCAATCCGAACTGGTACAGAATGGTGAAAAGGCCTGATAATCAGCATCTTTACGCAGCACTTTCGGAGGTGAATGATATGTATCTGGGCTACAGGATTACCGATGATCAAGTGACTGGAGGAGGGCTGGTGGTGCGGTCCACAGACCAGGGCGCCCATTGGGATACCATGTTTAACTTTGGTAAACCGGTGGTTTGGCTGGAAATAGATCCTCAAAACCCCAATAGGATGTATGCCAGTGTAGTAGACTCCGCGAATGGTGGTATTTACCGGACCAATAATGGTGGCGTAACCTGGTCGCGCCTGCCTGCGCCCCCGCGCACGGAAGGCCGGCCGTACAATATCAGGATATTGCAGGATGGCACGCTGGTGGTGAGCTATTCTGCCCGGGCTGAATCTGATGGACAAACCCTGAGGCCGGTGAGCGGCATTTTTTATTCCACAGATGGCGGTCAAACCTGGCAGGATCGTACGGATAATGCCATGCAGTGGTATACCAAGGATCTGATTATTGATCCGCATGATCCGGCACAAAATACCTGGTATGCCTGTGTTTGGGGCCGGTTTACGGTGTTTCAGGGCCCCAATAATGCAGGCAACGGAGGCTGGTACCGTACGAAAGACAGAGGATTGACCTGGACACGTATTTGGGCCAATGAATCGGCTGAGAGTATGACCATACACCCCACGGAACCCGGAATTGCCTATTTCACGGCAGAAAACGATGGTTTGTATTTTACTTCCAACCTGCAAACCAGTCAGCCTGACCTGGAACGGGTGCTTACCTATCCATGGTGGCGACCCAAGCGCGTTTTTTTTGATCCGGAGCATTCCTGCAGGGTTTGGGTGACCACCATGGGAGGCGGTATCTGGAAGGGAGATATGGGGCCGGGAGAGGTACAGTGGAATGATATTCAGGCAAATGTGAATGGGTTTGTTGTCACTTTTGCTCCGCAGGCACTGAATGCCCAGACCTACAGCTGGGATTTTGGCGATGGTACGCCGATCAGTACGGATGCCTTCCCTGTACACCAGTATGCGGCTCCTGGTGTATACACGGTTACCTGTGTTGCGAGGAATGGTTGTTCGGAGCGCAGTTTTCAAGAGCAGATTAGCATACAGTGCGCCGGGTTTGCCTTGTCATTGGAAATGGTTGGAAACGCTGGTATCTGTTCCGGCGAACCAGCCTTTTTACAGGCAACAATGGGTTATGCCTTTTATGAATGGCATTACAATGGCGCGTCTCAGGGTGTTTTCCCTACCTCATCCTGGTGGGCAGCAAATACGGGTACTTATTGGGTGCGTGTACAGGATAGTTTGGGATGTGTGGGTACTTCCAATAGTATAATTGTGCAGGCATTGGCCGCTCCCGATCCGAGTTTTTCTGTAGCACTCAACGGTTATACTGCTACTTTTTTGAACCAATCCCTGAACGCAGATGCCTATTTATGGGATTTTGGAGATTCAAGTCCTCAGGAAACCACTCAGCATCCGGTGCATCAGTATCCAGGCCCGGGCTCGTATACCGTACAGCTGACGGCCATCAGTGCAGCGTGTGGCGAGGTAACAGAAACTTTTTTGGTAAATGTGGTATGCGTGAACCCACTTGTTTCCATAACGGCGGCTGGGTCAACCCAAATATGTGAAGGCCAGGAAACCTCTCTGTTGGCGCAGGGTAATGGCCAATATCAGTATCAATGGTATTTGAATAATATACTAATTACGGGAGCCGATGGACCTTTGTGGGAAGCCACGGAAGCGGGAGTTTATTCCGTGGAAGCAACGGATGATTTTGGCTGTTCGGGTATTTCCAATACCATTACCGTAGAGGTGGCTGCGTTGCCGATAGCTGGTATTACTGCTTTGGTAAATCCTGTTTGTGAAGGCGAAACCACCTGGTTAACAGGTTCCGGGGGCGTGGCGTATCAATGGGTTAATCCGGCAGGGGATACATTGGATGTACAGGTGCTGGAATGGAATATGGTAACAGTTTCTGATGCTGGATGGTATCAGCTTACAGTAACCAATGGAAGTGGATGTGCAGATACGGTCAGCACCTGGCTGGTGGTGCAACCTTCGCCACAGGTAGCGGTACTTCCTGCCGGTCCGATTACCATTACCTACGGCGATACGCTCATTTTACAAGCCAGTGCAGGTTTCAGTGCCTATCTTTGGAATAACGGCTACACAACACCGGCCATTCAGGTGTTGGATTGCGGGTATTATGCTGTTACAGTAACGGATGTTCATGGTTGTACGGCTGTTCAGGAACAGATAGCGGTTTCAGTGTTGCCTGTGATATCCTATTCTAACGGAGTCTTATTAGCCAGTCCGGCTGATGTTTACCAGTGGACACTGAATGGTCAGGATATACCTGGCGCAGACCAACAACAGTTTATTCCTTCATTATCAGGTAATTATACCGTTAAAACGTTTTGTGATCCGATTGGGTGGCTTGAGTCTGACACCATTTCCGTGATCATTGCGGGAGTAATTTCACCAGAAAATAACCTGATTCAGGTATACCCCAATCCGGTGAGCAAGGAAGAAAGCTGTTGCATGGTCCGCAGGGAGGCTGCATGGTCTGGTATTCTGCAATGGCGTCTGCTAGACTGGTTGGGCAGGCTGTTATGGCAGGGCGAATTGGACACTTCTGGCGAGTTCGTCAGGATTCCGCTGGGTGATGCGCCTGCAGGGGTATACTTGTTGCAATGTTGGAGTGATGGGAGCTTACTGGGAGCGGCCAGGTTGCTAAGGCAGTAAAATGAAGAGCCAACAGAACATTCTGCCACAAAAATTGACCCTGCAATGGAGTAAGCATTACCTTTAACCTGAACAAAAAGAGCCACCGCCATGCAAACAGACAACTGGACTTATCCCGAATTTCATGCCTTTGTCATGCTCTATGCCGCCAATACAGACGGCCACATTACTACAGAGGAAGAAGCCCTCATAGCGCCAACCATTACCTCGGATGCCTATGCCAAAATTAAGTCGGTATTCATGGCTTGCGATGATTCAGAAGCGCTGGATATTATTTTCTCCTACAGGGATCAATATTGTAGTACTGAAGAAGACAAGTCCCGGATTTTAACCGACATGATGGCGATATACCAATCCCACGATAAACTTGGTCAGGTTGAGCGCGAGGTGTACCATTTGTTTCAAAAGTGTCTTTGAGATAGGGGGGGAGTATTTAGGTCATTTAGGAGTCATTTAGGGGTCATTGGGGGTCATTTAGGGGTCATTGGGGCATTTAATCAACCCACCGCGCCTTAAATGTCTCTTAAATGACCTAAATGTCTCTTAAATGACCTAATGTCTCTTAAATGACCTAAATGACCGCCAAATGCCCCCTAAATGACCTAAATAACTTCATCTACTCACAATCCTCCTTCAACTGTCGCAGTTCTTCGCGGCTGTTCACGGTTACCAGTGAGCCATCGTCGTCCATTTTTACAGTTATTGGGAATACGATTTGTGGTCTGCCCTGAGCGCCGGGGTTATTTTGTTTCCAGGTGCGGATCAATTGGTGCAGGGCCTGGCGGTCTGCTGCTTCTGCTGTAGTGCTATCCGGGAATTGTACGGTGATTGGGAAAACAATATCGAAACAGGAGAGACCATGCTGCCCGTGACCCTGAGGGCCATGGTGTCCGAAAGTGCTGCCGCCACATGCTTCTCTCAAGGCTCGAAGTTCATCTTCATTATTAACGGTAATGATTTCACCATCCTGAGATACCACAGAGATTGGGAATACAAAACCAATATGCGGACGAGGACCGCCGTGGTGACCATGGTGACCGCTGCCGCCGTTTGCCTGGAAATAATTACGCAAGGCTTGTTTCATTTCTTCATAGGAACTCACCTCTACAGTAGAGCTGTCTGGCAAAACAATAGAAACAGGAAAAACCAGCTCATAACAACCATATCGGCCCATACCTCCACGCTCCTGTGCGCTGTATAATGCCTGATCTACGAGTTCTTCGGTGGTGACATCTGAGGACTTATTGCAGGCAACCAATACGGCAATCAAAACCAAAATGGGCAAAGAGAAAAATTTAAGTGCTTTTAACATGGCAAACAAAAGTTTGATGGTGAAAGGTAGTTTGGATCAGTATCTTTGGAAAATCAGGGCATTGGAAAAATGCATTTGCCGGATTAGGTCAAGACTTCCGCCAGGGGTTGCATTTGGTGAAAAAAAAATTCTTTGTAAAAAAAATGTGCTACCAAATGCAACCCCTGTATTCCACACATGACCTAAATGACCCAAATGACCCAAATGACCCAAATGACCCAAATGACCCAAATGACCCAAATGACCCAAATGACCCCAAATGACCCCAAATGACCCCAAATGACCCCAAATGACCCCAAATGACCCCAAATGACCCCAAATGACCCCAAATGACCC
>DATGWL010000189.1:0-49875 GCA_035299505.1 Saprospiraceae bacterium | reverse complement strand
GGGATTATGGTTTGCAAACGGTGCGACCGGCGTTGACACATTTCAATACCGCCAGCAAATGCATGGCGTGTTCCGGCACAAGCAGGTTCACATTTACGTTGCCCAGGGTAAGGTCGGTTACACGAAGCAGCTCGTTTACGTCCGGGTTGTTGGCCAGGGCCTGACGCACAATGAAGTGCATTTCGCAAGGAATATCCTTCAACTTGGTTGTGCCCAGCGCCGGGTTCAATCGCACAAAAATTTTCAACTTCATGGCTTCGCCCAGCAGGGGGTTTACAATACGTCCGGAAGGATCAATCGGATTGGTCATCAGACGGCAATCACCATCAGCCACAGCATCGTCAAATTTCAAAGCCACTGGTGTTGTTCCGGAATAGGGCAGCCATTGCACCACACAGGCGCCTTTGCCGGGAGGAAGGGTTACCGTAGCAGCGTTTTGCCCCCATTTTATTGGCCCTGATGCCAATGCGCCTTCAATGAGCGGCGTAACGTCTTTAGTTATAGTTTGCACGCACTTACTGGTGTTTCGGCAATCATCAGTGGCTGTCCAATGACGCTCTGTAATGCAGAACCAATCACAATCACCCAGGATATGAATGTCTTTGCGCGAAATAGCTACACTCAAATCACAATTGTCGGTGGCTGTAGCCATACCTGTTTTGGCAACTGTGGTATCGCAGGTAACCGTGATATTGGCCGGACAAATGATGGCGGGAGATTTTTTGTCTTCCACTTTGATTACTTGCAGACAAGTATTGGCATTACCTGCAGGGTCTGTTACCGTCCAGGTACGACTGATGGTAAATTCATTTGGGCATGAACCAGGGGCTGTGGCATCGGTAAATCCTGGTGGCAAAGTGCCACAGTTATCAGATACAACCGGATGGCCAACAGCTCCGGGATTGGTGGGCATTTCGCAGCTGACAGTGGTATTTGCCGGACAAACAATACCTGGCTTTTCTGCATCTTTTACTGTAATAGAAAACTGGCAGGTTCCTGTATTGCCCAGCTGATCTGTTGCCTTGCAGGTAACCATACTCACGCCTACCGGGAAAATACTTCCGGAGGCGGGAGAACAAGAAGTCGTTACCGGACAATCGCTTACCGTCGTCGGATTGCCATAGGTAACTTTGGCAGCACATTGACCAGGGTCACTGTTGACTGTTTTGTTGGCCGGACAAGTAATTTCTGGTGGCGAGGATTTAAAACTACCCTCCTTAATGAACACTCCGGAATCCAGACGCTGATCGCTGGCATCCTGCACACCCAGTTTGAAATGGTATTTTTGACAAGCTTTGAGCGAAATTTTAGCAGTAAGCAGCACTGTTTTGCCGTCATATTGCAAGGTGGTAGCGCCAGTCATATTCCGATAAAAAGCAGGATCACCCGGGCCGGGGCTACCGAAAGAGTGGGGGGGCGTAGCAAATTGACCGCAAGTGGACGGGCCAACGGTATTGATTGAAACAGGTTTGGAGGTGCTCGGAATCAATGCAATATTTAAGTCGGCATAAGCGGGGCCGCCGGCAGGATTTGGTCCACTAACCAAAAAACCAAATACGTCGTTGAACTGGCTGCAATAGTATTCTTCATATTCTTCCGAGCCAAAAACATATTCAAAAGACACCTGATTTCCGATAGATTCCAGGTCAAACTCCAGCATACAGGCATCGAAGGTTTGGGGTGTGGGCGCCGGAAGCAGCTTGTCCAGATCCGCATTGCCACTCGCGCCATTTAAGCCGGTAGCACCCGGAACGTCATTGGAGTGCGCCACCAGACTCACTTGTCCGGAAGTAAGCAAAATGCCTCTACCAATGCCTACTTCATCTATGGAAGGACCTGTGGCAAAAGTTCCGGAAGCACCGTTGGGACATTTTAATACGGCATTTGTAATGGTAACGCCAGGCCCAACGAGTCGGGCTGCCAAATCTGAAGGGTTATTGTTACTGGAAACGGACAATTGTGCTGAAGCGTTCCAAGTGAGGAACAGGACCAGGATGCAAAATATCCGGCCCAAAGAGGGGAAGTGTTTCATGATATCTGATTTTTAATGCGGAGAATAAATGGGGGGCAGGAACCTATGGTTTGGGCAGGCCGGCCAGGTAGGTATTCCATTCTTTAGCCTTCCATTCAGGTTTGACCCGAAGGTTTAGCAGGATTTTAGCTTCTTTTTTATCAAAATTGATTTGATAAGAAACCAGTTCGGTTGTCAGGTTACTGAAGAACCAATCAGCTTTGTCTTTAGACGTAAAACCCATGGTAGAAATGTCCAGATGGTACATATAACCGAACGGGGCGCTTTCATCTATGGAAAGCACCTTTGTGGCATTATTGTACCGGGCTTTTGAGAGAGCCTGTGCATTCAGATCCTGACTGCTGAGCAAGCAGATCATCAGGGCAATGGAAGACACTGCCAAACGAAAAAAAAGGGGAGCGTTTTGCATACTTTGGAAATTTTAGGAAATAAAATGATTTGGGTGTTCTAAGCAGGACTTTAGCCATTTATGTCGAAACAGCTGCCCACCGTGAACAATTTAAAAAAAAATCCCCTCGCAGAGATGCTGCGAGGGGATTTTGAAGACTTGAAATGAGCGCCTCACACCGAATGAGACGTTCGTTTTTTTGCTGCCAACATCTAGTCTACCTCAATACTCACGCCACTCTTCTTATCCTTCCCTTCTCCTTTTTTCTTGTCTGAAACATAGATGCGACTGCCGCCTTTGAGTTTGCGGGCCACAGCAGAGTAGGGGCCGGTTACTACGGTTTCGCCTTCCTGCAAACCGGATACAATTTCAATATAATCGTTGTCCTGGATACCCGTTTTTACCTCACGCACGCCAACGGTGTCGCCCGATACCACAAACACGATCTCTTTAATCACGTCGTTATCTTTTTTCTTTTCCTCTTCCTTGGCAACGTCTTCGTCCTTTTTGTCCTTCTTATCCTCCTTATCCTCATCGTCGTCGTCGCGGGCTGTTACGGAGATAATGGGTACGGTGAGTCCTTCTGACGTATGGGTAAAAATATCCACAGAAGCCGACATGCCCGGGCGGAACGGATACCGACGTCCGTCTTTGAGCAGGTCCAGATAAGAGGCCGGATCTACGCGGATTTTCACCACGAAATTGGTTACCTGGTCGGTATTCAGGCTGGCCACGGAGGTGCCCACATTGCTGGCGCTGTTGGCAATCT
The DNA here is from genome assembly GCA_035299505.1 of Saprospiraceae bacterium. Lineage (GTDB taxonomy): Bacteria > Bacteroidota > Bacteroidia > Chitinophagales > Saprospiraceae > M3007. The sequence goes on along the minus strand of DATGWL010000189.1, from coordinate 46,686 downwards.
CGGTCACTTTACCCTTGAATTTGCGCCCCAGATAAGCGTCTACTTCAATATCGGCTTCGTCGTTAAGGCTTACTTTCAGGATATCATTTTCGCTCACGTCTACCTGCACCTCCATGCTGCGTAGGTTAGCAATGCGCATCATTTCGGTACCGGCCATTTGGAGTGTACCTACCACACGTTCGCCTTTTTCCACGTTTAGTTTGCTCACAATGCCACTTACCGGAGCTGTTACGATGGTTTTTTGCAGGCTGGTACGAAGTTCTTTCAGGCGTGCATTGGCACTGTTGATCCCGAATTCAGACGCTTGCACATTGGCTTTTGCGCTATTGAGTCCGCTTTCTGCGGCGCGCAGGCTGGCATCATTGGCAGCCAGAGCGCTTTCTGCACTCCGCAGATTACTTTGGGAGGTTTCAAATTCTGCTGTAGAGATCACACCTTCTTTGTACAGCTTTTCATTGCGCTGGTGGGTATTGCGGGCCACTTCAAGTTGGGCATCAAGTCGGCGACGATCGGCTCTGAGTTGTTCTATCTGAGCCGAACTGTTTTGTACGCCGGAGCTGGAGGCATCGCGTTGAGAGCGGGCAGTACCCACAGCAGCCTGACCTTGTTCCAGGGCACTTTGGTATTCATCCGGACGAATTTTGGCCAGGATCTGACCAGCGGTCACGGAATCCCCTTCTTTTACGTACAGGTCGATGATTTCGCCAGATACGTCGGAGCTGATTTTCACTTCCGTTTCCGGGAAAATTTTGCCGCTGGCGCTGACCGTTTCACGGATGGTGCGTTTCCCCACCTGCTCGACGGTTACTTCTTCGCCCTTAGGTTTTTGGCGGGATTTGATGGCTGCTGCAATAATGAGCAGGGCAAACACGCCGATAAGCACGTACAGAAGGGTTCTTTTTTTGGGTTTAGGCTGTTGCGTTGCCATTGTTGGATATGCCGTTTGGTGGGTTGTATGTACCGGCGGGTTTAGCCGCCGATGGTTTGATGGGTTTGAGGAGTTTGATGGGTTAGGATCCAAAGGTCCGTATTCCTGTGTAAGGCTGTAGAATAGTTGGATAAATGGCGGAAAATGATGGATGAAGAGGTGGATATTTCGCACGGATTTCACGTGGAGTAGTTCGCACGTATTCCTTGCACAGATTTTGCACAGCGGGCGAAGGGGACAAAAAAAAAGAGCCACCCCGGCTTTTGGGATGGCTCTTGCCTATGGAGGGCTGTAATAATGGTTTTAATTATTGCGGTTGGCAACTTTCAGGTAGGTTTCCAATGCTACAGCAATGGAAGGCGCCTCGGGGGTGCCTGCCTGAATGTTAACCTTCATTCCGCGATCGGTAACAGCCTTGAGGGCCGCTGTGCCGAATACGCAGATGCGTCGGTCTTCCTGTTTAAACTCAGGAAACTGTTCAAACATGGACTTGATCTCGTTGGCAGAGAAAAAGGCAATGATGTCGTACTTAATGTCTTTCAGTCCTGAAAGGTCATTATTTACAGTACGGTACATGACGGCCTCCTGAACGGGAATTTTCAGGTCCTTGAAGAAATTGGTTACCTCTGGATTACCCTGGTCGCCGCAAGGGAGGTAAAATTTTTCTTCCTTGTTGCGCAGGATGTACGATTTCAGTTCGAGGATAGACTTTGTGCCATTGAACACCTTGCGTTTGCGGAAATTGATAAATTTCTGCAAGTAATTGGCAATGGTTTCAGTAGCGCAGAAGTACTTGGTTTCGTCCGACATCTTGATGCGCATTTCGCCGCAGAGTCGGAAGAAGTGATCCACCGCATTTTTACTGGTAAAGATGATCGCGCTGTAATCGTTCGGATAGACGCGATTCTTCCGGTATTCTTTTTCGGTCAGACCCTCCACCGTCACAAAAGGCACAAAATCGATGCGGACGCCAAAACGTTTTTCAATTTCGTCGTAAGCAGTTCGCACGGCTGGTTGGCCTTGTGAAATGAGGATGTTGTGAACTTTAGCGGGGGTGGGATCCTGAACAGGTGCAGCGGAAGCAGTTGCAGACATTCGGGAATACGTTTTGTGTGAAATTTGTGTTTAGTTTGAACAACCGGTGTTGTTTTCAAACGGCCTGTTTAAAATGCCGGATCGGTGGAAAAAGTTCCGACCGTTCAGGTGTTTTGCATGAGCGCCAGTTTGATCAGCAACAACAGTGGGGCTATTTCGACGGTGCAAAGGTACAACAAAAAGTGAAATGGGCTCTGTATCAAAAATTTAGCGCCCATCGGACTGGATCTTAGGCTTCGGTAAGCGTAAAAAATAGCCACCAAACCGAGCATCCACGACACCAAAAGCAGCTGTTGAGTGCTGTTTTTGGCCGAAAATGCGATCAAAAGATTAAACGGCACCAGGAAGAGCCCAAGGATACAGTTGAAAATAATGATCAGAAAATTGTATTTCCGCAACTCATTTTCCAGTCCAAACAGGGTGCGCATCGAGCCTAGCATCAGGTGTTTGGACAAAAATCCGAGCGCTGCGCCAGCCATGCAAAGCAGCAAAAACGACAGGTTATTGTAGGTCTCGCCGTTGAATACTCTTGTAACCAGAAAAATGAAAATGCCTGCATTGAACAGGAAGTTGCCGTACAACAAATAATATGGGGTAATGCCCACAAACCCTGAGGCCTCGCGTTGCGCAACGGAAAAACCATTGTCGCTCAGAAACCCGGCCCACGCCTTTCCTACGGCACTGCGATTAGACGCTACAGAAAAAGTGAGAAAACCAAAGGCCATCAACAACAGAGCCGCCATAATACCATTCGATAGCCCGCCGCCCCTGGGCAGGATATCAAAAGGGTTGAATGCCTCTGTTTCATTTTCGGCCATACCGGCGGCCACCACCGGTGCGCGGTGCGGCACCACATCAAATGGATTGACCGGCGCCAGGTTGCCGGGTTGCGCAGCCAGCAACTCCTTCGGAAGCCGATGGATCAGCTCGAAAGGGTTGGCAGCATCCTGCGCAGCGAGGGGCTGAAACAGGAGGCAAAAAAACAGGCTTGACAGCAACAGCCGGAACATGCCGCAAAGGTACAAGAATGATTTTTTAAAAAAATTTAAACTCTGCTTCCGAGTTTGATAAAAATGACTTTATCTTTGCACCCGCTTTTCAGCAGGCTTGGTGCCTTAGCTCAGATGGTAGAGCAATGGACTGAAAATCCATGTGTCCCCAGTTCGATCCTGGGAGGTACCACACCAAACTAAAGCCGTTCCGATCCATTCGGAGCGGCTTTTTTCATTTGTCCCTCCCCCCTGTATTCCCCAATTTTTTCCCAGTTTTGCAACCGAATCTCTTAGCTGCTGTTTCCTCGCCATGTCTGACGATATCGTAATCCGTATCCTCCTGCTGCCGCTGGCTCTGCTCTACGGCATCGGTGTGGGAATGCGCAACCTCTTTTACCGGGTAGGTATCCTGCGCAGCGTACACTTCGACCTCCCGGTTATTTCCGTAGGCAACCTCTCGGTTGGCGGCGCCGGAAAATCCCCTCACATCGAATACCTGCTTCGCTGGCTCAACGAATACCTGGAAGTAGCCGTCCTGAGCAGAGGCTATGGCCGAAATACCACCGGATTCCAGCAACTCTCCGTCATCGATACCGCAGAAATGGTAGGCGATGAACCCCTCCAATTCAAAAGAAAATTCCCGGAAGTACCCATCTGCGTCAGCGAAAGCAGGGCCCTGGGCGTACCAGAACTCGTCAAACGCAACCCGCAAACCCAATGCGTTTTGCTCGACGATGCCTTTCAACACCTGGCCGTTACTCCCGGACTCAATATCCTGCTCACAGAGTACGCACGCCCGTTCACTCGGGATTGGCTGCTTCCCGCCGGTCGACTCCGTGAAGGCCGGTACAATTATCGCAGGGCTGATCTGATCATCGTAACCAAATGCCCGGCAGATCTTTCCGTGTCTGATCGCCACAAAATGATCCAGGAAATAGATCCTTTCCCCAGGCAAAAGGTGTTTTTTTCCAGATATCGCTACGGTACGCCATACGATCTCCTCCGGCCAGACCTCAAACGTGCGCTGGACCTGGATACCGATGTGCTGCTCGTAAGCGCTATTGCCAACACCGATTACCTCCTCAAACACCTGCGCACCTCCGTTCGGTCTGCCCAAACCCTGGAATTCGAAGATCACCACTTTTTTAAGGAAGATGAGCTGCACGACATGTTGCGCCGCTTCAACCGACTCGACAGCAGGAATAAAATCATCCTCACCACCGAAAAAGACGCCATGCGTTTGGAGCTGCACCGGGACTTTTTCTGGAAAAATCAGCTCCCCGTATACGTGCTGCCCATCGAAGTGGAATTTTGCCACGACGATGAACCGCAATTCCAGGAAGCCATCAGGCATTTTTTACTGGACTTTAAGAGATAACGATGGACGACGGGACGATGAACGATGGACGATGGGGTAATCACTGACGATGCCTTGTCACCCTGAGCGTAGCGAAGGGTCTGATGTGTAAATATCAGGCGTTTTGCTCCTGGTCCCCTTTGGGTTTATGCCTTTGATCGTTTCTGGATGCTAACCGAACACTTTGCCTTCCTGGGAGGCTTCGCCAGACCCTTCGCTACGCTCAGGGCGACAAGGCATCGTCAGTGATTACCCCATCGTCCCATCGTCCATCGTTCATCGTCCATCGTCCCGTCGTTCATCGTCCATCGTTCCTATCTGTCTCTTTCAAACAGTGCTTCCAGGCTGCCGCGCAACACCGTTTTGCGTTCGGAGGGCGCCTGCACTTCATCCAGATGGCGGAAAGCTGCTTGTTGATAATGTTGTTTTTCTGCTTCAATCAGGGCAGGGATGCCATTGCGATCGAAAATAGCGCGTACGGAAGCCACCTTGGTGTCTGGATTTTCAGCGCCGGTTTGCATCCATTGCAGGAGTTCCTGTCGGTCAGCCTCAGGCGCTGTTTCGAGGGTTTTGAGTACCAGCAGGGTCTTTTTATTTTGCAAAATATCGCCTCCCACCTGTTTGCCAAACTTGGCCGGATCACCGTAGGTATCCAGCAGATCGTCCTGAATCTGAAAGGCAATACCCGCCAGTCGGCCCAGTTCGTACAGGTGCCGGGCATCGGTTTCGGAGGCGGCGGCACACACTGCGCCCATTTCCAGTGCTCCGCCAAGCAGAACAGCCGTTTTCAGCTCAATCATCCGGATATACTCCTGAATACTCACTGAGCTGCGCGTTTCAAAATTGACATCCATTTGCTGGCCTTCACACACTTCAGTGGCCACGCGGTTGAAGATCTGCACCAATTTGGCTACCGTTTCAGGTTGTGAAAAACGGGTAAGGAATCTGTAGGCAAAAATCAGCATCACATCGCCGCTCAAAATGGCTGTGGTTTGATTCCATTTATGGTGCACAGTAGGTTGCCCCCTGCGCAGAGGCGCCGCGTCCATGATATCGTCGTGCATCAGGGAGAAATTGTGGAACAACTCCACCGACCAGGCCGCGGGCAAGGCAGATTCGGCGGGGTGGTTGAACATTTCTGCGGCCATCAGCGTCAGTGCCGGGCGCAGGCGTTTTCCGCCCAGGGTAAGGATATAGGCACAGGGTTCGTACAGCTCTGGCAATTCTCCGGGAAACGGATTATCCTGAGCGTATTGCTGAATGAGGTCGAGTAGTTGCGGGAGGCTGCGCATAAATATGCTGTACAGGCGGGTTTAGCCGCCAATTTAAGGGGCGAAAGTGAGAAAAGTTTGGAGATGAGGGGGTGTGTCCGTGCTTTTTTTACGGGTTGCAAAAGTAAATAGGATACCAGACTTCCTGCGCCCAAACCACTTTCGCAGGAAGTCTGCCATAAAAAAAGGCCAGCCCAAACAGGCCGGCCTCCTTAATTTTTTGAAGTTGCATTCAAGCGGGGAAACAGGATTGCCGTTGATTAACGGCGGGCTGCAAATGCAGTGAAATACGCTACCAAATCAGGGTAAAAACGTACCAGCGCAATGGCGGCAAGTGCGGTAAACAATACAAGCATAGTGTGTGTTGATTAAAAGTGAAACGATTCAGTACCTGCGTTCCTTTTCAGAATGATATTCTGCAAAGGCGCACGAAGGTAAACATACATTGCTCTTATCAAAATACTTTCAGTTATTTTTTTCGTTAATTTTACATTTATATTTTCGATAGCATTCCTACCGGGTTTTCTCCCTACTTTTGCAGTTGATTTTACCTGATTTTCACTTTTTAAACAAGTCTTTGGCATATGGTTTTCAATAATATCCTTGAAACAATTGGCAAGACCCCGCTCATTCGTCTGAACAATATCGTACTCCACATTCCTGCTACGGTGTACGCAAAGATTGAAGCCTTCAACCCGGGCTTAAGTGCCAAAGACCGCATCGCACTTCACATCATTGAGCGCGCCGAACGTTTGGGCAAACTCAAACCGGGCGGCACCATCGTGGATGCCACCAGCGGTAACACCGGATTCAGCCTGGCTATGGTAGCAGCCATCAAAGGCTATAAATGTGTACTCACCGTAACGAGCAAAATCAGCGAAGACAAGCTCAATAACCTCAAAGCCATGGGCGCCGAAGTGCACCTGTGTCCGCAGGAAGCCAAACCTAACGACCCGCAGTCTTACTACCGCCGGGCAGAACAGCTGGCCAAAGAAATTCCGGGCGCTTACTACATCAACCAGAACTACAACCCCGAGAACGGCGAGGCTCACTACCTCAGCACCGGCCCGGAAATCTGGGAACAAACCTCCGGCCGCATCACACACATCATCGGCAGCGCCAGCACCGGCGGCACCCTCTGCGGAAGCGGCAGATACCTGCGCGAACAAAACCCGAACGTGAAAATCATCGGCGTAGATGCCTATGGCTCCGTGCTGAAAAAATACCACGAAACCGGCGTGTACGACGAAAAAGAAATCTACCCGTACCGTATTGAAGGCACTGGCAAAAACATCATTCCGGCCAATATGGACTTTGAGCTGATTGACCGGTTTGTGAAAGTAACCGATAAAGACAGCGCCCTGCGCGCCCGCGAACTCGCCCGCATGGAAGGCATGATGGTTGGGTATTCCAGCGGGGCTGCCCTCCAGGCTTTGGAGCAAATCCAGGACGAACTCACCGAAAACGATGTAGTGGTGCTCCTGTTCTCCGACCACGGCTCCAAATATGTCACCAAGTTCTTCTCCGATAAATGGATGATCCAGCAAGGATTCCTGGAAGAAACCCAGGTGGAAGCCTGAGGATTGACGATTACATGATTTACGATTTACGATTGGGGGACTTAAGCTTGGCATGAATGATCCAATCTCCAACAGTCCAGCACCCAATGTCTATACACTCACCAACACATTCCTGAACAGTGGATTTATTTGAAAGAATTTACAAACAGGCAGGCCCGCTGGGCAAATATGCCGAAGTGGCGGAAGGCTACTACATGTTCCCTCAATTGGAAGGAGAACTCGGAAACCGCATGACATTTAAAGGCAAAGAAGTGGTTTGTTGGAGCATCAACAACTACCTCGGCCTGGCCAACCACCCGGAAGTACGTAAAGCCGATGCAGAAGGCGCAGCCCGCTGGGGCCTGGCGTATCCTATGGGCGCCCGCATGATGAGCGGCGACACCCAGCTGCACCATAAACTCGAAACCCAACTGGCCAACCACGTGGGCAAACCCGCCGGCCTTTTGGTTAACTACGGATACCAGGGTGTAATGTCGGCCATTGATGCACTGCTTACCCGCCACGATGTGGTAGTGTACGATGCAGAAAGCCATGCCTGTATCGTGGATGCCGTGCGCATGCACATGGGCAAACGCTTCGCTTTCACGCACAATGATGTAGCCAGCCTGGAAAAATGCCTCGAACGCGCCAAACGCCTCACCGACGAAAGCGGCGGCGGCATTCTGGTTATCACAGAAGGCGTGTTCGGTATGCGCGGCGACCAGGGTAAATTGCGTGAAATCTGCACCCTGAAGGAAAAATACGGCTTCCGCCTGTTTATCGACGATGCACATGGCTACGGCATGCTGGGAGCTACCGGAGCTGGCACCGCCGAAGAACAAAACGTCACCCACGACGTGGATATTTACTTCAGCACCTTCGCTAAAAGCATGGCGCTGATTGGTGGCTTCATTGCCGCACAACCGGAAATTATCCAGTTCCTGAAGTACAATATGCGCAGCCAAATCTTCGCCAAATCGCTCCCAATGCCATTGGTAGAAGGCCTGCTGAAACGCTTCGAACTGCTTACTACCAAGCCTGAACTCCGCGAAAAACTCTGGCACAATGTGCGCATGCTGCAAAACGGCCTCACAGAACGTGGTTTCGATATTGGCGACACCAATACCTGCGTAACGCCTGTGTACATGCACGGCGAGGTAGAAGAAGCTATGGCCCTGGTGAAAGACATGCGCGAAAACTATGGCGTATTCTGCTCCATCGTGGTATATCCGGTAATTCCAAAAGGCATGATCATCCTGCGCCTTATCCCAACGGCTTCTCATACCGAAGAGGATATCCAAATCACCCTCGATGCATTCTCCGCCGTACGCGAAAAAATGCAGGCCGGTATCTACAAGCAGTTTGTGCCTGAAGTACTGGTGTAACGGCCTACGGTAGACGGTAGACGGCTTACGGTTGACGGTGGACGGTGGACGGTGGCGTTGTTCTTGGGATTTGTTCCTCATCTAAATCTCAAGAACAACGCCACCGTCCACCGTAGGCCGTCAACCGTCTACCGTCTACCGTAGGCCGTCAACCGTCTACCGTCAACCGTCAACCGTAGGCCGTCAACCGTAAGCCGTAAGAAATCTATGAGTTCTACCACCATCCTTGAAAATGTGATTGACGAGCGGGCCGACATGGTTCAGCTTGCTCCTGAAACATTGGACAGGATACTGGCGGAAGGCTGGAGATTGCTGGGAAAACGATTCGTCAGGCATAATTTCTCTACCTGGCGCAAACAACTCTGCCGAACCATCCCCCTGCGCATCAGGCTGGCTGATTTCGAGCTGTCGAAAAGTCAACGCAAGGTGCTGCGCCAAAACGAAGACCTGCTGGTTATCAGCGCTCCGGCCAAGTTCGACAACGACCGAAACCGGCTGTTCGACCTGCACCGGGATCGTTTTGAAGAAAAACAGTCCACCACTCTCGCTTCATTCATACACCCGGACTACCCGCATTTGCTTCCTACCGAAGGCCGCGAACTGGCGGTGTACCTGGACAACCGGCTCATAGCCTGCTCTTTTTTCCACCTGGGGAAAAAAGCTGTTTCCGGCACCTATTGTGTATTCGATCCCTCTTACGAGCGCCGAAGCCTGGGCACTCTCACCTTGCTATTGGAATTGCTGATGGCCAAAGAACTGGACATGGAATACTATTACCATGGCTACACACACGATATTCCTTCGCAGTTTGATTACAAACTGAGTCTTTCAGGCCTGGAACACATGAATTGGGAAAACGGCAAATGGAGCCAGAGAGAACGGCTGCCGGTGCGGAACTGGAAAGCGCTGCTGAAGAGCACGTAAGTGAGTACATGATTGAAGAGTACATAAGTACATGATTGAAGAGGGGGCGCGTTGAGCTTGTTGTTTGCACGAGCCAAAGGCCCCGATCGTATACCAGGCCGAATGCCTCCCCTCGTCAATCATGTACTCCTCTGAGCCTCTCCTGCGCAGCCCAGCGTAAATCACTCTTAATATTGTCTACTTCGAATTTTTGATCGGTCCAGAAACGGATTTCGTACACCGTGCCTTTTTCCTGAAAATCAGCCAGGCGAATCTGGGGTTCCTGGGCAGGAACGTGGTGTACAATGGCGGTATTTTCATCCGCCGCCTGTTGGAGTGCCTTGCGCACCACCCGGTCGTCGGTTTTCCCTGGCACCATGATGTGAACGGAAAAAGCCGTGGCTTCAGAATGCTGGTGTGTCCAGTTGTGCACGTTTTCCGTAATGAATTTGTGGTTGGGAATAATCATGGTATGACCATCCCGGGTCAGCAATTTGGAGGTGCGCAGGTTGATTTCTTCCACCCGCCCCACCTTGCCGTCCAGCTCAATTATGTCGCCAATTTCTATCGTGCCTTCAAATAACAGGAACACCCCGGATACAATATCCCGGAATATCTGCTGAACCCCCAAACCCAAACCTACCAGCAATGCGGCTGATCCGGCAAGGATTACCGACACGTGAATACCCACCATTTCCAGCATGATGGCAACAGCCAGGGTCCAGACGAAATATTTGATCAGCAGGTAAACTGACAGTTGCCGGCCGCGATCGGCCAGGCTGAGGAGGCGCTCCGAACCGCGGTTTATCACTTTCCGAACAGCCCGCAACGACAGGGTAGTTACCAGCCAAACCAGAAACATACCCAGCAGCATGGCCACCGTGAGCGTGTAGCCGTTGTAGGATATTAATTGGTATTCCAGGAATGTTTGCATGACGGCTAACGGTGGACGGTAGACGGTGGACGGTAGACGATGGAGGGTGGACGGTGGACGGTAGACGGTGGACGGTAGACGGTGGACGATGGACGGTAGACGGCTAACGGCCTACGGTGGCGTTGCTCTTGAGATTTCAAAAGCAACGCCGCCGTCCACCGTAGGCCGTCCACCGTAGGCCGTAGGCCGTCTACCGTCTACCGTAGGCCGTCCACCGTCATCGGTACATACAACTCTCCGTTCAGCACATTGCGGGAAATAACGATGCGCTGTACTTCAGAGGTGCCTTCGTAGATTTGGGTAATTTTGGCATCGCGCATGAGGCGCTCCACGTGGTATTCTTTTACAAAACCGTATCCGCCGTGAATCTGAACGGCCTCAACGGTATGGCGCATGGCCACTTCAGAAGCATACAGTTTAGCCATGGCAGCAGCCTGATCGTAGTTCTGGTGCTGATCCTTCATGATGGCTGAACGGTACACCAGCAAGCGTGCCGCTTCGATTTCGGTGGCCATGTCGGCAATTTTGAACGCAATGGCCTGGTGGTTGGAAATCGGTTTGCCAAACGCCTGACGCTCCTTAGAATAGGCAACAGACAATTCATAAGCGCCAGCCGCAATACCCAATGCCTGCGCAGCAATACCAATACGGCCACCGGAGAGGGTTTTCATGGCAAACTTGAATCCGAAACCGTCTTCTCCGATGCGGTTGGCCTTAGGCACTTTTACATCGGAATACATGATAGATGTGGTATCGGAGGCGCGGATGCCCAGTTTGTCTTCTTTGGCGCCAATGGTTACGCCCGGAGAATCGGCCTCAACAATAAGACAGTTGATGCCTTTGTGGCCTTTTTCCACGTGGGTTTGAGCCATCACCAGGTGCAGTTTGGAGGTAGCGCCATTGGTGATCCAGTTTTTGGTGCCGTTGAGCAGGTAGTAATCGCCCATATCCACCGCCGTGGTGCGCTGGCTGGTGGCGTCGGAGCCTGCTTCGGGTTCGGAGAGGCAGAAAGAGCCAATCCATTCGCCGCTGGTGAGCTTGGGCAGGTATTTGCGTTTTTGTTCTTCGGTTCCGAAGGTTTCAAGACCCCAGCAAACCAGCGAGTTGTTTACCGACATGATTACGGAGCAGGAACTGTCTACTTTGGAAATTTCCTCCATAGCCAGCACATAGGAAAGCGTATCCATGCCTCCGCCTCCGTATTCCGGCGAAACCATCATTCCCAGAAAACCGAGTTCGCCCATTTTGCGAACCTGTTCAGTAGGGTACTGGCCTTTGCTGTCGCGTTCAATAACGCCGGGTTTGAGTTCGTTCTGGGCGAAATCCCTGGCCGCCTGTTGTACGGCAAGATGTTCTTCAGTCAGGTGAAACATATAATAATGTGGTGGAAGTTAAAAAAAGATGGCTTCGTTTTGTGGAGCAAAAGTACAATGGGTATAAACAAAGAACCCCGCCAAAGTCAAAACTTTCGGCGGGGTTCTGCGCTATTTTTTGTATTTCTAATCTGTGACGTATTTTTCAGCAGCCTGCAACACCTGTTTGTCCGGGTTTCCGCCCCGGGCAACATACGCTACCACGCTGCAATGATGCTCATCAAAGTCGGCTGGCAGGGTAACCTTGTAGTTTTTAGTAATAACCACACCTGCTTCCAGGGTCTCGGTTATCACATCGCCTGATGGCGCAGAAACCACATCCCTGGCCACATGGCGGTGTATATAGTTTGGCACAACGGTACTGCCATTCAGTTGTGGATCCTGGATACTGTCCTGGGTAATCAGCACCGTCAACCTATGCTCACCCTGCAACAGCTGGTCAGGAAGTATGTCAACCTTAATAGCCAATTCGCGGGTACCATGGTCAAAAGTATTGGCGATGTTGATGGCCATGCTGGCATCTGCCTGCAAATCCTGCGCTACTTCACCGCCCCAGCGGGTGTGGGGAGTCAGGAAAATGGATGTTTCGTTGGGTAGCAAGCGCCGGTTGATGGCTGCGGTTGGCCATCCTTCCTGAACGCCAATATAATCGGCCAGTGCCTGTACTTCCGGGTTGCGGAAATCGTATGCACTGGAAGAAAATGGAACAGAGAAATTCACTGCAGCATGCAAAGACACTACAATCAGTTTTTTAGCACCATATTGTTGTTGCAAAGCCACCAGGGTTTGTGTGCCTTGCGGACAGTTTTGGCAGCGTACGCCAGTGCCTTCCTCCACCAGTACTGATCTGCCGGAAACATTCAGACTAGGATCAGGAATCAAAATGGGTTCTTCCTTACAGGCTGCAAACAGCATAATAACTGCGGCGCCAATCAGTAGTTTTGTTTTTTTCATGACAGCAGATGTTTATCCTTTGATGTGGTGATGTAGTGAAAACTGCAATAAGGACCGTTTCAGGTTGTTTTTCCCCTACAGTTTAGAAAGAAGAATTCAGGGTGAGGCGAACGCCGTGGAACGCGGGCTCCAAACGACAAATACCACCTGCACAGTTAATACCTTCTACCTGTTTAACGTATGCCAACGATACACGGTTGGATTTACGGGAATATACCACGCCCAACGAAGGGAAGTGCGTACCATCGTATTTCACCTTGTCTTTGGCTTTTTCCGGACTTAGACCTGGGTCCAGGCTTCCGTGTTTGAGTTTGTACATATCAGAGGCGTAGAAAATCCAGTGCGGCGCCAAACCTACTTCTACCAGGCCGTTTACCCAGGAACCAAATTCATCTTCGGTGTGCAGGTACTGTGCCTCAATGCGGATGGACCTGCGCGGAGAAAACTTGTACAGGAATTCGCCGTAGGGTGTCAATGCATCCACGTATTTGTCTTTGCCCTGATACACAAAGATATTGTATTTCAGGATTTGCAAGCCGCCAATCAGTTGCCATTTGCGCTTTTGCTTGTAAGTAAATTCCGGCGTGATTTCGCGGTACAGTTCGGTGCCATCCAGGAACTGAATATCGGAGAAATTGAGGCCTACCGACAGCTTTTTATTCAATTTATACCGCACATCGAGCTGCAGAGCCTGTTCGCCCAGCTCCTGCGTGGCCGGTGCAAAACGCGCCGTGAGGCGGTACGTATTTTGCTTGGCCATGGGCGGCAGGAAATTGATAGGTCCCTGAATGCCCAGTGCGTTGGGGTTTTGGCGGAAAGAGAAATCCTTGGTGCGCTTGGCTTCCAACGTAATGCCCAACCCTTTTTTGGAATAAGACAAGCTGGTGTACACCGTATAACCTTCGCGGTTTACCAGTTTACCGGCCACAGTATCAATTTCTGTCCCGATCAGGATCGAACGCGGGGCATTGGGATCGTAAATAACGTCTTTGGTTTTGCCCGCCGCCTCTACATACCAGGTGAAATCGCCGGCTGTGAGTGTGTTAAAAATGGTGGCTGCGTACGTATTGTATTGCAGTTCAATCTGTTCATTCCGGAAATAGCCTGCCACTTCAAACTTAGCATCGTCAATGGTTTCGGCGGTGTAGGTGCGCCCCACGATACCTGCTCCGGGAGCCAACGTGAAGTTTTTGGTAGAATCCGGCTTGATGAAGCCTTCAATGGCGCCGCCGCGCAAGATGGTTCCGTAGCGACTGAACTGTTGTTTTTGACGGCCGGTAAAAGCCCGCACTTTCCAGTTATCGTTGATCCGGTAACCCACCTGGGCGCCCAGCAGTGCGTTATCAATCATCAACGTACGTTCTTCATAGGAACGATAAATAATACCCGAACCAATCTGGTCGTACAGGTATCCGCCGGCAATATCAAACTTGTCTATTTGTTTGCGAATAAACCAGCGTCCGAGGCCAACATCAGAGTAGGAAGCATTGGGGTTCAACAGGTTGGAGTTATTGAACATGTCAAAACGCACACCGGCGTCCAGTCCATTATTGGAATAATTCAGGGAAAGCCAGGTTTCGGCGCCGAATTTCTGGTTATCGTATTGTGGAATACCAGCAGTGCCCAGAACGGAGTCGGCAGCAAAGAAGAAGTTCCCATTGGCTTGTAAACTGCCCGTTATGTGGGAATTATTCTGCGCCATGGCAGAAAAAACAACGGTCAGCAAGCTTAAGGTAAAAGTCAGTTGTTTCATGCAAACGAGGATGGATATCCGGCAAAGGTAGTTTCTCCGGAAAATCCATCCGCGTTTTGATGGGGAAAATGGTCAGTGGCGGACAAAAAGTTGGCAGCCTTAAGCGCTTGTCCAAATTTCCATGCCTTGAACTTTGTATGTGCGCTTAATTCCAGCTCACATACTCCGGTATGTCCGCAATGATCTCATAGCGGTTTCCTTTATTATACATCACCTGACTCCACAGATCGTCGGGCTTGGATTTAAACAAGTAATTGGGGTGCATATGGGCTGTCACCCAGGATCCTACCTCCATTTCTTCATTCAACTGGCCACCAGACCATCCGGCATAACCAACAAAAAAGCGGATATTGGAAGGTTCAATCAGGCCGCTGCTGATCAGAAATTTCAGGCTGTCGAAATCGCCGCCCCACCAAACGCCATCACTCACCTGAACGCTTTCTTCCAGCAGGTCGCCAACATTGTGTACATAGTGCAGGGTATCGGTTTGTACCGGGCCGCCATAGAACACCTCTGCTTCAAAATCCGGAAAAGCATTGATCAGGTCATGAATTTTCATGTCTGTCTTCTTATTCAGGATGAAGCCTACACTGCCTTCCTCATGATGTTCACACAGCAACACAACCGTGCGACGGAAATACGGGTCGAGCATAAAAGGCTCTGCTACAAGCAGCTGCCCGCTCTTAATCATGGAATTAGTCATCGCGCACAAAGGATTAGTTGCGGACGAAAGTAAGTAAGAATGTAATAGGTCCCAAATTTTGGGACGGCAAAATCATTTACCGGCAGTAACCATTTCCACACCGGCAGAAGTACCGATGCGTTCGGCGCCGGCATCAATCAGCGCCTGAGCTTCGGCCAGGGTGCGGATGCCACCGGCTGCTTTGATTTTCAGGGTGGAAGGCGCCAGATTGCGCAGGTTCCGAACCATTTCAGGCGTGGCCGGATGCCCGTGAAAACCAGTGCCGGTTTTGAGCCAGTTGATACGCGAATCGGCAGCCAGGGTGCTCAAACGCTGGATTTCTTCGTTGGTAAGCAGCCCGCATTCCAAAATCAACTTCAGCGATTTGCCACGCATGTTGGTGGCGAGCGACATAGCCTCAATGTCGTTGGCTACATGATTCCAGTTGCCGCTTTTTACCGCAGCAATATTGATCACGGCATCTATCTCATCAGCGCCATCTTCGGTAGCACGCTTAATTTCTTCACTTTTGGCTGCAATAGCCGCGTAACCCATCGGAAAGCCGATAACGGTTACCACCCGGGTGCGCGGACTCAGATCGTCCAGCATCCGACGGGCATCGCGCACATATAAAGGTGGGATACAAATGCCGCCAAATCCATGCTTGCCGGCTTGGGCACACAGTTCCTTGACATCGTCCAGACGGGTATCAGGTCGGAGGATGGTTTGTTCAATATACTTGGCTATCTCAGACATGTGTTGGATTCAGGCTGCAGTTAAAGGGCCACAAATGTAACAGTACTTTTGTGGCGGGGCAGCCAAAAAGTGTTAAAATTTCTACGGAACCGGCACTGCGTTCAGGATACGGGTAATGATGTCTTCTGCTGTCAGGCCTTCAGCTTCTGCCTCATAACTCAGGCCTATGCGGTGTCTGAGGGCATCGGCACAGATATAGCGCACATCTTCGGGCACCACATAGCCTCTGCGGCGCAGGAACGCGGTGGCTCGTGCTGCCTGTGCCAGGGCGATGCTCGCGCGCGGGGAGGCCCCGTATTGCATGAGCGAACTGAGGTTTTGCAGTCCGTATTTGGCTGGTTCGCGGGTGGCTATAACGATATCCAGGATGTAATGCTCAATTTTTTCATCCATATAAATACCGTGCATCACCTCACGGGCGCGCAACAGGGTAGCGGTGTCTAATACTTTGTGCACCAAAGGCTGCTCGCCGGAAAGGTTGCGGCGAACGATATCGCGTTCTTCTTCTTTGGAAGGATATCCAATTTTTACTTTCAGCAAAAAACGGTCGGCCTGGGCCTCCGGCAAAGGATATGTACCTTCCTGTTCAATGGGGTTCTGGGTAGCCAGCACCAGGAAAGGATCTTCCAGGGTATACGTTTCCGAACCGATGGTTACCTGGCGTTCCTGCATAGCTTCCAGCAGGGCGCTTTGCACCTTGGCTGGCGCGCGGTTTATTTCATCAGCCAGCACAAAATTGGCAAAAACCGGCCCTTTCCGCACCGTAAACTCTGATTTGGCAGGATTGTACACCATAGTGCCCACCACATCGGCCGGCAGCAAATCCGGGGTAAACTGGATACGACTGAAGCGGGCGTCTACTGCCTGTGCCAGGGTTTTGATGGCCAGGGTTTTGGCCAGCCCGGGCATACCTTCCAGCAGAATATGGCCCCTGGTCAGCAAGCCAATCAGTAATTTCTCGAGCATTTGCTCCTGTCCGACGATCACTTTGGCCGTTTCTGTTTTTAGTTGCTCCACAAAGGCGCTCTCCTGATGAATCTTTTCATTAAGTGCCTGCAAATCAAAGTATTGTGACATATTCAGATGCAAAATTCTTTTTTGGGTTACCCAGGTAGGGAAAAAAACAGTTTAGCGCATATTGGGGATTTTCTGATAGAGTCAAAAATTTGAGCTTTTTTCGTCAGTTTTTGCGTTTTGAAGAAGCATCACGGGTGCTCGGGACGCGACTGAAAAAGGTGAATAATGGCGGAAAAAGAACAGTTTTTGGTCCGGCATGAAAATCCCCAACATGCACTTAAAGGACAACAAAAGTTTGCAAAAGTAACAAGCCTTTGGTGTCGGAGAAGGATTATGCTACAGGTTCTGTTGATTTACTACTTTTGCTGCCCGAAAAAGTAAAATCAATGGTATGAAAGCATACGTTTTTCCAGGCCAGGGCTCGCAGGCTGAAGGCATGGGCAAAGAATTGTACGAAACCAACACACAAGCCAACGAACTGTACGAACAGGCCAATGCCATTTTAGGCTGGCGTTTGAGCGATGTCATGTTCACGGGCAGCAAGGAAGACCTCACACAAACCAATGTTACCCAGCCGGCTGTGTTCCTGGAAAGCATTATCCGCGCCAAAGTAGCCGGCGAAGCCTTTCAGCCATCTGCTGTGGCCGGGCACTCCCTGGGTGAGTTCACGGCTTTGTGCGCGGCCGGCGCTTTGTCGTTCGAAGAAGCCCTGCAGCTGGTGAACAAACGCGCTTTCGCGATGCAAAAGGCCTGTGAACTGGCTGATGGCACCATGGCAGCCGTGTTGGGCATGGAAGATGCTCAGGTAGAAGAGGTTTGCAACAGCATCACCGGTGAAGTAGTGGTGGCTGCCAACTACAATTCTCCCGGTCAGCTGGTTATTTCCGGTTCCCGCAAGGGTATTGAACTGGCGGTGGAAAAGCTCACAGCCATCGGAGCCAAGCGCGTGCTCGTGCTGCCAGTAGGCGGTGCATTCCACTCACCGCTCATGAAACCGGCGCAGGACGAACTCGAGGAGGCCATCAATGCCGCCCGTTTCTCCAAGCCCATTTGTCCGGTGTACCAGAATGTGCATGCCCTGCCGGTAACAGACCCGGAAGAGATCCGCAAAAACCTCATTGCACAGCTCACCGCACCAGTTCGCTGGACCAAAACCATTGAAAACATGGTAGCCGATGGCATCAGCACTTTTGTGGAAGTAGGCGCCAGCGCCGTACTACGTGGCATGATCCGCAAAATTGCCAAAGACGCCGCCACCGACGGATTATAATTCACCCACTCACTCATTCATTCACTCACTCATGTTCGACAACCTTTTTGGCAATCTGCAGCGTCAGCAGGAAGAACTGAAACAGAAACTGGCCGAAACCACCGTGGAGGCCGAGGCCGGTGAAGGTGCTGTAACCGTAACGGCTAATTGTGATATGCAGCTGGAAAACATCAAAATTGATGCTTCCAAACTGGATCTAACCGATACGGAACAAGTGGAAGACCTGGTTTTGGTGGCTGTAAATGAAGCGTTGGATAAAGCCAGGCAAAAAGCTGCTCTGGAAACCAATAAACTGCTCCAGGGCATGATGCCCCCCGGCATGGGCGACCTCGGCGGCATGCTCGGAGGACGATAATGCCGATATTTGTCGGCTAATAACCGGAAAAAAGTTGGGTGGATACACTTTTCCCCTGATGCGCCACGTTTTGAAGAAGGCGCAAAGAGGAGAAAGGCATAAAGGCGCGAAGGCACAAAGGCGCGAAGACGCTAAGGTGCGAAGGGATAAGGACACCAAAGCACTAAAACACCAAAACACTAAAACACCAAGGCACTCAAACACCAAGGCACTCAAATGCGTATAACCTATATTCTTCTTTTCACGCTTTGCATCTCCGGATTGCAGGCTCAGGTTGTGAACGACAAACTGGAGGCTTATTTCTCCTTCGATAATAATTGCAAGGCTATTGATGATAGCGGCAATGGCTCCAGTGGCGCCCTGAAGGGGTCTATTGGTTGCGACTGCGGCTTGAAAGACTCTGCCATGTCGTTCGTAGACAACAACGATGCCATCAATCTGGTGGGTCCGTTTGCCGATGTTTTTTCCACCAGCGATTTTACGGTGAGCTTTTACATACGGCCTACACCGCAGAACAACCAGCAAAATGCCTCTCAACTGGTGATGGCCAAACAGGACACCTGCAACCTGGACCATGCGTTTTGGGTTCGTTACAATGATTTCGGTCCGGTGGGTACCATCAGTTCCGGTATTAGTGAGAACGATACCCTGTTCACCACGGTTACAGCCAAGCTCGACCCGAATGCCTGCTGGCAATACATCACCATCACACGCAGCAATACCACCTATTCTTTATATGTAAACGGGGTATTGAAAGATTCCAAAACTACTGCCGTGCGCATCGACCTGACCAACACCACCCCGCTGGTGATTGGCGACCCGGTGTGCCCGCTGGATGTGGATTTTAAAGGGAAGTTTGACGAGCTGCGCTTTCACAGCAAAGCCTTGAACGTAGACGAGATCAAACGGTACAACCTGCGCGCAGATCAGATTCTTACCCGCGACACGCTTGTGTACCTGGGCAACTCTTTCCAGCCTCAGGTAACACAATATTGTGTGGGCCAGTTCGTATGGTCGCCCATTGCAGGCGTAGACAACCCCACGGCTGCCGAACCGATCATTTCGCCCACCCAAACAACTACCTACGAAATCACCTTTAATTACGTGGACGGCTGCGAGGCCCTTGATACCATCCGTGTAACCGTGATTGACCCGGCCACTTTGGATTGCAACGAAATTTTTATCCCCAACGCATTTACCCCCACTGAAACACCCAATCTGAATGATGTTTTCGGGATCAGTAATCCGTTTGCGGTGGATGAATTTATTTCTTTTGAAATCTTCGACCGCTGGGGCGGGCGCGTATTCAGCGCCGAAACACCTTTTGACTCCTGGGATGGCAATTCCAACGGCAAACCGGTAAATCCCGGCGTTTTCCTCTACCGTTTGCATTACAAATGTAAAGGCGAGGAAAAAGTGCGGGCCGGCAGCCTCACTCTCCTGCGCTGATCCGGCCGCAAAAGCGGTTTATTTTTCCTGAAACAAAAAAGAAAGCCCAAGGCACGTTTGCCTTGGGCTTTTTCACTAAACCGTTTCTATTGTATGAAGCATTTATACACTAGCCAATCCTGTGCCAAAAACGCAGGACGGAACATGTTTTTTCAAAAAAAATAAAAAAATGGGAAAAATGTGTGGCCTCTGAGTGCATTTAAGCTCCCTGATTCCATGAAAACCGGATCATTCGCGACTCACCAGCGGTTTTGCCGCAATCAGAAAGCAGTGCCGGACCTCGAAGAGGTCCAACTTTAATAACATAAAAAAACCCTGTCAAATATTGCTACTCGACAGGGACAAAACAAAAAACAAACACTATGAACAAACACTAAGTAAAACTCAGTTGTATTTTCTTTCAGAGGTAATGGATCATTCCGGCAACAAATTTAATGAATAATCCATTACAGAGGTTGCAAAAATACATCATTGTCTTTTTCTTGTCAGACAATTTTAAATAATTCCATTCAAAGCCATCAACACGCAATTCGTTCAGCAAATTTTGTCCCAAAACCAGAATTGCAACCCATCTTTGCCGGCTTTTTAGGCCAATGGCTTAAATTTTAGCCTGAACAACATTTCGAATTTTACCGGTCTATGCTCAACAGAATCTTCATATTTGCTATAGTTCTCATGTCTTGCGGCGGAAATTCATCCGATCACAGCACCGCAGCCGCCGTTCGGACATCCGACGGCAAACTTCAGCCCGACGGCATGGCCGTTTTCCGTCAACGTTGTGTTACCTGCCATGGCGCCGACGGCACTTTGGGCCTCAACGGAGCCAAAGACCTCACCCAAAGCGCCCTCACCCTGGAAGAACGGGTTAACATTATTACCAACGGTAAAAAACTCATGACTCCCTTCGGCACCGTACTTACCCCCGAAGAGATCCAGGCAGTAGCCGAATACACCCTGACCCTTAAAAAATAACCCATACCATGCAAAAAGATGCCCTGGTGCTGGTAACCGGCGCCACCGGATTTGTTGGCTCCTACCTGCTGCGACTTCTTCTGAAAAAAGGCTGGAAAGTGCGCGCGCTGCGCCGCAAAAACAGTCAAATGGCCCTTGTAGCCGACATTGCCGACCGGGTAGAGTGGCGCGAAGCAGATGTAACAGATATGGGTGCGCTGGAAGATGCCTTTGAAGGCGTTACCCACGTTTGCCACTGCGCTGCGCTGGTATCATTCCACCCAAAGGATGCCGATAAAATGATGAAAATCAACGTGGAAGGCACCGCCAACATCGTCAATCTCTGTCTGGATTTTGGTGTAAAACGCCTGGTTCACGTGAGCAGCATTGCAGCCCTGGGCCGCACCCCCAAGCGCAAACACCTCGACGAAACCAGCAAATGGGTGGAAAGTCCGCACAACAGCAGGTATGCTATCAGCAAATTTCGGGCAGAAATGGAGGTGCAGCGCGGTGTGGCAGAAGGCCTGTCGGCCGCCATGGTCAATCCTTCCGTGGTAGTGGGCAGCAAAGACTGGGAAGAAGGCATGTCGGGTTTTTTCAAAAAAATTGACCAGGGACTCAAGTTTTGCCCCAGCGGCGGTTCGGGTTTTGTGGATGTGCGGGATGTGGTGCGTTTCATGGTGCATTTGCTGGAAAGCGAGTACAACGGCGAACGGTATATCCTGAATGTGGACAACCTGAGCCACCGCGATTTTTTCCGGATGATTGCCGACGAACTGGGTGTCAAGCCTCCGCCCGTTACCGTAGGGCCATTTCTGGCCGAAGTGGCCTGGCGGGTGGAATGGCTCAAGGAAAAAATACTCGGGGCCACGCCCATGGTTACCCGCGAGAGCGCGCGCGCCAGCGTAACGCACTACACCTATGGCAATGAAAAATCGCTCTCTGTATTCGGATTTACCTACACCCCCTTTCCCAAAACCGTTCATGAGGTAGCCCAACAATACCTGGAAGCCAAAAAAGAAGGGTATGCTGTAAAGGTGCTGGGGGATTAAGGGGGGGGCTTGCTTTTTTCGTATTTGGCACTTAAATTTGTACAAGTACAAGTTAAAACCAATGATAACTGCCCATTTTGAACAACATTCAGAACACCTTAAGCATTACCTCTCGCAAGCAAAAAGCAGGATTCTAATCGCCGTATGTTGGTTTTCAAATAAAGAAATATTTGAGGTATTATTAACTAAATTGAAAGCCGGTGTCGAAATTGAGCTGATACTTGAATTTGACAATCGAAATATATGCGAAGATGGACTTGATTTTCAGGTTTTTATCCAATTAGGAGGTAACTTATTAGCCAGCAAAGAGCCCGGCTTAATGCATCATAAATTTGCCATTATTGATCATGAGTTATTAATCTCAGGTTCCTTTAATTGGACTTATAATACCAATGCAGAGAACCTGATCATAACATCTAATAAAGGAATTCTTTTGGCATTTTTAACCGAGTTTACTCGAATTAAAGGTGTTTCAAAGGCTATTTCATATGTGCGGCCAGAGGAAGCAAAAATATTTGGCATGCAATTATTGTTTGAGAAGGCACAGTTTAGCCTTACTGATCTCCGGAAAATGATAAGTAAGGGGACCAGTGTTTGGTTGGTAAATATCCCTAAAAATAGGTTTGTAGATATCGAATTTGTTTTGAGTCATAATTTGATGCCGTTTGATAAACCTTACTTGCTTGCTGATTATTGGTCGACCTCTACAACCTGGAATCTTTCTTCTCTTAAGATTATTTTAGAAACTCTTTTTGCAACTTTTTCTCGACAAAAGCTGAGAAATCTTATTTGTTGGGTGCAACGTATTCAGGTAGGCGATATCATTTTTTTAATAGGAAAATCGGATAAAGCTGCTGACCAAGCCCTTTGGGGAATAGGCATTATACAATCCATGCCACAACCTTTTAGTTCATCTGGTTTTTCGTCGTTCAGAAGTGTACACTGGATTAAAATCCTAAAAAACAATCCATACTATTTTAACGATAAATTGCCTCATAGTTTACCTGCAAAATACAGAGGTTCGGCTTTGAGGGTTGTGCAGGAGACAATGAGTTGATAAAATTTACTTACCAAATTAAACACCAAAAGAATAGGCCATTCACTACGAATTGTTTTAAATTTGCTCCAACCAGACCATGGAAACCAGGTATTACCAAAGAAAACTACCGCATCTTCAACCGGCAGAAGTGACATTTTTTATTACTTTTCGGCTCAAGGATTCCGTGCCATTGGATGATGTCCGAAGAATACAGGAAAATCTTAACCGGTTTGAAAAAGGGTTGTTGAGCTGGATAGATTTAACTCCAAAAGAAAAATATGAGATTGACTTGGCTACACACGAAAAGTGGTTTATGTTTAATGACCATTTGTTGGAAACAAACCCGAACGGTCCATTTTGGCTAAAGGAAACAGAAGTTGCCGATATTGTTGCTGAAGCAATTCAATTTCGTGCCGGCAAACAATATGAACTACATGGGTATACCATTATGCCAAACCATGTACATATGTTAGTTACTTTACTACCAGGAGTACCAGTTTTGCATAAAGTTATGCAACACTTGAAAAGAGTTTCCGGAAAAAGATGTAACGAGATTTTGCATCGGACAGGTTTAGCCTTTTGGGAAGAGGAGAGCTATGACCGGATTGTGAGAGATGAGAAAGAGTTTTTTAATATTTTAAACTACATCTTGCGAAACCCGGTAAAAGCAAAACTAGCAAAATCATGGAAGGACTGGCCGTATACCTATGTTCAGCCTGAACTTCTTTAACTCCTGTATCCCGGAATGTTATTCCGGGAAAAACCAAGATAAAAACATGCCGGAATAACATGCCGGCGTACACAGGCTGTATCCCGGAATGATATTCCGGGAAAAACCAAAATAAAAACATGCCGGAATAACATGCCGGCGTACTCAAACTGTATCCCGGAATGTTATTCCGGGAAAAACCAAAATAAAAACATGCCGGAATACCATTCCGGCGTACACAGGCTGTATCCCGGAATGTTATTCCGGGAAAAACCAAGATAAAAACATGCCGCAATAACATTCCGGCGTACTCAAACTGTATCCCGGAATGTTATTCCGGGAAAAACCAAGATTAAACATGCCGGAATAGCATGCCGGCGTACACAGGCTGTATCCCGGAATGTTATTCCGGGAAAAACCAAGATTAAAACATGCCGGAATAGCATGCCGGCGTACTCAAACTGTATCCCGGAATGTTATTCCGGGAAAAACCAAGATAAAAACATGCCGGAATACCATTCCGGCGTACTCAAACTGTATCCCGGAATGTTATTCCGGGAAAAACCAAGATAAAAACATGCCGGAATAACATGCCGGCGTACACAAACTGTATCCCGGAATGTTATTCCGGGCAGAATCAAGATAAAAAAGAAAGCCGGAATATCATTCCGGCATACAATTATGCCCAATTTCGCACACCTCCACTGCCATACTCAGTTTTCCCTGCTCGACGGCGCCGCATCCATCCCTGGATTGTTCAAAAAAGCTGCCGCTGATGGCATGAAAGCCCTGGCCATCACAGACCATGGCAACATGTTCGGGGCTTTTCAGTTTGTGGCAGAAGCGGCCAAACATGAAGGGGTGAAGCCCATCGTTGGATGCGAGTTCTATGTGGTGACCGACCGCCACCGCCGAACCTTTACCAAAGAAGACAAAGACAAACGTTACCACCAGCTTTTCCTGGCCAAAAATCCGGAAGGCTACCGAAACCTGGTCAAACTCTGCTCCCTGGGCTATATCGAAGGTTTGTATGGCAAATACCCGCGTATCGATAAGGAGCTGATCCTGCAATATCACGAGGGCCTCATTGCTACCACCTGCTGCATTGGCGCCATGGTGCCACAGGCTATTTTGCGGCAGGGCGAAGAAGCCGCCAAAAAAGAGTTTGAATGGTGGCTCGATATCTTTGGCGAAGACTACTACATAGAAATTCAGCGCCACCAGATGCAGGAACAGGACCGCGTGAACGAGGTGCTGCTCCGCTGGGCAGAGGAGTATAATGTAAAGGTGATCTGCACCAACGACTCTCATTATATAGATCAGAAAGACGCTAATGCCCACGATATCCTGCTCTGTGTGAACACCGGCGAAAAACAAGCCACGCCGGCTATCCGAGAGTTTGTGGAAGAAGGCACCGTGATGAAAGGCGGCCGCTTTGCGTTCTGGAACGACCAGTTTTACTTCAAAACGCAGGCAGAAATGGGCGCCCTGTTCAAAGATGTGCCTTTTGCCCTGGATAACACGATGGAAATCGTGGACAAATGCGAACACCTGAAACTAAAAAAAGACATCCTGCTGCCCAATTTCGTGGTACCGCAGGAGTTTCAAACCCAGGACGACTATCTGCGGCACCTTACTTATGAGGGCGCCCGCAAACGATACAAAGAAATTACCCCGGAAATTGAGGATCGACTCAATTTTGAGCTGCACACCGTCAAAACCATGGGATTTGCCGGCTACTTCCTTATTGTGGCTGATTTTATCAACCACGGAAAAGACATCGGGGTGTTCATCGGGCCGGGTCGTGGCTCGGCGGCAGGCAGTGCGGTGGCTTATTGCATAGGCATTACCAATATTGACCCCATCAAGTACCAACTGCTGTTCGAACGTTTCCTGAACCCCGACCGGAAATCCATGCCCGATATTGATACGGACTTCGACGATGAGGGCCGGCAGCGGGTGATAGATTATGTGGTGGAAAAATACGGCAAGCAGCAGGTGGCCCAGATTGTAACCTACGGTACCATGGCCGCCAAGATGTCGATCAAAGACGTGTCGCGGGTACTGGATTTGCCCCTGGATCAGGCCAATGCCCTGGCTAAACTGGTGCCGGATAAGCCCGGAATATCCCTTAAGCGGGTACTCACTGCACCGCTTACCGGCGAAGGATCTTTGGCAGAAAAGGAGAGTTTGCCTTCTGAAGACATCGAAAATGCCAAAAAATTGCGCGAATACCTGGCAGATCAAAACACCCCGGAAGGCGTGGTGCTAAAAGAGGCCATGGTACTGGAAGGATCTGTACGCGGTACCGGTATCCACGCGGCAGGCATCATCATTGCGCCCAAAGACCTCACCGAAATCATTCCGGTAGCCACCTCCAAGGAAACGGAACTGCTCATTACCCAATATGAAGGCTCCATTATTGAAGATGCCGGGGTAATCAAGATGGACTTTTTGGGCCTGAAAACCCTCACCATCATCCGGGATGCCCTCCGGCTCATTGAGGAAAACCACGGCGTGAAAATCAGCATCGATGATATTCCGCTCGACGATAAAAAGACCTACGAACTCTACCAGCGCGGCGAAACCAACGGCACCTTCCAGTTTGAAAGTGCGGGCATGCAAAAATACCTGCGCGACCTGAAGCCCGATAAATTTGACGACCTCATTGCCATGAACGCCCTGTACCGTCCGGGGCCGCTGGAATACATTCCGGACTTTATTGCGCGGAAACACGGCAGGCAGGCGGTGACGTATGATCTTCCGGATATGGAGGAATATTTGAAAGATACTTTCGGAATTTGTGTGTACCAGGAGCAGATTATGCTCCTTTCTCAGAAATTGGCAGGATTTTCTAAGGGCGACGCCGACGTGCTCCGGAAGGCCATGGGTAAGAAGCAGAAGGCTGTGCTGGACAAAATGAAGAGCCAGTTCATTGAAGGCGGCACCTCGCGCAGTCACCCGGCCAATGTACTGGAAAAAGTATGGACCGACTGGGAAGCGTTTGCCTCGTACGCGTTCAACAAATCGCACTCCACCTGCTATGCGTTTGTAGCTTACCAGACCGCTTACCTGAAGGCCCACTACCCGTCGGAGTACATGGCGGCGGTACTGACGCATTCCCAAAGCAACATTGAAAAAATCACCTTCTTCCTGGAAGAGTGCAAGCGCATGGGTCTGGCGGTAAAGAGTCCGGACGTGAACGAATCCGGGGTGAACTTTTCTGTCAATAAAAAAGGCGATATCCGATATGGTTTGGGAGCCGTGAAAGGCGTGGGCGAGGCCGCAGTAGAAGCCCTGATTGAAGAGCGGCAGAAAAACGGTCCGTTCAAGGATATTTACGATTTCATGCGCCGCATCAGTCTGCGCGTGGTGAACAAACGCGTGATGGAAAGCATGGTATACGCCGGTGCTTTCGACAGCCTTGGCATTTCCCGTGCGGTGTTTTTTGCACCTTCCGACAAGTACGAGACCTTTATTGAAAATCTGCTCAAATATGGCTCGGCGCATCAGGAAGACAAAGTAATGTCGGTCAATTCCCTGTTTGGAGACCTATCGGATTCTGTGAGCATACCGGAGCCCAAACTGCCCAAATGCGACGATTGGGGCCTCATTCTCAGGCTCCAGAAAGAGCGGGAAGTGGTGGGTATTTACCTCAGCGGTCACCCGCTCGACGATTTCCGTTACGAGTGGGAAAACTTTGCCACACCATTGTCCAATGTAGATAATTTCAAGGGCCGGAAAGTGAATGTGGCCGGTTTTGTGCTTAAAGCAGAGCACCGGATCAGTCAGAAAGGCACCGGCTGGGGGCGTTTTACCCTGCAGGATTATACCGGAAGTCTGGAAATCACGATGTTCTCGGAGAGCTATGCCAAATTCCGGAATTTCTTTGAAGAAGGCACCAGCATTTATGTAGAAGGAGAGTACAAGCAGCGCTACAACTCCGATGAAATGGAGTTCAAGGTGCTCAATGTGCGCCTGCTGGAAACCGTTGGTGAGGAAAAAACAGAGTCGGTGACCCTCAAGATCCCGATAGAAAAGATTTCTGCAGATCTGATTGAGCAGATAGACAAGATTTGTGCAACGCACAAAGGCAAACACACCTTGCGCATGGAGTTGATAGACTTCCAGAACAAGGAAAAACTGCCGTTTATCGCTCAGGCACGCAAGGTGACGGTTGGCAATGAGTTCTTATCGGCGCTGGAGTTGCTGGGGGTAGAGTGTGGGGTGAATTGATATTTGAAGCAGTTTAAAACCTCCAAGCGAAGCTTTAGCACACATTTTTAAATAAGGGGCATTAACGATGAATTCAGTTGTTCGGAAAAACCGAACAACTGCTGCTGATGTTAAAAACTACAATACAACACACTATAACCTGGATGGGGTGATTTGATTTCTGTAAGTTATCGTATGCGCTCGCTACGCACAAAAGTATACACGCACTGAGCATAGAACTGATAAACTTCCATAACCATGAAAAAACTACTTTTCCTTTTCATTCTGTTGACGCAAGTCGCCGCCGCGCAATCGCCTGTTTACAAGGATACAACTTCTGGAAAATATGGCGTTGTCATTCCGCCTGTTATGGAGTCCATGTATGATTTTATGGATTACTATGAGGTATTCAACCGACTATCGAAATTCGTCACCGCGCAATCGCCTGTTTATAAGGATTCAACTTCCGAAAAGTTTGGCGTTGTACATCCGATAACAGCAGAACCGATCACGGAGTTTGAGTATGACTGGGCAGCTCCCGTTTACTTAAACGACACCCTGGTTTGGGTTCGAAAAGCAGGTCTGACGGGTATAATTTCCGTTAACGGTAGAGTGGTCGTTCCGGTGGAGTTCGACAATATCCAGGATGTGCTGGCTGGCGCCGAGTACGGTATCGTGTCGGTAGCCAAAGGTGGCCTTTGGGGTCTCTGGGATGCCAAAAAAGGCCACAGTGTACTGCCACTGGAGTTCGAGTATGTGCGGGCAATTTACCCGGATTTGTTGGTAGGAAGGCGAAAGGGCAGTTCCTTCCTGGAATTTTTTGATGAAAATGCCCAAAAACTGTTTGAAAGGGTAGGCAGTGCAGCCGGGCCGATTTATGCGCCGAACCTTGTTCAGATCATGAACAAAGATGGCGAGTTGCAATACACAGACAAAAACGGGAATATCATGTGCCCTACCTCCTGGCCGAACGCACAATGGACCGATGGAAAAAGGGTGATCGCATTATGCTCAAATGTCCTGGGGATGGAAATGAATATGCTGGTAAGCACCTCTGGCGATACGATCCTGCCGCCTAATTTTTGGTCGTTTACCCCGCTAAAGGAGGGTCGTTTCATCGTCAGTGTTACAGGAAGGAGAAACAAAGCCGGACTTTTTGATGCTAACTCCCGGCAATGGTTAATTCCATGGAGCGAGATATCATTGCTTCAGGTAGGAGAATTTGGCGACCCGGAAGCATTGATCTTTGCATTCAAATGGAATGCCCGGGAAGGCCACAGCTTGTATGATGCAAGTGGTAATGTATTGGAGGTAAACTGTATTATATCCAGGTTTCCATTTGAATATACCAAGGCGCAAGCTGGATTGGACTATCATCCTTACCGGTATGTGTTATTCCATTTGCCAGGAAGATCGGCCGCCCAAGGACTGTATAATGCTGCCGGTCGGGTCATTTTGCCTATGGAGTATGAGCAATTTTTTTACTTCTCTGAAAAACACCCGGTCATTGCTACACGGTCCGAGGAGTGTCTTGACTATGCATTTGACCCGAAAACCGGTAAGAAATATTTTGAGCAAGGATTTGAACAACTGAATTTTACGATGGATCCTAACCGATTTTGGGCACAAAAAGGCGGAAGTTGGGGGCTGATAGAAACAAGTCGGGAAGAAAAAGCTGTTTTCGAATACGATCGGGTGGACCGCCTGTCCAACCTCTGCTTTGCCGCCAGAAAAGCAGGGCAGTGGTATTGCTTCGATGCGGATGGTCGCCTGGTGGCGCACCGCAGTTTCGACTGGATATGCAGTCCCGATGTGGAACACTACCGCACGTTCAAGGCTTCCCAGGCCGCGAAAGGAAAGCTTCTGGCGTATACGGGCGACCTATCCAGGTCTGATGGCTGGTACGCCATTACCGATCGGAGACAGGCGATTTTCATTAAATCCGCAGCGAAAAGGTCAAAACCAGAAACTAGGCATTGAAGAACTCATCCTCTTTGATATCCGTGCAAAAAAAGCCCCATTCCATCTAAAAAACAAACACCTACATCTGGGAAAAGGCTGTCTTTTGCCATACGAATTACCGCCCGCAAAAAGCCAGTTTCCGAAAGCGCAACCTCATGGATATGTCAAACCGGATACTCGGACTGGATGTGGCAAGAGCATACGCCATTTTCGGCATGCTCATCGTCAATTTCAACTTTTGCTTTGGATCATTTCAGGACCAATCTGCGCTTGGGCGCTTTTTGAACCTGTTTACCGGTAATTCCACGGCCATTTTCATCATTTGTGCCGGAATGGGGGTGTCTTTATTAACCCATCGTTACAATAGCTATTCCATACAAGAAAAAGCCTTTTATAAATCCATCATACTAAAACGCTCCTGGGTTCTCTTTGCCATTGGCCTGCTGCTTTATAACTGGTGGCCCGGAGATATTCTCCACTTTTATGGCGGGTATATGCATCTGGCAGCATTTCTTATTTTCCTGCCAAAGCGATTTTTCCTGATCAGTGCTGTAGCTGTTATGGCAATCTATCACATTCTGCTGTTGTATATTCCGGTGGATACTGGCTGGAACCTGGCAACCTTTGACTATACAGATTTCTGGACCATACCCGGCTTTCTCAGAAATACGCTCTACAATGGCTGGAATTCCATATTCCCCTGGTTTGCCTATTTCGCGCTGGGTATGTGGCTCGGAAGGCTTGACTGGCAGGCGCCCAAACTTAAAGGGCGCTTGTTTGGTACAGCGCTTGTTTTGTTTCTGGTATTTGAAGGCCTGAGAAAGTATTCTCTGTTGTACCCGTTTGAAAAACCGGTTATGGATTACCTCCATTCAGAGTATTTTCCACCGTACTTGCCATTTATGGTCATCACGGCCTCATTCGGGGTTATGGTCATCACTTTTTGTGCCTGGCTCGGAGAGCGCTGGCCTGATAGCCGGTTGCTTCAATGGCTATCAGACACGGGTAAAATGACCCTGACAAACTATGTACAACACCTCACCCTGGGCATTTTGGTGTTGCAACTATTGTCGGGAATAAGCTATACAGGATTGTTGTCTGCAGATAAAGTGCTGCCTCCCGCCTATATCCTGTTGTATGCGACCGTCTACTTTATCCTCAGCGTAGTATTCAGTGTTTTGTGGACTAAAAAATTCAAAAGAGGACCGCTGGAAATGTTGATGCGAAGAATATCCAATGGATAGTAGGTTATCAATGCTGGAATCGGGGCATGTACAAGCCAGACTGAGTGGATGTTTTTTCATGGCAGGTGCCTACAGTCAACAACCCCGCCAGAGTTGAAAAGAGTATAATCTGAAAAATTAGCGCAATTTTTTCAAGTATACTCGTACAAATTGCGCTAATTTTTCTGGTTTATCCGCAAAAATAGCGCTATTTTTGCGGATAAATTAACCCGGCATCCTATGATTCAACGTAGTATTACCTCTCAAATTGTTCATGACCTGACCGTATCCAATAAGGTGGTTATACTATACGGTCCCAGGCAAGTTGGTAAAACCACCCTTGCAAGACAGGTATTGAGCCAGGTACCATTTCGCAGTATTGAAGTGAATGCGGATACCATGCAGTATAACGACATGTTTTCTGGCAGAGACCTGCGTAAAATGCAGTCGGTAGTGGGTTCACATGAACTGTTGTTTATAGATGAAGCTCAAAACATACCGGATATTGGTATTCATTTGAAGATTCTACATGACAGCATGCCAAATTTAAAGATCCTCACCACAGGCTCTTCCTCATTTGAGTTGGCAAACAAGATGCGGGAACCATTAACTGGACGCACCTGGACATATACGCTTTATCCCATTGCGGTTCAAGAGTTGACAGACATTCAAACCCCTTTTCAGATTACACAGCAGACTACACAATTCATGCGTTTTGGAATGTATCCGGATGTATTGCAAGCGCCAGATGATGATGCAAAAGTGCGTCTGTTACGAGAATTGGCAGGCTCTTATTTGTATAAAGATGTGTTGCAACTGAGTAACATACGCCATTCGGACAAATTAATCCGGATGCTCAAGCTGTTGGCATTTCAGGTAGGCTCACCTGTGTCACTTCATGAAATTGGGAAATCACTGGATATGAACCATGAAACGGTAAATCATTACATTGATCTACTGGAAAAGGGGTTCATTTTGTTCAGATTGTCCGGATTTAGTCGTAATCTCCGTAAAGAGGTTGTAAAAATGAACAAGATTTATTTCTGCGATCTGGGGATACGTAATTGCCTTATTGAAAATTTTAACACCATGGATCTTCGTATGGATGTTGGAGCACTTTGGGAAAACTTTTTGATACTGGAGCGCCGTAAAAAAATAGCTTATGAGCGACTTTATGGCAACTCCTATTATTGGCGTACCCATACAGGAGCGGAATTAGATTATGTAGAAGAAAGAGGTGGTAAATTAGAGGGATATGAGTTCAAATGGAAAAATAGCAAATCCCGGCCACCAGCCACCTGGCTCTCTACTTACCCGGAGAGTTCCTATTCAGAGGTTAATAAGGATAACTATCTCACATTTATTGGATAGTAGTATATCAACAACAATCAACCCATCTGGCTCAAAAACTATGAAACTCCACCTCTCTCACTGGCTCAAACCCTGCCTGTTTTCCTGCTTTTGGCTCCTCACCGTTTCCGCCAACGCACAACTGAGCGGCCGCGTGGTAGATACAGACGGTACCCCCCTGGCCTTCGTATCTATCCTCTGCGATGGCGCCGGACCCAAAGTGGTCATCACCGATCTCGAGGGTCGTTTCCAGGTTCCGGCGCCCATGCCCAATGCCCTGAACTTCCGCTATGTGGGCTACGACCCCCTGCAACTGGATGCCGCCTACCTGCGTCGCCACGCTCCCGCACTGCCTGATGTGGTGTTGCGCCCGGCAACGCTCTCGCTGGCGGAGGTGGTCATTCGCCCGGGCGCCAATCCGGCCGAACGCCTGATCCGGCTGGCTGTGGCAAACCGCAACGAAAACAACCCGGAGCGATATCCATTCTTCACCTGCAATACCTACAATAAGATCAATTTCGATTTTATACCGCACCCGGAAGTATTTGCCAAAACGATGGCAGGAAAAGATACCACCAAACAGCAAAACCGCGAAAAGCTGGAAAAATTCCGCAAAATGGAACGCAATGGCCGCTCGCAACACCTGTTTTTTATGGAAAGCGTTACGGAACGCCGCTTCCGCTTTCCCAACCAAAATCAGGAAAAAGTGCTGCTCAACCGCGTCAGCGGCGATCAAAACCTGGGTCTCGTAGCCATTGCCAACGCTGTACAACCGTTCTCCTTTTACAACGATTTCATCCGCGTACTCGACCGCGATTTTGCCAATCCCATCGCGCCGGGGTCTATCGGGCAATATTATTTTGAACTAAAAGACACCCTCTACGATGGCTCCGATACCCTTTGGACCATCTCTTTCCGGCCGCGCAAAGGGAAGGTTTTTAATGGCCTGACCGGCGTATTGCAGCTTCATTCGGCGGGGTATGCCGTGAAAAACGTACGCGCCACCACCACCGGCACGCCATTCATTGTGGTCAAACTGGAACAGGCCTACCAGCAGGTATTCCTGGCCAATGGCGCCCGAAAATGGTTTCCCGAACAGCTCAATTTCGATATGAATATGCCATCCTATCCGGATAAAACGGTGGGATCGCATATCAGCGGACGCAGTTTTATTTCGCGGGTAGACTTGGAAAACCCCACCAGCAGCAGGGATTTCATGCCGGAAATGCCCATTTACATGATCAATAAGGCCACCAGCCAGCAAGACTCCGCCTGGACGCACTGGCGCCAGGCTGCGCCTTTATCGGCTAAAGAAAAACGCACCTATGTTTTTCTCGACAGTCTGTTCCAGGCCAAAAAAGTGGGTTGGGTATCCCGGCTCATCAATTATACCGCCACCGGCAAGGCGCACCTGTACAAAGGTGTGAGCGCAGATTTGCGACATGTATTGAAGCTCAACGACTTCGAAGGTGCGCGCCTGGGCCTGGGCCTCACCAATGCCGAATCGCGCCCCCTCCGCCTGCCCCGTCGTTTGGAAATAGGCGCTAATGCTGGTTATGGTTTCAGAGATAAACAATGGAAATACGGCGGGTATGGCTTGTGGCGCATCTCGCGGGCGCGCAACACGCAACTACGCGCAAGCTGGCGCCGCGATCTGCTGGAACCCGGGGCCCTGCATGAACTCAGCAAGGCCAACCTCGTGAACCGTGGCCTGTACGCCCGCCGCATGGATTATGTGGAAGAGTGGTCGGCTTCTATGGGCAGTCAGATAACGCGCGATCTGAAAATAGAGATTACAGGAAATCGGCAGGACTGGTCGCCGGCTTATGCTTATGGCTTTGCGGCCGGAGACAATGCCCCGGTGCAGCGCCAGTTTCGGTTTACAGAGAGCAGTGTGTACATCCGTTACGCCCGCAACCTGCAGAACAGCAATTTTCTGATCGCAGAAGAAAATCAGATACAGCGCACCCCCGTGCTGGAGCTGGCTTATACCCGCGGCTGGAAAGGGGTATTGGGTGGGGAATATGATTACGAGCGCTGGGTAATGGCAGTAAGACAAAATGTGTACATCCGGCGAATGGGCCGACTCAACTGGCGAGTGGAAGCCGGCATGGTATCGGCCAATACACCGCTGGCCAAGTTATTCACCCTCAACCAGTCAACCTCCAACCAGGGCAGTTTTACCCTGTTTGTAGCGCCAAACACCTTTCAATCTCTGCCCGACACCCTTTTTATGGCCGATCGGTTTGTAAACCTGTATGTTTCGCAGGAAATAGGGCCAGTGTTGTACAAACACACCTATTCAGCACCCATCCTAACCGTGTTGCACAATGTGGCCTGGGGCGACATGCGTCAACCCGGGCTCCAACGCGATCTTGGGTTCCTCACGGCCTCCAATCCCATTGCCGAAGCCGGTGTACAACTGGATAATTTGCTGCGTTTCAATTATGTGGATTTAGCGTATTTGGGCATCGGCGGGGCCTTGTTTTACCGTTATAGTGGTCCTCTGGCAGGCGTGTGGGCGCCGAGGGTATCTTTAAGGTTTAACTTTGGGTAAATAATCGTTATAAGCACTCTCTATGAATCTAACCTACCAAACAAGGCCACTATCGCAGGATGAGCGGCAATACTTGCAAAGACTGATGGCTAAAGTCAGTAAGGGTGGCGCCAACGGAGTAAAATTTTATTACTTTCCAGTTGCTGCCATTTTGGGCGCAGGATTTACCTGGCTGGCCATACTTGCCGGTGATGGTTTTTTGGGGTTTTTATTCGGAACACTGGCTGTATTTTCTTTCGCATTTATTGTTTTCATGCCTTATGAAATGTATAAAATGCGCAGGGAAAACAAGCACACTTTACAACATTTTCAAGCGTTTATACAAAAAGGTACGGTAGACACGTGTCGGATAAAGGCGGAGCGCATAGCCCTGGCTGAAGAATACGAAGACGAAGGAGATTTATACATCATTGCCTGCGGTCAGGATCAATTGCTTTATATGTGGGATACGGATTACACAATGAGAAAAAAATTCCCCTGCCTTGATTTTGAGGTTTATGAAGATGCTTTTTCCAATTTGATTGGCAGACAAATTAACCCATTGAGTAGCCGGATTAAACCCATTATTATTGATACAAAAGCCAAATGGAATTATATGAGCAAGATTGGCGTACCGGGACATCTGCAATTGGAGCAGTCCAATTTTGATACCGTACTGGAAACCATAAGTGCTTGTGCAGAAACACCCTAAAGGGGCCACATGCGTTAAAAACACATCATGGCAAAAACTACTTTAACCTTTCTGTTTTCCCTCGGGATTGTGTGCCGGTGCTTTGCACAAACACCTATAGATACAACCGCGAATGTGGATACTAATCGTGTGTTTTATAAATATGACATAGACCAAAAACAATACATTTCTATCCTGACCGGATACCATTACCGAAAAAGCCATTTTGCAGAATTGGGTATTGCTGTCAATCGCTATGGGCGGAAAGGAAGACACCCAATAGGCTGGGCTTATTTTGTTTCCAGTGAAATAAAGATAGACAAGCAACCAATCATTGGTCCTAAAGTTGGCGCCTGGATGGCTGGCGGACAATCTATCATGGCTTTGGATATAAACCTGATTTATTATACTGATTTTGAACAATCGTCGTTAAGACTCCGGCCGGAGATTGGTATTGGGTTTGGGCGATTTAAGGTTTTTTATGGGTATAATATTCCGCTCAGCAACCGGCATTTTGAAGGGATCAACAGAAATGTGTTTGGCCTGGCCTTATTGTTCGGGGTAAAACAAACGAAGCATATACAGCGCGATGAATAATAAATCAATTGTCAAATTAAGTAATGCCATAGGTTTGGCCTCCATTATATTGCTGGTGTATTGGGTTTTTATACTGATCTGCAGTACTGTTTTTAAACTCAAAATCCTAGGCGAAAACCTGTCGCAAAACTTTTACCTGAGTCTTGTAGGAATATTGGCGCTTATGCTTGGATCGCTTTTCGTCAATATTATGTTTAACCTGACACGTATTGCTGAAAAGCATAATCAGGACCATCTGCAGGAATCCGAAAAAGTTGGTAAGAAGACCCTACAGTTACTTGGACTCAGTTTTATTTTGGTGTTATGCCTGATGTTGGGCGGTGACTACCTGACCTCAAGGGAAAAAGAGCGCATGTTGATTTCATCCGCCAAATCCATTATAGAAAACAATCCGGAGCAATCAGACAAATTGTTACATTTTTCCTATACCAATCAATGGATCAACGAAACCAGTGATATTCTGGAAATTTATTCCAGAACCGATAATCATTTTCCATTTGTTACGGTGGTGGTAGCAGACACTATGCTTTCATCCAGGGTATATCTGGGTTTCAATAAACACCTTAGAAACAGTGGCGACCTAACGCCCAAAACAAGGTTTATACAAACCACCAACCAGGAAGAACGGGAATATCTGGACAAGGTTTTTCTGCAAAATCTGAATGAAATCCGGTTTACTGCAGAAGATGGACACTATGAGTTATTCTATCCATACAGAAAAGACAATAAATGCATCGTGCTTCATTTTTCAGAATCTCCAAGATTCAGCCGGCAGTTGAATAAGTAGACGGTGGACGGTGGACGGCCTACGGTAGACGGTGGACGGTGGACGGTGGACGGTGGCGTTGCTTTTGAGATTAGGTCTCATTTTAGCCATAAAAATCTCAAAAGCAACGCCACCGTCTACCGTCCACCGTCTACCGTCTACCGTAGGCCGTCTACCGTAAGCCGTGTCTACCGTAAGCCGTAAATCTGTTCCATAATCATCCATTTCTCACCGGGTTTGGCTCCGGGCAGCGCCTGTTGATATTTCCACATGAGTTCTTCCCATTCCTGAACGCGCGGGTTGGCGGCATCCATGGCGCTTTTTTGTTCAAAGGAAAAATCATCCTCTG
Organism: Saprospiraceae bacterium; assembly: GCA_035299505.1. GTDB lineage: Bacteria > Bacteroidota > Bacteroidia > Chitinophagales > Saprospiraceae > M3007. Next base: position 9,213 of record DATGWL010000189.1, on the reverse strand, counting down.
CCTCAATGATCATAAACAGCCGATTGGCTACCCGGTAGATTTCCAGGTTCCGGATACCAGAATCCTGAATACTCTGAATGATCTCGGGCCAAACATTTCGATGATAGGCTTCGTATTCGGCAATGAGTTCGGTATCGTCTTTTAAATCGAGGGCCAGGCAGTATTTTTTCATTGAGAGGTCATTTATGGGTCATTTGGGGTCATTTAGAGGTCATTTTGGGTCATTAGGAGCGTCATTTTGGGTCATTTGTTAACCCAGGAGTTTGTCATCTTGAGCGTAGCGAAAGATCTGAACCTGGGAATATGGATCGGGTGGATATTTCACACAGATTTGAAGGGGGTTCTTTTGGTGTTTGGTTGCTTTCACTCCGCTGCCAATGACACGCTGTGTTTTTATGGTTTTGATCGCGGCTCTAAGGTAGCCTGTTGGCCTCTGGATGACAACCCCCGTTGTTTTTAGCATACGGAAATTTTTGGGGACAGAATCAACGTGAGCCATCAAGCCACACGCTTTCTGCGAAAATCTGCGGGAGAATCTGTGAAAATCTGCGGGAAACCCAACGTGCGCGAGGTTTCCCGCAGATCTACGCAGAGACTTTCGGCTGGGCATTATATCGTGGTTTGGCCAGATCTTTCGCTACGCTCAAGATGACAAAACACGCCGAAAATGCCCCATAAATGACTCAAATGACCCCTAAATGACCCCTAAATGACCCATAACCCCTTACCCCCAAACATCCCGCCGCCTGATCTTGATCTGAATGGCATTTTCTATGGGTTTGTCGCTGACGAGTATCAAATACCCGCCGCCGCCTGCGCCACTCAATTTCCAGCCCAGGGCCCGGGAGCGGTATTGTTCTATTACTTTCCAGATGTCTTCATCCATCATATTGGGGAACATGGCAATTTGCGCCTCAAATGAAGCCTTAAAAGCCTCGCCAAAAGCATTCAGGTTCTTTTGTAACATGGCGTTCCAACATTGGTCAGCCGCATCAGCAAGCGCCTTGGCATATTCCATATTGATAGCGGTGTTTTCCAGCACATTGTAAGTAGATACCCGCGGCCCCAGCGTTACCAGATAAAAATGCGATTCTATCCAGTGTAATATATCCTCATCTTGCACAGATTCTATGCTTTGCGGCCAATAATCGTTATTGTAATTCAACTTGTTTAAGCCTGGAAATACAATACCAATACTATCCTGAGATCCGCTCACATGTCCGGTACCGGGCGGGTTATCGTACACAAACAGTATTTTGGCCAGTTGCTCTTTATCGCCCGCCGGAATTTCTGTTTTCCAGAGTTCTATCGCCTTGCGCCGTGTACTGGAGGCCATGCCGCTCCGGTCGTTGAATTCTATGGTTGGTTCAATCGAAACCGTGAGCACCGGCCCCGGATAATACTTCGAAACATAAGGCTGATCCAGCCAGCCTCCGGCAATATCAATCCGGAACGGGATGGTGCAAACCGTACGCAAACTGGTAGTAGATCGCACCGGCAAATCGCCATGCGGTTTTCTGTTCAATACATTGTACTCAATGCGGTTTTCCCTGCACAAGGCTTCCTTGGCCGGGGTATGCCCGTCTTCATTGACTACAAAAACATCCGGCGCTATCTCGGCCAATTCCTGCTCAAAATCAATGATACCCCAACCCTTATTAATGCGAACTTCCTTCACACAGGCCAAAGCATCCAGCATATACCGCCTTTCTTCCTGATTGTTTACCGGATAACGACCCTTCAGATTTTTAACGTTCTCATCGTTACCAATACACACATACAGGTCGCCATATTGCGCGGCTTCTTTCAAAAACGCAACGTGCCCGCTGTGAAGCAGGTCGAAACACCCGGTTACAAAAACTTTTTTACTCATGGCTGCTAAAAACAAGTGCGGCGAAGGTCACAAAAAATCAGGTATGCAAAAAGAGAATTTCTGCTACACAAAGCACAATAAAACAAACTAAAAAGATACACGTTAGAGGAATATCATGACTTTTGGAACCTGGAATACCTCGCGCCAAATCCTTCAAGAATGCGCCGCTCTTTTTTCACCTGATGCCCAACAAAGTGAAAAATTCAAGCTGTATGAATCATACCTCCGGGAAGATGAGTTTGAGCTTTCCCTGGATATGCTTGAAGACTTGCTGCTCGATGCAAACCCCAAAAAGGACGAATACCGGATCCTGAATTATTTTCGGACAGCCTGCGAAAACATGGGCCTGATGGAAAGGGAACGCTATTTCAGAGCAGAGATTACACGTCTGGCATTTAAAGACTACAAGCCTGTGCTCATAGAAAACCCCGACCTGATTGGGGAGGTCAGATACCTAAGCTGGTTTGAAAATGGCAGATTAACACCTGTCATATCGGGTTACAGACCGCAATTTAAATATGAAAAAGACACTGATTGGGGTGCTGTACAGCAACTGATTAATAAAGAAATTTGCTTCCCTGGTGAAACTTCCGTTGTCCATTTCAAGTTTATCGTTGCACACAACCACACAGATAAATGCCAAATCGGTCAGTCATTTGTGATCCGGGAGGGCAGCACTGTGGTGGGTACGGGCAAAATATTGGAAATTCCTCAAAAGTAGGGCCTCATTACAATGGTGCCGGCTGGGTTGACTTTAGCATGCAAATCCTGACTTTACTTCGTCAGAATGGTATCACGCATCAGGTTTTACCCAACAGAAATATTCATTTGGATGATTCATTGGCCAAGCCAGAAGGAAATGGTGTTTCCTCCTGAATGCGAAAACTGATAAAAAAACTTCGTAAGGGGGCATAGCATGCACACAGCCTGTCTATGCCCCCGAATGTCCTACCAACGCACTTCCACACCCGCCCTGAACCAGCGCCCCGGCATGGTAAGCACCGCCGTATCGCTGTAACGCAGCTCTCCATACACCGCATCCAGCACATTGATGGCTTCTGCAAATACCTGCCAATGCCTGCGCGTATACCGCAACCTGGCATCTGCTACCCAGTAATCGCTCTTTACAGCAGGATCCTGCACCACCCGGTCGCACCAGCGTGCGCGCACATGCAAGCCTAGGGATGTCAATACCTGATAATCCAACGATGCATTCACCTGGTGACGCAAATGATTGAGTGCATATCTCGAGAGGGCCACATTATCCGACACCTGCGCGTCCAGATAGGTGTAGGCCAGGTTCCAGCCCAACTTCTGTATCTGGTGCGACAGCTGGAGCTCTACCCCCTGCATCAGCACGCTGTTGTAATTTCTGGTTTGCCATTTATCCGCCGGATTATCCTTGGCCCAGTCAATAAGGTTGCGGCCATCCCTGCGGAAAAAGGCCATTTGCAACTTTAACGGGCTGTAAGCTGCGCGATATTTCCAGCCAAGTTCTGTAGAAAAAGCGCTTTCGGGTTTCAGCCCCGGGTTGCCCACATTGCCCGGATCCTCGTAATACAGGTCGGTAAACGTAGGAATTCGGTAATTGTAACCTGCATTGGCATACACCTGCCATTGTTTGCTCAACCGAAATCCGGCATCCAGTCCGGGATAGAAAAACGCACCGAAATCAGAGAAGGCACTAAAAGAAACACCCGGCGTGAAGTTGAGTCGGCGCTGCAACAACGACCAATGGTGTTCGGCAAAAAGGTTGAGGGTGTAGCGTTCGCGTTGCCCCAGTCGGGAACTACTTAGCGAGGTGTATTCGAGATTGGCGCCCAGGCCGGTTTGCTGGCCATTGGCCCACCGGGCAGTACTGTTCAGCTCGGCAGTGAGTACCTGGCTGAGGTGAAAATTTACGGTATTGGCATCAGTACTCCGCTGAAAATCATACATATCCTGGTTTCTGCGCCAGGACACACGTGGCTTGAGCGTCCAGTTTCCGGTATTGCGCCGGTACCCCAGGCTAAGCACGCTGGTCTGTACCTCTTCGTATTGATCGGTAAATTCCAGCCGACCGTAATACCCATTGGCGCCAAAGTTGCGCGCATTGAAATTGGCCAGCAATTCCCATTGTCCGTTGCTGTCGCGATCTGCCAGAGTGGCCTGGTAAAAGCCGTTCAGCACCTGAAAGTCTGTATTGCTCCGGTATCCGTCAGAAAAATCGGCCGAGGCGGCTACATGTTGCCGCAGACGTCCTTTTGGCAACGAAGCATAGGCATTGGCGCTGTGAAAACCGAAATCGCCCCCCGCCGCGCCCAGTTTGAACACGCGTTCCTGTGGCGCTCTGGTTACAATATTTACGGCACAAGCAAACGCATTTTGTCCGTAAATACGCGCTCCGGGCCCTTTCAGCACTTCTATCCGTTCAATAGCCGACCAATCTACCGGCACATTCAGCAGGTGGTGTCCGGTTTGCGGATCACTGAGTCGGACGCCGTTGAGCAGCACCAGCGCCTGGTCGAAACCGCCGCCGCGCACGTGCAGATCTGCCTGGATACCCAGGGGGCCACGCTGACGCACATCCAGTCCGGAAATACTTTGCAGTGCCTCGCTGATGCTGCGCGCCGGCATGGCCTGCAGTTGTTCGCGCGTGAGGATTTGCACCGTTCGGTTGTCTTCAGAAAAAGGCAGTTGAATACGTTGGGCAAGTACGGTTAGTTCCTGCAAAGGCTTGGCTTCCCGTTCTAACTGCGCATGCGCAATGTGACCAAAAAGCAGTAAAATGAGCGAAAATGTAGTTGGTTTTATCATTAAGCCAGAATTTTGGCGCAAGGATACCCACACCCAAAGCCGGCAACGATCATAGAATTGTCAAGGTTTTTTTAACCCCCGGCCCAAGACGCCCATCCCGTCATTTCCAGCCATTAATCGAAAAATACCCGAATTGCGGCTAATTGCCTGAAACAGCACGCCAACTCTGTTTACTTTTGAGGAACACACCAACCCCACTCACTCATTCACTCACTCACTCCCGTGCCCTTCTCAGAGATTCTCGCTCAGGCTATAAAAAACATTCGGGCCAACATGCTTCGCTCGGTGCTCACCCTGCTCATCATTGCCTTTGGCATTATGGCGCTCGTGGGTATTTTGACTGGCATTGATGCCATTGCCTATTCATTGAGCGACAACTTTTCCAACCTGGGCGCCAACTCCTTTAGTATAGAACGCAAATGGGGTGAAGTGCGCAGCAATCGTCGCGGCCGCCAACAGAAGGTTGCTCCTGCGGTTACCTACAAGCAATCCATGGAATTCAAGGAGCGCTTCACGTTCCCGGCCAAGGTTGCGGTAGGTTGTTATGGTACTGGTAGCGCCACTGTCAAGTTTGGCGACAAAAAAACCAACCCCAATGTAACGTTTAATGGCGCAGACGAAAATTTCATGGATGTGAAAGGGGTGGAAATAGCCATGGGCCGAAACTTTTCTAAAATGGAAGTGGAAAGCGGCGCCTCTGTGGCTGTGATTGGTTCAGAAATTGTGAAAACCCTGTTCGATGGCAAAAACGAAAAAGCCATGGATCAGATCATTACCGTGAATGCGCACAGGTACCGCGTGGTGGGGATTATGGCAGAAAAAGGCGCTACGATGAACGAATCCAGCGACCGCAAGGTGTATGCCCCGCTGGTGAATGTAAAAGCCCTTTTTGGCGGAGGCGACGACCGGGATTATTTCCTCATGGTAGCTGTTCCGGATGCTACCAATATGGAAGCGGCCCAATCTGAAGCTACGGGGTTGTTCCGCCAAATTCGCGGACTGCGACCGGGGGAAGACGATGATTTTGAGCTTTTTGCTTCTGATAGTATTGTTGCTATTCTCAAAGAAAATACCGTTACGTTGCGCCTGGCCACAGTTGCCATTGGTTTGATGACACTTTTAGGGGCTGCCATTGGGCTCATGAACATCATGCTGGTAAGCGTAACCGAGCGTACCCGCGAAATCGGCATCGCCAAAGCATTGGGCGCCACACGCCGCAGCGTATTGCTCCAATTCCTCACCGAAGCCGTGGTTATTTGCCAAATCGGCGGTATAATAGGCATCATTCTGGGCATCCTGATGGGCAATATCATGACCCTCATCATGGGCGGCAGCTTCCTGATTCCTTGGGGCTGGATGTTCCTCGGATTTTCTCTCTGTATGATTGTTGGCGTGGTATCCGGATTCTACCCGGCCATGAAAGCCGCACGTCTGGATCCGATTGAATCGCTGAGATACGAGTGAGGACGATGGACGGTGGTCCCGAGTACTCGGGATGGACGGTGGACGGTGGACGGTGGACGGTGGACGGTGGACGGTGGACGGTGGACGGTGGACGGTAAAAAATTTGGAATTTTGGATATTTATTGGTAATTTGCAGTATTTGCTCACAAAAACCAATGAAATATGGGAAATTTCAAAAGGTTCTTCCGCAGAAGTCATCACACAACTCAATATCGCGAATCGTTTAGGTTATATCAATGCTGACAAGTTGTACGAACTTGAGAAACTGGCTGAAAAAAATCGGGCATCTTTAAAAAACCTGATAAAAGCCCGAGGAGGCGATAATCTGGTAAAAGTTATTTCCTGGTTCATCTTATCCCTATTTTTGCCACGCTAAAAACCATCCACCGTCCACCGTAGGCCGTCAACCGTCAACCGTCCACCGTCCACCGTTCCTCATGCTCCAACTCCTTCTTTCCGGTCGGGGGCGCCTGATTACCCATTTGACGGGTTGGGCGCTGGTGACATTGGCCACGTATTATCTCTTGTCGGGTATGATGCCGGCCAGAGAGGCGTTGTTCCGAACGCTGGTATTCATTTTTTTCCCGATGGTGTTGTTTTACACCAATGCACGGGTGCTTACCAATCGTTTTTTTGAAGCGCAGCAATACGGCAAGTGGGCAGTGCTGGCCATTTCGCTCTGGCTGGGCATGGCCTATTTACGGGTAAAAGCCGAGTTGGCTATTTTCGGCAGCACTGTTTTCAGCAATCAGGAAATGCCTGTTGACGGGGGGCGGAATGTGTTTATGGTAACGGTGGTGATTTATTTCATCCTGATGATTTTCAGCGGTTTATACCAATTGCTGGAAAACCGTCGGGATCTGGATGCACGCCATGCTGAAGCTCAGTTGAGCTATCTGAAAGCGCAGATCAATCCGCATTTTTTATTCAATACCCTCAACAACATTTACGCCGCCGCCACGCTTCAACACCCGCGCACTGCCGATATGGTTTTGCGTTTGAGCGATTTGCTGCGATACGTTACCTATGATGGTCAGGCACAAACGGTGCCATTGGACAAAGAAATTGGTCAAATACACGCTTATATTGAACTGTTTCAGTGGAAATCTGAACACCCATTGCCCATAACCTTCAACATTGAAGGCGATACCACCGGCCATCCTATAGAGCCGCTTATGCTGCTGCCTTTGGTGGAAAATGCCCTTAAACACGGCGATTTGGAAAGCAATCCCGAGGCCTTTTTGTATATTTCCCTGAACTGCACCCCCCAACAACTGCTCTTCACGGTGGAAAATTCTTTTGACCCCGACAATCAACAAAAGGACGAACAGGGCGGGGTTGGACTGGAAAATGTGCGGCAGCGACTCTCCCTGGGCTACGCCGGCAGGCATCAACTGACGGTCCAATCTGAAGGACGTATTTTCAAAGCTCAGTTGCGTTTGAATGCCTGAATGACGCAGGTTGGCCAAAATACACGCATTGCCGGTCGGTAACGGGCAAATTTTCCCTTAATTTTGTTCGAAACCTGTTGCTTTTTCAGGCAAATCCAACTTGCCAACCTGCTCATGAACCGACTTGCTTTATCTTTATTTTTCCTGGCGCTTCAGCTCCCGGCATTCTCCCAATCCGTGTACCACCCGATGCTGGTGGAGGGTCGCAACTGGGATGTGTTTGTGCGACCTACTGAGTGGCCCATTTGTGCCTATGATCGAGCCGGGCATTATACCTTAGGTTTGGATACGCTCATAGATGGACTTCTGTATAAACCATTACTGCTTCAGGTCATTCGTTCTAACCCACCTATACCCTTTTGCGGCGGCTTTTACCGGGATACCACACAGGTTTATCCGGGCGGATGGGTACGCGAGGATACCATGGCTAAAAGGGTGTATAAGCGAGAGCCCGGCGCGGTGGAAGAGTTCTTATTATTTGATTTTTCATTACATCAAAACGATACTCTTTGGTATGAGCATGGTGGAATTGCCATTGATACAGTATTTGATTTGATCCTGGAAAATGGCGCTGTCAGAAAAGCTTTTGTTGTAGAATCTTTTGGGGTTGCGTTTAACCTGAATATGTATGTAGAAGGGCTGGGGTATTTGTTAGGGGCTTTCAATCAGGTATTTCTGCCGTTTGAAGGCTGGAGTGAAACAACCTGTGTGCGCGACGGCGAAACCGTTTTGTATCAATATGGTCCGGGATGTATAGGAACGGTTTCCGGAGTGGCTGAACAACCCGAACAGGCTTCTATAAGGGTATCGCCCAATCCGTTTTCCAAGCAGCTGCAACTGCGCATGAACCCACAGGATAAGGAACTGCAATTCTCCCTGCTGGATGTGAACGGGCGGATACAGCTGCAACAAACCATAGCAGCCAATACAGAACAAGTGGAACTGCTTGTACCAAACTTGCCTTCCGGCCTGTATTTTTGGGCCGCCCAAGGCGTGGTTTTGGGCAAATTGGTAACCTATGACCCATAATTTCCGTTGCCTGCTGGTAGACGACGAGCACCTGGCCCTGCAATTGCTGGAAAAATTTGTGAACGACACACCCGGACTGGAGGTAGCGGCTACCTGCAAAAGTCCCATCCGCGCTATAGAAATCCTGCAGGGTGAGCCCATTGATTTGTTGTTTCTCGACATTCAGATGCCCATTTTGAGTGGTCTGAATCTGTTGAAATCCGTTTCCCGCAAGCCGGTTACTATTTTTACCACAGCCTATCCGCAACACGCGCTGGAGGCCTTTGAACTGGATGCGGTGGATTATCTGCTCAAGCCCTATTCCTTTGACCGCTTTACGCATGCCGTTAACAAAGCGCTGGTATTGTTGCGCCAAAAAGCTGAATCGGGCGCCGGGTTGCCGGAAGGCTCCCTCACCGTTAAAGCCGACCGGCAATGGATCAACATTCCGGTAGCTGAAATACGCTACGTGGAAGGCTGGAAGGAATACGTGAAAATTTACCTGGAAAAGGATAAAATCATCACCCTCGAAAGTCTGAACAACCTCGAAAACACCCTGCCGGCCGAGCATTTTCTGCGGGTGCATAAATCCTACATCGTTGGCCGGCGTTTTGTACAAAA
>DATGWL010000188.1:0-25282 GCA_035299505.1 Saprospiraceae bacterium | reverse complement strand
ATCAGCGGCTAAACCCGCCGGTACCTCAAACCCCTCAAACCTTTCAAACATTTCCCCCATCCAAACAAAATCCTTCCGTACATTTGCCGCCGTACCCATCAGACAACTTCGCTACTTGCCACTCATTAAATCCATTTCAGGCTTTCGCGGCACCATCGGCGGCCGCCCGGGCGACAACCTGACGCCCCAGGATATTGTAGAATGTACCGCAGCCTTTGGGCAGTGGGTGCTGGAAACTACCGGCAACCCTACCCTTGTGGTGGGCCGTGACGGCCGTATTTCCGGCGAAATCGCCTCTGCCCTGGTGATCAACACCCTGCGCAGTATGGGCATTTCGGTGGTAGACCTCGGCCTGAGTACCACGCCAACTGTGGAAATTGCCGTACCCCTGGAAAAAGCCGGCGGCGGCATCATCCTCACCGCCAGCCACAATCCAAAAGAATGGAATGCCCTGAAACTCCTCAACCATAAAGGAGAGTTCATCAGTGCTGCCGACGGTGCAGCCGTACTGGAAAAAGTAGCCGAAAAATCTGTCACCTACGCCACTGTCGACAAACTTGGCAGTTACCGCCGCGATGATACTTACATCCGCAAGCACATTGATCAAATCCTGGCGTTGCCCCTGGTAGATGTGGAAGCCATTCGCGCCAAAGGATTCAAAATTGTGGTGGATGCCATCAACTCCACCGGCGCACTATCCGTACCTCCACTACTGGAAGCCCTGGGCTGCCAGTGCAGCGTGGTAAACGGCGAAATAAACGGCATTTTTGCGCACAACCCGGAGCCGCTCAAGGAACACCTGGGTACCCTGGCCACGGAAGTGCGCCGTCAGAAAGCACACCTCGGCATAGCCGTGGATCCGGATGTAGACCGCCTGGTGTTCATGTGTGAAGATGGCGAATTGTTCGGAGAAGAATACACCCTGGTGGCCGTGGCAGATTATGTACTGTCTAAACGCGGGGGCGGCAATACCGTTTCCAACCTCAGCTCTACTCGCGCACTCCGCGATGTTACCCAGAAATACGGCGGCGAATATTTTGCTGCATCTGTAGGCGAAGTAAATGTGGTGGAAAAAATGAAAGCCGTTAATGCCGTCATCGGTGGTGAAGGCAACGGCGGCGTCATTGTTCCGGAATTGCACTACGGCCGCGATGCACTGGCTGGTATTGCCTTGTTTTTGAGCCATTTAGCTCATTTTGGCAAACATATTTCTACCCTGCGCAAAACCTATCCGGATTACCAGATGGCTAAAACCAAGCTGGACCGCTCCCCGGAAATTGACCTGGAAAAGGTTTTTGCCGTTCTGAAAGAAAAATACCACCGCGAGCAGATCAATACCGAAGACGGTCTCAAAATTGACTTCGCCGACGGCTGGGTGCACCTGCGACCGTCCAATACTGAGCCCATCATTCGGGTCTATTCCGAAAGCCATTCAGAAGTGATTGCCGCCAACCTGGCGAAAAAGATCATTGCGGATATCGGGGAGGTGCGGTAGGTCAATTTGCCTTGATAACAGGAAACAAATACTGCTTTTCCTGAAGCAATACCTGGAGCACATAGTACCCATCTGCCAAATCTAAAAGATCCAGCGGGTGAGTGGTTTCAACGCCCGTAATAGTCTCAGTCCATTGAAGGGTTCTTACGCGCCGGGCACTGCTGTCATATACGTGCAGCATAAAATCGCCCGGTTGTTCTAACTGATATTCAAGAATATACATACCTCTTGAAGGGTTCGGGAGTGCCTGTATCCGGATAGGTTCAGTCGAATTATCCATACTATCCTGTGGCGGAGTAGTTGGTATGTGCACTGAATATCTGGCAAGTCCAATATCTACTTTCCCATTTCCAATAGAATAGCCTCCCAGCAAAAGTTGATTGCTGTCCTGCCACAGAGTAGCATAGCACCAGTCTTGCGTGCCTGTCATGTCGTTGGCAATCCAGCCCTGATCTCCAAAAGACGTATCCAGCGTACCGTTGGCATTGTAACGAACGATGCCATAATCATCATTGATTGCATCAATCAACAGGCCCGTAAGTAGAAATTTTCCATCTGCCTGTGGTACGCAGGTTACCCCTTGCGACAATAAGTATCGGTTGCCAGGAAATTCTCCCAAACAGACGCCATTTTGGCCAAACGATTGATCTATGGTGCCATCTGGCCGGATTTTCACCGCAGAAAAACCCCGAAAATCCCCTCCTGCAATTAAACTGCCATCAGGTAAAAAAAAGCCTGACCAAACACGTTCAATGGCATTATTGCCCGGAATCAGGTCTAAATACGCAATCCCATTCTGGCCAAATGCCGGATTAGGCTGTCCATTAGCTAAAAAAGCGTAAAATACCGTGGTTTCCAGACCGGGACTCTGGCTGGCAACAATAAAATCGCCGTTCGGACGAACGATTATCGTATGTGCAGAAAAAGTATTTATATCCAGATACATTCCATTAACTCCGAATGTAGGCACAGGGTTACCCAAACTATCCAACATAAAAATAGCTGATGCCGATGCTGTATTGATCAACTGTGAGCCGCCCACAATTATTCTGCCTTGGTGCTGTTCGGCTATAGCCCAACCTTTTTCATCCCAGCCCTGATGGAAAAATCGCACAGCGCCATTCTGGCCAAATGTTGAGTCTATCTGACCATCTTTCAAAAAACGGGCAACAAATACATCACTGTCAGATACTCCATCAAGGGTATCAGCGGTAGTTCCGGTCATTACAATCTTATCGTCATGCTGAATAACTATGGCAAAGGCAATTGTCCCGGCATTACCAAGTTGAATACCGGCCAATCCGGCGTTTCCGAAACTGGAATCAATTACCCCGTTGGGCAAATAACGAATCAATTGATAGCGCTCCGAATCGCGCATGATATCTCCGCATGATATGATCTTTTTGTCTTTTTGAATGCCCAGGCCTAAGCAAACATCAAAACTTCCATGATCGGTAATAACGCGTCCTGCCTGCCCAAATGTGCTGTCCAATTTGATGTTTTGCGTGTGCCCTGTCAAAAAAAAGCCTGGCGACAACCAAAACATCACAGCCAGTAAGTAGTATTTGAATTTCATAATGGAATAACTTGTAATAAGCTGAATGATTAATTTTTGCAACACACTGTATAGCCACCTAACAAAAATAGGGAAAATTTGCATTAATCCGTTAATGCCACCATTATTTCGTTCATTTCACCGACCTTTGCAGCCGCAAAAGTTCAGTTTATCCCATGTCTCCAACCCTTCTTGAATTCTTTGAGCGCGATCTGCTCAAACTTCGTGAAGAAATTGGCCTTTATGCCAATGAAGCTGCCATTTGGGAGGTTCGTGGCAGCATTGCCAATTCCGCAGGCACCCTTTGTTTGCACCTCACGGGCAATCTCAAACATTTTATCGGGGCTGTTCTGGGGAATACCGGCTATATTCGCCAACGGGATCTGGAATTTTCTCTCAGAAACGTTCCCAGAGAGGAATTGCTTGCCGGAATAAATGAAGCACGTAACGACATCAAAAACGTTCTTCAGTCCCTTTCTGAAGCTGATTTTGATAAAACATATCCGCAGGAAAAACACGGTCAAACAGTGAGCAACCGCTACATGTTGCTGCATTTGCTCACACACCTGAATTACCATCTGGGACAAGTAAATTATCATCGCCGGTTGACGGTTGACGGTGGACGGTGGACGGTTGACGGTTGACGGTAGACGGTAGATTTGTGCTCGAAAGAATAAAACATTATACATTCATCGAGCACAAATCTACCGTCCACCGTAAGCCGTCAACCGTCTACCGTCCACCATAAACCGTCAACCGTCCACCGTAAGCCGTCAACCGTCTACCGTCCACCGTCAACCGTCCACCGTAAGCCGTCAACCGTCCACCGTAAGCCGTAAACCATGCAAAGAGTTTATTTCGACAACGCTGCCACAACCCCCATTTCTGAAGAGGTTATCAACGCTATGCTGCCTGTATTGCGCGGACAGTTTGGCAATCCGTCCAGCATTCACGCAGAGGGGCGCAGTGTGCGCGCAGCCGTTGAATCGGCGCGCAAAACCGTAGCCCAATGCATCGGTGCAGGTACCGGCGAGATCTTTTTTACCTCCGGCGGCACAGAAAGCAATAACATGGCCATCAAATGCGCCGTGCGCGACCTCGGTGTGCAGCGCATTATTTCCAGCCCCACAGAACACCACTGCGGCACGCATGCCATTGAAACCGTGGAAAAAGTAAACGGCGTGGAAGTGGTCTGGCTACCCGTGGATGCGCTCGGACGCCCGGATTATCAGGCCCTGGAAACTGCCCTGCAAAACAGCAACGGCAAAAAAACACTGGTATCTCTCATGCACGCCAACAACGAAATTGGCACCATGATCGACCTCAAACTGGTGTCCGGACTCTGCAAACAATACGGCGCCCTGCTGCATTCCGATACGGTACAAACCGTAGGACATTTCCCTATCAACGTACAAGAAACGCCCGTGAATTTCCTTTCCGGCGCAGCACATAAATTCCACGGCCCTAAAGGCGTTGGATTCATTTACATCAGTCCGGAAACGCCTATCAAGCCATTCATTGACGGTGGAGCGCAGGAACGCAACATGCGCGGCGGCACCGAAAATGTGTACGGCATTGTGGGCCTGGCCAAAGCACTGGAACTGGCCACCACTGAAATGGACACCCGGGTGGCGCATATTTCAGACATCAGAAACTACCTGCAAAACAGGCTGCTGGAAACATTTGACGACATCCATTTCAACGGCGATTACAATGGCCAAAGCCTGTACACCGTGCTCAACGTGTCGTTCCCGCCCAACCCGAAAAATGAACTGCTGTTGCTCAGCATGGACATTGCCGGCATCAGTTGCTCCGGCGGCTCGGCCTGCTCCAGCGGGTCTGAAAAAGGCAGTCACGTACTGGAAGCCATCCATGCCGACCCGGCCCGAAAAAGCATCCGTTTTTCTTTCTCTCACTACAACACCCGCGAAGAAGTGGATTTCGTGATCGAAAAACTCAAGGCTATTCTGCCCGTGAAAGAAATGGTAGGCGTGTAAGTCTGTCTATTTTTCCAACCCACGCCACCATATTGCAGGATTAAACGTTTCTTCACCCAAAAAACAAGCGATGAAACATTTGTTACTCCTGCTGCTTTGCCTGAGCGCATATACCGCTTCCGGACAAAAAATGCTGCTGCTGGAGCGCGCCAACCGGGCACGCACCACCAAACTGTATATTGGAGATGAACTCCGCTTCCGCATGGTTGGACCGGAAAACTATTGGTACAAACGCACCATTACCGACATATTGCCGGAATCCAATACCCTGATGCTGGACAACTTTGCGGTAAAACTCGACGAAATCCAGAGCATTAAAAGGCACCGAAAGCCCATCTGGCGCATTCTGGGCGCAGCCGGCTATACCCTGGGCGCCACCCTCACCTTCGCCACCACCGTCGGGCGGTTTGGGTTTCAGGATAAAAGCGTAAACGCCCCTAAACTATACGGCATTGCCGCAGGCTCCACCGCTGCAGGCTGGTTCCTCACCAAATACCGCAAAATCCGACTGGGGAATAAACACCGGCTCAGAATTGTGGAAATAAAATTCGAGTAGAAGGCACGAATGGCGAATTTAGTGACGGGGTGACTGGCAGTCACCCCGTCACTAAAACTCGCTTACCTCTTCACCACCTTTTCCCGCAGCACCGCAGCTCCCTGGGCATTCACCGCATGCAGGAAATACATGCCCGGCGTAAGGGTGGCTACATCCAGCATAACTTCATCCAGAGGCTGACGAGCTATTTTCCGACTCAGCACCTGGCGGCCCATGGCATCAAAGAGACGGAGAGTGCCTTCAAATTGCTCGCGGTTGGCGGTTTTGAACAGCAGGGCATTGCTGACCGGATTGGGATACACGCGGGCGTCGAGCAGTTGTGGATCCTGGGTATTTACCACA
This sequence comes from Saprospiraceae bacterium, assembly GCA_035299505.1. Taxonomy (GTDB): domain Bacteria; phylum Bacteroidota; class Bacteroidia; order Chitinophagales; family Saprospiraceae; genus M3007. The sequence continues at coordinate 19,337 of DATGWL010000188.1, read as the reverse complement.
CTCTCCAAATCAACAGAATACACGCCCCGGCCGTGGGTACCGGCATATAACTTGCGGGTAAATTGCCGTATTTTCAAATCCAGCACATACACTGCTGGCATGCCGATGCCGTATGGTTTCCAGTCAATTTCATCGGCATCCGTGTAGAATACACCGATATCTGTGCCCACCAGCAGGTAGTTGGTGATGGAATCGTAGATAATACAGTTGGCCGGCACGTTGGGCAAATTGCCGCTGATATTGGTTGCCGTCAGCCAGTTGTTGGTAGTGGTAAATACTTTTTTGCCCTGGGTGTAACCACCCTTGGTTACCCACATGCGGTCGTTGTTGGTAGGGTGAATACAAATCCGGGTAATGTCTTCATTGGTAGAAACCAGTCGGCTGGTCCAGTTTTGGCCGCCGTTCACGGTTTTATACACCCGGTTGCCACGTGTTACCGCAATAAAATTGGTATCGGTGGGCGACATAGCCACATCGCGCAAATCGTTTTCCGGAGCACCGGTGAGGTTGTTGCTGATCTTGTGGAAAGTATCCCCGCGGTCGAAAGAGCGGAAAACATCTTCAAACGCCACAATAAAGGTTTTCGGGTTCTGTGGGTTGAGGATAAACGGCGTTACCCAATCGCCGGAAGGCTCGCCGGGAATATTGTTGGCAATGTTCACATCCGTCGCGAAACCATTGAGTGAGCGATAGATATCGTTGCCGCCATAGTATTCCGTGTACATGATGTTGCTGTTGGTGGGATCGATGATCTGGCACATGGCATCGCCACCATTAGTATGGCGCCAGCCAAACGGGGTGCGCAACCACCCACCATTATCCTGCGAACCAGCTGCAATGCGCAGTTGACCGCCCTCGCTCACCGCAATGCGGTAAAATTGCGCGATACCCAAACCGTCTGACAAGTCGGTCCATACCTGCGTAGACTCGTCGTAACGGTAAATACCGCCGTCGTTGCAATACCAAAGCTCATTCGGGTTGTGCGGGCTGTGCACCAGATCATGCGCGTCTGCGTGCACCTCCGCATGAATACCATCGTTGTACCAGTGTGTAATCTTTTCCCAGGTAGCTCCCTGATCGCTGGAGCGACTCACGGATACGCCACAGAGGTACACGATATTGGAATCTGCGGCCGAGAAATTGAAAATACCCCAGTCATCGTCTGGCGCAGCATTATCGGTGTACGTCAAACCGCCGTCTTTCGACAGCAGAAAACGTTTGCCGTTGGAGAAGTGAACACCCAGCCAGTTGGTCATGAGCGGACTAACCGCCAGTCTGATATCATTGTTAGTAACCTGAAAATCAGACATTTGCACCCAGGTTTGACCGCCATCGGTGCTTTTTACCACCTGGCTGGTGCCCCAGTAATTATGGTGGGCTGCGTAAATGGTGGAGTCGTTTCCGGGTTGAAATTTAATGTCGGTATACTCGCCGGTACGCAGTACCTCCCAGGAATCGCCGCCGTCGGTGCTGCGCCTAATGCCTTTGTTGGAGGCTGCAAAAAGCACCTGCGGGTTGCTTTGCGACATGATGAGGTTGTAGATCACATTTTCTTCAGAGAGCTCCCAGTCCAGGCCTGTAGGCGACCAGGACAAACCGCCGTCGGTGCTGCGGTATACGCCCAGGTTCCAGTTCCACCAGCCGCCTTTATCGCCCAGAGAGATATACATGATATCCGGGTTTTGCGGATTGATCAGGATCACGCTCACGGGCAGGTATGGCAGCCCGTCGCCCATAGCGATCCAGGTATTGCCGCCATCGGAAGTTTTCCAAAAGCCGCCATCAGGGGTTCCTATGAAGAAAGTGTTCGGATCGGTAGGGTGGAAAGCAATGTGTTTGGTACGACCCATGCCCCAGTAGCCACTGTTAGGGTTTTTGGTAGGGCCTTCATTGGTCCAAACCGGCTGTTCGTTGCGCTCATGCGCCGCAGAAGCCACTGCTTTCTGGTATTCCATCCACTGCGCGCGCAGATCCGGGAAAGAACCGTCGGACTTCACCCGATCACGCCACCACCATTTCCAGCGTTCGTACTTAACACGCTTATTGTCCCAGCAGTCAGTATCTTCCTCCTGCAGGTATTCCTCTGCGAAATAAGCATCGAGTTGTTTGCAGATATCGAAATAATTGCGGGAAGTAATAGGAATATCCACTTCCGGCAAAGTTTGGGCGAAAAGAGCGCTGCTCAGCAGCAACAGAACGGCGGTAAACAGTTTATACATGGAGAAATTTAACGTACCGGCGGGTTTAGCCGCCGTTTGAGAAGTTTGAAGGGTTTGAAGGGTTTGAGAAGTTTGAAGGGTTTGATGAGGGCGCACAAAATTAAGCATTACTCAAACCGTCAGCCTATTCATTTACAGTATTGTGCTACGGGAAGCAAAAAAGCCCCCCTCTCTCAGTGCCCTAAGTGCCTTAGTGGTGTCCCCCCCCTCTTCGCGCCCTTCACGTACTTCGCGGTGAATTCCCTCTTCGCGCCCTTTGCGTACTTCGCGGTGCTCTCCCTCTTCGCGCCCTTCGCGTACTTCGCGGTGCCCCCACCATATAGCCGCCTGCCCAAACTCCCTGCCCAGTGCAACAGCCGCCTCCAACCCAATTCCGGCCACCCAGAATCCCGGCTCCTGCCATCCGCCGTCGGGAGCCTGATTTAACGCCGGACCGTATGGCAACGCCAGTTCCTGCAACACCTGTTCCAGTGCAGCATTTCTCTGCCGGTTTTCAGCATCTTCCAACAAAACAGAACCCGGATTGTACGCCGTTACAATAGCTAAACTGACAAACCCCCGATCTTCCAGCCAGTTTTCCAGCGCCCCATGGCGCATTATCCATTCCTCACCAGATACAAATATCCGGTACTCAGCCTGCTCATAAGCCGCCTGCAGACTGGCATCCAATGCTTGTTCTGATGTAATGTAAATGATCATATGCGATTCTCCCCTTCAAACCCCTTCAAACCCCTCAAACCCTTCAAACCCCTCACCCCCCTCAATCGGCGGCTAAACCCGCCGGTACGTTAAGCTTTCCATCGCTGCATAAACTGCTCCCTTTGCTCAGGGGTCATGCTGTGCCAACGCTTCCGCATCCAGTGTCCTTTATGACTGCCGCCGCCGCGCCAACTGCGCCAACCCCAGCCCCCGGTTAGCAATCGTCCCAGTACCATCAAACCCAGGGTTTGAAAAAAGCCCAGTACAGGCAAGCCAAAAACACCCACAGCCAGATTATTCCAAAGCAGCATGGTAACATACGTGCCCAAACCAACAAATGCCGCTCCAAACACGATGGCCTTTGCCACCCATTTCCATTTTGTGTATTGCATGATTTTTCTTTTTTTAATGGTGATTTTTTTGATAAAAATCCTGAAAATCAGTCCGTTATCGTCTTTCCTCAAAATACTCCCGCAACCTCAGCACCGCATATCGCTTGCGCGCCAACAAGGTATTAAGGGGCACTCCGGTTTTGTCCGACATCTCTTTGAAAGAGACCTCATTGAGCTCGTGCGCCACAAAAACCTCCCGCTGCTCCGGTGGCAGCAAGGTCAGCGCCCGATCCAACTCATCCCAAAACTCCCGACTCTCCAACAAACTGTCCGGCAAATGCTCAGACACCCATTGGTCAAACATCAGATCCTCCTCAGCATCTTCCTCCGGATCTTCGGTAGCACCACCCGCCAGCTGACTGAACGGTATGGTTTTTTGCTTCCGGTAATAATCCGTGATGCGGTTGCGGGCCGTGGTAAACAGCCAGCTACCCACCTCCTCAATCTGATCCAGATCTTCCTGCCGCGTCAATTGCAACCACACATCCTGGGCAGTGTCTTCAGCCACCTCCCAATCCCGGATCCTGGATTGGATATAGGCCAACACCCGCCGGCCATACTGACCGAACCAGTGAGTGATCTTGTTGTCGCGTTGCCGGGTTGTCAAACTAAGTTCCAAGTTTTATCGCATGTTCGGATTTTGTGAACATGCTTATGATTAGGAAGACGGGCCAGTTTAAGGCATATTGTAAAACGCAGTGTTTTTTTCGCCTGTTAATTAGTAATGGTACACATTTATGAAAAATGTGTACCATTTCTAACCTGTTAATAACTGAAGCCTGGCTTAAAAGCCACAAAAACTTGAAAAAATCGTTGTAATTTAATCAAATTTATGTCTAAAAGGATTCAGAATGCATAATATTTTATACAATATGACTACCATCCCTGTAAATGCCCAACTCTAGCCCCCGCCGTCTGCGAGGCAAGCCCGACCGAAGGGGATGGTCCCGACGTAAGGAGGGAGCGCCTTCTTTTTAACCGGCAGTACAGCACGATGATGCTAAATACGATGGACTGCGGTTAAAAAGCAGCGCAATCCCCGTAGGTCGTTGGCTTTGCCGGGAAGACTGCCTTTTTTCTTTTGGTTACTTTTCTTTTTGGGCAAGCAAAAAGAAAAGTAACAATGCCAAACTAATGAACTAATACCAGGTCCTATTCACATTAAATGGCAAAAGCTCAGCGATTATTTAACTCCTTATCACCTGTCAATATAGGAATTACAAACGCACATCCTATCTTCGCTCCATGCACACGCACAGCCTCTTCGAACTCAACGAACACATCCGCCGCATCATGGCGCTGAACTTTCAGCAGCCGCTGTGGATCGTTGCCGAACTGGCTCAAATAGGCGAATCCCGCGGACACCGATACCTGGATCTGGTACAAAAAGACCCCGCCACCGACGATATCATCGCCCAGGCACAAGCCGCCATCTGGGCCTCTGAATTCCGACAAATCAACGCCCGCATGCCACAGGGACTCTCGCCTCTGCTTCAGGAAGGACTGGAACTCCGCATGCTCGTACGACCGGAATTTCACGAAAGATACGGTTTCAAGCTGCACATCACCGACATCGATCCCGCCCATACTTTCGGACAAATGGATATGCGGCGCAGGCAAACCATTCAAACCCTCCGCGAACTGGGTTTGCTGGACCTCAACCGCAGCCTAACCCTGCCGCCGGTATTGCAGCGCATTGCTGTAATCAGCAGCGAAACCGCCGCCGGATTGCAGGATTTCAGAGAACACCTGGAGGGCAACAATTTTGGATATACCTTTAATTGTCAATACTTTACCGCATCCGTTCAAGGTAAAAACGCCGAAACGGAACTCCTGGCCGCCCTGCGGGAAGTAGTGCGAAACAGCGCGCAATTCGATGCGGTAGTGATTGTGCGCGGTGGCGGCGCCAAACTGGATCTGCTCGTTTTTGACGCCCTCGAACTCTGCCAAACCGCCGCCCGCATGCCCCTGCCCCTGTTCACCGGAATTGGCCATGATGTAGACGAAAGTGTGCTGGACATGGTGGCGCATACCGCCCTGAAAACCCCCACCGCCGTGGCTGATTTCCTGGTGCAGCACAACCTGATTTTTGAAGGAGAAGTGCTGGAAGCTGCCCAAACCCTGGAACAAATTGCCCTAAACACCCTAAAATACGCCCAACTGGAACTGGATCGGGTAGAAACCACCCTGCAGTTTTCCGCCCGCGAACACACACGCCGCCGCGCGTACGAGCTCGATACCCTGCAGCAAACCATCCCGCTGCTCACCCGAAACCTGATACAGCGCCAACAACAAACCCTCGAACAATACCTCGCCCTCTGCCAAAGTATGCATCCCAATCAGGTGCTCCAACGCGGCTACAGCATCACCCGCAAAAACGGCCGGGCTCTACAATCAGCCCACGACGCAAACACCGGCGACCTCCTGGACATCCAACTCTCCGAAGGCCATTTGAAGGCTACTGTGCAGTGAAGTGAACGTAGTTTTTCCGGGGAAGGGGGCTTCCCCCCTCGCATGTTTTTTGCTTTAGCACACTGTATATCCAAAGAATATTCGACATTTGCCAACCCCCGTGGGAATGCATAACATTTTCCATCAAGCCATCGTTTATTTGTCACTGGCGCCCCCTGAAAACCTGAATCCGTGATGATGAGATACCTAACCGCCTTAATACTCCTCTTTTCAGGCCTCCAATGGCTCCCGGCCCAATCGGTAGCAGAACTGGAAGCGCGTTTCAACCGTTCTTCCTCCAAAACGGAGCGACTGAACTTCGCCTATCAGATTGCTGAAAAATCGCTGGCCGCCAACAACGCCAAAAAAGCGTCGGACTTTGCCATGCGCGCCAACCAACTGGCCGTGGAAGTAGGCGATAAACGCCGCGAAGCCGATGCCGCCGTACTGGCTGCCGACGCTGAATACCGCCTGCGCAACTATAAAGAAGCCGCCGGCCGCTTCAACCGGGCCTGGAACACCTCCCGCAACTACGGCTTCCGCGATCTGGTGCTCATCAGCTCCGAAAAGCTGCAAGACATTGCCATGAAGCAGAACGATATGAAGGAGGCACTAAAATGGAGCACCGAAACAGTTAAATACCTCAAAGAATCCGGCGGCGGCGTTCGGGGCGGCGGCGAATCCCTGCGCAAACTGGAAAATCAGCTTGCCGCCGCTGAAGCCGACAACCGTTCCCTGCGTGAACAACTCGCCGCTGCAACCGGCCAAACCCAACTGCTGCAAAATACCTACCAAAGCCAGCTCAAAGAGGTAGAAGAAAAATCGCAGATGGTGATCAGTGAAAAAGACGCTGCCCTCAGCCAGGCCTCCCAAACCGCCATTCGGGCAGATTCTGCCGCAAAAGTGTATTCGCTCCGGGTGAAAAACCTGACCGAAGACCAGATGATCGACTCCATCGTGAAAGCCCAGCAGGAACGCGAACTCCAGGAGAAAAAAACCCGCCTGGCCGAAGCTGAACTCCTGCGCGAACAAAGCGAAAACATGCGCAACGTGCTGGCGCTCGTGGTGGTGTTCGTATTTTTTCTCGCCCTCCTGTTCTATGCCCGTTTCCGCGCTAAAAAACGCATGGCCAATGAACTGACTCAGAAAAATGCCCTCATTGAAGAAGAACAAAAACGCTCCAATAACCTGTTGCTCAACATCCTGCCGCCAGCCATCGCAGAAGAATTGAAAACCCGCAACAAGGTTGCCGCCCGAAAATACGATCAGGCAACCGTGATGTTCGTCGACTTTAAAGGCTTTACCAATGTGGCCGAGCGACTCAGCCCGGAACGCCTCGTGGAAGAACTCGACCTGTGTTTTTCTAATTTCGACCAGATCATCAGCAAGTACCGCATTGAAAAAATCAAAACCGTGGGAGATGCCTATATATGCGCCAGCGGTTTGTCTGATATGAACGCCAGTCCTACCGACATGGTGAAAGCAGCCCTGGAAATGCAGGATTTCCTGCTCGGACTCAAAGCTGAACGCATGAGTCAGGGACTGCCCTATTTCGATGCCCGTGTGGGTATTCACACCGGCCCGGTAGTAGCCGGCGTGGTAGGCGCCAAAAAATTCGCCTACGACATCTGGGGCGATACCGTGAACACCGCTGCCCGCCTGGAAGAACAATGCGAGCCAGGCCGCGTTAATGTGAGCGAGGATGCCTACTGGCTGGCCAAATACGAGTTCGAATGGCAGCACCGCGGCAAAATCCCGGCTAAAAACAAAGGAACCCTCGACATGTATTACGTGACGGGAATCAAACAGTATTAGGCCATGCGCCGCTACGGACTGATCGGCTGGCCCCTGGGCCATTCTTTTTCCAAAGCCTATTTCTCGGAAAAATTCCGCCGGGAAGGTGTCCAGGACGCCGCATACGAGCTGTTTCCCATCCAGTCTGCCACTGAGCTGACTGGTATTCTGGCCCAATACCCCGATCTCTGCGGACTCAACGTTACCATTCCCCACAAGGAAACAGTGATGCCCCTGCTGCAGGAGCTCGACGAAACCGCCCGGGCTGTAGGCGCCGTCAATTGCATCAAAGTGGGCGCCGGAGGCCATCTCAAAGGCTACAATACCGATGTGCTGGGTTTTGAGCAATCCCTGCGCAACATGCCGGGTTTTTCGGTCAATATCGGCCAGGCCCTGATCCTGGGAACCGGTGGCGCCGCCAAAGCCGTAGCCTATGTGCTGCGCAAATTACAGATCCCTTACCGCTTTGTTTCCCGTTCGCCGCGCACGGCGCAGGAGATCAGTTACACGGAATTGCAGCACACCAGTTGCGCCCTGCTGATCAACACTACCCCGTTGGGCACCTTCCCCGAAACAGACCAAATGCCGCCCGTGCCGACACAGATGTTTCAACCCGGTATGTTTGTCTTTGATTTGATCTACAATCCCGCCGAAACGCTACTTTTGCGCGAAGCCAAACAACGGGGCTGCCACATCAGGAACGGACTGGAAATGTTGGAGTTACAGGCAGAAGCAGCCTGGCACATCTGGCAAACCTGACCCCGATAAACATATCTGCCTAAGAGCGCTTAACCATGACCAAGATAGATTTCAACAATACGCAAATCGCGTTTGCTCACCTGAGCAACAAAGAACTCAGAAAAACCGCTTGGCTGTTCAACATGATGAACAAACCCTGGCTGGTGAAATACGGATCGGCACTGGCACTCTGGGCAGTGGAAAACAACATTCCACTCTCCGAATGGGCGGTGAAAAAAACCATCTTCTCCCAGTTCGTTGGCGGCACTACCCTGCTCGACAGTCAGCCCAGCATTGAACGGCTGGCCCAATACAAAACCCTCACCATCCTGGATTACGGCGCTGAAGCCAAGGAAACGGAGCTCGATTTCAACCACACCATGAACGAGAACATCCGGGCCATCGACTTTGCCGCCCGCTCCGTGAAAAGTATACCGGTCATCAGCACCAAAGTAACCGGACTCATGCGCTTCGGACTGCTGGAACGCATCCAGTCTGCCGAAACCCTCAACCGCGACGAAATTTTTGAATACCGCAACGCCCTCAAACGCCTGGATGCCATCTGCTACCACGCCTCCACCAAAAACGTAGCCGTATTCATCGACGCCGAAGAAAGCTGGATTCAAGACGCCATCGACCACCTCGTGTGGCTCATGATGCGCCGTTACAACAAAAAACAGGTGGTTGTGTACAACACCTTCCAGATGTACCGCCACGACCGGCTCAACTTCCTCACCGAAAGTTACGACCGGGCCCAAAAAGAAGGATTCCTGCTCGGCGCCAAACTGGTGCGCGGCGCCTACATGGAAAAAGAACGCACCCGCGCCCAGGAACTCGGCTACCCCGACCCCATCAACCCCGACAAAGCCGCTACCGACGATCTCTACAACACCGCCCTGCGCTTCTGTATTGATCACCTCGATTCCATGGCCGTTTGCAACGCCAGTCACAACGCCGACAGCGCCCTGCTCATGGTAGAACTCATGGACAAAAAAAGCCTCCCGCACAACCATCCCAACACCCTGTTCAGCCAGCTATATGGCATGAGCGACAACCTCACCTTCAACCTCGCCGAGGCCGGTTTCCGCGTAGCCAAATACCTGCCTTACGGACAAGTCAAGGAAGTAATCCCCTACCTCATTCGCAGAGCCCAGGAAAACACCTCCGTCACCGGCGACGCCGGCCGCGAGCTCAAAATGGTCATGGAAGAAGTGAAACGCCGGGGAAATATCCAATAACCAATATCCAATAACCAATATCCAATGTCCAATGTCCAAGTGGTGCGGGTGTTTGGCGTCAGCACTTTTGTCTGATAACTCTCGCCTGAATGGCGAAGCCGAAAAGTAACTTTTAGCCATTCAGGCGCAAACATCCAGGCAAATGTGCTGACGCCAAACACCCGCACCACTTGGACATTGGACATTGGATATTGGACATTCTTTTTCCCTTGTTGGCGTCCTCGCCAACAAGAAGCGGTGGAATGAGTACCCGATCTCTGGTAACTTTTTCCGAATTAAAATTTAGCTACAGCTTTCAGCCACTCACTCCGCCGTGGCTGTTGGCGGGGACGCCAACAGCGGAAAAATAACCAATATCCAATATCCAATGTCCAAGTGGGGCGGGTGTTTAGCGATTGCTATCAGGTTTAATTTTTCGCGGGTGATTGGCCAAAGCAACCACCTTGTGCTAAGCGCTCGTGAACCATCCAGCAATTGTGCTGACGCCAAGCCCCCGCTCCACTTGGACATTGGACATTGGATATTGGATATTGGATATTCCCAATTCCCTACCTTCCGAGGTGCACCAGCAAAACACTCACATCCGCCGGATTCACCCCGGAGATGCGGCTGGCCTGGCCGATGGTGCGCGGACGCACACTGGCCAGCTTCTGGCGGGCTTCAATGCTGAGGCCGTTCACGCGGGCATAATCAAAATCCGGTTGCAGCTGGAGGTCTTCCAGGCGGGCGTGGCGCGCCACCATTTCTTCTTCTTTTTTGATATAGCCGTCGTACTTGATATTGATCTCGGCCAGTTCCACAAACTCCTGCTCGTAGGGGCGCAGGAAAGTGGCCAATTCCGGCAGCACCCCGGCCATTCCGGCAATATCCACCTGCGGACGCAGCAGAATGTTGTGCAGCTTGGTTTTCTGGTTAATAGGCGCTGAATCCACGGTTTGCAGGTAGCCATTGAGTTCGTCCGGCTGCACCGAAGCATTGCGGAAAAACGCCTCGATCTCTGCCGTGGCCCGGTTTTTCGCGTGTACGCGCGCCATGCGCTCCTCCGCGCCCGCAAGGCCCAGGCGATGCGCAATAGGCGTGAGGCGCAGATCAGCGTTGTCCTGACGCAGCAAAATGCGGTACTCCGCCCGACTGGTAAACATCCGGTACGGCTCCTCGGTGCCCTTGTTCACCAGGTCGTCTATCAGCACCCCGATGTACGCCTCCGAGCGTTTCAGCACCAGTTGTTCCTGGTCTTTGGCGGCCAGCGCGGCGTTGAGGCCCGCCATGAGTCCCTGACAAGCTGCTTCCTCGTAGCCCGTGGTGCCGTTGATCTGACCGGCAAAAAACAGGTTTTTCACCAGGTGCGTTTCCAGCGTGGGCTGCAGCTGGGTGGGCGGGAAATAATCGTATTCAATGGCATAACCCGGACGGAACATCTTGGCATTTTCCAGTCCCGGAATGAGCCGCAGCGCCTTGAACTGCACATCCTCCGGCAGCGAGGAAGAGAACCCGTTGATGTAGATCTCCACCGTATCCCGGCCCTCCGGCTCAATGAACAGCTGATGCCGGTCTTTATCGCCGAAGCGGTCAATTTTATCCTCGATGCTGGGGCAATACCGCGGCCCCACGCCCTGGATGCGACCGTTGAACATGGGCGATTTATCAAAACCCGTGCGCAGCATATCGTGCACCTGCTGGTTGGTGTACGTGCTCCAGCAGCAGAGCTGATTTTCCAGTTTGGGTGTATCCGTGTACGAGAATTTGCCAGGCGGGTTATCGCCGGGCTGCATCTCCATTTTGCTGTAATCCAGGCTGCGGCCGTCTATACGCGGCGGCGTGCCCGTTTTCATGCGGCCCGCCTCAAAGCCCAGCTCCACGAGTTGTTCCGTGATGCCCCGGGCCGCGCTTTCTCCGGCCCGGCCGCCGCCAAACTGCTTCTCGCCGATGTGGATCAGGCCGTTCAGAAAGGTGCCGTTGGTGAGCACCACCGCCTCGCCCTCAATCTCGATGCCCATGCTGGTGCGCACGCCTCGCACCCGACCGTCTTTCACCACCAAACCGGCCACCATTTCCTGCCAGAAGTCAATATTGGGGTTGTTTTCCAGCATCTGGCGCCACTTGCCGGCAAAAGCCATACGGTCGTTCTGCGCCCGCGGACTCCACATAGCCGGACCCTTGGAGCGGTTCAGCATGCGGAACTGAATAGCGGTATGATCCGTCACAATACCCGAATACCCGCACAGGGCATCCACCTCCCGCACAATTTGGCCCTTGGCCACCCCGCCCATAGCAGGGTTGCAGCTCATCTGGCCGATGGTTTGCATATTCATGGTAGCCAACAGGACTTTGCAGCCCAGGTTAGCCGCAGCTACGGCCGCCTCGCAACCCGCGTGGCCCGCGCCGACAACGATGACATCGTATTTTGGAAACATGGTTTTTGATAATGAGGGGGCAAAGGTAGGGGAATTTGGGGGATTGGGGGGATGGGTAAGTAGGTAGGCGGCGTTGGTTTAGGAAAAATGTGTAGAGGGCTTGTTAGGATTGGGAGTTTTTTTACTTTTGCTGGAAAGAGTTATAAGTTACAGAGGGACTAGGTAATCCATCAATCTGATTACAAGCAACCTGGCACCCTGATCAAAGCAATGTTTTTTCTCATTTTCATTTTTTTAACAATTTTAACCCACACAAACGACACATTTGTAATCCTCAAAAACCCACACAAACAAAAGTTTACATAAGAGCCATTTTAGCAAATGCATCAATAATAATAGTATTTTGGAATCAAATTGTCAGTGACAACAAATGAACAAAAAAGAATTAAGCGAAAGAGATATTGAAAATAATTTCATCACTCCTGCAATCATTAATGCAGGTTGGGACTTGCATAGCCAAATCAGGCAGAATGTGACTCTAACCCCCGGGCCTGTTATTGTTCGTGGTGAAATGTCGGCACGGAACAAGAAAAAGAAGAAGTTTGCTGATTATGTGCTTTCATGGAAACCCGGGACAAGAGTTGCTGTAATTGAATCCAAAGACAATCATCATACTGTAAGTGACGGAATGCAGCAGGCTTTAGGTTACGCCAATATTTTAGGCGTTCCAAGTGCATTCAGTTCAAATGGTGATGCTTTTGCATCACACAATAAAGTCGCTGCGGAAGGTGAAGATATTGAAACAGAATTTCCACTTGAGCATTTCCCAAGCCCAAAAGAATTATGGGAACGTTACAAGAAAATGCATAACATATCCGACAAGGATGAAGAATTGGTTTTACAACCTTACTATTCTGATGGCTCAACGAAAGAACCAAGATATTATCAGGTTGAAGCAATAAACAGAACACTTGAAGCAGTTGCAAGAGGACAGAAAAGAATTTTGTTAGTAATGGCGACAGGAACAGGAAAAACTTACACAACATTTCAAATCATTTGGCGACTTTGGAAAGCCAAAGCAGTAAAACGAATTCTTTTCTTGGTGGACAGAAACATTTTAGCAGACCAAACTTTGGTAAATGATTTTAAACCATTTGGTTCTGTAATGACAAAAATTAAAAACAGAAAAATTGACCCATCTTATGAAATTCATTTAGGCTTATATCAAGCCATGACTGGCCCTGATGAAGAGGATAAAATTTACAAAAGCGTTTCGCCTGACTTTTTTGATTTAATCATAATTGATGAGTGCCATAGAGGTAGTGCATCAGAAGATTCAAACTGGCGTGAAATTCTTGACTATTTCAAAAATGCAATACAAATTGGGTTAACTGCTACACCAAAAGAAACTGAGTATGTGTCAAACATTACATACTTCGGTGAACCAGTTTACACATACAGTTTAAAACAAGGAATTCAAGATGGTTTCCTTGCACCCTACAAGGTTATCAAAATAGACATTGACAAAGATGTTGACGGTTGGATACCACCCGAAGGAATGACTGATGATTTAGGCGAAGAAATTGAAAAAAGAATCTACAATCAGTCCGACATGGACAGAGTTTTGATTCTTAACCAAAGAACAAAACTTGTTGCAAAGCGAGTAATGCAATTACTCAATGCAACAAATCCATTTTCAAAAACCATTATTTTCTGCGAAGACATTGACCATGCAGAAAGAATGCGAAAAGCAATTGTAAACGCCGCTGGCAGAATTGCAATTGAAAATCCGAAGTATGTAATGCGAATTACAGGCGACAGTGTTGAAGGAAAGGCCGAATTGGACAATTTTATTGACCCTGAAAGCAAATTTCCAGTAATCGCAACAACTTCGGACTTGATGACAACTGGCGTTGATGCAAAAACATGCAGGTTAATTGTGCTTGACAAAACAATTAACTCCATGACTACATTCAAACAGATTATTGGCCGTGGAACCCGTATTGATGAAGATAACAACAAATTCTTCTTCACTATCATGGATTTTAAAAAGGCAACGGAGCACTTTAATGACCCTGAATTTGATGGTGAGCCAGTTGTAATATACAATCCAGACCCTGATGATGACCCAGTTCCGCCTGACCCTAAAAATGAAGATGATGATGGCAACATTGTTCAAGAGCCACAGGAACGGTATAAAATTATTGTAAGCGGTGTTCCTGCCAAAATCAAAAATGAACGAATTGAATATCTAGGTGAAGATGGCAAACTAATTACCGAATCGTATAGAGACTTTACCAAGAAGCAGGTGCATCAGGAATTTTCTTCGCTTGACGAGTTTTTGAAGAAGTGGAATGATGCAAGTAAAAAGCAAGCGATTATTGACTTGCTTGAAGAACATGGAGTGGTTCTTGAAAACCTTGCAGACATTGTTGGTAAAGAATTTGGCGACTTTGATTTGATATGTCATGTTGCCTTTGGTCAACCACCATTAACAAGACGAGAGAGAGCCAACAATGTGAAGAAGCGTAACTATTTCACCAAATACGGTGACCAAGCAAGAGCAGTTTTGCAAGGTTTGTTAGACCTGTATGCCGACAAAGGAATTACCAGCATTGAAAATGCAAAAGTTCTCAAACTAAAGCCATTCAATGAAATTGGAACACCAATGGAAATTATCAATGAGTATTTCGGTGGCAAAGACAAATACGAACTAGCAATCAAAGAATTAGAAAACGAACTATTTAAAGAAGTAAAAACAGCATGAGTAACGTTTCAGGTGTAATAAAATCCATTCAGGATATAATGCGTAAAGACGTTGGCGTAGATGGAGACGCACAACGTATTAGCCAGTTAGTGTGGCTATTCTTTTTAAAGATTTTAGACGACAGAGAAGATGAATTAGAGCTGACAGAAGATGACTATCACTCGCCACTTCCCGAAAAATTGAGATGGAGAAATTGGGCTAAAGATTCCGAAGGAATTACTGGTGACGAATTATTGAATTTCGTCAATAATGAATTATTCCCAACTTTAAAAAATGAACTCAATGTTGATGGTGACGATAACAAAAGGGCATTAGTAATTAAAAATGTATTTGAAGATGCCTACAACTACATGAAGTCAGGCACTTTGCTTCGTCAGGTAATCAATAAAATTTGTGAAATCAATTTCAACGCTTCAAGCGACAGACATACGTTTGGAAGTATTTACGAGCAAATTTTAAAAGATTTACAAAGTGCCGGTAATGCAGGTGAATTCTACACACCAAGAGCAGTAACCACTTTTATTGTTGACAGAATTGCACCGCAATTGGAAGAAACTGTTCTTGATCCTGCTTGCGGAACAGGTGGATTCTTGACAAATGCAATTGAATACAAGCGAAACAATTTTGTAAAATCACCAGCCGAAGAAGAAATATTGCAGAAAACCATTTTTGGTGTGGAGAAAAAAGCAATGCCACATATGCTTTGCACCACAAACATGATTCTGCACGGTATTGATGTTCCTATAAATATCAAACACGACAATACCCTTGCCCGACCTTTAAGAGATTATGGTAATGCAGACCGAGTTAATGTAATTGTAACCAATCCGCCTTTTGGTGGAATGGAAGAAGATGGAATAGAAAACAACTTTCCGTCAGCTTTCAAAACAAGAGAAACAGCCAATTTATTTATGGCTCTGATTATGCATATCTTAAAGCCCGAAGGTCGTGCAGCAGTTGTAATGCCCGATGGCTTTTTATTTGGAGAGGGAATACAAACCCGCTTAAAGGAAAAATTACTTACAGAATTTAATCTTCACACCATTGTTCGTTTGCCTAATGGGGTTTTCAATCCATATACAGGCATAAGAACCAATATCTTGTTTTTTACTAAAGGGAAGCCAACGGAACACATTTGGTATTATGAACATCCCTACCCCGAAGGAGTGGTAAACTACAACAAAACAAAACCCATGCGTTTTGAGGAATTTGAAACGGAAATTAAATGGTGGGGTAATGAAGCAGACGGATTTGCTGCAAGAGTAGAAACAGAACAAGCTTGGAAAGTTCCTGTAAAAGACATCATTGACAGAAATTATAATCTTGATATTAAAAACCCTCACGTTGGCGAGCAAGTAAGCCATGACCCTGATGAACTACTTGCTCAATATCAAAACGAACAAGATGAAATTTCTAAACTCCGCAATCAGCTAAAAGCCATATTAGCCGAAGCCTTAACCAAATAAGTTTAAAAATGATTGATAGTATTTTAAAAGGTTTTGATGTTTGGACTGATGCACAAGGAGTAAAATCCAAAGGGCGTGTAAAAAGTATCGACAATATAAGTCTAGAGGGAATAGCAAGATTAAGAGAACTAATACTTGATTTTGCTATTAAAGGCAAATTAGTTCCTCAAAGGAATGAAGAGGGGTCAGCTGAAGATTTGTTTAAAAAAATAAATATTGCAAGAGAGAAACTCATAAAAGAAGGAAAAGTAAAAAAATACAAACCTAAAACGATTGAAGCAGAAAAGGAAGAAAATAGTCAACTACCTGTTAACTGGAAATTAACTAGTTTAATTGATGTTTTTGATGTAAGGGATGGTACACATGATAGCCCAAAATACCAATCAGACGGATATCCCTTAATTACTAGTAAGAATCTTTACAATGGACAGCTTGACTTCAATGATGTAAACTATATTTCCGAGATTGACCATTTGAAAATTTCTGAAAGGTCAAAGGTAGAAAGATATGATATACTTTTTGCAATGATTGGAAGTATTGGTAATCCTGTAATTGTTGATACAGACAGAGAGTTTAGTATTAAAAATGTTGCTCTATTCAAATATTATGACAAGGATTTGTCTTGCCCAGAATTTCTACAGATTTTTCTAAAACATGCCGCTGTGGAAATGAAAGCAAAAGCCTTAGGTGGTGTGCAATCCTTCGTTTCATTAGGGTTGATAAGGGAATTTAAATTTTATCTTCCTCCTTTAGAAGAGCAAAAGCGAATAATCACAAAAGTCAACGAATTAATGTCCATATGCGACAGACTGGAAGAAGAAAAAACTAAAAATCTTTCAACTCATCAGAATCTTGTAAAAAGCCTTTTAGAAAATCTTACACGGGCAAAAGATGCAGATGAACTTCAAACCGCATGGGCAAAACTTTCAGAGCATTTTGATACTTTATTCTGCACAGAGGATAGTATTGAACAATTGAAGGAGACAATTCTTCAATTAGCATTAAGAGGTAAACTAACCAATCAAGACCAAAATGACGAAAACGCTGATTATTTAAGGAAAAAGATAGTTAGTGATTTTGAAAAACTGGCAAAAGCGGGTAAGGCTAAAAAACCTGTAACAGTAGCAGAAATTAAGGAAGAGGAAAAACCTTTTGCACTTCCTAATAATTGGGCTTGGGTAAGGCTACAAGAAATTATTCAGATTTCTTCTGGTGATGGCTTGACAGCATCAAACATGAATACCAATGGAGAAATTCCTGTATATGGTGGAAATGGCGTTAATGGATACCATGATAAATACAATGTAATAAAACCAACGTTAGTAATTGGACGGGTTGGATATTATTGTGGCTCTATTCATATAACGCCTCCCTATGCTTGGGTAACAGATAATGCTTTTATAACAACTTTTTCAGAAGAAAATATCTCAATTGATTTTTTATACTGGTTACTTAAAGGAACAAATCTAAAAGAAAATGATAATGCGACAGCACAACCAGTAATTTCAGGTCGTAAAATTTATCCAATCGTTGTTGCATTACCCCCATTTAATGAACAAAATAGAATTGTCGAACAAATCGTTCTACTGTTTTCGCTTTGTGATAATTTAAAAATAAGAATAGAAAAATCCCAAGAGATAAAAGAAGTTCTTTCACAAACTGTAATTGCAACTGCCATTTAATGAATGTTCTTGCCAAAATAGATTCGGATAGACAGGCAGTAATTACAACTGCTTATAAAAATATTTCATGGTGTCAAAATGATAAACACCATCGGTATGAACTATTTCCAGACTTTAATCAGTGGTTAAATAGTGACGATGGTGCATTTGCTCGTCAAAAATATAGGATTGAAGGCCTTTCTATACCAAGTAAGGCATTTTTTGCTGGAGATATTGAGGGATATATGCAAGCCTTTGCAGAATATCGTGACGAAAGAATTAGAGAGAGCCTTGGTCTAGAGCACATAACCAATATATTTGGAGATGACCACTGGTATGAAAGAAATGTTTTAAGATTTGAACAACTCGCTAATTGTTTGATTGAGGGAACAGTTGTTCCATTTATTGGAGCAGGCATTTCAAAAGAATGTGGTTTTCCAACATGGAAAGAACATCTTATTCAGCAAGGACGAACATCAGGTATTGACCCGCAACATGTAAATGAACTATTAGACAATGGGCAATTCGAAACCGTCATTGAGGAAATTGAACAAAAGGGGTTTAGAGATGCATTCATCCAAGAAATTAAAGATGTGTTTTCCAAGACTGGCAAAATCACACAAACAACTTTACGTTTAACAGAATTATTTACTGACACCCTAATCACAACCAATTACGACCATATACTGGAACAAGCTTTCGATACTGGAACAGCAAACAACATTCAACTGTTAGACAGTTCAAACATTCTTGACAAACCAGAAATAGATAAAACAACCATCATCAAACTTCATGGCGACATCAAACAACCTGCAAGATGTATTATAAGTAATAACCAATACAATGAAGCATACGGTAACGGAACGCTTGACATGACAAAGCCAATTCCAAGAGTTTTGAGTTACCACTACAGGACAAGTAGTTTGCTGTTTCTCGGTTGTAGTTTAAATCGTGACAGAACAATGGAAGTATTTCAGGCGGTTAAAACTCAAATGGGTGACACCGACCGTCCACAGCATTTTTCATTAGAATCCATGCCCGACACAGAGGAAGAATTAACAAAACGGAATGGTTATTTGCTGAGTTTTGGTATCACTCCAATTTGGTTTCCGAAAGACAATTACGAATATATTGAACAAATTCTAAGACTTGCAAGAAACGAAATGAGGTACAGAGGACATTTACCAGGGACAAAAAAATTGAATTACGAACAATTTAATGTTTGAAGAATAAATGAAGAACAGGGAAAAGCCAACGCTATTTCGCCTCGCTCTCCGCCCCGCCCGGTCTTGCCATCCCCAAAGCATCCCAGCATCCCCCCGCCGCGCTCGGGTCTCTCCCCAGCGCAACCTCCGTGAGTGGCTAAACTAATGTACTAATCTGTCTGGCCCAAGAGTCATTCACCTATGCCTGGCTGGATAGTGTCCCAAAAAGTGTGTCTGTAAAATGAAAAAAGGTCTTCATCTTAGTGGTCGCGAAACACTACTAAAAAAGAAGACCCGATGCAGTTAAGCAAGACACAAATTTCAGCACTTTTAACGGAAATTGCAAGCCAGGA
>DATGWL010000187.1:0-8658 GCA_035299505.1 Saprospiraceae bacterium | reverse complement strand
AACTGTTCTTCTGACAACCCTGTACTCGCTTTCCACTGCCGATCGTTTCTTACTTCTTTGTAATTAATTGCCATAGTGGTACGATTTGCAGCAAAAATACACACTTTGATTATCAAACAGTTACGTCACAACAACTCTAATGATAGTCTTTCATTTTACCGGCCAATGAAGTTCCCCGAATCAGATCGGGGTGGAAAAACAGGCCCCAACCCAGCTTGTCGTCCCGTTTTTCCACCTCTGTGTCCAGGGTAATAACCTGTCTGGGCGCAATACAAATGAGGTTACCTTCCTGAAAGTCATAGACCTGACGACCATACTTCATTTGATTGACGCAATAGTTTTTGAACATAATGGAATAAAAATCGCAGGAGAGCCTGGTTCCTTCTTCCATTTTTTCCTCAACCCTGGAAAAATCCACCACCGCCACCAGAGGGTGCTTTACCACTCCCTGAACAAACAGGTTGATGTCTGAAATACTTTTCAGGTGAATGACTGGTTTCATATGCATTACAGTTGTGTTTTCAGGATTCTGTCAAACAGACGGTCGCCCAGATAGATACGCATCCAAACCATAGGCTTGGCAAATTTACCCACACGGTATCGGGTTTTGGGTCGGTCGGTGCTGATAATTTTGCTCACGGTGTCTGCAATGATGGAAGGTTTAGAGGAACCGCCGGCAGATGAGGCGTTTTTGGTGCCGGCAGCAATTACGTCCATCATGCCGCGGTAAGCGCTGTCTTTGGGCAGTTTGTCAAAATTATCGAGCAGCACATGACCAAACTCGGTAGCAATGAAGCCCGGTTCCAGGATTACTACCTTGATGTTAAACGGCTCCAGTTCGAGGCGCAGGCAATCGCTCAGGCCTTCGAGGGCGTGTTTGCTGGCGTGGTACCAGGCGCCCATGGGGAAATACATTTTACCGCCCATGGAAGAGGTGTTGATGATGGTGCCGGACTTGGCTTTGCGCATGTGCGGGGTTACCTTTTGGGTTACGGCAGCCAGGCCAAAAAGGTTCACTTCCATTTGTTTTCTGGCTTCTGCCAGGGGTACGTCTTCCACCGAGCCATACAAGCCGTAGCCGGCGTTGTTCCACAGCACGTCAATTTTGCCTTCGCGCTGCATGATGGCGTCCACCACTCGTTGAATATCAGCTTCGTTGGTAACGTCCATAGCCATTGGATGCCCGCCCATTTCCTGCAGGTCCTGCATTTGCTCCACCCTTCTGGCTACGGCATAAACAGTATGACCTTCGCGGATGAGTTTGACAGCGGTTTCTTTGCCCATACCGGAACTTGCGCCGGTGATCAGAATTACTTTGCCCATTTTTTGGTTGTTGTTTTAATTATGGTGCAAAGGTCTGGCCGGCACAGGCTTGTGCTTTTAATCAAATCACGGGTAGTTGTATGCTTTTTACGGATGCTACACTTTTCACTCAATACCCAGGGCTTTTCGCCATTCCTCCAACCTGGCAGGATCCTCCAATGGAAACAACTCCATTTTACCGGTTTCTTTGGTCGAAGGTCGGTACTGTGTTCCGTACCGCTGAGGCCTACCGCGAAATACAGCCAACCGATCATAAAGGGTAGCATAATGAATCCAGGCGGCTTCACCTTCCTCGCAGCGCCGTTTGATGAGCGGTAAATACTGCGCAATCAGAGCGGTATCGGTTGTATGACTGATCAGCCAGAAGGCTGCTTTGGCCGGGCGCTCGCCAACATCCGAGATTTTTGGCCAGTTAAAGCCTATTTTTCCTGTTAAAAACTGCATCCTAAACGAATCTTCCCTTTCGGTTACCTTTTCATCTGCGCAGGAAAAATGTACATCCCAACGCCGGTCAACGCTGTCGAGCGTTGCCATATAGGTATGCAGGTTTTCCAGGTAGCGGTCAAGGGTTCTGCATTTTTGATCTTCTAATCCTAAGGAATCCAGCATGAATGCCAGAGCAGGCTGAGGTAATTGTTGATAACAGGCCCGCACTTTTTTCAGCACCTGTGCATTCCAGCGCGCATCGGAATGAAGCGGACTGAGGCGCGGATCCATCAGCGCCATCATTTTTTGTTTATCCGGCGCCAGATGCAGCCAAATATTCATAAGCCTGAATGCTTCACCTGTTTGCCCCTCAAATACAGCCTGGAGAAGGTATCTATACACCATCAAATACACCGGCCCGTCCATTTGTTGGATAAGTACCGAACGGTTGAGCGCTCTTCCGGCCTCGGTGTGGTTATCCGCCAGAGGAATATCTACGCCAACGGGCCAAGCAAAAAACCGAAACCTGGGCAACTTATGTACGCTTTCCAGATAATCCAGTGTGCTCTTGATTCGAGCTTGTGCCAAAGCCTGATGATCGGTACCGATGTTGTCGGTCCGGCCGCTTACCATAAAAATAGCGCTGGTATTTACCCGAGCCCTTTGGGCAAAGGAATCGAGTGATGATCGCGCGGATTCAGACAAAGTGCTATCCCTGGGTGTAAAAAAACAGGCCGAACCGGCAATTTCCGGGGGGGAATCATCCTTTTCTGCAGGGGTGTATTTGCAATAAGGTACAATGACATCCTCCCGGGTGGTTTCCGGTAGTTTTCGAATCGAAACATCATCCAGGTAATAACGGTTATGATATCCATTCAAGTTGACAGGGGGCCTTTCATCATCATAAAATAAACCAAACAGTACGTATTGCAAGTGACAAACAGGTCTTACCAGCCATTTTACCTGATACCATTGGCCAATCATTACCGTATCAAGCCTGAAAGTTCCGCCCTCCAGCATTTTACCTGCCGGATTACGAATGACATCCGGATAAAGGTTGAACCCTATAAATCGTGTGTACTCTTCATCCCCGGCAAATGGTGGCAGGATAAACAACCAAAAAGAAACCTCATACACTTGTCCCAGTTCAAGCGGAGCTGGCAGGCGGGTAGCCAGATAGGATGGTACGCCCCGGTTTTCGTGGTTTTGATCCAGACAGGAGGGCGTGTACTCCATTTCCATCATATTGCAGCCACTATGCGGTTTTACTTTGGAAAAATCGCAAATACCCACATTGGAAGCGGCAGCCTGTGTCTGTAACTTGCAATCACACAGGAAAGGATAGCCGCCATTGGCTGTTTTCCAATGAGGGATAACGGCCGCAAACTTTTGCTCTGTCATGGGGCAGGTAATACAATCTAATGGGGCATGGGTTTCAAAACCGCCATTGGGAAGTAGATTTTGTGCCGGGAGGAAAGCCGTCAGGCCAATACAAAGCCCCAGGAGTGTGCATGCGCGAAAAAGGAGTGGCATCAGGGTATAACGCCCTGTTTTTCAAAAACGTTTACCCCCCATGCAACCAATCCAGCGTATTCTGGTAAAAAAGCTTGTCGAGCGTTTCCTGTGCCAAACCCATTTCCGCTATGAATTTCCCAATCTCCAGATCTCCCAGCGGGAACGGATAGTCGGTGCCCAAACAAACCCGGTCTTCTCCAACCACCTCCAGTATATACCGCAATAGCTGCGGATCGTGGGTGGCTGAGTCGTACCAGAACCGACTCAAATACGCACGTGGCGACACCGGATTATCTACCGCAACCAGATCGGGCCGGCAATTGAATCCGTGTTCTATACGGCCAATGGTGGGCACAAAAGAACCCCCCGAATGCGCCAAACAAACCCGGAGTTTGGGCAAGCGCTCCATTACCCCGCCAAACACCAGCGAACAGGCCGCACGAGCCGTTTCGGCAGGCATGCCCACCAGCCAGGGCAGCCAGTATTTGCGCATATCGCCCTCTCCCATCATTTCCCATGGATGTACAAAAACAGCCATATTGAGTCGCTCACAAGCCTCGAAAATGGGGAAAAACTGTGGTTCGCTCAGGTTTTTCTGGTTCACATTGGAACCAATCTGCACGCCGGGAAAACCCAACGCGTGCAGGCGCTCCAGCTCCTGAATAGCCAGGTCGGTATCCTGCATGGGGATAGTGCCCAGGGCTATATAATGCTCCGGATAATCGTCTACAATACCCGCCAGATGGTCGTTCAGGAACATGGAAAGGTCCAGACAATCAGCAGGTTTGGCCCAGTAGCTGAACATGACCGGAATGGTGCAAACCACCTGTACCGGCGTGTTAAAATGAGCATATTCGCCAATACGCAGCTGCGGATCCCAACAATTGGAGGCAATTTCCCGGAAAAAAGTGTTGCCCTTCATCATGCGGGCAAAGCCCGGAATATGGTGCTCCAGGTGGATAAACTCGCCATACCCGAATTTGTCGGCAAAATTGGGCAGCCGTTCGGGCAGGATATGCGTGTGCATGTCAATCTTTTTCATCGGAGCAATGATAAGGCAGTTTCTGCGATTTTCTTCGTCTTTCAGCGACAATGACCTGATCTGAACCGCCGCCGCTACAAACAAATCCTACCTTTGGCACAAAAAACAACGGCACATGAAATATTTCTGTCTGATTTTGGCTTTCATCGGTGGTTTGGGTTTGCGGGGAAACGCACAGGGAAATTACAGTTTTAACCTTTTAGGCGCCTGGGACGACAACAGTTTGCCCATTGCTTCGCCGGATAACCTGAAATTGCAGTACAGCGGCTGCTGGGGCATTGCCGTGAACGGCAGGGAGTACGCTGTGGTGGGAGGCGCTGAGCACGTGTTGTTTTTCGATATTACCACACCTGCCACGCCCAAACTGGTAGGCAAGTTCAAAGGCACTGCCAATACTGTTTGGCGCGAATTCAAATCGTACAAAAACCGCATCTACGCCGTGTCAGATGCTACCACGGAAGGACTCATGATTTTTGACATGAGCCATGCCGAGGATACCATTGTGCGCAGCTACTGGAGCAACGCTATTTTTGAAAAAGCGCACACCATTACGCTGGATACCACCTCGGGCCGCATCTACCTCAACGGCGGCAATGCCACCATGGGCATCATGGTGCTGGATGTAAGTCAAAACCCTGATCAGCCCACGTTCATTACCCACGCCGCTTTTCAGGGCGAAGGCCTGCACGATTCGTATGTGCGCAACGACACCATTTATGCCTCTTCCGGATATGATGGTTATTATGTGTACGATATGAAAAACCCGTTTTCGCCCCAATTACTGGCGCATATCAATACAGGCGGCTACAACCACAATTCCTGGCTGAATACTGAAGGCACTTACGCCTACTATACCGAAGAAATTCCGGCGGGAAGACCCGTCAGGATCATCGATCTGCAGTTGCTGCCTATGGGCGAAATTGAGCAGGTGGGCGGCTTTTTAGATAAGTTTTCTATTGATAATGGCGACAAAACAGCCATTCCGCACAACGTTTACATCAAAGACAACATCTTGTTCAACTCGCAATATGAAGACGGGCTGCTGGCTTACGACATCAGCAATCCCACCCAGCCCGTTTTGCTGGCACGATACGATACCCATCCAGAAAACCCGGTATACACCGGCTATTTCGGCAACTGGGGCAATTATCCCTGGCTCCCATCCGGCAATATCATAGCCTGCGATATGCAAAACGGGCTTTCGGTGTTATCGCTTACCCCAACGGTATCTGCTCAGGAACCCACTGGCGCCCTTGACCTGCAGATGCAGCCCAATCCGGTGCATGATCAACTGACCATTCGTTTGCCACAGCAGGAAAGCGCCCATTGGCAATGGCGCCTCACTACGCCAACCGGCCAACTCCTGCAGCAGGGTCAGCTCAATAACACAGCCGAAACAACCCTTCAGCTGCCGCAGATACCCACAGGCCTGTATTTTATCCATGTGCTAAGCGGAACCGGCAAGCAGGTGGTGAAGAAGGTGGTGAAGGAATAGGCCATCTCGCCTGGATTTAACTTTTGATTGTTTTGCGGGTAGCTACCCTGTGTTATGTGTTCAGACTTGTAAGGATTTTGGAAGCCCTACAAGTCTGAATACATAAGGCACGGTAGTAGTTTGGTGCTGCGATGGAATTCTGCAATGCTACTGGAGACCAGAACCGGGCAGCGCGGAAATATCAAGTAATTGTTTTAAATGCTGATGTATACAACCAACCTTTACAAGGTTATCACTAAAAATAGAATCCATATCCGGGTATGTGTTTTTTAATTGTGCTGAATTTAACGTATAATAGTTATCTCCAAACATCACAAAATCATATTGACTATCTGCCCCTATAAAACCTACACTATAAGCAAAATCACAATTAGGATCCTCTATTTCGTAGCCTCTCTCCGGCTCAAAAAAAACCGTAATTAAGGTTGTATCGCCAAATACTTCTGGCGGGTTAATTTTCACTGGCAAACATAAATAGCTAACAATTTTGGCAATTGTATCAATTTTTCCATTGCTATTTTCCAGTATTGAAGTTTCGCAATCTGAGTATAATTTATACATCAGCAAAACGGCACTATCCATTTTTGATTCCAGCGAAGGCTTGGCAATAGTTTTTGTTTCTTTGTTACCCTGGCAAGCAACAAGCATAAATAATAACCATAGCAGAGCGCATTTAAATAGTTTTTTCATATTTCTTTTTGAATTTGGCCAGTGTGTACCTGTGCTATATTTTCAACGTTTCCAAGCTGTTCGACATATCAAGTAGACACCCATAATTAAAAAGATAAAACTGATTCTCTTGGTATTGAGTTTTACGATCTATTAAATCTGATAAAAACATAGAGATATATTTTTTAGTTAGATGGCTTGAATAATATTGGCAATCTACCCCAAAGATCGGTCGTTTGGTTGGAAAGTTTAAAGTCATATTGCCATAATCATAATACTCAGCAACAATAAACAATTCAATGTTTTTTGTATCACAAAATCTTTGCAGTTCTTTAGGTGAGATACAAATCTCACTCGAACATTTGGGCTTCCAAATATAGACTACTGATTTTTCGAAATTCTTTACGCAATCCTTTAAATCAATACCGTTAATAGCAAAAATAACAGGAGTGTCTTGTTGAATAAGATTACAAAGGGGCAATGTTGGTTTTTGAATCAAATTCGGCGCTTTTAATTTCGTTTTATCGTAATAACTATAAAGTCCCTGAAAAGAGCCTTTTATACTACAGTTTGCGCAAGTAAATAGTAGCAGAAAGAACGCAATACCTGTGTTTATTGAAAAATTTACAGATTTGTATTTCATACTGACAGGATTTAGGATATTATACTGGAAAGGGTACATATGTATAACTTGGAAAGTGATGATAAATTGCCCCGTCCTTTAGTTGGAGTTCTTAGCGCTTTAGCCTTTCAAACATATGCGCCTTATAACAGACCCTAGTTTCTTATAAAACTCAGGCAAATACCCGAATGCCCGAAGAGCCACCACCCCAAACGTATAATATAAATACGTCTGCATGGCCAGAAAACTGAGCATGTACCCGGCCAATGTGCCAAAAGCAGCTCCTTTCAAGCCAAAAATCGGAATGAGCCAGTAGCCCAGCGCGAGGTTGAGCAGTGCCGTGCCCAGGGTGAAAACAAAATTTACAGCCGGTTTGCCGCCTGCGTCCAATGCAGTGCCAAACTGCACGGCAAATGGCATAAACAAGCCAAAAAAAGCGGTAATCCGAAGCAACTCCACCGACTCCGGATACTGTGTGCCGGCAAAAAAACGCACAATCAACTCCGGAAATAACAGCACCAGCAACACAAATGGAAGGATAACAGCCAGGGTAGCGCCTACACTTTTTTCGTACAACTGACGCACCCCGGAAGTGCCCTCCAGCGCCATTCGTTCGGCGCTTTTGGGAAATACCACAGAGGCAATGCTGAAAGCCGGCGCTTCTACCAATTGCGTAACCCGCCCGGCTACATCGTACACCGCAAAGGCCG
This sequence comes from Saprospiraceae bacterium, assembly GCA_035299505.1. Classification (GTDB taxonomy): domain Bacteria; phylum Bacteroidota; class Bacteroidia; order Chitinophagales; family Saprospiraceae; genus M3007. The sequence goes on along the minus strand of DATGWL010000187.1, from coordinate 856 downwards.
CCGGACCAAGCAGTTTGCCCAGTATCAGCTTGTCGGCATTTTTGTACATCATGGTACTGAGGTTGGTTCCCAGCACAAATTTGCCAAAATTCAACAGGGTGCGGTACCATTGCCAGTAGCCTATTCCCTGCAAAATATCGCGGCTGAACAACACTTTCCGGTGCCACCACAGGGCAATAGCAGCTCCCAGCAACTGCATGGCAGGCCATTGCCACAGCTCAATGGCACTACCGCTGTACCAACACACAAACACCCATAAAAAGGGCACACCGCGGTAAAAAATACTCGTCACCAGCATTCCCCGAAAATCAAAATGCGCCTGTTGCACATAAATACTGTGCGTGCAGCCGGCCCAAACCAGATTGGTGAGGTAATACACCGGCAACATGGGCAAAAAATCCGGCACCTGGTACTGCGTGGATACCCAGGGCGCCGCAGCAGCCAATACCAGGTTGGAAAAGAGCGTATAAGCCAAATGTAGCCCAAATGCGGCACTGATGAGTCGGGTTTTATCGGCAGGCTGATCAAAAGGCATTTGCAAAAACCTGATCAGCCCGTTTTGCAGCAACCCGCTCCGACCCATTTCCACAAAATAGGTGAGCAATACAAAGATTCCCCAGGCCGCAAATGCCTCCTTGCTCAGCAGGCGCAGCAATAACATAGCCGAACCCAGGTTGAATCCCATGGAAACAACCCTTTCAGCCAGGGAAATGACCCCTGAACGCAGCCAGTATGCATCGTCTTTGTTCGACATGGACGGTGGACGGTGGACGGTAGACGGTGGACGGTGGACGGTAGACGGTAGACGGCTTACGGTGGACGGTGGACGGTAGACGGTAGACGGCTTACGGTGGAC
>DATGWL010000186.1:0-3227 GCA_035299505.1 Saprospiraceae bacterium | reverse complement strand
CCCGCCGATGCAGATTATACGTGTCGGGCGCATGCGGATCGTATGGCCATTTTTATAGAAAAACTTGCTTTAAAGGACTTTTCGGTGATTGGCAACGACTTTGGACTGGCCATTGGCTTGAGTCAGGCTATCCGGCAACCGGACAATGTGCGAAACATCTGCATTTTCAATGGCTGGATGTGGCGACTGGATACAGACCCGCATTATGCTTTGGCCGCCAAACTGTTCGACAACTGGTTTGGCCGTATGTTGTACCGGCAGTTTAATTTTCCGGTGAATGTGATCATGCCTTCCGTTTTTGGCAACCGGAAAAAATACCTTACCCCGGAAGTTCACCGGCATTATAAAATGGCCTGGCCTAATCCGGCGTCGAGAGTGGCAACTCATGCTTTTGCTGGTCAGCTGCTCCGCGCCAGCGATTGGTGGGAAGAACTTTGGCAGCAACGGCATTTGCTGGAGGGCAAACTGAAGCTCATTTTCTGGGGCATGAAAGACAAGGCAATACCCACCTACGAACTGGAAAAATGGATACAGGCTTTCCCCGATGCCCGGGTGGTTCGATGCCCTGAAGCCGGGCACTTTGTTCAGGAAGAAGCACCGGAATTAATGGTTTTGGAGGTCGCGAAAGCCTTCGGTTGAAAGGCACAAAGGGGAACGCGAAGACGCTAAGGCGCGAAGAATTGGCCTTCGGCCATAGTTATTACGTATTAAAGGTAATTACATTTTGTATATTTGGCGTCAGCCAAATAACCCCTTCGCGCCTTCGCGTCTTCGCGTCTTCGCGCCTTCGCGTCTTCGCGCCTTCGTGCTATATCGTCTTCGTGCCTTGTGTTACCTTAGTGCCTTTCAATAAATGGTGATTCTGACTCATGGTTATTTTTTAGCTGAAGACCCGAAGGAGCGGTCTATCATGCGGCCGTATCCGCCGTTGGGTTTGTTGTATTTATCGGGCTGGTTGCAGGAACATGGGGTGGCTCATGAGGTGTTTGATACTACCTTTTCTAATATGGAAGCCTTGCAGATGCGGTTGTTGGAAAATCCGCCTAAGGTTTTGGCGCTGTATGTCAATTTGATGACGAAGGTGCGGGTACTGGCTCTGATCAGATGGGTGCGGGAGCAGGAAAGTTTGAAGAACGCCCTGATTGTACTGGGCGGGCCAGATGTAAGTTATAATCTGGAAGCCTATCTTCAGCACGGCGCAGACTTGATCGTCATTGGCGAAGGGGAACAAACCTTGCTGGAAATAGTGCAGGCTGAGGGTAATTTTTCCCATATTCCGGGAATAGCCTTTCGTTTGCCCGACGGCAGTGTTTTTAAAACTACAGCCCGGGAAAAAATGCGGGATCTGGATCAGTTGCCGCTGCCTAATCGTTTGAAAATCAATCTGAATCTTTATTTGGATGCCTGGAAAAAGGCGCACGGCCAAAGTGCCGTAAGCCTGAGTACCCAACGCGGATGTCCGTACACCTGCCAATGGTGCAGCACGGCCGTATATGGTCAGAGCTACCGGCGGCGGAGTCCGGCCAAGGTGGTAGAAGAGATTATCTGGTTGCAGGCACACTATGATTTTGATCTGATCTGGTTTGTGGACGATGTATTTACGGTGAGTCATAAATGGCTCAGTGAATTTCGGGATCAATTGCAGGAAAAGCAGGTGCGCATTCGGTTTGAGTGCATTACCCGTGCCGACCGGTTAACGGAAGAGGTTATTCAGGTGCTGAAAGATGCCGGTTGTTTTCGGGTATGGATCGGGGCGGAAAGCGGCTCCCAACGCATCATCGATGCCATGGATCGTAGGGTGGAAGTGGGGCAGGTGCGGGCCATGATCCGCGCGGCCAGGGCAGCTGGCATAGAAACAGGCACCTTCATCATGCTGGGTTACCCCGGCGAAACAGAGGCCGATATCCGGGAAACCGTGCAACATTTACAGGAAGCCAATCCGGATTTATTCACCATTACGGTAGCTTATCCGATTAAAGGAACCGGGTTGTATGAATCGGTGAAAGAAACCATTACGGCGCGTTTGCCATGGGAAAACAGCAGCGATCGGGACCTGGATTTTCAGCGCACGTATTCAAGACGATATTATGACTATGCCGTTCGCTGGACGGTGAACGCAGTGCATTGGCACAAAGCCAAATTATCAGGAAATGCCCTTAGCTGGCCGGGAGTGAAGGCGCTTGGGAAAATGATGGTAGCGCGGGCCGGCATGCACTGGAGTAGATTTGGAGTATATGATTGAAGAGTACATGATTACATGAGTGAAGAGGGGCACATTTCAAAAACCATTGTTAATAATGCACAGGCCTGGGCAACCTCTTGTATCTGCCTCATACCTTGACAAGAAAATCAACAAAAGTGGTCGCCCGCTGCCCTCTTCAATCATGTAATCATGTACTTTTCAATCATGCACTTCAGATATTTCGCCCCGCTGGGGCTGCTGCTTTTTGCCACGGCGCTTCCGGCGCAAACGGTTTGGCAATTTTTTTCTGCACGGTATTACCATGATATGCCAAACGGGTCGGAAAAATCCGATCGGATACGCGATTTGGAATATGACGGCTGGAAAAACTCAGATACTTTAATTGATCTGGATCAGAAGCAGCATATTCGGACAGTGGATCTTTCTCCACTCGTGGATGAGATGGGAGAGGCCGTGTTTCTGGTATCGGAGGTGAGTCCCGAGTTTCCAGGTGGTAAAGCAGGTCTGCAGGATTATTTGCAAAACTATCTGGGCGATCTCGCGGCCGGCCCCAGTGAAGGGGCGCAGAACATGATATATATCAAATTTGTGGTGCAAAAGGATGGTTCTATCCAGGGTGTTTCATTTGCCAATCCTGTGCCCGACTGGATTTCCCCGGATATCCCGCAGCGTTGCCTGAGTGCCGTAGAGCAAATGCCCCCCTGGACGCCCGGAACATACCGCGGCCGTCCGGTGAAGGTGGCGTTTATGATAGAAATAGGCTTGAAGTGAGTGTGGGAGTGTTTGAGTGTTTGAGTTTTCGAGTTGGCGTTCGGCTGGGGTTTACCACTAAGCCACTGAGGGCACTAAGAGGTACGTGCTTAGTGTCCTCAGTGGCTTAGTGGTAAAACCCAACGTATATCTTTCTTAGTGTCCTCAGTGGCTTAGTGGTAAAACCCAACGTATATCCTTCTTAGTGCCCTCAGTGGCTTAGTGGTAAAACCCAACGTATATCTTTCTTAGTGTCCTCAGTGGCTTAGTGGTA
>DATGWL010000185.1:0-20890 GCA_035299505.1 Saprospiraceae bacterium | reverse complement strand
TCCGGGTGCAGGATCGAGCCGGGAAGACGGTGTTTGTGGGAAAGGTGAGCCGGTAAGAGTACATGATTGACGAGTACATGATTACATGATTGAAGAGGGGAGGCGTTCGGCTTGGTGTTCGTACGGATACCAGACCGAGCGCTTCCCCTCTACAATCATGTAATTATGTATTCGTCAATCATGTAATCATGTAATCAAGCAGCTCCGTCTGCTCCATCAGGTGTTTTCCTTCCGGCAATAACACGAATCTGCCACCGGGAATGAGGGCTGCCACTTTCCGACTTTCGGCCTCACTGACCACATTATCCAGCGCGCCCCAGCCAATAGTTACCGGACAGGATATTTCTGCAAAGGCATTTTCCGGTATTCCGTTGCCATTTCCCAGCTCGTGCAGAAATGCCGCGGTTTCCCGGCAAAGATCTTTCCAGCGTTCGGCGCCATGCTGTTGGGCCAGAGATGCTGCCAGAGGCGGAGCTTTGATCTCTATTTTTTCCGGATCAAACATCCTGCTCATACCCGCCGCCACCTCCGGGTTCCATTCCAGTTTGGTGCCGTAGGTTTTTACACTGCGCACCCGCTCCGGATGTTTCCAGGCCAGCCAAAGTGCTACATACCCGCCCATGGAGTACCCAAAAATATCGGCCTGGGTTATATTGCGCGTATCCAGCTCCCGGATTACTGCTTCTGCAAAATCCGCCATGCTAAACGCACCGTTTGCCGGTACGCCTCTGTGTCCGGGCAGATTCAGGGCAATAGATCCTGGTATGGCTGCCAGGTAACGATCAAAAGCGACGGCGCTGCCCAGAGCGCCATGTAGGAAGATAGTATTCATGGGTTACAATCCGTATTTATCTATCAAATACACCAGCGCTGCCATACTGGCCGTGCCCAGCTCCAGTTCGCGTTGGTTAACCTTGTCGAAGGTGTCTGTTTCGGCGTGGTGATAATCAAAATAGCGCTGAGAGTCTGGTGAATAACCACTCAACAGTCCTTTCATACCGCGCAGCGGACTGATGTCGGCGCCGGAGCCGCCTTTGGTGAAACGCAGGCCATAGGGCTCAAATAGGGGTTCGAAGGTCATCAGCTTTTCAAAAAACTTGCCGAAAACCGACTCGTCTCCTTCAAACGAAAAGCCCCGCGGGGTAAATCCGCCGGCATCGCTTTCAATGGAGGCCAGAGGGAATTCGCCTTTGCGCTCGGCTTCTTTGGCATATGCCTTTCCACCCCGCAATCCGTTTTCTTCATTCATAAACAACACACAACGAATGGTATGCCGTGGTTTGTATCCCAACGATTTCAGCACGCGCAGCACGTCCATACACTGCACAATGCCTGCACCGTCGTCGTGCGCGCCATGACCCACATCCCAGCTGTCGAGGTGGCCACCTACGAGGATGACATCGTTCGGGCGCTCGGAGCCGCGAATTTCTCCAATGACATTGTAAGAGGGCTCGTCTGGCAGGGTTTTGCAGTTCAACTGCATGGATACCTTTAATCCGGGATCTTCCCTGAGCGCTTTGCTCAGTTTTTCGGCGGCCAGGGTGCTGATGGCTGCTGCCGGAATTTTTTGGTACAGGCTGTCGTAAATCATACTGCCAGTATGCGGATGGTCGTCGATGCGCATGGTAACGGAGCGCACCAGCACGGCCACTGCGCCGTATTTGGCTGCGCGGGATGCGCCGCCCACACGTTGATCCACGCAGCCGCCATAGGCTTCAAAAGTGCGGATTTTGGTGGGATCCATGGGGCGGTTGAAAAACACGATTTTGCCTTTCAGGCCCTTGGCGCCCAGGGTTTCCAGCTGGTCCCAGGATTTAATTTCCACCACTTCGGCCTGTACTTTGCCGGGTATGGAGCCGCCCAGGGCCAGGGCTGCCATGGGGAACGACTGGCCTTTTTTGGTCCCGATTACCTTAACCTGTTCTTTCTCCCCGCGCACCCAGTGGGGTACCATGCAGGGCTGTAGCCAAACGGTGTCGAGGCCGAGGGTATCGAGCATGGATTTGCCCCATTGCACGGCTTTGGCGGCGCTGGGGCTACCGCTGAGCCGGTGCCCAACGTTGTAGCTCAGATATTCCAGCCAGGCATAACAACGCCCTTCGGTGAGACTATAGTCGTAAATTTTGTCAATAAACTGGCCATCGGCCTGAAATTCTTTGGTTTGCGCAAACGCAATGGGGCTTAGTGTAAAAATGAAATAAAGGGTAAATGTAATACCCCTGAGCAGTGAAAGACGTGGCAAAGGATTTGTCATAAGCGAAGAAAAATAAAATTATGTTCTGTGATGCCTGCTTTCTGAATGGTTATTGGTTGAAACTTGCATTTGTAATTTAATTTGGATTTATTGGGTTTTGATTTATTTTTAATTGCCGCTGTATCGTTTAAGCACAATGAAAAATTTTTTTAAAAAAATTTTTTCAACTTGTTGTAAAAACGACACAAAGCCCATTACCTTTGAGGCAAGAAATCAATTCAATTGAAAGAATAATTTGGTTTTATTTGGTTAGGGCTGAGGTAGTGCTGTGGTGGCACTGCCTCATTTTTTTTGTCCTTAACTGAACTCTCTTACCTTTCCGGCTGTTTTCGGCGTTCAAATTTTTACACATGGGCAAGGTCAGAATTGACAAATGGCTTTGGAGCATCCGCATCTTCAAGAGTCGCACCCTGGCTACAGATGCCTGCAAAGGCGGTAAAGTCAAAGTAGCCGGGTTCTCCGTTAAGCCTTCTTACCAGATTGCAGAAGGCGATGTAGTGGTGGTGAAGAAAAATGGCTTCAATTTTGAATTCCGTGCCAAAACCCTCATCGAAAAGCGGGTTGGCGCTCCAATCGCTATTACCTGCTATGAAGACGTGACGCCCGAAGCAGAAAAACAGAAATACGCCTCTTGGTTCCTCAATACCGCTCCCACCTCCGAAAAACGCGAACGCGGCGCAGGCCGTCCTACCAAAAAAGAACGCCGGGAAATCGACGACCTCAAGGACGTGGACCCGTTTGACTGGGATGACGAAGAGTGACGGTAGACGGCTTACGGTAGACGGTGGACGGTATTGGGCTCGGGGCAGCAAATCATTTCTAATTACCCCGAGCCCAATACCGTCCACCGTCTACCGTAGGCCGTAAGCCGTCCACCGTCTACCGTAGGCCGTCGCCCTACATCAACCCAAACATTTTGGCGTATTTCAACATCTCCCCAACGTTGGAAATTTTCAGTTTGCCGGTCATCATGGCCATCATCGGGTTTAGGTCTTTTGAAAGCAGTTTTTCCAGCACATCCGCACTCGTGGTTACCTTGCACACCGGATCGCCTGCCAGGCCTTCCGATACCTCGAATTTCCCGTTATCCAGTTTTACAGTGAATAAACCGGCATCGGCTATGTCAAAATGAAACAGGGTGCTGAGACCTTCTACGGCTTCCGGGGCTACCTTCTCGGGAAGGGAAAAAAGGAAAGACTTGATATCCATGAAAAACAGTGAGTGAGTGAGTGAATGAGTGAGTGAATGAGTGAGTGAATGAGTGAGTAAAGTTTTTATAAAAATAACCTTCAACATCATTCTTTTTCGGCTGGTTTGGGGCAATTTCGCCCAAAGGTAAAACTGTAGCTGAAATATGAATCCTTTGTACCGACCGGCGATTACCGGTTTTTCCGGCTCGCTGGTATATCTTGCCGGCATCATGCTGACGATTCTCACTTTTATGGCCTGCAAAACTACCGAAACCCGTCCGGTGAAAGTGCCCCCGGGTTTCGACTGGCAGGGACACCGTGGTTGCAGGGGGCTTATGCCTGAAAATTCTCTGCCGGCTTTCCTCAAGGCCCTGGAATTCGCGCAGGTAAAAACCCTGGAGCTTGATTTGGCTGTTTCCAAAGACGGCCAGCTCATAGTTAGCCACGAACCCTGGTTCAATCCGGCCATTTGTCGCAAACCCAACGGCGATTCCATTACTGTCGCGGAGGCTGAGTCTATCCTGATCTACCAGCTTACCGCCGAAGAAATAAAAGCTTACGATTGCGGAAGCTCCGGAAACCCGAGGTTCCCTGCCCAACTCAAACAAAAAACCTATAAACCCGGCTTCCGGGAAGTGGTGCAGGCGGTGCGCGCCGTGCGTCCGGATATCCGCTGGAATATCGAAATCAAATCTAACCCTGCCTGGGATGGCCTCCGGCACCCGCCGGTAGATCAGTTTGTGCAGCTTGTGGTAGCCGAAATCCGGGCGCTTCAACTGGAAAAACAGGTCACAGTTCAATCTTTCGACCCCAGAGCCATGAACGCCCTGCACCAACAGGCGCCGGAACTGCAACTGGCTTTCCTCATTGAAAACATCAATAGCCTGGACTCCAATCTCGCACGGCTAAACTTTACCCCGGCTATCTACAGCCCGTATTATCTGCTGGTGGACCGAGCGCTGGTAAAAAAATGCAAGGAGAAAAATATGAAACTGGTTCCATGGACGGTGAATGATGTTAAGTCCATGCGCCGCTTGGTGCGTTTGGGGGTAGATGGTATCATTACGGATTATCCGGATTTGATCGAAAAGGTGTAGAAGTGGAGGGTGCCTAATCGGCCTTCAGTTTGGCCTCACATTTAGCCAGCTCTTTTTGCACATACGTACTGGGCAATTCGTTGATTTTGAGCGCGTTTTGCAGGTCGGCCTCGTCAGACGGGTGCTTGGGCAGCAGTTGTTTCATACGGCGCAGATTGCGCAATGCCTGCCCCCATACGCGCGCCTCTGCGAACGATTCGTATTCCCGCTGACTGATCTTGAATTCCCGGATCAGGGTTTGGTTGGCATTGACAATACGGGTAGATATCAGTTCAGCTTTATCCAGTATCAACTCGGGTTTTACCCGGAAGTTGTTGTTCAGCGTATCGTGCGAATACCTGCTGTTTAATTGTTGGTATGCTTCCAATGAATCTTCTGCCACCCGATAGTGCTTCAGGGCCAAAGCATAGTGATTCACCAGCATCAACGAATCCGCATAGGTAAAGTTGTTGTCTACCACCTGAAACGCGTGGTGGAATTTTTTCACCACCTCAAATTCCGCGCAAACATCCTTGTGCGGTTTGGTATTCTCCAGTACCCAACAGCGACGCGGATGCGCAATCAGATCGTCGTACGCACGGTCGGCGGCATCGTAAAGTTCGTTGTGCACATACACCTCTGCCTGCCCCAGCTGCCCGCGTGCATTTTCCACGTATTCATTGATGAACCACATGGCAAAACCCAGGCAAACCAGTAAGGATAAAAAAGAGGTGGCAGCCACTGTTCTGGCCAGTTTGCGTTGCCGGCGTGTAGCAATCAACTCGGCTTCCACCGCCTCACGCCTGCGCGCCTCATCGGCAAGTTGCTTGAGGTATTCAGCTTTTTCGCGGTCCGATTGTTCCTTGTCGCGGCGGGCATTGCGCGATTCAATGATGGCTGGCAGCAGGGTATCATGGCTGATTTCGTAGTAAAAATCATCCAGTCGCGGCTCTTTGCGCAGCAGGCGACTCTTATCTACCAGGGTATCCAGAAAATCTGGCGAGATATGGTATTCACTGATCAGGGTATCGTCTACCACCGAGTTGCGCCGATTGCCCGGCGTGATAAGGCTTTCTTCAATCAGGCGTCGCGCCGTATCACGCAGCTGTTCAGGCGACTGGGTAACAAGGTGTTCATCGAGCCCGGAAATATTAACGCCCTGTTGTTTTTTGAGGTTAATCCGGTCTGAGAGTGCCTTGGGGAACTGCTGAAGCTGATTTTGGTAAAAATTCCGGATAGAACTGCGCAAGCCTTCTTTCCCTTCATAAAAAGGGCTGTCCACCTGGAAGTTGGCTTCCTTGTGGTAGTCAATGATGCGTTCTTCTACATCCTGACAAATAATTTGCAGGTTTACAGCCTCTATTTCATCCTTTTTATCTGATGCGCCGTTGTTCTCGCTGTCGTGTCCGGATAAAAAATTCAGCATTTCGTCCAGCGCTTCCGGTGCGTATAAGAAGGGAGGGCTGGCATATTTGCCTTGTTCCTGTGCGGGATTGACGATGGCAATACGGGCTTTTTCCCGGTCGAGCGGCAAAAGTTCGTAGCGGTTTCGCAGGATGCCCGGGATGTTCTTACTCACCCGGTCGATCATGTGTAAAAAGTCGGAACGAATACTCAGCACGATGCGCACATTGGGCTGTTGCTCCCACCATTGCATGGTTTGCACGTCGATATGCCCGTATTCAAATTGTTCGAGCAGGTTGGCGCGCAGGGATTCCGGCATGGTTTCATTGGCCAGATCTGCCAGTTCGTTGAAGAATTGCCGCCGGCTTTCGTCGCTATGGGAAAGGGTAAAGGCTTCTTCAAACTGATCCAATACCAGTACCGGGGTAGCAGGCAGTCCATTGAGGTCGAACTCCAGCCGTTTCATTTTTTCCCACAGGGTTTGCGGGGCGCCCGGGCGCAGGCCGGTGTTGTCGGTACCGCCAATTTGCGGGTTTTTATCCAGCATTTCGCTGATGCCGGTGAGGATAGGCCGGTCGCTGCGTTCGGTGCGCAGAAAAACGGGCACAAAATCCTGGCGTTCCATTTCCGGAGCGCAGCCGGCCTGCAGCAGAGAGGTTTTGCCCATGCCGGATTTGGCAAACAAAACCACCAGTCGCTCCCGCAAAATCAGGTTGGTGAGTCGGGTAATATCGTCTTGTCTGCCGTGGAATACAGCGCTTTGGCTGCGCTCAAAAGGGCGCAGACCAGGGTAGCGGCGGGGTAAATGATTGGCAGAGACACTCATGAGAAACCGGACTCCATGTTTTCGCCGTGCAAGGTCTGAAAAATTACCGAAAAAAAAATCACCGGACGCAAGTTGCTGCGCCCGGTGCCAAACCAAACCCTTACTGTGTCTCTTGTTATGAAAAGAATGTTCGATGCGGCTGAAAATCCCCCTGCTCAACCCGCTTCACGAAATCGCGAAGCGGGCAGGGGAAAAGTAGCGGTGTTTATTTGACGGCCTACGGTAGTCGGTAATAGCGTTTTACTTGTTCCAGAAACATGTCTTTCTGGCCGATGGAAACGGCAAGGGTGATGCCATTGGGCAGCAGCACATGGCCACCCTTGCCGCGGATGTATTTTTTGAGGTGCTTCAAATGAATAGCGTGGGATCTATGGATACGCACAAAGGCGCTTTCTGGCAGCATTTTTTCCACTTCTCTGAGAGTTTTACACACCAGTATCTGACGTTTGTCTTTGAAATGCAGGGCGGTATAATTGCCGCTTGCTTCCAGGTAAATGATATGCTTTACCTTCTCAAAACAAATACCTTCCATGGTGGGCAATGCAATTTTTCCGCTGCCTTCACGGGGCTGAAATTCCGTGTTGGCTTTCATGGAAAAAGTGCGCGGAAGGGCAGCGTTTGGCTCCGGAGATTCCGGCAGACGGAGAATGGCGATTGCGTTCAACATGATAATGATTATTTGATCTGGTGATGCGTTGTCTGGATTGCTGGATGACACAAAGGTGAGGACGCATTAACCCCGGCACAATTCATATATTTGCATAAGTCAGGTTTCAGGCGCATTTTTATCATTTGGAAATATGATAAATACCTGACAATTTTGCTGGAAATTCCGCTCAGGAAATCATGTCCAGAACACCTTCCGACAAACTGCACCAGCTCATCCGCGCCCTCAGCCCGGCAGAGAAGCGTTATTTCAGGGTGTATGTGAAGGGCAAACATGGTTTGGACGCCAAATACGTGCAGCTGTTTGAGGCCATGGATGCTGCCGAAAATTTTGACGAGGAAAAATGGCGTCAGAAAATTTACCGGACCTCCAAAGTGGAGGGCAAAAAATTTACCGAATTAAAAGCTTACCTGTATGAGTTGCTGCTCAAATGCCTGCAGCAATACGACGAGCTCAACAGCGTGCAATACCGACTCAATCACCTGTTGCAAAGTGTGACGGTGTTGTTTAAACGGGGACATTACGACGACTGTCGGGAGCTGCTGATCCGCGGAAGAAAACTGGCCGTGCAATACGAACATTTTTTATACCTCATTGAGATTGTGCGCTGGGAACGGCAACTGGCGTACACCCGCATGGATATTGATTTTTTGCACAAACATCTGGAGCAGCTGCAGGGTGAGGAGATCCGCGCACTGGAGCAAATGGAAAATGCTTCGGCGTATCGGCGCGCTTTTTTTGAGGTATATGCCGCCATTAAAAAAGACCCGCTGCAAAGGGGGCCGGATCGGTTGATGCGCCTTAAGGAGTTGATTTCGCGCGATCTGTTCACCTCCCCGGATGCGGCCTTTTCCCACACCGCACGGGTGCTGTATTACCGTACGCTGAGTTTGTATTACCACACCGCACTGGAGCAGGAAAAATTTTATGAAACCGGCAAAATGCTCATTGCCCTGCAGGAGTCGAAACCCCATTTTTTAAAAGAAAATCTTTCGGATTATATAGCCGCCCTGAGTAATCAGATCCTGGCCTGCGGGTTGCTCCGGAAATACGAGGAAGTACGAGGATGTTTGAAGAAAATCAATGATTTACAGGCAATTACGGAAGACGATCGTCGGAAAATTCACCGGCAATATTTCAGCGGTTTCTTTGCATTGTGTACGTATACGGGAGAATTTTCGGAGGCGCGCCGGGAAATGGAACGCTGTTTAAAAGAGGCGGAACGTTTTGATCCGCACGAGTATGAAACCGGCAGTTTCTACCTGCAGTTTGTGCCCATTTGTATTGGCTGTGCCGATTATGGCGCGGCGCTCGACCATCTCAATCACTGGCTGGCACAGCGCCGGACAGTGGGGCGGGAAGATTTACAAAGTCTGGCGCGTATCCTGCAATTGCTGCTCCATTATGAGCTGGGAAATTTCCTGCTGCTGGATTCTCAGTTGCGCACGGCTGCGCGTTTTTTGAAAAGAAAAAACCGGCTCCACGAATTGGAACGCCGGTTTATGCACGGCATTTCGGAGGCTATTCGTTTGCCGGAAGCCAGGAGCAGGAGAGCTGTTTTTGCCCGCGTTAAAAACGACCTGGCGCCCAAAGCCAACGAGCCCGAAACCAGGGCACTCCTACAAACGTTTGACCTCCTGGCTTGGCTGGATAGCAAGGCAGGAGGTCAAACGTTTGAAGAAGTAGTGCGGAAGAAGTACGAACTGGAATTGATCAGTTCCCGCCATTAAAACCAGACAGGCTGTCGGGTTGCGTGCGGGTGTCAATCATGGTCCAGCGAACGGTGTAGGAACGCCTGCGACCAACAACTTCCTTGCCGCCTTTAAGGGTTTGCATCTCGTTTTTCTCCAGAGAGGTAACGATGCTTTGTACCTTAAGATCGTCGAGTTTGAGTTTATCCTTTGCCATACGCGATAGAATTGAAAGATGATTTGGAGATGTGCGTCTTTTTATGGAATAAAGTTACTCGTACAATCAAAGGGGCGTCTGGACAAATTATTGGAATAGTCAGGATTCAGGGTTCACCTTCTCATCATTAATTGACTATAAGTTCTGTACCCGGGTTGCACCGGGCTGGCAATAATGAACAACTTCACGGGACTATCGGCTTTGATGTCAAACTGAGTCTGATCGGAAATGAGCAGGAAATCGCTGGTTTGGGTGGCCTGGTTGTCAATTTGCGGCTCTCCTTCCAGCACATAAACGGAGTAGATTTTTCCGGCCACCATGGGTTGAACATGGCTGCCTTGGTTTAAATCCAGCCGGAAAACCTCTATGCCAGGGGCATCCATTTGAAATGGACTGCCTTCACCCACCAGCGTGGACACGCGCGCATCCCCCAAGGTATGCTGCGGGAATACCTCTGATCTGTAGTCGTCGTAACTGGCAGGCTTGGACAAAGTATTTTCCAGACCCGGATCAAACCAGATTTGAAAGATTTCGCTGTCTTTGGTCATAGCTTCGGAGTGACTAATGCCATTTCCGGCCCGGATGATCTGCACATCGCCGGCCGTCAGGGGGCGCCACTCCTGCAGTTTGGTGTCGTAATGACGGATATCTCCTTTCAGCACAAACGAGCAGATCTCAAAGCCCTGGTGCGGATGCAGGCCAATGGTGCTATCGGTAACTGCCCGGGCATGTGCCCAGTAGAATAAATTGGAATATGGCCGGATACTGGAATGATCCTGCGGAAAACCGATGGGTTTGTTTTCTACGATTTCTCCGCCATTAAAAGCACCGTAGCCTTGCTGCGATTTGGGAATGTGTCGAACCATGGAATAGGTTTGAAGGGTTTTGAAAGGTTTGAAGGGTTTGAGGGGTTTGAAGGGGTTTGAGGAAGCTGCGCTCGTGGCTATCAGGGCTGGTTAAGGGGTGAATAGGATGGATAAACAATGGGTTTTGGAGAAAGTTCGGAAAATTCGGGCTGGTGTATAAACTGAGAGTCTCACTTTGAGTGAGACTCTCAGTTTATACACCAGCCCGAATTTTCCGAACGCTTCAAACATCGGCGGCTAAACCCGCCGGTACGTCAAACCCTTCAAACCCTTCAAACCCCTCAAACCCTTCAAACCTTTCAAACCCATCAAACCTAAATTCCTCCTATCTTTCCGCACTTAAACATTTTCCCATGAAAAAATTTCTACCCGTTCTTTCTCTGCTTTTCCTGGCCGCATGCGGCTATATCTTTTGGCAAAACCCTGCAACCGGCAGCGTAAAAATGCCCAGTGGCGCTTCTGAAGAAAATGGCCCAAGGCGCCGAGCCTGGGAAAAAATGCGCCAGGCTGATCCGGCTACCGGCGAAATTCCCGCCGGAATTAAATTTCTGGAGCGCCAGTTTGCAGCCGGTATCCCCCATGCCGCACAAGACCGCGGCGGAAACGGCGAATGGATGTCGCGCGGACCCTGGAATGTGGGCGGACGCACGCGCGCGCTGGCCATTGATGTTGCCAACGAAAACCGCTGGCTGGCTGGCGGTGTTTCCGGCGGCATGTGGCTGAGTGAAGACGCGGGGCTCACCTGGACCCGCAAAACGCCCCTCAACGCACACCCCGGCTGTACCAGCATCGCGCAGGATGTGCGTCCGGGTAAAACCAATACCTGGTACTATTCCTCCGGCGAACTCTACGGCTCTTCCGCTACCGCAGGCGGGGCCTATTACCTGGGCGATGGCCTGTTCAAAAGCACCGATAACGGCAATACCTGGGCGCCGGTGGGAAGCACCGACGATGGTTCGCCACACTCCTTTACCACCGTTTGGCAGGGCGTTTGGCGCGTGGCCACTGATCCCGTTGCCACACAGGATGTGGTATATGCCGCTACTTATGGCGCTATTTTCCGCAGCACCAATGGTGGTGGAGCCTGGACGGTAGTGCGCGGCAGCGCCTCGGCAGCGCCGTTTTCTTATTACACCGATATTGCCGTAACCTCCACCGGTGTAGCCTACGCTACCCTGAGTTCCGACGGCGCCCAAAAAGGCATCTGGCGGAGTACCAACGGCACTACCTGGACCAATATTACGCCGGCCTTTATGCCCAATGAATACAACCGCATCGTGATCGGGATTAACCCGAACAACGAAAATGAGGTGTATTTCTTTGGCACCACACCAGGCAGCGGCCATTACACCAAATATATTGGTTCCGACGACTGGACCAGCCTGTTCAAGTACACCTACGTGAGCGGCGACGGCTCCGGCGCGGGTGGCCAGTGGGAAGACCGCTCTACGAACCTTCCTTCCACCGGCACAGAATTCGATCAGTGCGCCGCTCAGGGTGGTTACGATCTGGTGGTGAAAATCCAGCCAGGCACCAACAACGTGTTTATTGGCGGCACCAACCTCTGGCGCAGCACCGATGGATTTGCCACACCGGATAACACCACCAAAATTGGCGGTTACAAAATTGGCACCACCCTGCCGTTCTTCGAACTCTACCCCAACCACCACCCGGACGTACACGAGGTGCTGTTCCTACCCTCCAACCCCGATGTGATGATTACCGGCAGCGACGGCGGCATTCACCGTACCGAAAATTGTAATGCCTCTTTTGTGGACTGGGTGTACCGCAACGACAGCTACATCACCTCGCAGCTGTATTCTGCCGTAATGGATAAAAATGCGCCTGGCGATAACATGCTCATTGGTTGTATGCAGGATAACGGCAATTTCTTTGTGAATTCCGGCGATCTGACCGCGCCCTGGCGCCAAACGGTAAACGGCGACGGAGCCTATGGCGCCGTAGCGCCCAATAAGGAATATTATGTGCTGTCTATCCAATTGGGCAAAGTAGCCAAGGTAAAACTCGATGCTGCCGGCAGCGTTACGGCCTTCAGACGCATTGACCCCGTGGGACCAGTGGAAGGCGATTACCTGTTCATCAACCCGCTGGCCATGGATCCGAACGACCATAAGATCCTGTACCTGCCGGCCGGACGTAAATTGTACCGTCAGAACGACCTTTCCGCCATTGCCCTTACGGGTGAATGGGATGCCATTTCCACGGGCTGGACCCAGTTTCCGGACACCCTCACTTCCGGGCAGTTCACGGCCATTGGCGTATCAGAGGCTGCTCCGGCGCACCGTGTGTACCTGGGCACCAGCAACAACAAAATTTTCCGCATAGACAATGCCAACACCGGTACGCCTGCCATGACGGCCCTCGTGCCGCCAAGTGGCATGCCCATTGATGCCTATGTGAACTGTCTGGCGGTAGACCCCACCAATGCCGACCGGGTAGTGCTGGTATACTCTAACTATGTGGTATACAGCATATTCCTGAGTGAAGACGCGGGCGCCACCTGGAAAAAAGTGGGTGGCAACCTCGAAGCCAGTGTGGCCGGCAATGGCGCAGGATCCTCCGTGCGCTGGGTGAGCATGTTGCCTTTGGACAACGGCAAAATCAAGTATTTCTGCGGCACCAGCACCGGTCTGTACAGCGCCGACACCCTGAAATTGCATGCCACTGGTCAGGCTGGCACGGTATGGACCCTGGAGAGCCCAAATGAAATAGGCAGCTCTGTGGTAGATTTCGTGGATGTGCGTCGTGCGGATGGTTATGTGATAGCCGCCACGCACAGCAACGGCATTTTTGCCGCCAATTTCCAGACCGGTTCCTCCAGCAATGAGCCACAGTCCTTGCATGCGGTGCGAGTATCGCCCAATCCGGCAAGCTCCGTGGCCAGCTTCCGCGTGGATGGTCCAAACCTGTCGCAAAACCGGCTCCGCATTTTCGACCTCAAAGGCAATCTGGTACGTGAAACCGCCTTCTCCGGCAACCAGACCGATCTGAATGTGCAGGATTGGCCTACCGATGTATATGTGTGGGAATTAAAAGGGCAGGGCTGGAGGAAGAGCGGGAAGTTGGTGAAAGAGTGAGGTTTTTTGGGGTCATTTGAGGGCCATTTATGGTCATTTTCGCCGCGCATGGGTCTTTCCGATAAAGTCGGGAAGACCCATGTATAGCGGGGCGATGCGGTGATGCTTTTGGGGAGGAGACCGCGCGGGGCAGAAACTTTTATACCCAAACTAAGCGCATAGAAATGAGCATAGAAACTACCCTTTATCAAGACTTTACACTGTCTGAACTGGAATCCTTTCTCAAGGGATTCCAAGTAGCGGAATTGCGAAAAACGCTCCTCCATTTATTCCAGAAATACCAGTATTATCAAAATCTAACAGAATGGAATAAGGCGGTAAGGATTTGTGAATCACTGGCAATCATTGGGTGGGGAGAAGCAGAGGGGTATGAAGCCCTTCATTTCACCTACGTAAATGGCAATCCATATACCTGTTTTGCTGATTATTTAGATAAGGAGCGGATTCAGTCAGCTAATTGGTCGAAAAGCAAATCCGGCTACACCCTGAAACCCGGCCAGGTTTACAGGTTCAATGCACCGAACGAAAAGGCTGAAATAGTCCAGGATATCCAAACAGACATCCAAAATGGAAGTTTTTTAACGCAGCGAAACTGGTTGCCGGGCAACCCTGTTAAGCCTAAGCCGTTTATACAAAATGCGTTGCCGGAATTGATCTTTATCAGAGATCAGTTAATCCGGTTGAGGGTGTTTCTCAACGCA
This sequence comes from Saprospiraceae bacterium, assembly GCA_035299505.1. Lineage (GTDB taxonomy): Bacteria > Bacteroidota > Bacteroidia > Chitinophagales > Saprospiraceae > M3007. Next base: position 6,900 of record DATGWL010000185.1, on the reverse strand, counting down.
AGATTATCGGGTCATCACTATGGAAAGAGTCTGAACTACATTTATATACCATGTCATATCAGTTCTGAATTCACCCAATATGAACTGACGGATACGCTTCCCGAATCCGGGCAAAAGTATGCAGGCAAAACGATGTTGACGCCAAAGATTGTTCCTGGCAGATTTAATAGAAAAACAGGGGTTTATACGATAGATTATTTTATTCCTAAAACGTTCGGGGAACAGCCGGAGTCGTTGCAGCTGCAAAAGCTAAAGCAGGATATGGTAGAAATCATTGACCTTGCTGTTGAAAAGCTGCGACAAAAGTGTGCCGGGTTTGATTTTAACCAAATGAAGCAAGATGTGGAGCAGTGTTTAGACGAGTGGGGGTAAGAATTATCGTATATCGCGATGTGCGATAATGCGTCATTCAACGAAACTCTTACAAAATAGAGCAGCGCCCCGGGGCATAGCCCCAAAACGTCGGTAGCCCGGGAGACATGATGCAATCTTCTTGCCGCATTGTGGCAAAAAAGCGGTGGAATGAGTGGCTGGGGGGGCTTATGGTTTTGGGGGGAAGAGCGGGCAAAACCTGGACTACTGAAAAAAATCTCTTTTTTGGAATTTAGTGAAGTGATTGGCAACCCCAAAATAGATTTCTGCATCAGTCAATTAAAAGAATATCCATAGTACTTGTGCTTGATGGTAATTCAAATTTGTATTTCATTTGTTTTAAATATAGGTTTATCATAATATTATACATGAATATTTTACTGTATGCAAATGTAACTGTTCTAACTCTCATCCTCTTGGGTTGCAAAGTTGATCCTTCTATAACCATCAATCAAACCTGTATGGAGTCTCACCTCATTAATTACTTTCCTTCAGAAGATCCTTCCTACAATTGCTGTAATTGTCCTGTGGATTGGCAAGAGGTTTATTCAGGTGGGATTCCATTTGATTACTTTTATCCATGCCTAAATCCAAACAACAATGACCAAATGGTATATTATAGAGGAGATAACTCTCAAATTTGGTTTTCCGGTTTCCAAATTTATCGTATTGATTTTTGCAGTAATGAAACTATCTTGTTGGTAGATAATGCTTTTTATGGTATTGATTGGTCAAAAAGCGGTTGGATTTTTTATACTGCAGTGGACCAAAATATCTACAAGGTAAAAGATAATGGCGATAGTTTAACGCAAATTACTTTTACCACAGGGGGATATAATAGGTATCCCAAAACAAGCCCTTCAGGGAATAAGGTAATGTATCAATCTGAAGTGGAAGGTATCACAAGTTTATTGATTCTAGATTTACTCTCGGGAACTGTTGATACAATTGAAACCACTCCAGCTATTTTCACTTGGAACTGGTTGGATAATGATCGCATATTTTATACCAAGCGGGAAAATAATACTCAAGGGCTATTTATTTTTAATGTTTATACTCGCCAAGAAAAAAAGCTCCATGACATTTCGTTAGGTGGAGGATCACTTAATTCAAAGGTGATTTCTGCAATTCCCTTATTGAATGAAAATTCCATTCTTTGGTGTTCGTCAAAGGTTATTGGTAAAACCAATCTAAGCACTGGTAATTATTCTATTATATTAAAAACTTTTAAACAAGAATTACTTCTAGGCATTTCGGTATCCAATGATGAGTCAATATTCTTGTTGAACAAACGTACCATGCATCAAATTGATGATTGTTATATTGATAGTAATTATGATTTCTTTATTGTTGATAAAAATGGCAATAAACAAAAGAAGTTAGTGTTGTAAATTCTGTTTCCACCCGCCAGCACGAATCTCCCAAGTCCCAAGCCCAGCATACTTCAAGTTACTGGTAGCTTCACACCAGCAGGGGCAAGACAATTCCGAATATCCTTTCCAAGCAGTATTATTTTTTATAAACCATTACCTCAAATCAAAAAATATTGTAGTTCCAATGGTTATCATTTGCCGGTAAATTATGATTACGATGATAAATCCTGCCAATACACCCACTGTTTTTAATAGGGTTTTCGATAAATTGCTTTCATATACTCGCCGTATTGCCCAAAAAAGAAAAATCGAATATATCATTAGAAGTAATGGTAAGACGATGCTTTTGGTGGGAATGGAAAAACCTGCCATTTCAAGGACTGCGTGTATTGCCAAGTCTGTCAGCATATAAAAGGTTATTCCGTGTATGGCAAAAATGAGGTGTGGAGACATCCAAGGCATTTTCTTTTGAAAAAACAAGTAAATCAGTCCTCCCCAAAAAGGAATGATAAGAAATAGGAAGGTTTTTGAGTGTTCCGAAGACTTTGAGGCAATCTTGATTTTCAATGTTTCTTCATTCACTTGATTAATAATTGCCTTTTCCGACAAGACTTTTTCAAAATCGTAATTAAAGGTATTCATCAGTAATTTGTGGTTTTTATATCCGACCATTAAGTCGTCCGGGGTACTAAAATAAGCGGGTGTAGTGGGTAAAAAGAAATAGAAAAGCAACCCCGCCACGATAAACAATTGCCAAGGTTTCATGTAGCCAACCCGTCGGCCCACAATCCATTCTGAGGTCAGAAATCCGGGTTTTGAGAATAATAGCCATACACTCTTAAGCAATTTGAAATCAAGATGCATGACGTGCCATAAATTTTGCGTCAAAAACTTAATCAAACTGAAATCCCGTTCCGGAATAATCTTTTTCTCGCCGCATTTACGGCAATAATCACCTTTCATTTTCGCGCCACAACTTACACAGGTTTCTACAACCCTGGATTTGTCGATGTTATCTTCCATTGAAGTCGAATTTAAATTGATGGTATTATTGACTGCATGCTTATCCAAGTAATATGAGAAAATAACAGAAAGTTCGAAGGCGTGGACAAGATTTGTCAAACACAAAACTAAGAAAAATACCCTTTCTTCCGCAGTTGGCGTCCCCGCCAACTGCAACGGCGGAGTGAGTGGCCAGGCTTAATCAGCATAGTAACCCCACCGCTTCTTGTTGGCGAGGACGCCAACAAGGACAAGCCAAATCTTTCCTCAACCCCATACAACCCCATTCCCTATTTTTGCATCCGGCCCCAAGATTTCCCCACCCAACAAACACTACCATTTCCTTTCACACAAAAACTACACTTACCCTCATGCAACACTTCCTTAAATCTTTGTCGCTCAGCGCGCTGGGCTTACTGCTGGCCAGCTCTGTCTGGGGCCAAAAATGCACCGTCGACATCAGTCCGGAATTCAAAACAAACGGCGATAAATACCTGTGGAACCACCTGTATTCTGATGCAACTGGCCACTACGTACTGTTCGTGGAGGAAAACCAGGGCTTTTTCCTGTACAAGAAATTCACGCCCACGCTGCAAAAATTTGACCGGGCGCTTAACCTCAGCCTGGATAAGGAAATCCAGGTGGAAGGCAGCGATATACGCTTTGATAACATGCTGTATGCCCGGCAAAAATTTGTGCTCTGCACACGCCGTGATGATAAAAAGGCCAAAAAAGTAACCCTCACGGCCACGGCTGTCGGGCTGGACGGGGCCACGAAGCAAACTAAGGAAGTGGCCAGCATTCCGTACGACAACAACGACAACCTGGTGGATATGGTGCGCTGGAAAAACTCCCCGGATACCTCCAGTCTGGTGCTGGCCGCTTGGGCAGATAATGGCGACAAAAAACTACCCATCAAACTGCTGGTTTCTGTGCTGGACAACAAACTCGCCAATCTCTGGAACCAGTTTTTCTCCCTGCCCTACACACAGGATCTGGTTGAAATAAAGGATGTGGTGGTGTCAAATACCGGACAGGTATTGGTATCGGCAAAGGTATATGCGGATAAAAAAGACAAAAAAGCAGCTCGTGAAAAGGGCGCCCCAGCCCCGCCGGAGCATAAAATGGTGATTTTTGCCCTGGATGGCAGCAGCGACAAAGTCCGGGAAATCAACCCTGAAGTGTCCGGTAAATTCGTGATGGACCTGAGTATCAGTGTCAGTCGCCAGGGTGAATTCTATTACGGGGGTATCTACACCAACGACAGCGAAGGCATTATCCAAGGCGTTTTTTGCGCTTCCCTGAACGCACAAACCGGCGCTTCCAAATTGCTGGTTAACAAAGAGCTGAGCGATGCGGAAATAAAGTCGTTCAGCACAGATAAAGACAAGAGCGGTAATGAAGGGCTGGACCCCAATTTTGAGATGAAAAACCTCTTGATTCAGGAAACCGGCGGCCTGGTGCTGATCGCAGAAGAAACGTTCAAAACTTACGAAAGTTACAGCTCGGGCGGCACGCTCAAAACCGTTACCAATTACAACACCAACGATCTGCTGGTGGTGAGCATTTCCCCGCAAGGCAGCGTCAATTGGGTGAAAATGGTGCCCAAGAGCCAGGCTTTTGGCGAAACGGAGAAATACAGCAGCTACGCTTACATGACGTCCGGGGCAGACCTGTGTTTGGTGTACAACGACGACAAGGACAACATCAGCCAATCAACGACTGCCAAAGCCAAGCCTATCAGCAGTTTTCGGGATGCTGTGGCCGGGATATTTGTCATCAACGGCGACGGCAAAATGGAGCGGCAAAAAGTGTTCAGTATCAAAAAGGATACGGGCTTGCTATTGGTGCCTGAGCGGAGCAAACAAATCAGTGCGAACGAGTTGTTTTTCGTCACCACGGGTGTGTTTAAGCTCACGGGCAAGAATATGTATCATGTTGGGGTGATACGGGTGAATTGAGGATGGTGTCTGAAGAGTGATTTTTACCGCAGAGGCGCGGAGACGCAGAGGTTTAAATGATTGGTTTTCAATTTCTCTGCGCCTCTGCGCCTCCGCGGTAAAAATCACTCTTCAGACACCCACCTGCTTTACACCAGCAATTGCTCCGTTTGAATACCCATTGCACAGGCAAAATGGCCCTTGGGGCACGAACGGTGTCCGTGAATGCCACAAGGGCGGCAAGGCAAATGTTCGCGGGTTTCTACTACAAAAGCCCGATCGGAAAGCGGCCCAAAGCCAAAATCTGTAACCGTTGAGCAGAATATGGCTACCACGGGGGCGTTCATGGCGGATGCAATGTGCAGGGGGGCTGAATCATTCACATAGTTCATTTGTGCATCCTTCATCAGTGCGGCAGATTGCAGTACAGTAAGGGCGCCGGCCAGGTTTTCTCCGGCCACTTCCGGGCATTGCCGGAGCATGTCTGCTATCAACGGGCGGTCTGCTGAGCCACCCAGGAAATAGATTTTCTTATGCGCCGTAGCCGGCGAGCGCAGGAATGCAATCCAGCGATCTGCGGGATATTGCTTGGTATTCCACACAGAAGCAGGTGCAATGCAAATGTATGGGGCCTGCTTCAGGTTGCTCACCTGGGCAAAATCTTCCGCAGATGGATATAAAGCCGGGCGGCAAACGGGATCGTCGACCAAGCCTTTCAAAAGCTGGTGATTGCGTGTGGTTTCGTGTATTCCTCGCTCAAATACATGCCGCGCCCGGTGGTGGAACAGACCCGAGAACGGGTTTTTATCAAATCCTGCAATGTGTTTTGCCTTGGAAAATGCCGCCAGAAACCCCGTTACGGCAAACCTGTGTACATTGATCACAGCATCGTATTGCCGCTGCCGGATGCCTTTCCAATGTTGCCAGATGTTCCGGTATTTACCTTTTTTCTTATCCAGCGTATATACCGTTCTGATATATGGATGGCCTTCAAACAATGCCTCGTTGCCTTTCCGCAGCAGGAAATCTATGCCTGCATCCGGGTAGGCCGCATGCAGGTTTTCCACCAGCGATGTGGCCAGGATCACATCGCCGATGAAAGCTGTTTGAATGATGAGGAAGGTTTTGGGGGGATATTTAAACATATACTGCAAAGCTATTCTACTTTGCCATACCATACCTGATTAATAATGACATTATTAGTCAATTGTATGGATTCTCACAGAAATGTTGCTGCCTTTTTATTTTCGCAGCTCATTCAACCCCATCCTGTTTTTGATACCCTTCCAGGTCTCAAAAACAGGATGGGTGGCCCAATACTCCCGATTTACATGCGTATCCCTTTCTTTGCCCTGGCACTTTGTTTTATCCTCCCGCAGCTGCACGCGCAATCCGAAGCAGAAAAACTGGTTATATCTCACCTCACTGGCGATTTTTACATCTACACTACTTTCAACCGTTACGAAGATTCCCGGGTGATGGCCAACGGCATGTATCTGGTCACTAACAGCGGGGTGGTGATGCTTGATACGCCCTGGGATACCACGCAGTTTCAGCCGCTGCTGGATAGTATTCAGGCCCGGCACCGGCAAAAGGTAGTAATGGCTTTGGCTACGCATTGGCACGATGATAAAACCGCCGGACTGGAATATTACCGGCAGCAGGGCATTCGCACGTACACTACCATACAGACAGATGTCTTTAGCAAGAAAAACGGGCACAAAAGGGCCGAGTTTCTACTGGCTCAGGATACGGTTTTCCGGGTTGGACAATACAAATTTGAAACCTATTATCCTGGTGAAGGACACACAGCGGATAATATTGTGGTTTGGTTTGGCAAGGAAAAAATCCTTTATGCCGGTTGTCTGGTAAAGGGGGCAGACGCCAAAAACCTGGGTTATCTGGGCGATGCCAATGTGCTGGAATATGCCAATACGCTAAAGCGGGTACAGCAAAAATTCCGGAAACCCAGCTTTATCATCATTGCCCACAGCGATTGGAAAAACAAACGTTCGTTGAAGCACTCTATCCGGCTGGCGGAAAAATTGCGCAAGAGCAGTAAAGGATAGGCCTTAGAGTGTGTCTGAAAAACATTCACCGGGCTGAAAATGCATCTTTTGAAACCTGCCTTTCGCGTCTTTTTCGGGCAATAAGCCCGATTATTCCCCGAAAAAGGGCGCTCAGTCAGGACCCAAAATCTGCTATTTTCATCT
>DATGWL010000184.1:0-15422 GCA_035299505.1 Saprospiraceae bacterium | reverse complement strand
GGAAATGTAGGCATCAGCAGGGTAGATGTCATCAGCGGCATGGTACGCACTGATTTTCGCTGGATTAACAAGCCCGGATTCAAATTTTATTCCGGCGCGGCCATTGGCGGCGCGGCATACCATTATTACGATGTGGATGATGCCAGCAACAGCGATCGGGATTTTGGCGTAGCCTTCGCCATTACTCCCCTCGGACTTCGGTTCGGGAAAAATATCGGCATCTTCGTTGAAGGCGGAATAGGCTGGGACGGCCTGATTAAAGCCGGGGTTTCCGGACGGTTCTGAGAATGTCCAATATCCAATGTCCAATAACCAATGTCCAAGTGGGGCGGGGGTTTGGCGTCAGCACAATTGTTGAGCTGTTTTCGCCTGAATGGCGAGACATTACACTCGCCATTCGGGCGAGTAAATCCAGGCAATTGTGCTGACGCCAGACACCCGCCCCACTTGGACATTGGACATTGGACATTGGTTATTGGTTATTGGTTATCGGATATTCCCTAGTTTTTTCTGTCGCGACGATTTTCCTTGCGATCGCGTTTATTTTCCTTCCGGTCAGCTTTATTTTCGGCACGGTCGCGCTTGTCTTCGCGTTTGTCGCGCACGTCTTCGCGGGCATCACGCTTGTCTTCGCGGGCATCGCGGGCATCTTCACGCTTGTCGCGGGGGCCGCCATCGTGTTTGGCATCGCGCACATCTTCACGGGCATCACGGCGGTCTTCGCGGCGGTCGGCGCGATCTTCTTTGCGGTCGCGTTTGTTTTCGGCACGGTCGCGACGGTTTTCGGCGCGATCAGCTTTGTTTTCGGCGCGGTCAATTTTGTCTTCAGCCTTGTCAATGGCCTGTGGTTGTTGAGCGAACAAGGTATTGGCAGAAGCCATGGCAACGAGGCAGAAAAGGAAAACGAGGTACTTTTTCATGTGAACAAACAGATTGGTTGTGAACGTTGATGGAGGGTTTGACGCAAAGGTGTGGGCGGCGTTTAAACACTGTTGCCCTCTTAACATTTATTTAGGGATTGTCGTCTACTTGCCAAGCTGAAGTACACTGAAACTGGAAAATTCCGAACACCTACCTTCGTGCACTTATTCCTAAACAACACGGTATGCAACGTTCCATCATCCTGATTTTCTTCCTCTTTTTTTATGCTGTTTTATCTGCGCAAATCAGTTTCACCAATCAAACCAATTTACTCACGCCCATCGAACATTTCAGCGGTGTTGCCATTGCTGTTTGCGATATGAATGGCGACGGGCTGGATGATATCGTACGACTAAGTCAGGGTACTGACCTGAATATTCAGTATCAAACCCTGCCCAACCAACCTTTCACCGCTTCTATCACCTACCCTCTTCCGGGCGACGATACCTGGGGGATGTGTACTGCAGATTTCAACAATGACGGACTGGGAGATGTGCTTTCGGGAGGTCGGCAGAATGGAATAAAGTTCACCAAATCCAAACCGGATGGTACATTCAGCGCCCAAATCGTAACCAGCCCGGTCACTTTCGTGCAATGCGTCAATTTTGCTGATATTAACAACGATGGCTGGCTGGATGCATTTGTTTGTCATGACGACGGCGTTTCCCGCATTTTCAAAAACAATGGCGGCGGCGTTTTTGGCTTACAAAGCAACATGATCAACCTGAATTCTGTGCCAGCTTCCGACAACTCCGGCAATTACGGTTCAGTTTGGAGTGATATCAACAACGATGGTTACATAGATCTGTACATAGCCAAATGCCGACAGGATGTGAACGACCCCACCGACCCACGCCGCATCAACCAGTTGTTCCTCAACAATGGTGATTTCACTTTTACACAGGATATAACCAATCAATATGGATTGCGTATTGGCGCTCAAAGCTGGACGGCAGATTTTGGGGATATTGATAACGATGGTGATTTTGATTGTTTTATTACCAATCACGATGTGCCGAGTCAACTGCTGGAAAACGATGGTGCCGGCCATTTTACCGACATTACTGCCACCTCGGGTGGTTTCGTAAATGATATTATCGGCCTTCCGTTACAAGGCGTATTCAAAGACTTTGACAACGACGGGTATGTTGATATTTTGGTAGCAGGCTACACACATCATCTATTCCGAAATAATGGTAACAAAACCTTCACTCAGATAGCCAATCCGTTCAATTTTAACAAAATGGAATCCTTTGCCATTGGCGACCTGAATTCGGATGGCTTTCTGGATGTCTATGGCGGTTATGCAGAGGTTTACACCAATCCATCCAATATTCCGGATGTACTTTGGATGAATAATGGCAACAACAACCACTTCTACGGTCTTCGTTTGCGGGGTGTAGAAAGCAACCTGAGTGCTGTGGGCGCCAAGGTACACCTCTACTCAGCTTTGGGCATTCAAACACGCGAAGTGCGTTCCGGCGAAAGCTATGGTATCAGCAACTCTCTGCACATCCTGTTTGGTCTTGGGCCGGTTACTCAGGTAGATTCTGTAGTCGTTAACTGGCCATCTGGCGTCAGAGATGTCATTTATCAGCCGGCAATTGACCAATATTCCACCTTTTATGAAGGAGGCTGTTTTATTGAATCTGTCACTATTCAGTCGTCCGGCCCTACCGTTATCTGCCCAGGAGATACGGTAGTATTGTCTACTGCTGTACCATTTGTTCAATATCAGTGGAGTAATGGAGAAACGAGTGCCAGCATCCAGGTTTCTGCCAATGAAAGTTATCATGTTACCGTGACTGATGATATAGGGTGTACAGCGGTTTCTGTTCCGGTAGCTATTATTGTAGATCCTGTGAGTATTCCAACCATAACCCCACTGGGTGATACTACCTTTTGCGAGGGAGGCAAAGTAACCCTGCAGGCTTCAGCGTCTACAGATTACTTGTGGAGTACCGGCGCAACCACCCAAAGTATTGAAGTGGCTCAAAGCGGAACCTATACAGTTTCTGCCAAAGGTTTGTGTAGCTTTTTCCCATCCGTACCTATGCAGGTAACCGTTTTGCAGGCCAATCCGCCACAGGTTGAGCCGGATACCGTGATGCCAGGCGAAGCGGCTCTGCTCACCGCCATTGGAGAACAGGTGGCCTGGTATGATACGCCAGACAATCAAACGCCGCTCGAAGAGGGCAGCACCTTTAACACCCCACCGCTCGTACAAAATACAACCTATTGGGTTGAAAATACCTCATCTTTCGGCGTGCCGAATGAATTTACCGGCATGACCTATCACCAGGGATCGATTAACAGCGATATCAACTACAATGGTGGATTGATATTTGATTGCATTAAACCCGTTACCCTGTTGAAAACCAAAGTGTATACCACCAAAGAAGGAGAACGTTTGATCGAATTGCGGGATGTTGCCGGCAATGTGTTGCAGTCTGCCACCGTGTTTATTCCGAAAGACACCTCTGTGATTGAGCTGAATTTTGATATTCCGATTGGGGAAGATATGCTGCTCACTACCAATCCACAAGTCAACCAGGCCAACCTGGCCTCAGCAGGACCTCAACTTCGGCGCAGCAGCAACAACTGCGAATACCCATATGAAATTCCGGGGGTGCTAAGCATCAAAAACTCCACCTTCAACGAAGATCGGTATTATTATTTTTATGACTGGGAAGTCGGTTTCGACGGACTTTCCTGCACCAGCGAACGAGTGCCGGTAACCGTGGTGGTTGAAGAAGATAACAGCTCCACAACCCTGCCTTCCTGGACGGAAAAATTAAATATCTATCCTAATCCAACGGATGGGCAACTGATCATTTCCCTGGAAGGTTATTCCGGCGGCGAGCTTCTGGCTACCACGAGAAATGCTCAGGGACAGTTACTGCAGCAACAACTATTACAGGCTGCAGCCGGCCATGCTGTTTTTAAAACAGACCTGAATACTTTGCCTCAAGGCATGTATTGGCTGGAACTTACACATGCCCAAGGGAAAGTGCAGCGGAAGGTGGTTAAGCAATAAGTACCGCAGAGAGGCGCGGAGGTATAAATGATTGATTTTCAATTCCTCCACACCTCTGCGGTAAAAATTACGTTTGAGACACCCCCGACAGTTATTTAGCTTTTGAGAAAAACCAGACTCCACCTTCCTGCCCGGAGTACATAAACTCCGGCAGGCAGGTGAGAAACAAAAAGGGTTTGGGTGTTTTCACCGGGTTGAACTTGCCAAGGTTGCGCTGACAGACGTTTGCCATCCTGGCTGATTATTTCCAGTGGCAGATCCTGTATTTGCGCTGACTCCAATTGGATTGTCAGTTCGGCAGACACCGGATTTTGCAATAATTGCAAGGCGTAACCGGTATTTTGAGACGCCTCTTCCTCGATTCCAACAGTGCCCAGCTCATCCGAACCAATATCGTTGGCGCCATCGTTTCTGGGCTGTCCTTCACGGTCAGCCGTGATAAAAGTTTGGTTGACACCGGTATTGATACACGGACTCCCTGCCAGCAGGTGGTAATCTTCATCCAGAACCGGATCGGCATCAAAGCTGTGCAAATCCCGGAATGTTTGTGCTTTCCATTGTGCCAGACTCCATTCCTGCCAATCCAGATTATCGTCCAGAAATGCGGCTCCATTGGGGTCAAAATAGCCGTTATTATCTATTTGGTTGTTGTTGCCAGATAGGGCGTTCTCCCGCACGCGCACCATAGCCGGCTCCTGAAACCCGGGCTGAATGAACAAATTATTGACCACGCGCACTTGTTGACTTCCTACTCTGGCTGAGGTATTATCGTCAATCCACACATCGGTGGTGTTAAAGAACAAAGCTGCGTGCTCTGCCATAGCGGCGTTGATTACCGTATTGTTGTACACTCTGGCATCTTTGGCGCCCCAAAGTCCAATCCCGGCATGTTGGGTATTGACAATCAGGTTGTTGAATACCAGACCATTGATGTTTTCAAAATACTCGGGGTTGAAGTCAGTATCAAACCATTCCGCATCTGTGTAAAAACCCAGATATACGCCGCCCTCTCCACAGTTTTCAATACGATTAGCCTCAATCACACAATTCCGGCCGCCGCCTTTCACGTACACGCCTGTGGTGGCAATATCGTGGATATGGCAACCTTTAACGGTGAGGTTGGGTGCGTTCACATTGTCAATACCTTCCGCGTTAAAATCGAGCAGGGCGCCCGGCCCGGTTCCGGTGTGGTGAATTTCGCAGTTGAGGATGCTGATGTTAGCGCAGGCGGGCGTGAGTTTGATGGCATCCCTGCCGGAATGATGGATGTTGCAGTCTATTATGGTTACCCCGCTTACGCCTCTTCGCAGGCTGAACGGCAGGTTGGGATCCCAATCCCAGTTGGTTTCAAATTTTATGGCATAGTAGTAGCCACCCACGATTTCCAGTCGCTCCAGCGTACCACCATTGATTTCCGGCTCGTTGTACCAGATACAGGCACTGATATCCTCTACGTTGGTGACGGCGGTTATGACTGCCCATTCTCCCGGGTAGGATTTGATGTGCAGGTTGCTTTTATTGATCCGAATTTCCTGACTGTTATATTGTCCGCCACGCAACAGGATTTCATCTCCGGGCTGGGCTTCATCAATGGCTCTTGGAAGCGTTTTGAACGGATTAGCCAGAGTACCGGCGTTATTGTCGTTGCCGTTGGTAGAAACATACCAGGTTGCAGCATGGATGGTTGTTCCTAAGGTCAGGAACAACACAAGTACAAGCATTTTTTTCATATTAGATTGATTTACAGGACACTGCGCTTTTACCATCGAAAGACAGGTTGTCCACGCATTTTTTGTAATAAATACCCCATTACGCCGCCTGTCAGTGTCCAAACCAGTGTACTGAAAAGGAACAGATGAACCCAATTTGTGGAGACACCCCGCAGGTAAAATGCTCCGGCAAACAAACCTGCGATCCAACCTCCATGCCAGGCTCCCCGGAGAAATCCCCAGGCGTCCAGCCAACGTTGAAAAAGCATGGAGAGTAAAAAGGCCTGTAGTATATTACTTACCAGAAAGGCCCATAATGGAACCATTTCAACCGGTGGCGTCATCCATATACCTGCCAGCCAGACCAACAATGTGGCTAAAATACCACCAGACAGCGTCGAGAGGATAATTTTGAGAATCATGGCTTGGGGATGGGTTAGTTATAGTCGCCAAAGCAACCCGAGCCGGATCATAAACAAACCCAGCAGCATGGCTAAAAAAGACCCCATAATCAGTTGAAAACCAAAAATATACGCTGTCTCCGGGGCGTTTTTGTCAATAACTATTGTCACACGTTCATGCAAGGTATAATTGCTGATGGTAGTGAGGGCCGCGGTAGCGCTCCTGGCTTCCAGACTATCCTTACTTCCGGGTGCTACCGGATAGACGAAAACGGGTCTGCGAGCTTTACGCTTTCCTTTCCTTACCCCATCTGGTTCGCGTTGTACAGAAGGCGCATTTCGTCCGGCAAGAAACCCGGAAATCCGTCCTTCTACGGTATGACCGCTTACTTTGTACCAAAGTGGCTCGAAGGTATTTCGGGCAAAAGTGTAGGTCAAAAAAACGCCCAGTCCAAACAGAAGTACCCGGAAAAACAAAACGGTCAGCGGCGAAACGCTTCTTTTGCTCATTTCAGGCCGTATTTTTTGATCAACTCATTCCGCTCGTCGTTGGCAGTTGGAGCATAAACGAGACCATATTGCTCAGACAGACGATCCATCACCAGATCACGTTCTTTGGACCCAAAAGGATAACCCTTTTCCGGGGTGTATTCAAAAAACACCTTTTCCAAAAACTCTTCAAAAGGCTGATTGAAATACATATCAATGAACCGTAGCGGCTTGTCGGAAGCATTAAAAAAGGTATGCACCAGGTTTCGTGGGCGCAGATGCCAGCCTCCTGCGGCTATTTCAACCACTTCACCATCTATCAGTACGCTGGCCGTACCTTCCAGAACCAGCATCAGTTCGTCCAATTCCTTGTGGTAATGCGGTGGCGGCCCCATCACTTTGGGCGCTACAGCACATTCTACACTGGAATACACCCCGCCGGTCATGGCAGAACGTACCCAAACCCGGATATCCATCCCGCCTTTGTGGTCCAAAGGCGCCTGGGCGGGCAAAAGAACGGGCTTGATTGGCTCCTCCAGAGAGCCTCCTTGCGCAAAACTCAGGTTTGGCATCAAGGGGAGGCCAGCCAAAAGGCCAGCCGCAGTAAGAAAATCTCGTCTTTGCATAGGTCGTTATCTTTCGTATTGTTCAAAAACGCTTCCGCCGATGAGTTTTTTTCCACCCACCTCAGAAAGTCCGTTATCCTGATACTCCCACAATACCTGGTCATCATTGGCTGTCAAAATTAATTGGGTATCGTTGAGGTCGTCAATGGTTCGGTACAAATACCCGAATTGATCGGGCAAGGTATATTGGATAGTCAGGGAATAGTCTTTGAAAACCAACGACCAAGCGCCGGTGGCATCACCGGTGGCACCGCCTTTATTGATGATTCCGCTTTCCCGCTCTTTGGTCTTATTCCCTCTCTCAAATTCAATCCATTCACTTCGTTCCCCATTTATATCAACGTGCTGGGTGGTTCCGTCGTCAAATTTCAGGGTAATGATACTTCTTACCCAATACCACCTTCCTTCCAATTGTTTTCCGGTAAAGAGGGGTTGATTGGATTTGTTGTCAGATTTTTGGCAACTGCTCAAAATGCCTGAAAGCAGCAATACATACCAGAAATAGTGTTTCATAAGCGTTGAAATTTCCGGCAAGATGGTACCAGATCATCCAGGCGGAAAAACAACTTCTAACCACCTGCGAAAAATGCCCCATGAACGGTGTATTTCCCCCGGTTCACCGGTGGCAGGTCATTTCTCGCAGTTCATGAAATATTGCCGTCAATTGGGCTACAGGTTTTACATCTTTGCCTCCATGATATACCGCATCCTCTTTTGTTGTTTATGGGGCATAAGTATCCATAATGCCACCGCGCAATCGTCAAAGGTTGACTCGTTGAAATCGGTGTTGAACGCCATTCCGGCAGATGCAGATACCGCCCGGCAGCATCGGCGCGCCCAGTTGATGTGGAGTATCAGTACTCAATATTTCAGGCCCTTGAAGGACTTTGAAAATTGCCGTCAATTCGGACGAGGAGCCCTGAATTTGTACCATCAACTACAGATGCCGCGCGGTGTAGCTCAATCACTCAGCAATATCGGATTTGCCTATTTGTATGAAAACCGCTCGCCGGAGGCCGTAGATACCCTGTTGCAGGCATATCGGGTGTATGAGCAATTGAAAGACACGGCCAAAATGACTTACCTCATTTCCACCGTGGCCTCACACCTGTATGAAATGCCGGAACAAGTAGATCTGGCCCTCGCCTACGCGCGCCAGTGCGTAGACCTGAGCACACGCGCACAAAGGCTGCATGGCTTGTGTGCCTGTAGTCACCTGCTGGGCGATCTATACGATCGTACAGGCAAACCCGACAGTGCAGTTTATTATGTACAACACGCGCTGGCGCTGGCCGAAAAGGCGCCTAATATTCCAGGCATTGTGCCGCTGTACCTGACCATGGCCCGGTTGGCTGAGCGGAAACAACAATATGCCATAGAAAAATCCTGGCTACTAAAAGCTGAGGAGGCTTTCCGGAAATACCCCGACATGGCCACCGCCGAAACCGAAATCAACCTGCTACTGGCCATGAGCCGATGCCTCATTCAATTAGGAGAGTGGCAAAATGCTGCAGCCTGGCTAACCAGGTCAGGAGCCTTGATTCCTCAGGTAAAGGATAAAAGTTACCATGAGCGCTATTATCTGGATATGAGTCGGTTGGCTGAACATCAAAACAATCCGGCAAAGGCCCTTGAGTATTATAAATGGCATATCAGCGCCCGCGACAGCGTACAAAACCTGGAAAACACCCGGCGCATGACGGAGATACAGGTTAAACATGCCTTTGAGCAAAAACGAGCCCTCGAAGCTGCCGAACAAGCCCGTCAATTGGCCCTGAAAGATGCGGAAACGAGGCAGCAATGGTGGTTATTCAGCGCCATTTTGGTGTCATTGGTGGCGGGAAGCGGGTTTGGGTTTTACACCTATAAACAAAAACAGGAACGGCGTAGAACCGAACTGGAGCTGGCCAGTTTACGGGCCCAAATCAATCCGCATTTTATTTTCAACTGCCTGAACAGTATTTACAGGTACACCAAAGAACGGGATACCGACACCGCAGCCAAATACCTGCAAAAATTCAGTCAGCTACTTCGTTTGGTGCTGGAAAACAGTCGCACCGAAAAAATCACCCTGGCCCGGGATTTGGAAGCCCTGCAACTGTATATAGACATTGAATCGCTGCGTTTTAAAGACAAATTACAGTACCAACTGCACATGGATCCGGATATAGATCCAAGTTTCCTGCAAGTACCGGGCATGCTCATTCAGCCACATGTGGAGAATGCCATCTGGCACGGGCTCATGCATAAAAAGGAAGGAGGCAATATCTCGGTGCGGATCAGTCAACCTGCCGAACATGTTCTCAGGGTAGAAATTGAAGATGATGGGGTTGGACGGGCTGCCGCAGAAGCCCTGGAAAGCAAAAGTGCGCTGCGCCAAAAAGGGCTAGGACAAAAAATTACGGCAGAACGGCTTAAAGCCACCGGGAGATTATCGTTTACTGAAACCCGGGACCTGTTCGATGAACACGGAAAAGCGGCGGGAACGCTGGTGATCATTGAGCTCGACCTCGGCTGAAGAACGCGGGTGGAACGCTGATTGTCATCCTGAACGCAGAGAAGGATCTGGAACGCGGATGACGCGGATGACGCGGATTTTTTTTTGGCTGCCTTCGGCATCCATGTACCATGGAGTATCAAGCCGAACGCTTCTGCGGAAATCTGCGGTTCATCTGCGGGAAACAGCCCAACCGAACGCCAACTCAAACACTCAGGCACTCAAACACTCAGGCACTCAAACACTCAGGCACTCAAAAACTCAGGCACTCAAAAACTCAAACACTCGACCATGAAATCCATTCTAATTGACGATGAAACAGATGCCCTTGAAGCGCTGCATTTGTTGTTGATGGAAACCTGCCCGGAGGTGGTAGTTGCTGGCAAGTTTACCGATCCTGAGAAAGGGCTGGCAGCTATTCGCAACTTGAAACCGGATCTGGTATTTTTAGATATAGAAATGCCGGTAATGAACGGGTTTCAATTGCTGGAAGCGTTGGGAACACCGGCATTTTCGCTGGTATTTGTAACCGCTTACGACCAGTTTGCCGTCAAAGCTTTTCGTTTCAGCGCCGTTGATTATCTGCTGAAACCTGTGGATCCTGCAGAATTGCGCAAGGCTGTGGATAAAGCGGCAGAGAAACATCGCGTAGGAAAACCCCAACTGGACTGGCTCAACCAATCTCTAACCCAGCAGGACTCCCGGCGGTTCGATAAAATAGCGCTGCCCTCCGCTCAAGGCTACACTTTTGTGGAACTGTCTGATATTATGTACTGTGAATCAGACAGCAGTTACACTAAATTTCACCTGAAAAACGAAGATACCTACCTGATTACCAAATCATTAGGCGAGGTGGAAGAAATGCTTGCCGGCACAGACTTTTTCCGGATTCACAAACAATTTCTGGTCAACATGCGCCATATCCGGAGTTATATCCGGGGCGATGGGGGATATGTCATCATGCCCGACAAAGTCAATATTCCGGTTTCGCGCATTAAAAAAGAAGAGTTTACGGAGCGGTTTACCCGTTTTTAACCTTCCTCCCGAATCTTCGCCCACAACCACGTATCAATCAGCTTTTCCTGTTTTTTAATGGCTTTACGCATGAGCCCCTCCCGCTCAAATCCGGCTTTTTCCAACACCCGGTTGGATGCCGCATTGAAAGAATAAACCTTTGCCTCTATACGCACCAATGCCGGCCGCACCTCAAACAGCCAACGCGTGAAAGCCTTAACCCCATCCGGCACTATACCCTGCCCCCGAAATGGCGCTGCCAGCCAATACCCCATCTCATCACTGTGGCCTTCCAATCCGGTGCGCAAAAAAGCGCCCATGCCGCCAATAACCCCGTGTTGATCATGGCGAATGGCCAGGTTGTAGTGCCCCCCATGCTGCTGAAACAAATCTCTGGTATGCTGCAACCATTCATCAGCCTCCTTTTGCAGGTATGGGGCCGGTATATTGGACGTATTATCCTGAATAACCGGATCATTCAGGTATTGGATCAAATTGGCCTGGTCGCCCAATTCAAACGGGGTGAGTTGAATGCCTGGACGGATGGGAATAATGTTGTTCATAAGGCCATAACCTGGATTTTAATGTAAAGAGTTCCCTGGCAAACAATTTCTGCCATCAACAAACAGAATCCGAAAATATGCCAGAATAATCAGGGAATTGCCCTACTCTTGCATTGAATCCAACCCGCCCTTTATGCACAAAGTCATTACCCTTTTTCTCGCCGTTTTTTGTTTTACCCTGCAGGCACAGGTACGCCTGACGGAAATTGCCCCCACCAATACCGGACAACTCCAGGATGATGACGGGGATTTATCTGATTGGATAGAAATCCGAAACGGCAGTACACAAATCGTCAATTTCCTCAACTGGGGCATCTCTGACGGCTCCTCTGCCAACCGCTGGCTGCTACCGGCTATTGATCTTGATCCGGGCGAACGTATACTGGTGTTTGCCTCCGGCAAAAACCGAGGCTCCAGTCAGGGCAACAACGGGGTAGATCACTGGGAAACGGCTGTAAACGAGGGCGATAACTGGCACTATTTCATCGGTACCGCAAACCCGCCTGCCGACTGGGCCAGCCCCGGTTTCGACGACAGCGCATGGCCGTCCGGTCCGGGCGGTTTTGGGTATGGCGACAGCGACGATGCTACCATATTGCCAACAGGTACGCTTTCTGTGTATTACCGGCAGGTTTTTCAGGTAACAGATGTTGCCCAAATCAAACAGATGGTGCTGAGTATGGATTACGACGATGGGTTCATTGCTTACCTGAACGGACAGGAAATTGCCCGGAGCAGCACCGTAAGTGGTCAACCCAACTGGAACACCCTGGTGGGCGACCATGAGGCTACTTTTTACAACCTGACTGCCTATCCGGAACCTTTCACCGTTTCGCCCACACTTATTTCCAATATTTTGCAAAACGGCCCCAATGTGCTGGCGGTGCAGGTGCACAATGCCCTGACCAATTCCAGCGATCTGACCGGGCGCACCTGGCTGCATGCCGGCATCGGCTCAACGGATCAGTTTTTTGGCGCTACCCCCTGGTGGTTTGTACCGCCGGATCAAGGATTTACCGGCGTTTTGCATACCGATTTTACCCTGCAACAGGGAGAACGCGTACGGCTTTACGATGCCCTGGGCAATCTGGCCGACTCCGTTACCCTGCAACCATTGCAGCCCGGACACTCGTACATGCGCATCAATGACGACGGATTTTGGTGCCTCAGCCCCAACCCAACACCGGGGGAAGAAAACGGATTCGATTGTGAAAACGCGTACTCTGCTATACCTGTGTTCAGTCTGAATTCCGGGTTTTACAACGGCAACCAATCTGTCAGCATCAGCGGCCCGGGCGCCATCCGGTACACCACCGATGGCAGTGAGCCTGTTGCTACGTCTTTATTATACAGCGGCCCTATTCAGGTAAACCAAAATACCGTGCTGCGTGCGCGCTGTTTTGAGAATTTCAAACTACCCGGCGCAACAGCTACAGCCACCTATTTTATTGATGAAAATGTAACGCTCCCGGTGGTAGCCATTACCCTTCCGCCGGAAGATTTCACCGAGGTATACACCAATTACAGTCGGAAAGGCCAGGTTTCGTTGGAGTTTTTTGATAAAAACAAACAGAAACAGTTCAGTGATAACTACGCAGCTTACGTGGTCGGCAACTGGTCGGTAGGCTTTCCGCAAAAGAGTCTGCAATTTGATGTAGACGAAGATTTTGGTTCTCAGGGAGAAATCAAATACCAGCTTTTTCCGGATAAAGGCACCAGCTCCTACCATTCATTCCGTATCCGGAACGAAGACGACGACTGGACGCAGGCGCGTATGCGCGACCGGATTGTGAACGAACTGGCTGCGCCTACCCATGCGGGTCATGCCGCCTACCTGAATGTCATTGCCTTCATAAACGGCCAATACTGGGGCCATTATGTGGCACGGGAGCGGCTGGATAACTATTTCTGCCGGGATAACTACGGCGCAGATCCGGATTCTGTTAACCTGGTAAAAACCTATTTCAACCTGAACCAGGGCACTACCCTGGATGAGGCGGAACATGGCACGCTGGATGATTTTTATGCCATGTCAGATTTTATTTCCGGGCAAAACATGGCCGATCCCAACCAGTATGCGCAAGCCGGGAAATTGCTGGACCTGAACAATTTCACCGATTATCTGGCCACCGAGATTTTTGTAGCCAGCACCGACTGGTTGCAGGATTATTACAACAACATTCGTCTGTTTAAATCAGACTGGAACGATCCCTGGAAATTCGTACTCTGGGATGTATCTTATTCCTCCGGCAACCCGCTGGGCGGCACAACCTGTTCCGCCTGTGATGTTTTGGGTACCACCCTGACCGACGACTCCCGATATGGTGAAATGCTGCGCAGTTTGTTGCAAAACCCGGAATACCGCCGGTATTTCATCAATCGTTTTGCCGATTTGATGAACACGAGTTTCCTGCCCGCACGCGCGCACGAACTGATTGATGTGAACGCGGCCGAAATGACGCCTGAAATTCAGCGGCACCACGACTTATGGGGCACCGGCGATTTGGGAACCTGGCAAAATGCAGTACAAACCCTGCGCACGTATTATCAGGACCGGCCGGAGTTTCAACGACAACATTTGGTGGATAGGTTTCAGTTGGATGGCCAGGTGAACATAACCCTGCAGGCCAACCCTCCCGGAGCCGGTACGATTCAAATTTCAACCGTCATTCCGGAATCACTCCCCTGGTCAGGTATTTATTTCCATGGCAATCCGGTTACCCTCACAGCCATTCCCAACCCGGGATATACGTTTGCCAACTGGTCGGCAAGCCCGTTTATCAACAATACGGTTGGCGCTACATTTACAGCAGATATTTCTGAAAATACCGTTTTAACGGCCAATTTCACTGGTCAGGCACAGGCAGCGGCACTCCGCTTCACGGAAATCAACTACCATTCAGACCCCACCAGAAATGCCGGCGACTGGCTGGAAATACACAATCAGGGTAACAACGCCCTGGATTTAAGCGGCTATTGGTTGCGTGATAAAGACTGGTTTCACCGGTTTGATATTCCAACAGGAACCCTGATTCCGGCAGGTGCGCGCATGGTGCTGTATGAAAACGAGCAAAATTTCCAGCAGGAAAACCCTGGGGTGAGTCAAAAAATCGGGCCTATAAACTTTCAGTTAGATAACGATGGAGACGATTTGTATCTCTATGATCGCACGGGATCGGTGGCGTTGAGCATGACCTATAAGGATGGTGAGAAATGGCCTTGCACTGCGGATGGTTTTGGCGGAAGCCTGGAACGGGTGAATGGCAATAACGACCCCAACGAGCCTGAGTCCTGGTTCGATGGCTGCACCGGCGGATCAGCGGGCACAGTTTACAGCCCTTGTGGTGAAATGCCCGTGATCTCAGAAATCAACTATAATTCCGCTCCTGCTGCCGACGCTGGCGATTGGATTGAGCTGTTCAATACCACTTTTGCCCCGATGGAGCTGGGAGGCTGGCAGATCAGCGATGCGAGTGGCAACACCTACACCATACCACAGGGAACCGTGCTGAGTCCAACAGGGTATCTGGTTTTTTACGCGGATCAGGCCAAATTTGCAGCACAGTTCCCCAGCGTAACCAACGCGGTGGGGCCTCTGGGTTTTGGTTTTAGTGCAGCCGGAGATATGGTGCGTTTATATCGTCCGGACGGTCGTTTGTACTGGAGCATGTGTTATGATGACAAGCTGCCCTGGCCGGAAGCAGCCGATGGCAATGGCTACACGCTTGAAAATGAAAGCGTTGCGGGACGCATAACGGATCCGGAAAACTGGTTTGCCGGTTGTCCGGGCGGATCTCCGGGAACTTTTTACGATCCCAATTGCGGCAATGTGGACACAGAAGAGCCATTCCGGCAAACATTCCAGCTCAGTGTTTGGCCCAACCCGGCTTTTGATCAAATCAATATTCAAACCCATACCGGTGTAAGCACCCATTACCGCTGGATCAATGCTCTGGGTCAAACTGTTCAGGAAAACTACTCCTCAGACGGTCTGCTGCAAATCAGCATCCAAAACTGGGCGCCTGGCATCTACTGGCTTCAGGCAACCCGCAACGACGGTAAAACGGCAGCGGAAAAGGTGGTGAAACGGTAGACGGTGGACGGTAGACGGTGGACGGTGGACGGTAGACGGTGGACGGTAGATGGTGGACGGTGGACGGTGGAC
>DATGWL010000183.1:0-1934 GCA_035299505.1 Saprospiraceae bacterium | reverse complement strand
TCCTCAGTGGCTTAGTGGTAAAACCCAACGTATATCCTTCTTAGTGCCCTCAGTGGCTTAGTGGTAAAACCCAACGTATATCCTTCTTAGTGCCCTCAGTGGCTTAGTGGTAAACCCCAGCCGAACGCCAACTCGAAAACTTAGACACTAGGGCACTCCCACACTCCCACATTCATTTGTGTATTTTTTACACCAACTAACCTAAATCTCTTACCTTTGCCCGTCTTATGACGCAGCATTTCTCCGAATCGCCTGTTTTTCAAGCTTCTACATCTATGGTTGGAAACCTTACCCAGGGCGGCGCTAAACTGAAGCGCATCTTCATCGAACCCAAACTTCCCGACGGCCTGGCGCCGCTCACGGAATTAGCCCATAACCTCTGGTGGTGCTGGAACCACGATGCCATCGATCTGTTCCAAAGCATTGATCCTCAAAAGTTTATCTCTCTCCAATACAATCCTGTAGCGCTGCTCGACGAGCTTAGCATCGAACGTGCGCAGGAACTTTTGGCCGATAAATCCTTCATGAGCAACCTCAAAAAGGTGCATCAGGATTTCCGGAATTATCTCGACAAAGCTCCGGCTAAAACCGGTCCGCAGATCGCTTATTTCTGCATGGAATACGGCTTGCACCAAAGCTTGCGACTCTATTCCGGTGGCCTGGGTGTACTGGCCGGCGATTACCTGAAGGAAATCAGCGACCGCAATGCCAATTTCGTGGCCGTGGGCCTGCTCTACCGCTATGGCTATTTCCAGCAGGGTATCAGTATCAATGGCGAACAGCTTCACCATTCCGATGCCGCTAAATTCACCCAGTTGCCACTCCAACCCGTGCGCGATGCCCGGGGCGAATGGATCAAAATCCATGTAAACCTGAGCGGCCGCACCGTGTGGGCCAAAGTCTGGCAATTGCCGGTTGGCCGCATGTCGCTTTACCTGCTGGATACCGATATCGACGATAATACCTGGGAAGATCGCAGCATTACGCACCAGCTTTATGGCGGTGATAATGAAAATCGCCTCCGTCAGGAACTTTTGCTGGGCATTGGCGGTCTGCGCGCGCTGAATGCCATGGGCGTTCAACCGGATCTCTTCCACCTCAACGAAGGCCATGCCGCTTTCCTGGGCTTGGAACGTCTGCGCAACTATATGAAAGATCAGGGCCTGAGCTACGACGAAGCCCTGGAAGTGGTGCGCTCCACACAGCTGTTTACTACCCACACGCCTGTGCCGGCCGGCCACGATACCTTCTCTGAAGGCCTGCTCAGAGATTACCTCTACGAATACACCTACGCCCTGGATTTGCCCTGGGAATCGCTCATCGGTCTGGGCAGGGTGGATGCCACAGATTCCACGGAACTGTTTAATGTGAGTCACCTGGCAATTCGCACTTCGCAGGAAGTAAATGGCGTGAGCCGTCTGCACGGAGAGGTGAGTCAACGCATGTTTGAAGAGCTGAATCCGGATTACAACTACGCGGAAAGCAATATTGGTTACGTGACCAACTCAGTGCACTTCCCTACCTGGGTGGCGCGTGAGTGGCTGGATTTTTACCAGAAAAAGCTTGGTAAAGACATCCTGGATCATCAAATTGATAAAAAATACTGGGAAAAAATCCACGCTGTTCCGGATGCCGAAATCATGGCCATTCGTCGCCAGCTGAAAAAACGCCTGCTCGACTGGGTTCGGCAGTCTTTGTCGGAAGATTTGATGCGGCGGGGAGATAATCCACGTAATATTTTTGAGATCGTTAATGCCATCAAAGATGATGCGCTGGTGTTTGGTTTTGCACGTCGTTTTGCTACGTATAAGCGTGCTACTTTGTTGTTTTCCAATGAAAAACGCCTGGCAGATATTGTCAATAACGCCGATAAGCCGGTCATTTTCCTGTTTGCCGGAAAGGCGCACCCTGCAGATAAAGGCGGTCAGGAATTC
>DATGWL010000182.1:0-42452 GCA_035299505.1 Saprospiraceae bacterium | reverse complement strand
AGCTACCCAATCCGATGGCTGCACAGGTAAGCCACATATTCTGCACGGCCATAGCCACGGAGGCTATTTCCTCGAATTCCGGCAGGTTTGCGGCCGGATCTGGGTGGAGAACGATGGCGATAACAGCGCCAGCGCGCAATGGGTTGGCGCCGGCTCCTTTCATTTTTTCTTCAGAAAACTGATCAGCAGGGGTGTTTTTGCGGTAATATTCGGAAAGGTAATCTGACAGTTTTTGGCGACTTTCAGCGGAATGAAACACCTTAAATCGCCAGGGTTCGGTTCGTTTATGCGTGGGCGCCCAATTGGCATTTTCCAACAGTTGCTCCAGCACGGCCCGGTCTACTGGCTGACCGGGAAGGTAGAATTTGGGGAATACTGCGCGGCGTTGTTTGATCAGATTGGAGATATCGGAAAGAGTCATGTGTGAATTTGTGAATGTGTGAATGTGTGATTGAATGAGTGAGTGAGTGATTACCTATACAATCCCAATTTCATACCCAGCAATAATGCGAGCAGACAAAGCAGGAGATTGCCAACCATATTAAGCAAGGCCATGAGGGGTTGTGCATTTTGCCACAATTGGAATGTTTCGGCGGTAAAGGTTGAGAAGGTGCTGAAACCTCCGCAGAAGCCTACAGCCAGCAGTAGTCGCCGGGGTTCGGTAACGCCGGTACCCAGTTGTTGTTGCAGGATGACTCCCATTACCAGGCAAGCAAGGGCATTAGCCAATAATGTAGCCCACGGAAATTTGGGCAACAGAGGTTGGATGCTCAGGCTAAGGCCCCAACGGCACAAACTACCCAGGCCTCCGCCGAGAAAAACCAGTAGAAAGGACGGCATGGTTTTGCAATACGTTTGCTAAAAAAAAACCCCGACTAATTACAGCCGGGGCAACAACTAAAAAATTAAGCTATGAAAACAAAAACTTCTTGAGTCGAAACAGTAAGGGCGCGGTTAATTACGCGCTTTGCCAATGGGCATATCCTATAAACGTCAAATAGACGAACAAAGTTTATGCCGCAAAACAAGGTGCAAGATAAAAAAGAAAATGCCGCTTGTGCAAGCGGCATTTTTAACATTTTATTTATTCCGATTTATCCCTGCCGCCGATGAGCATTTCCTGATACTCTTTCAGCTCGTCCCACTTGCCGTCTGCGGCAAATTTAGCCTGTGCAGGCCAGGAACTTGGGTCGTGGATTTGATAGCGAGGACCAGCTGCGTCCAGGATCTCTTTCAAGCGATCCACCGGAGCTTCAGCCAGTTCGGCCCAGGTATTGATACCGCCTTCTTTCAGCAGGGTTTCAATTTTCGGACCAACGCCTTCGATGATTTTCAGATCGTCGAGTTTTGGCGCTTTTTCTTTCTTAGGTGCTGCCTTTTTTTCTTCAGCAACTTCAGCTACCTCAGCTACTTCAGCAACCGGTGCTGCTTCTTTCTTAGGCTTTGGAGCCGGAGTAGCAGTGGTTTCTGTTTTAGGATTGGTTGGCTTCAGTACTGGCTTCACCGGAGTTTCAGGAACTTCGGTGAAAGGGATCACGCTTACAAAGCGACGATCCTTGTAGCCGCGCTTGAACACCACCACACCGTCGATACCGGCGTGCAGCGTATGGTCGCGACCCATGTACACATTATCGCCGGCGTGGAATTTGGTACCGCGCTGACGAATGATAATATTGCCGGCAACCGCTTGCTGGCCGCCGAAGAGTTTTACACCGAGACGTTTACTTTTACTGTCGCGGCCGTTATCCGAACTACCTACACCTTTCTTGTGTGCCATTGTTCAAAAGTGTGAATGTGTGAGTGAAAGTGGTTGATACACACCCGGATGTTAAACATTCCGGACTGCCAGGACTTACGCCTTGATGGAGTCAATCTTGATCTTGGTGAAGGACTGACGGTGGCCGTTTTTCTTCCGATAGCCTTTACGGCGTTTCTTGTGGAATACGATCACTTTATCGCCTTTCACGTGAGTAAGAACGCTGGCGCTAATTTTAGCACCTTTGATGTTGGGCGCACCGATAGTTACTTTACCGTCGTTATCAATCAGATGAACGGTATCGAAACTTACAGCGTCGCCTTCGTTGGCTGCCAGCCGGTGGACGAAGATCTGTTGACCTTCCTCAACTTTGAATTGTTGACCGGCGATGGAAACAATTGCGAACATTGTTGTAAATCAAAATTTTAGATGAAAAAGAACTCCTTTTCTTAAAAAGGCGGGCAAAGGTACTGCCATTACCCCGAAAAACCAAGCGTAAAGTCAAAGTTTATGTCATTTTATTGATGTTCCAGGATAAATTTCACAAAGGCATGGTAGTATGCATCCTGCTCCTCAAAATTATGCGTACTGTGTTCAAACATCAGGTACTGCTTATCGGCGGATGATACACGGGCAAAAAAATCGTCGGCCAGGCCACTCGGGCATAAAAAATCATACCGCGCCGTACATACCAGCACCGGTACCGTAACATTTTGCAGCTCCTCCCGAAACCCGGCATCGTGCAATACCCGGTTGAATTTCCGACGCAATGAATTGGTTCTGCCCAGATAATAACCGGTAAGGGGAATATGCTCAGGGAGCAGGTTTTCCCAAATAGGATTTTCAGAAAGTGCATTCACATCCAGCACAATAGTTTGTGCTCTCCTGGCTAACAAGTTGATTTTCAACGACTCCTCAAAGGAAAAAGGAGGAGCAACCGACTCGCAATAATCCACAATATCCAGCCACTTTCCGGTATTAATCCCGTTAGTAATGTACTCCCGCCCGATACGCAGCAACATGGCATGACTCAGACTGTCGTTCAAAGGGTAGTGATGTGTAGCGTTGGCAAAAATCCAGCCTTTTATGGCAGGATCCGGCCGATCAGGCGCTGTCATGTACTGACAGCCTACCATACCGCCAAAACTTTTAGCAAGCAGAAACAGACTGATATCCTCTCCATAGCGACTTTTCAGCACAGAAATGACGTCTTCCAAATCCAGCGCATATTGTTCCAGATCAGAATAATCCACATTATTGTTTCCCTGGGAGCCGCCCGCATTGCGCTGATCAAAATACACCACTGCTGTTTGCGGGTGTACAATTTCTTCCATTTTGCTGGTCATGTATTTGAAACTGGAAGCCCCCGGACCACCGTGAATAATGATCAGAAAAGATTTGCTCAGGGTATTCCCGCGCACCTGAACACGCATGGAGGCGCCGTCATGTTCCACATAAAAAACATCGTTTGCATTAGAGGAAAAGGTAATTTCTTCCTGCCAGCAGCCTCCCCAAATCATGATTACAATCCAGCCGAATAGCCATTTTATCATTTTAATTTGCCTTTTGATCGTGACACTACTTTGGGTTCTGTAATGAGAAAATGTTCAGGCGTAAAGATTAACCCAAGCTCCAGGCTGGGACGTAAATAGACAATGTTGTTGCTCGGGGCCATAATTAAGGCCGATATCCGGCTAAAAACAGACAATCTGGGGGTAAGCGCTTTGCCCATGCCGCTTCCCAGCGAGAGTATAGCATAGTGGTAACCAGGGTAGCGTACTCGGGTTACCACCCTGGTTTGATGGTTGACCCGGTAGGTCTCTCCGCCCAGCAGGGTGCGACTGTAACCCAGAGCCGGTGTAAACTCCCAGAAAAAACCATTGGTTTTCACCCGCCGAAACCCGCAACCAAAAACAACATACAGATTATCATGATAATCCGGATGATGATAAAATGCCAGTTCAGCACTCAAAAAGCGGTCTTTGACGCTGGTTCTGGGCGCTTTAATCCCTCGAAAACGCGTGAAAGCAATGCGCTTGAAGGGAAATTCCAATCCCCCCCGAAATCCCGGATAGATCAGACTACCGTTGAATCCAGCCCGAATACTGGATGACGTTTTGATACGAGGGAATGATAATTCCTGTGCGGGAGCACTCATGGGTAACGCCCCCAAAACCAGCACACAGACAAACTTTACCAATGCTTCATGAAGAGTTTTGCAACGCATATTGGGCCAAACATAGTTAAAATTAACAACCTTGTATCTCATTCTTTTCCAGTAAATTTAAAGAAAAATGCAATGGATTTTCACTGCATAAATCACATCTAATTGTGATTCATATCATAACATTATCCTAAGTTCCTCAAAACTGATGCTGGTAATTTTGCGCCGGAAGCCCCCGTTTACTTAGTGTAATGAAAACACAATCATAATTCCGAATCAGTTACATTTGCCCACAAACTTTCGTTCATGAAACAACTGCTCTACCTGCTGCTTTTTCTACCCCAGTTACTTCTGGGCCAAAACACCTTGCGCTCGGTGTCTTCTCCCGACAAAAAAGTGTCGGTTTCTATCGGACTCAATAAAACCGGCGAACCGTTCTACAAAGTCAGCTTCAACGGAAAAACCGTGGTAGACTGGTCCAGATTAGGCTTTACCACCAAAGAAATAGACCTCCGAAGCGGTTACACCCTGTTGAATGCCCAAACCAGCACCTTTGATGAGACCTGGAAACCGGTTTGGGGCGAGGTTGCCCAAATCCGGAACCACTACAACGAACTGCGGTACACCATGGGACACCAGCAGTTGGGATCGGCCCTAACCATTCAATTCCGGGTATTTAACGATGGTATCGGCTTCCGGTACGATTTCCTGACCAAGGATAATGAGGGTAAAAAGCTCACTTTCACAGATGAATTAACGGAATTCCAAATGACTGGCGACCACACGGCCTGGTGGATTCCCGGCGATTTCGATTCCAACGAACACGTATATACCACCTGTAAGATCAGTGAAATTGATTGCGCCAGGTACAACCGGGAGCATGCCATTGCTACCCAGCATATTGTGAAGATGAAAAACACCCAAACGCCTATCACTATGCGCATGGCCGACGGTACGCACCTAACGATTGCAGAGGCGGCTCTGGCAGATTTTGGGGCTTTGCACCTAGAAACAGACGTAAACAAACTGAAATTCAAAGCTTTTCTCATTTCCACCGCCGATTCTACGGTAAAATCAGTCAATACCCTGCCTTTTCATACGCCCTGGCGCGTGGT
Source organism: Saprospiraceae bacterium (assembly GCA_035299505.1). Lineage (GTDB taxonomy): Bacteria > Bacteroidota > Bacteroidia > Chitinophagales > Saprospiraceae > M3007. The sequence continues at coordinate 37,417 of DATGWL010000182.1, read as the reverse complement.
TTTGCTGAGTAAAGACGCCGCCGGCATTCTGCAATCCAAACTGATAATGAACCTGAATGAGCCCTGCAAAATCCAGGATGTTTCCTGGATCAAGCCGCAGAAATATGTGGGCGTTTGGTGGGAAATGCACGTAGGCCTGGCCACCTGGGATTACGAAGCTACCGCTGATATGATGGCAGCTACGGGCAGGGAAGTAAAGGGGAAACACGGTGCAAATACCGAAAATGTACTACGTTATGTAGATTTTGCTGCCAAATATGGCTTTGACGGAGTGTTGGTGGAAGGCTGGAATACCGGTTGGAAAGACTGGTTTGGCAAGATGAAAGACGAGGTATTTGACTTTGCCAAACCTTATCCGGACTTTGATATGGACCGGATAAGCAGATATGCCAAAGAAAAAGGCGTTAAGATTATATCCCACCATGAAACCTCTGCTGCGGTGCCCAGCTATGAAAGGCAGATGGATGCAGCTTATGCATATATGAAGAAAAACGGACAAAACTCCGTTAAAACCGGTTATGTAGGCAAAATCATACCTCGCGGCGAATGGCATGACGGTCAGTGGATGAACAATCATTACCTGCGTGTGGCAGAACGCACCGCCCAAAACCAAATCATGGTAGATATGCATGAACCTGTACGGCCCAGCGGTTGGCACAGAACCTGGCCTAACTGGCTGGCAAGTGAAGCTACCCGCGGACAGGAGTTTAACGCCTGGAGCACCGGCAACCCTCCTGAACACGAATGTATCCTGCCTTTCACACGCAGCCTGGGCGGCCCCATTGACTACACGCCTGGCATTTTTGAAGTTCGTATGAGCGCATATGATCCAAAGAAAACAGAAGTGGTGCATACCACCGTTGCCAAACAACTCGCCCTGTATGTAACCCTGTACAGCCCGCTGCAAATGGCTGCTGATCTTCCAGAAAACTACGAGAAGCGATTGGATGTGTTTCAATTCATCCGTGATGTTCCGGTGGATTGGGACGACACCAAAGTACTTCAGGCTTCCATCGGCGATCACATGACCGTTGCCCGAAGGCAAAAAGGCACCCAAAACTGGTTTCTGGGGAGTATAACAGATGAAAACCCACACCAACTTGAAGCCCGGCTTGACTTCCTGGCGCCGGGAAAAACCTACGTAGCCACCATTTACGCGGATGGCAAGGGCGCACACTGGAAAGACAACCCCTATCCTGTGAGTATACGCAGTATAGAGGTCAAAAGAGGCGACAAATTGTTGTTAGACCTGGCCGCCGGAGGAGGTTGCGCGGTTTCGTTCAAAGTAAAATAGGTACATTTTTATTGGGTACTCATGTCAAAGCCTGCACAATACCCATACTTTTGTACCAAATTTTACTTCAACTAATGAAACAGCTATTTACTTTCCTGCTTTTGCTGATGTTAATTGGCGCTTTTTTACCGGCATGCCAGAACAATGCCGAACCTGAAGGAAGCAAACTGGCTACCGAAGGTGCAATGGGCGCTAACCCTGCCGCCCAACAAGCTCCGGCTGCATCAACCCCAACCAATGAGCCACCGCAAAACGCGGCTGGTGTGTGGCACTTCACTTGTCCGAAAGGCTGCGCCGGAGGTGCAGGCTCTGCCGTTCCTTGCGGCCAGTGCGGCACAACCCTGGTGCACAACCAGATTTATCACGGTGAAGCCCAACCCATGAGCAGCCCGGCTGCACCTGGCGATAACGCTGCCGCTCCAGCCAAAAAAGATGAACCGCCACAAAACGCCAAGGGTGTATGGCATTTCACGTGTCCGAAAGGATGCTCCGGTGGTGCAGGCGCAGCGGCGCCATGCCCTCAATGTGGCACGGTAATGACGCACAATGCCGTGTATCACCAATAAACCAACTTAATGTAGCCTAATGATTCTGGACATCCTGATTACCCTGTTTTTGGTTTTTCTCAACGGTTTTTTCGTTGCGGCGGAGTTCGCTATTGTGAAAGTGCGCTACTCTCAAATTGAACTCCGGGCCAAAGGAGGTAACCAAATGGCCAAAGTGGCCCAAAACATTCTGAATCATCTGGATGCCTATTTGTCGGCTACACAATTAGGCATTACACTGGCCAGTCTTGGCCTGGGCTGGATTGGCGAACCGGTAGTATCCAAAATCCTGATCGCTACATTCCATAGTTTCGGCGTTGAACTGCCTGAGGAGTCGGCACATCAAATCGCCCTGCCGGTTGCCTTTGCACTCATTACTGTATTGCACATTGTTTTTGGGGAACTTGCCCCCAAATCCATTGCAATTCGCAAACCAGAAGAAACGACCCTCTTCGTTTCCTTACCGATGAGGGCGTTTTTTCTGGTATTCAGACCATTTATCTGGGTATTGAACGGACTTGCCAACCGCATACTCAAAGCTATTGGCATACAACCTGCCGATGAACATGAAGCACACAGTGCAGAAGAGTTGCGCTTGCTTATGCGTCAGAGCCAGGCCAGCGGCGCCATCAAGGAAGATAATTTCCAGATCATACAAAATGCCTTCGACTTTTCAGAATTGACGGCTCAGCAGGTAATGGTGCCCCGCAAAAGCATATTTGCACTGGAAATAGATACGCCCAGAGAAGAAATCCTGAGCGCTATCCACGAAAACGGGTACTCCAGGATTCCGGTGTACGAAGATGATATTGATAATATCCTGGGGATTGTTTTTGCCAAAGACCTGTTCAAAGCCATCACCAAGGGCGGCGAATGGCAACTGCGCGACCTGCTTCGTCCGGTGCATTATGTGTACAATTCAGCCAAGCTGAACCGTGTGCTGAAGGATTTTCAAAGTAAAAAGATTCATGTAGGCATTGTCATTGATGAATATGGTGGCACAGAAGGTGTTATTGCCATGGAAGACATTTTAGAAGAGCTGGTGGGTGAAATCCAGGACGAACACGATGATGAGGTAGCGCCTGTACAGAAAAACGAAGACGGTTCATTTAACGTTTCAGGCATTGCTCCCATCCACGATGTCAACAACTTCCTGCCAGTTCCTTTCCCGGAAAACAAGCAATACAATACCCTGAACGGCTTGATTCTGAACCGTTTTGGCAGAATACCTTCCGGAAATGATCCATTCCGCATTGAACCCTATGAGGTGTTGATTCTGGAGCGCAGGCAGAATATCCTGATCCAGTTTCAGGTTCGTCTGCTGGAAGATTTGCTGACGGAACCGGAGGAGGAATAATGGGGATTCATTTATTGGGAGCGCCCGGCGCAGGCGCCAGCACCCTGGGCCGCGCTCTGGCCGACAAGCTGGATTACCGTTTTTTAGATACCGACGATTTCCATTGGTTCACAGACGATGCGCTGCCTTACCGGCGCAGGCGCAACCCGGAACACCGGAGGCAACTCCTGGGCGAGGCATTGGCCCGGGACAATCGCTGGGTACTATCCGGCGCATTATGTGGCTGGGGCGATGTGTTTATTCCTCAATTTCAGGCTGTTATACACATGTGGTTGCCTGTTTCAGTACGGCTGGCGCGCATTCAGGCTCGGGAAACTGCCAGATATGGCGCCGGGAGAATAGGCCCTGGCGGCGACTTACACCTTGTTTTTGAAAAATTTTGCGCCTGGGCAGCCGATTACGACAACCCGGAAGCTACACACCTGCGCAGTAAAAACCAGGAGCAAGTCTGGCTGAAAGCTTTATGTTGTCCGGTATTGCGCCTGGAGAATGAAATGCCCGTGGTGGCTCTTGCGGAGCAATCTCTGGATTTTTTGCGCCAGCATAAAGTGGTATAGCTTTGCTGCGGTGCGGCAGGGGGTTAACCTTTGTGGTTGGTTAACTCGGCCAGCTTCTTTTCCAGTTCCAGTACTTTTCGTTGTAAATCAGGCAGTTGTTTGTAAACTACATGCGATTTGATGAAATCGCGGTATCCAATGGCCGGGCTGCCAAACAAAGCGGTTCCGGGCGTTTCCACGCTGGAGGCCAGGCCACTCTGCGCCTGCACCTGTGTACCGTCGGCAATCTTCAGGTGCCCGGCAAAACCGGCTTGTCCGCCCACACGCATGCTGTTGCCCAGGTGTGTACTGCCGGCCACACCTACCTGTGCGGCCAACACGGAGTTATGCCCTACCTCTACGTTATGAGCGATGTGAATGAGGTTATCCAGTTTAGCGCCGGAGTGTATGATGGTGCTGCCCAGGCTGGCCCGGTCAATACAGGTAGAAGCACCAACTTCTACACGATCTTCCAGCACTACCTTGCCAACTTGTGGAATCTTGGTCCAGGTGCCGTCTTTTTGTGGTGCAAAACCAAAACCATCAGCGCCAATCACAGCATTGGCGTGAATGATACAATTATTGCCAACCTCGCAATCAAAATGGATACGAACTCCAGGGTATAAAACACAATTATCGCCGATCCGGGCATTTTTCCCGATGAAAACCTGCGGATAAATCTTGCAGTTTTTACCAATTATGGCGCCTTGTTCCACCACCGCAAAAACACCAATTTCAGTACCAGCGCCAATTTTAGCATCCTGGTGTATGTAGGCTTTATCTGAAATATGGGCGCCATTGGCATTATTTGCCTGATCAATAATTTTGAGCAAAATAGCCAGAGAACTCCGAACATCGGCCGTGCGGACCAGGGTGGGCTTTACAGGCTTAACCGGTTGGAAATCATTGTTAACCAACAGGATAGAGGCTCCGGTAGAGTACGCAAAGTCCTCATATTTGGGATTGTCCAAAAAAGTGAAGTCGCCATGCTGGGCGGCTTCGATGGGAGCTCCACGGGAAACGGTGGCATTGGAATCTCCTTCCACGGTGCCGCCGATAAAGTTTGCTATTTGAGCGGCAGTCATAGTCATGCCGGTTACAGAGTGCGCCAAAATGTGTCGATACAGCTAGGAATAACCGCGCAAAGGTAGCAAAGGAAGTTGGATGCGTGCGGCAGAATTTACAGACCTGCGAAAATTCCCTGATTCCCCTACCCTACCGACATCCGGATTCTGCGTTCCTGCGGCAGGTAATTGTTGATTCTGTTGGGTAAAATCTTCATCCAACCCAGGTTTATGCCCTGGAATCTGGCCAAGGCCCAGCCTTTAGGCCAATTTGCCGGAGGATCAAAAGTTTCTTTTTTAAGGAACAACAAAGCTTGTTCTTCTGTAAGATCCACACCAGGCAGTGTGGGAGAAACCCAAAAATTCAGGGCAAGGGCATGACTGGGAATAAAATCCTTGCCTTTGAATTCACCGATATTTACACCAAACCACTTTGTTTTCAACATTTTATCCAACAAAAGATACTCCGATTCAAGGGCTGCAGGCAACGCCAGAACCTCTCCAGCTGGAGTTTGAAAAAAACGCGCTTCAGCATTCGGGTGTAGCCAGGCAGCAGCCTGAGGAACCAGCGCCTTTGGCAGTGGTTTCAGCGATTTAAAACCAGATGGTGGCTGATGCCGGGCAACACTTCCGGCCTTTTTCCGGAAAGCAGCCAGGAAAAAACCTTCTCCCTGCAGCTTGTGCGGAAAAAATTGATACCCTCCTGCCGGTGTTTGGATTATCCCCCAGGATTCCGGCACCTTCAACGAAACAAGTTCCAGCGGAAAGTCCTGCAACATCCAGGAAATGTTTCCATCATTTTCCTCCCGGTTGTAGGTGCAGGTGCTGTACAGCAATATACCACCAGGTGCGAGCGACTGGATGGCTGCGGCCAGGATACGTTTCTGACGAGCCGCACAAAGTGCCACATGAGGCAGTGACCACTCCTGTACAGCATCCGGGTCTTTTCTGAACAAGCCTTCACCGCTGCATGGAGCATCTGTGAGTACCACATCAAACCAGCCTTCCAGGGCCGCAAACTCTTCTACCTCGGCACTGGTTACCGCCACGTTGGGATGGCCCCATCGCTCCAGGTTTTCGCGCAGGGCACTTGTACGCGCCCGTATGACCTCATTGGACACCAGCAAACTGGCTGATGACAACAAGCTCAGCAAAAGAGTGCTTTTACCACCTGGCGCAGCGCACAAGTCCAACACTTTAAGCGGCTTATCCAGAGGCACTGTTTGACGTACGGCTTCGGCTACAAACATGGAAGATGCTTCCTGCACGTAATATGCACCGGCATGAAACAGCGGATCCAGGGTAAAAACCGGGCGTTCCTGCAGATAAAACGCGCGTTCGTGCCAGGGCACTGGCGTTACCTCTGTGTCAACAGGTTCCGGACTATCCGGCTTGCGTTTCCCGGCGGCTATTGTCCATCGCCCGGACTCCAGGGCTTGTATGGCATTTGCCGTTAATTTATCAGCGTTCAATCGAATGCTTACCGGGGCGGGCAGCTGCAGGGCAGACTCCAGTGCGGACCATTCATTGCCAAGAATAGCCTGCATTTGCCGGATAAAAGGAGGAGGAAGTATGGAAGCCATGTATCAGAACGTCTGTGCGCAGACAACTGAACGCAAAAGTGGGCTGAATATCCGAGATGCCAACAATGCAAGTTATTTTTACCCCATAAAGTTTTCCAACTGTACACCATGCAATCAAAAGCAGCCCTGTTAGCTACCATTCATCAAATTACCCACATCCTGGATCAAATTGAACCGCACGAATACCGGAAACCACTGCCGGAATACGATGGCAGTACACTCGGACAGCATTTCCGGCATATTCTGGAGTTTTTTATCTGCATGGAAAGGGGATTGCCTGAGGGCAGGGTAGATTATGCTTCCCGGGAACGGAATATGCTTTTTGAAGATTCTCCAGGCATTGCCAAAGATGCTTTACATAATTTTGCCGACACCCTTGAGCACCTGAATGCGGATTTACCACTGGCTTTTGTAGCTGAATTTGGGCAACAGGATCGCCCCAGCTATCAGAGTACTTTGGGGCGCGAACTTGCTTTTGTGTATGATCATGCCATTCACCACCTGGCTATCATAAAAATTGGGTTACGCTGTCATTTCCCCCATGTACTCATTGACCGGGATTTAGGCGTTTCTCCATCCACGATTAAAGCAAGAGGGACGACTTCCGAGTGACGACATGCCATGTACGACTTACGATATGCGACTTGTCCTAAGTCGTACATCGTAAGTCGTACATGGTCACTTCTTATTTACCCATCAGGTAAGCTTTTACCACTGCACGGGATGCTTTGGCAGAAGCTTCATTATAACGGGGGCTGCTGGGGTTGGCAAAAGCGTGGTTGGCATCATAGCGCTGTACCGTTACTGTTTTGCCGGCTTCTTTCATGTTTTTTTCGAGATCCGCTACCACCTGATCATTGATCCATTGATCCTGCGAAGCGTGGATAAACAGCACATCGGTAGACAGCGTTTTGAGCTTTTCCAGGTCTTTTTCCGGCATACCATAATACATTACACAGCCTTTGGCTTTGTCTTTTAAGAGCAGAGCGGCCTGCATAGACCATCCGCCACCAAAACACCAGCCCATGGTTCGGTAATCAGCATTCTCCCCAAGCACTTTCATGGCGCCCTGGATTATAGCGGCAGAACGGGCCGGATCATTGGCTTTCATCAGGTTGCCGGCTTCTTCAGGTGTGGTTGCCACTTTGCCATCGTAGAGATCAAGTGCCAGCACATTGATGCCCAAATCGTGGCACCACATAGCTGTTTCGTTTTTGATGTAATCATTCAGGCCCCACCATTCATGGAAAAGCAACAGGTATTTGTTGGTTTTGGCGTGAGACATCATCAGATAGCCGCGGCCGTTGGGGCCACCTTCTACCGGAAAATCAACCATTCTGCCCTGATGATCCACTGAAATGGGCTTCGGTGCCGGGTGAGCTGCCAGGAAAGCCGGATCATTGGCAAATGCGGCGAAATCATCCACACTGTGACACATTGGCATGGCGTTTTTAGGCGCCGGATTTGGTTTAGCCACCGTAAAGGCATGAATCACGGCAGCGCCTGCCAGTACTGAAATGGAAAACAAGACAGACCAGAGAAATTGTTTTTGCATAAAGAGAGGATTTGATTGGAAACAAAGATAAACTTTCAGGGTCTGTTGAACCAATAAAATCTGAAATGGTTGCGGTGAGGTGTTTTACTGCGGAGGCGCCATCTCCGCGTCTCCGCGACTCTGAGGTGAAAAAGCCCTCCGTTCTATCCCTGCAACTTCTCTAACACCTCATCACGGTATTGCCTGCCAATGGGAATATCCTTGCCACCCAAGGTAACTTCTGTGGCAGAAAAGGCCTCTACAGCCATAGCAGAAACCAAGAACGAGCGATGAACCCTGATGAAACCAAATCCGGCCAGCTCCTTCTCCAATTCACCCAGCGCCATTTTGGTGACCACCGTTTTTTGATCGCGAAGTACAATCTTCACGTATTCGCGTATACTTTCCACATGCTCAATATCCTCTATCCAAACCCTAACCATCTTTTTATTCGTATTAAAAAAGCGGAAAGGCCGGGATATTTTTCCGGCAATTTCCTCCCGTTTCAACTTCTGTACTGCTTTAAAAAAACGTTCAAACTCAATGGGTTTCAGCAAATAATCCACCACGCTGTGGTCATAACTTTCCAATGCGTATTGATGGTAAGCAGTAGTCAGGACAACCTGCGGTGGGTGCATAAGGGTACGCAGGAAGTCCAGACCTTTCATACCGGGCAAATGAATATCCAAAAACAACACATCAACCGATTGCTCCTGTAAAACCTCTGCAGCAGCAATGGCTGAGCTGCAACGACCAGTGAACTGCAACCAGGGAACCTGGCGGATGTAATCCTCCAAAATACCAGCGGCAAGGGGTTCGTCTTCCACCACGAGGCACGACAAAGCCGCAGCCGCCGTAGCGTTATCGTTGAGATTTTTCATGATCCAGACCGGGCATAGTATTGTCAATTTGCAGGATAACCTGAAAGGTATGTTCCGCAGAGGTAATATTCAGGGTGTAGCAGTTTGGATACAAGAGTGCAAGTTGTTGTTTGAGGTTGGCCAAGCCGATACCGAACTGTTCTGCATTAACTTGCTCTACCCTGGAATTGAGTACTTTAAAGTACAGTTTTTCCTTATTCTGTCGCAGTTCCAGGTGTACAAATGCGCCTTCCTCCTGCTCCCCGGCACCGTGTTTAAAAGCATTTTCCACTAATGGCAACAGCAGCAACGGAGCTATACCTCGCTCCGGCTCGGGCGCCTGAAAATCCAGTACAAGTTCCAATCGTCCTTCATCAAAACGCAACTTTTCCAGTTCAGTATAATCCCGAATCAACTGTATTTCCTGTTCGAGGCTTACGATGGGCTTTTGAGATTCATACAGTACATAACGCATCAACTGGGCCAGCTTCAAGGCAACAGGCGCCGTTTTATCAGACTTTATCCTGGCCAGAGCATATAGATTATTGATAGTATTGAACAGAAAATGCGGATGTATCTGCGCACGCAGGGCCCTGAGTTCTGCCTCAGATTTTTCCGCCCTAAGTTGGTGCTCTCTCCGCAAGAGTGCCTGTTGTTTGAAATACATGCGCGCCGACAAAGCTGTGCTGGCAGCCAGTATACAATCAAACACATCGTACATCATTCTGTATCCCCAAAACTCAAAACTCGCTTCCGGGAAGTACACCGGTACCAGGTAAACCATTTTGATCAGCCGATTAATCAAACCACCAGCGAAAGCCGAGGCTGCGGCGCCTACAAAAGCCATCCAGGAATTACCACTGGAATTGCGGTCGAAAAACCAAAAAGCCAGGTAAGTGGCCATGGCGCGGGCTGGCATCTGTAACGCCTCTGTGTACAGATACTTGGGCAAATTGCCATCATATTTGCTGTATATATAGGCATATATAAACCAAAACGACAACCAAAAAAGCAAATGCAGGATCCAGCGGCGATTCATAGCACAAAGTTCCAACAAATAATCTCTTCAAAAGAGGCATTCTGTGGGGTGGAAACGGCAGTCTGTTGACGCCCTGAAGCACAGATGCCTTTTTACCCGGATTTTCATGGCAGCATTGAACAAAAACAACCTGATTCAGCTATGAACACAAAAGCATCCGGGCTTATGGCCTGCCTTTGCCTGATGGCAAACCTGTTAACCGGACAAAGCAGTTTGCATGTACCGGCACAATTTGGCACCATTCAACAAGCCATTGATGCTGCCGACACGGGCGATACTGTTTTGGTATCGCCCGGCACTTACCTGGAAAACCTGCAATTGCGCGGGAAAGACATCGTTCTGAGTAGTACCTATTTCCAGTCGGCAGACCCCGCCAAAACCATAAGGGAAACCATTATTGACGGCAGTAACCCTACACATCCCGATACTGCCAGTTGCATTCTGATCTGGAAAGGCGAAACACAGGCCACTGTAATTCAAGGATTTACCTTGATCGGTGGTAAAGGGACACGCTGGTATGATCATTATGTGCCCGGTTATTTTAGGGAAGGAGGAGGCATTTTAACAGAGTTTTCCTCTCCTACCATCCGGCACAACATTATCCGTGACAATACGGTGCCTAAAGCAGGCGTCAATTTAATCAGTCATGGCGGCGGTGGTATCCGATGTGGTGATGGCTCACCTATAATAGAGGGCAATCAGATTATTCACAACCGGGCTGATGGTTATGGCGGCGGCATTGTATTGAATTATTGTCCAAACGCTCTGATAATCAACAACATCATTGCCTTTAATGAAGGAGGCAAAGACTTTTCCGGTGGAGGATTTTGGGCAACCGGCACACCGGGAACAGTGGTTACGCTGCGCAACAACACCATTGCATACAATACATCGCCGGTATCTTCCGCCCAATTCGGCGGCAAAGCAGGCGGAATCTGGTTTTTTGATATTACCCTGAAAGTGCACAACAATATTGTGTGGGGAAACACCCAGGCTACAGGTAAGCCCATTGCCAACTCGGGCGGCATACTGCAAATGCAATACAATTGTGTGCAGGGCGGATTTTCCGGGCTGGCCACCATACAGGCGGATCCTGTTTTTCGCGACACCCTGGCGTTTGTTCCGGAGGCTGGTTCGCCTGTTATTGACGCAGGCAATCCGGATCCGGCACATCAGGATTTTTCGTACAATCAACGCAATGCCGTTTTCCCGGGCAGAGGCAAACTGCGCAATGACCTGGGTGCATACGGTGGCCCCCAAGCCAAAAATCCGGCTTGCCCAGCCACTTTTTCCGGAGGCGCCATCTTTAGCAAAGTACTGAACTCGCCGGTGGTAACCACCGCTGGCGATTCCAGATCCGTGAACTGGATTGACATCGACAACGATCAGGATCTGGACTTGTTCATCAGTAATGGAAGTCAGGTTGGCTCCAGTAATTTCCTCTATCGCAACAATGGAACCGGTGGTTTTACTGCCGAAACAGGCGTCCCCATAGTGCAAAACAATACCCCTTCAGATGGCGCCACCTGGGCAGATTATGATAATGATGGCGACATCGATTGTTTTGTGGCCAATTGGTACGGCGTAAATAACCTGCTGTACCGCAACGATGGCGCAGGGCATTTTGAACCCATACTCAGCGGTAATCTGGTAACCGATGGCGGGCACTCTGAGACGGCCTCCTGGGGCGATTATGATCAGGATGGCTGGCTGGATCTGTATGTTACCAATAGTGGCGGCAATTTCAGGAATTTCCTGTACAGAAATTTGCACGATGGCAGTTTTGAAAGAATCAGCACCGGCACGCCAGTAACGGATGCATTGGTATCCAGAAGTGTGAACTGGACGGACTATAACAACGACGGGAAACCAGACCTGTTTGTCAGTAATGAAAACAACCAGAACGAAAACCTGTATCGGAACAATGGCAATGGGAGTTTTACTAAAGTAAGCGGCGACCCGTTGGTAACTGCGGCCGGAAAAACCATGAGCAGCAGTTGGGGAGATATTGACAATGATGGGAACCTGGATGTATTTCTGGCCAACGATCAGGGCAATGACGGGCTTTTCCGAAACAGCGGAAATGGCAGTTTTGAGAAAATCCTGAACGATCCGGTAGTAACATCCGGAGGCAATTCCTTTGGCAGTCAGTGGGCGGATGTAGACAACGATGCAGACCTGGATCTTTTTGTAACCAACGCCTTTTGGGGCGGCCAGTGGAAAAACTTCCTGTTCCTGAACAATGGCAACGGCACATTTACACAAAACCTGACAGAAATTCCTGCAACCGACCAGGGCTGGTCGTATGGCTGCGCATTCGGGGATTGGGATCATGATGGCGATCTGGACTTGGGTGTGGCCACCTGCTACAATGCCAACCAAACCGATTATTTGTATGAAAACCACAGTTCCGAAACAAACCATAACTGGGTGGTAGTGAAGCTCATTGGTGTACAGAGCAACCGTTCAGCCATAGGCGCAAGGGTGGTGGCAACAGCCGTAATAGATGGTCAGACTGTAACCCAAACCCGCGAGATCAGCGCTCAAACAGGGTATTGTGGCCAAAATCAATTGGAAATCCATTTTGGTCTGGCCGACGCGGATACGGTTCAATTATCCATTCAATGGCCATCCGGCTTGGAAACTATCGTGGGAAATATCGCAGCCAATCAATGGATCACCGTTACTGAAAGCGGCAATACAGGTACCGGCCAGATACCAGGCAAGCCGGAGAACCTGGTTTTGCAACTTCAACCAAATCCTTCGCCTGATAGTGTAGTGGTATCTTGGGAGCAGCCAAGTGCTGAACAAATCACAGTATGTATGTTAGATGAAAGCGGAAAAACGATGCTCAAGGAAACCTGTTGGGCACAACCTGGAAGGAACCAATGGCAACCTGACCAGAATTTCCCTACTGGTTTGTACCTGATTCAGGTGCATGCAGCACAATGGACTGCCTCTGCCTGGTGGGTTTGTGCAGGCCGACAATAATTTAGCCAATAGCCGACACTGAGGAGTAGCCTAAAGGTATAATTGTTTATTTTGCGTCGAAAACACAACGCAAATAAACATGAAACACTTAATACTCATCTTTTTTAGCCTCATTGGCTTTTCTATTCAGGCTCAAAGCGAATGGCAGTATCTACCCAATGCACCTGAAGGTGGCCGGATTGATGATGTTTTTTTCCTGAACGAACAACATGGCTGGTGCGCCACTTCTGACGGGAAACTCTGGAAAACAACTGATGGCGGCGCCACATGGGCATTGAAATACAATTCAAACAGCTATTTCCGCTCCATTGAGTTTCTGAATGAAAACATAGGCTATGCAGGATCCCTGGACAGCAAATTTTTGCGCACTACAGACGGGGGTGAGACCTGGACAAACCTGGCCACCGCCATCTCCCCGGTTCCAAAAGCCGTATGTGGCATTGCTATTCCCAGCGCTGAGGTTGCCTATGCCGTTGGCCAATGGGACAATCCGGCCTTTGTATTAAAAACCACAGATGGCGGACTTACCTGGACAAGGCAAAATATGGGCAATCAGGCTTTGGCACTGGTAGATGTTTTTTTCACCCATCCTGACACAGGTTTTGTCACCGGTCAGGGGCCAAGCGGCAAGGCCATTATTTTATATACCACGGATGGAGGTCAAAACTGGATAAAAAAGTATCAATCAGAAACCAATGGACAGTATGTTTGGAAAATCCAACGCGTGACACCAGCATTTTGGGTGGGCTCTATTCAAACCTTTAATGGTGGTAAATTTGTCAAATCCTTTGATGGCGGGCAGAGTTGGGCAGAATTTACGGCGCCTATTCCGGATATGCAGGGCATAGGATTTTCCACGCCTGAACACGGCTGGATAGGAGGGTACATTTCCGGCTTTTATGAAACTACAGATGGAGGCAACACCTGGGAGCTCAAGCAATTCGGGGGTAATTTCAACCGTTTTTACTTTTTAAACCCCAATCTTGCCTACGCTTCGGGGGCTTCTGTGTACAAATATACCGGAGCTGCATCCTCTGGCACGGTGCAATCAGGTGCGGGAAAACCTTATGACGACGGTTTCACCCTGAAGCTTTCACCCAACCCGGCCCGGCATTTTGTGGAAGTGCAATTTGAACTACCTGTGCGCGACAATCTTCGCATGGGAATTTACAGCGCAGATGGCGCCTTTGTGCAAGAGGTGTATCATGAATGGCAACTTGCTCCGGGCAGTTACAGCTTTAAAGCAGACTGTTCCGCCCTGAAACCCGGGGCGTATTTTCTGGGCGTTCAACGGAATCATGGCTTATACAGCAGGCCGTTTTCAAAGCTTTAAGCGCCACCCAACACTTTTCCGTTCAATTTTACCGTCAAAAGTCGAACCATTTCCCTGTTTTTGCATTGTAGCGAAGGTTCCCGGGATTACCCCGCCTGAACCATGCAAAACATGCCAACAGCCATTGTTATAGGATCCGGAATTGCCGGAATTGCCACTGCCTTGCGACTACGTGCAGCGGGCATGGAAGTACAGGTATTTGAAGCAAACAGCTATCCAGGCGGCAAGTTGCATGCTTTTGAGATAAATGGCTATCGGTTTGATGCCGGGCCCTCTCTTTTCACCTTACCCAATCTGGTTACTGAACTCTTTCAGCTATTTGGCGAAGAGCCAGATAAACATTTCACTTACTACCCAAAACAGCAGGTATGTCATTACTTCTGGGAGGATGGAGCACGTTTTGATGCGCCTGCAGACCAGGAGCAGTTTGCCAGGCTGGCAGAAAAGACATTTGGTGTTAGCGCCGACACAGTAAAAAGCTACCTCACTCTCAGCCGAAAAAAATATGACCTGACATCCGGTATTTTTTTGGAAAAATCCCTGCACAAATTCAGCACCTACTGGTCGCTTGAAACGCTCCGGTCGCTGATTCAAATGTGGCAACTGGAGGTTAACAGCAGCTTGAACGAGGTGAATGAAAAGCGGCTGAAAGAGCCTCATTTGGTGCAAATGTTCAACCGTTATGCTACCTATAACGGCTCTTCACCTTACAAAACTCCGGGAATCATGTCCATGATCCCACACCTTGAATTGGGTCTGGGCACTTATTTTCCTAAAGGTGGCATGCACCGGATCTCGATGAGCCTTTACGAGCTCGCGGTTCGGCAGGGAGTCCGGTTTCAATTTAATCAACCGGTCAGAGAGATTCTGGTAAAAAACCGGAAAGCCATTGGTGTTCAGACCGATTCCGGACAGTATTTCGCCGACTGGATCGTGTCTAACATGGATGTTTATGCTACCTATAAAAAGTTGTTACCCGGTCAGAAACATCCTGAGCGCACCCTGCAACAGGAACGATCCAGCTCTGCGGTCATTTTTTACTGGGGCATCCGGCGTTCATTTCCGGAACTTGATTTACACAATATCTTTTTCAGTGATCAATACCGGGAAGAGTTTGCCAGCCTTTTTGATCAAAAAAGCTTGCACAAAGACCCAACTGTGTACATCAACATTACCAGCAAGGAAGAGCCCGGAGACGCCCCGGAGGGCTGCGAAAACTGGTTTGTGATGATCAATGCACCTGGCGATTACGGGCAGGACTGGGATCAACTGGTGGCACAGGCCCGGGAAAACATCATCCTCAAACTGCAGCGCATTCTGGGCGTGGATATCAGCTCTCTTATTGAGGCAGAGGATGTACTCACACCTCCCCTGATTGAACAGCGAACCAGTTCGCACCGGGGCGCCCTGTATGGCGCCGCCAGCAACAGCCAGTTTGCCGCCTTTTTGCGCCACCCGAACTTCTCCTCCCACCTGAAAGGACTTTTGTGCTGCGGAGGCTCGGTGCATCCCGGAGGAGGCATTCCGTTGTGTTTACTTTCCGCAAAAATCACCGCTTCAATGACTTCCAACGTATGATCAACCAGGTTTTATCCTCTACTATTGGTTTTGACAAAAGCAAAATCTCCATTTTCAGTATCTGGCTGGTCACGATTTCAGGTATAATAGGCATTTTGCTTGGAAAAGGAGATTGGTTTCTCCCCAAAACGCCTTTTAACCTGCTTATGGGCGCTATGCTGTTGTATTGGAATTTCCCTCCGAAAAATGGCTGGAAAAGCGCTGCCGTTTGGATGGCCGCCTTCCTGGCAGGTATCACAGCTGAAGCACTTGGGGTAAATTACGGACTCTTTTTCGGCGACTATCATTATGGAGACAACCTTGGGCCGAAGGTAGTGGGGGTTCCATTGATGATTGGCGTCAATTGGGTGGTACTTACCTTTTCGACCGCTTACCTGAGTCAGAAGCTGATGGCAAACCGGCACGCGTCTGCCTTGCTTGGCGCCACTTTGATGGTGGCCCTTGATTTTCTGATTGAACCCCTGGCGCCCGTGTTTGATTTTTGGCACTGGGACATTGGTTATGCTCCACTTCAAAACTTTGTGGCCTGGTTTGTACTGGCCTGGTTGCTTCAATACCTGGTCAGACAGGAAGTTCCGGAAAAAGAAAGCAACCTTCCTTTACATCATTTTGCTTCGCAATTAGCTTTCTTTGGCATCTTTTTCTTCTTGCAACATGTTTGATTATGCCATTATTGGAGCGGGTGCGGCTGGCTTGCATCTGGCGCTTGCCATGCAAAGCGATCCGTTTTTTGCTCAAAAAAAGATCCTGATCATTGACAAAGATGCCAAGGATCAAAACGACCGTACCTGGTGTTTTTGGGAAAAAGGTGAAGGATTGTGGGATTCCATTATCCTGAACAGCTGGTTGGAAGGAAGCTTTTATGGTGGTGGTGAAACTATCCCGCTGAATTTGAATCCGTACCGGTATAAAATGCTCAGGGGCCTGGATTTCTACCAGCATGCCAAACAAACCCTGGGTATGCACACAGGCATTACCTGGATACAGGAAGAGGTATTGGCGGTGGAACAAGGTTCGCCATTACAAGTAAAAACATCGAAAGGCCAATACTCGGCAGCATATGTGTTCGATAGCAGGATTCCCGAACAGTTCTATGCCAAAAACGACTCTTACACCCGTCTTCTTCAACATTTTAAGGGATGGTGGGTAAAAACACCAACGGATTTCTTTGAGCCGGGCCAGTTCACCATGATGGATTACCGACTGCTATGGAATGGAAGCACCAGTTTCACCTATGTATTGCCCCTGAACAGGCGGGAAGCATTGGTGGAGTTTACCCTGTTCACCCCAGAGCTGATCAAAGAAAGCGACTACGATACCATGCTTCAGCGGTATATGGAAGAAATCCTTGGGTTGAAAGATTTTGAAGTGACAGAGACGGAAAAAGGCATTATCCCGATGACGGATTTCCCGTTTGAGCAGTTCTCCTCAGGCAATTATTTACGCATTGGCACAGGCGGGGGCTGGGTGAAGCCATCCAGCGGCTATTCCTTTAAAAATTGTGAAAAAAACGCCCGCAAAGTCATCCAAAACCTGAAAAACAATCGACCTCCGGGAAAAGGGATCATTTCGCCTAAATTCCGGTTATATGACACACTATTTCTGGATGTTTTGCACCGTCAAAACCAGGATGGCCCGGCGCTATTTCATACCATGTACCGGAAAAACAGTATTCAGCAAATATTGGCTTTTCTGGACGACGAAACTACGATCCCGGAAGACCTGCGCATCATAGTTGGCTTCCCGCAAACGCCATTTCTTAAAGCATTACTACGCAGAATTGCCAGATAGGGGCAGACGGCCTTCCAGTGGATTTTGCCCGGCCCAGGTTCCAATGGAGCGATATGGCTGGAAACGGACAAACATTTCTTCCTTATACCAATTGAGTTTTCGGGTTCTTTGAATCGCTTCTCTGTGCTCTGAGCTTTGGTAGGCGAATTGATGCAAGGACGCCTCATTCTCCCAAAGACTGAAAGTTGCCATCTGTAAAAGCGGCGCTTCACCAATTCCCTTGGTAAACAACAGTCCGGAACTGGCAGCAACAGGTCGCTCAGACACTGGAACATACCGCCAAAAGTTGATCAGTTGCCGTTTCCTGATGGTGGCCCGGGTAATCACAGCGAGAAGCGGATTGCCGTCCAGCGGTTCCTGCGCAGGTTCAAACGGATTCTGCCCCGACCATAAACCCTTTGCTTTAACGGAGCGTAAATAGAGCGTCCATTGTTCAGAAGAATGTCCCTGATACCGCTGAAAAATGGGGGCACGGGCAAAAAACTGCTCTGCATCAGTTTCACTCTCCCAAACTGCCAGCAGCGCATACACCCCCCAATCTGGGTAAGGATTGAAGCCCTGCTTACGTCCGCTTCCCATCAGCTTGTAAAATCGAAGCCCCGGAATTTGACGAAAATGCACGTGTGCAAACTGCATTTGGCCAAAAGCCCAGATACGGTTTGGCAGTGTGGAAAAGCGAAAAAAGGTGAGCGTGGTGATAGGCTTAGTCATAATTATTCTCCCGTTGGTTCACCACCAGCGGTGAATCAATGTAGTGCCGGCAGCCAAAGTAACCCGATTATGGAATAGAAGTTTAAAATATCCAACCCAAGTACTCGTTAATCTGACAGACCATTGTACAATATCCTGACTAAATTTGTCCATTAGAACTTCTAAGGCATGGAAATTGGTCAAGCGTTAAAGCTGAAAAACAGGGAACGCACAAAGCGAAAAAAAAATGAAACATTCTTTTCTTTTCGGGTTGATTTGCAGTGCCTTGCTGGGCATTTGCGGATTTTGCGGTAATCCGCAACCGGAGCCAAACGCCACAGCGCCACTCGGACTGGTATCTGCCTTTGGGCAGGCATCAACTGCGCCAGACACCCTTCATTTTTTTATTTCCGAGGCCGGCGATGGTCCGCTGATATCCGATTCATTGCTTAAGGCAGGCATGGACAGCGCCCAGTTTGAGCAATTGCATTTTGGCACAGGCGACGCCCAATTCCGGCAACTGGGTCGCTACAACTTTACCGAAAATCTGGATGCGCTTTTGATTGGCACCGAAGAATTTTGGTTTGGCAAACAAACGCTGCTGTTCACGGATAAAAAAACCGGCAAGCTGGTTGATTTGGTGGAGGTATCCCATTTTTATGGTGGAGAAAGTGGCCAGACGGCCTCCGAAAGCTGGTGGTTCAGGAATGCCAACCCGCCCAGGCTGTATACCAAACTGGCCGAACATGGCTACCGGGCAACCGATGGAGAGGAGCCGGAGGAGTATCATTCGGAGGAGGGTATATTACTGGAATGGCAGAAAGGGGCGTTTCAACGGATTTCGCAGCCTGACAGTTTGGGGGCTTTGCAAAAATTTTCCATGTACAGGGTTTGGTAAGAGGGAAATTTCAGGTTGAATTGCGCAAAAAGTGCGATTATTACGCCCGAATTAACCATATTCCGACATGGAGTCTATTGCCGAGTATTTTACCAATATTCCTTCTTCCCACCGCAGCGCCATTTTGCTGGGTGGCTTGACTATTTTTTTGCTTTTGGAAAGCGGGCTGCCTTATTATCGGACCTCTTACAAAAAGGCGGCTCACTTGGGCATTAACCTGTTTTTTACTTTAACCACGGTTTTGGTGAATTTCCTGATGGCATTTATGCTGCTCCGCACGGCAGATTGGGTGGTGGCTGACAAAATTGGCCTTTTGCAATGGCTGCCGGAAATGCCCTTGTGGTTGTTCTTTGTACTGGGCTTGTTATTGATGGATCTGGTGGGCGCTTATTTCATTCATTGGATGGAGCATAAAGTGCGCTGGATGTGGCGTTTTCACCTCATTCACCACACCGACCCGAACGTGGATACCACAACGGCCAACCGGCATCATCCGGGAGAAAGCGTATTCCGGTTTGTGTTCACCCTGATTGGCGTTGTTGTATGCGGCGCGCCCATTGCGTTGATCATGATGTACCAATCTCTTTCTGTGGTATTCACCCAGTTCAACCACGCCAATATTCAATTCCCCAGGTGGCTGGACAATGCGCTCAGCTGGGTTATTGTTACACCGGGTATGCACAGGGTACACCACCATTATGTGCTGCCCTATACCGACACGAATTACGGCAATATATTTTCGGTTTGGGACCGGCTGTTTGGCACATTTGCCCAGGTAGACAATGATAAACTGGTGTTTGGGATTGATACACATCCGGATCCCAGGGAGCATTCTAATGTGTGGGAGTTGTTGAAGATGCCGTTTCAGAAATACCGGCCGCCCGTGGGGGCTAAATTTGAGGAGTAGAGCATGTTGGGGATTTTCTTGCCGGGTCAAAAACTGTCCTTTTTCCGCCATTTTTCACCTTTTTTCAGTCACGTAACTCAGGCTATGCTTCTTCAAAAACGCAAAAACTGACGAAAAAAACTCAAATTTTTGACTCCGTCAGAAAATCCCCAACATGCTCTAAGGCGCTATGGGAACCACGAAGGCACAAAGACACTAAGGCGCTAAGGGTTAGCCTTCGGCCAATTCCATTGTAAGGGATTCCTGTGTTTTTGTGGTGATGTCCTCGCTGCATAGAGTGCATTCCTCATATTTTTCACATTTTCTCACATTTATTACATACTTATTGCTACCTTTGCGCCCGCTTTGCGAAAAGCGAGGGACAACGGCTTCGTCCCGGAGTGAAGTCGAGCAATAGGTTCACGCCAAAAAAAGACCCCCAAATCGCTGCATAAGCGTTTGAAAACCAAACACTTATTATGATGCAAGAAGAAGAAAAGGATCCAATTCAGGATCAACAAGAAGAAACGCCTGTAACTTCCGAGGAGACTGCTCCTGAAGTGGTGGCAGAAGCAGCAGCCGAGGTTGCTGAAGAAGCTGCTCCTGAAGTAGTAGCCGAAACGGAAACAGTTGTAGAAGCTGCTGTTGAAGTTGCTGAAGAGGCTCCTGCTCCTAAAAAAGTACGCAGCACCAAGGCTCCTGTAACTGAAGAGCCTGCTGTAGCTGAAGAGGAAGAAGAGGAAGACGAAGTACTGCCTATCCTCGAAACCCTGGCCAGCTCTACCGCATTCGATGATTTCAACTGGAATATGGACAAGCGCGGCGCTATCCTGTACTCCGATGCAGAGCGCGCAGCCTTGCTGAAATCATACGACAAAGCACTGCACCAGATCGAAGAAAATCAGGTGATCAAAGGTCGCGTTAGCTCCATCAGTGGTGGCGACGTGGTTCTGGACATCAACTATAAAAGCGACGGTCTGATTCCTGTAAGCGAATTCCGTGATACGCCAAATCTCGCCCCTGGTGATGATGTGGAAGTATTCGTAGAAAGCCAGGAAGACAGCCAGGGTCAACTTGGTTTGTCTCGCCGCAAAGCGAAAATCCTGCGCGCCTGGGAAAGCATCGTTGACTCCTTCAAAAATGGCACGATCATTCGTGGTCTGGTTATCAGCAAAACCAAAGGTGGTTTGATCGTTGACTGCAACGGTCTGGAAACCTTCCTTCCAGGTTCTCAAATTGACATCAAGCCGGTACTCGACTACGATCAGTACGTTGGCAAGATGATGGAGTTCAAAGTAGTAAAAGTAAACGAACAGATCAAGAACGCTGTAGTGAGCCACAAAGCGCTCATCGAAAGCGATCTGGCTGAACAACGCGAGCAAATCCTCGGCAGCCTCGAAAAAGGTCAGGTACTGGAAGGTATCGTTAAGAACATCACCGACTTCGGTGCGTTCCTCGACCTTGGTGGCGTTGACGGTCTGCTGTACATCACGGATATCTCCTGGGGCCGTATCAACCACCCATCAGATGTTCTGTCGCTCAACCAGCGTATCAACGTGGTGGTACTCGACTTCGACGATCAGAAGAAGCGTATCAGCCTCGGTCTCAAACAGCTCACTCCACACCCATGGGAAGTGCTGCCATCCGATGTGGGTGAAGGCTCTACCGTGAAAGGTAAAGTAGTGAACATTGAAGATTACGGCGCATTCGTAGAAATCCAGCCAGGTGTTGAAGGTCTGATCCACGTGAGTGAAATCACCTGGGGCAACCAGACTGTACACGCGAAGGAATTCTTCAAAATGGGCCAGGAAGTGGAAGCGCGCGTAGTCAGCATCGACCGCGGCGACCGCAAGATGTCGCTCTCTGTGAAGCAACTGACTTCCGACCCATGGAGCGATATCGAAGCTCGCTACCCGGTTGGCAGCCGCCACGACGGTGTGGTGAAAAACATCACCAACTACGGCATCTTCGTTGAATTCGGCGATGGTGTAGGCGGTATGGTTCACATCAGCGACCTGTCCTGGACCAAGCGTTACGCTCACCCAAGCGAGTTCACCAAGCCTGGCAGCCCGCTGGAAGTGGTAGTACTCAACATCGACAACGAAAAGCGTCAGATCAGCCTGGGCCACAAACAAATCCAGGAGAACCCATGGGATGCCTTCGACAGCGTATTCCCGGTTGGTTCTTACCACGAGGCTACAGTGTTGAAGCGCGACGACAAAGGCGCAACCTTCCAGATGCCACAAGGCATTGAGGCCTTCTCTCCTGCCAAGCACATTCGCAAGGAAGATGGATCTTTGCTGGAGCCAGGCGAAACAGTAACGGTGAAAGTGATTGAGTTCAACAAGGACGACCGTCGCTTGCTCGTTTCTCACGCCCGCTACCTGGAGGATCTGAAGTACAAAGCTGAAGCAGCCGTGAAAGCTGAACGTGCAAAAGAAGATGGTGAAAACCAGGCTGCTATTGCAGACGTTCAGAAAAAAGTGGAAAAAGAGACCCTCGGTGATCTCTCTATCCTCGCTCAACTGCGCGAACAGCTGGAGAACAAGTAAATCAGGGCTCACGGTGGACGGCTTACAGTAGACGAACATCGGCCTGATCAGATAAAAGCGCCCCCGCTCCTTTTGGATGCGGGGGCGCTTTGTATTAACACAAGTCTCTATCTTTGTGAGGGACGTTGGACTTGATTCGAAGGAAATTATTGTTGATGTCTAATACCCAGCAGTCCAACATCCAGCAATCGAACATCCAGCAATCCAACGTCCAATACTCGCCGTGCAGCGTTTTAATCAACTGTTTCAACGGATCGTCCGGTATTTCACCCAACATCCGGTTTTACTAAAACTGGTGGAATGGACCAAAACCCATTCCTTGCCGGGCCTGAACCGTATTCCGATTTACAACCTGTTCCGGTTTATTGAAGCGGAGCTGACGGAAGATGCCATCATGACCCGCGCCAATAGTATGGCCTTCAGTTTCTTTCTGGCCATTTTTCCGGGTTTGATTGTGCTCATTTCCCTGTTGCCGTATTTCCCGATCAGTATGGATTTTTTTGGTACGCTGCAGAGTTCCATCAAGGAAATTATTCCGGGCAGCGCGGGCGATATGATTTTCAAAACCATCAAGGATATTGCTACCATTCCCAGGGAGGGCGTTTTGTCGTTCGGCTTTTTTCTCTCCATCTGGTTTGCCAGCAATGGCATGATGTCGATGATGCGCGGCTTGGAAAAAGAATACCCATCTACCTTTAAGCAGCGCAGCGACATTAAGCGCCGGGTTATTTCCATTCAATTGACATTTCTGTTGGCCTTTGTGCTGGTTTCGTCCATGGTACTGGTCATTTTGGGCAACACCATTTTGAACTTTGTTGCACAGTTCATTCATATTGATGCGCTGACGGAATTTGCCTTTTCGGCCTTGCGCTGGCTGGTGGTATTGCTGCTGTTTTACACCACTTTTTCCAGTATTTACCGCTACGGCTCTTCCACCCTGCGCCCCATTCCTTTTTTCAATCCGGGCGCCATGCTGGCCACTACTTTGTCTATTATGATCTCCTGGGGATTCTCCTTTTACGTAGATAATTTTGGCAGTTACAACAAACTCTACGGCTCCATCGGCACCCTGATCGTACTCATGATCTGGATACAACTCAACTGTCTGATTCTGCTCATCGGATTTGAACTCAATGCCGGTATTGCCGTGTTGAGAGACCGACGCACAGCAAGCAGAGAGGAAGTGGAGATATCGGGGAATTAGGGCGTACCGGCGGGTTTAGCCGCCGCTGTTTGAAAGAACTACCTATTCTGGTCAATTAAGCAGGTGATTTCTTTTTCCGTGCGGGTTATTGTCAGGCTTTTATAGATTGTCACTCCTGCGCTATCTAATTTCATCGAGGAGTCTCTGATTACGTGTTTAGGAAATTGCTCCAAATCCGCTTTTGCATCAAACAAGA
The DNA here is from genome assembly GCA_035299505.1 of Saprospiraceae bacterium. Classification (GTDB taxonomy): domain Bacteria; phylum Bacteroidota; class Bacteroidia; order Chitinophagales; family Saprospiraceae; genus M3007. The sequence goes on along the minus strand of DATGWL010000182.1, from coordinate 13,486 downwards.
GCACCACGGAACTATCCTTAGGCAGTTGTACTTCATTACGGCCGAATGAACAGATAATTTCTGTGCTGTTCTCCACATACTGATTATCCTGGAAGTTATATACCACCTTTATATCGGGCTGAACAACCAAAAGTGAATCACAAATGGGTCCTCCCAGTTGAATATTAACCTGCTTATAGCCATGGTTGGTGTACTGTAACGCTATTAAACCACTTCTTTCCATTGAATACAGGAGCGAATCATCAACCACCTGCCCACACATGGATGCCGGCCAATGTGCATATGCTTTTAAGGATACTATTTGCACCTCCAGTCCAGGCTTATTTTCAGGAGGATGAAAACAGGCTGAAAGAAACAGACAAGAGTAAATCCAACATTTTTGACTCATTAAAGGGGTATTGGGTTCATAAATGGTATATTCCGACCTATATTTTATCCCATTTACTAAACGGTATCAGGGTCAAATTGGCGTTGTAGTACCTGGGGTCATCCGTTACCTCGCGGTCAATCCAATCGGGTAGGTCAAAGGTTTCTGTTTCGGATTCCAGTTCTATTTCTGCCACAATAAGTCCTTGATTTTCGCCCAAGAACACATCCACCTCCCAGTGTTTGTAGGCATAATCCAGGTCATAACGGATTTTGGAGAGTTCTGTTTCTGCAAACTGTTCCAATAACTCCACCGCTTCGTTGACCGGGATAGGGTATTCAAACTCTGATCTGCTGGCGCCGGTAGTGAGTCCTTTTATGGTCAAGGTTCCAACATCTCCCGCAACGCGCACCCGGATGGTTTTGTGCGGATCGGTTAATAAATATCCCTGCCGGAAAAGTCGGCCCTCCGGTTTATTAATTTCTGCCCAACGCTGGTGGTTGACGAGGAATTTGCGTTCGATCTCTTTGCCCATATGGAAATGCAGTTTCAAATAAGAACAAAGGTGCAGTTTTTTTGACTTCTCTGATGTTTGTGGGTTATTAGTGTCGGGGTGACTGGCAGTCGCCCCGACACTAATAACCCACAAACATCAGAGACATTACCTCTTGAAACGCTGCCACACTTCTTAAACCTTATCTTCGTTTTTGCGTTTTCCCCGCATGAAAAATTTGACCAGCCTTCGTACGCTCGGCGAACTAAAAAAAAGCGGTTACAAGCCGCAATCTGTAAAGGACGAGCTGCGCAACAACCTTCTGCAAAAAATCCAACAAAAAGCCGTCGTATTCCCGGGTATATATGGTTTTGACGATACTGTATTGCCGGATGTAGAACGCGCCATCCTGAGTCGGCATAACATCCTGCTGCTGGGCTTGCGCGGACAGGCCAAAACACGTCTTGCCCGTATGCTGGTGCATTTGCTGGACGAACATATACCCATCGTGGCCGGCAGTGAACTCAACGACGACCCGCTGGCGCCTATTAGTCGCTGGGCTAAAGATTTAATAGCCGAAAAAGGCGATGACACCCCCATTGAATGGCTGCACCGCGATGAACGCTATATTGAAAAATTGGCTACACCGGATGTGAGCATTGCTGATTTGGTGGGCGATGTTGACCCCATCAAAGCAGCCAACCTTCGCTTGCCCTATTCAGATGAACGGGTGATACACTTTGGATTGATCCCGCGCGCGCACCGGTGTTTGTTTGTCATCAATGAATTACCAGATCTTCAGGCACGGATTCAGGTATCCTTGTTCAATGTGTTGCAGGAGGGCGACATGCAGATCCGGGGTTTCAAGCTCCGTTTGCCACTGGATGTGGAGTTTGTTTTCACTGCCAACCCGGAAGATTACACCAATCGCGGCAGCATCATTACGCCGTTGAAAGACCGCATAGAAAGCCAAATTACCACGCACTACCCTACCGAGATCGAAATTGGTCGCAAAATCACCGAGCAGGAAGCCCGTGTGAGCGCCGAGCAGCGTGAGCGTATTAATGTACCGGATGTACTGAAAGATTTGGTGGAACAAGTGGCTTTTGCAGCCCGCGATTCGGAGTATGTGGATAAAAAGAGCGGTGTGAGTGCTCGCTTAACCATTGCCGCCTTTGAAAACCTGTATTCAGCAGCTGAACGCCGGATGCTGCGCAATGGAGAAAAACAAACTACCGCCCGGGTTACCGACTTCTGGGGTGTCATTCCGGCCATTACCGGCAAAGTGGAAATGGTATATGAAGGTGAACAGGAGGGTCCACATGCTGTAGCCCTGCACCTTATCGGACAAGCGGTTAAAAAGGTGTTTCTGCAATATTTCCCCAATCCCAACAAGTTAAAAAAAGGTCAGGAGCGCGATCCATACGGCGTACTCAAGTCGTGGTTTGCCGGAGGCAACATAGTTGATCTCCTCACAGAAATCAGCGATAAAGAATACAAAAAAGCGCTGGATCAGGTGGCCGGACTCAAGGTATTGGCCGAAACAGCCAAAATCCCGGCTAAAGACCTGTACACCTTCATGGAACTGGCGCTTCATGGACTGGCCGAATTCGATGTACTGAGCAAAAGCTTTGTTCAAACCAGGTGGGTATTCAAAGACCACCTCACCGGCGCTATGGGCGATGATGAAGGTGGGGATGACTTGCGTGACCTCTTTAATTAAAAGGCACGAAGCGGGAAACACGAAGACTCAAAGGCGCGAAGGCGCTAAGATACTAAGGCGCGAAGGCAATATTGGGCTCCGCATTTTAATTATTGGCTGTAGGCCAACTTTGCGCCTTCGTGTCTTTGCGCCTTCGCGTTTCCACTTTGTGCCTTCCCTATTAAACTTTTGTTCTTTTCATGGAACTACGGGATGCTTTACCGAGTTTTGCGTTTGAATGCAAACAGGAACTGTAATTAAATCTACCGGCAGCTGGTATAGTATCAGACTGAACGACACCGGTGAAACACTGCAATGCCGCATTGTAGGTAAATTCAGGCTCGACGATATCCCACTCACCAATCCAGTAGCCGTTGGTGATCAGGTAGGGCTTGAGCGGGAAGGTGATGGACAGGGATTAATCAAAAAAATCCTTCCCCGCCGGAATTATGTCATCCGGCAATCGCCGCGCAACAAGCACGAAATGCATCTGCTGGCGGCCAATATCGATCAGGCGCTGCTTATTGTAACTGTGGTAAACCCCACCCTGAAACCCGGGTTTATTGACCGTTTTATCGTTATGATAGAACGGGATGATATTCCGGTAACCATTGTTTTTAATAAAGCCGACTTGTACGATGCCGAAGACATGGAACGCTTTGAGGAAATGCGGGCGGTGTATGAAAAAATAGGTTATCCGTGTTTACTGACATCTGTGCCCAATCAATTGGGGTTGGATGCGCTCAGAGAAACCTTGAAAGGAAAAACCACCCTGATCAGCGGACAATCCGGCGTTGGCAAAAGCACATTGGTGAACGCCATCCAGCCCCAACTGGAATTGCGCACCGGCGAAATCAGCGATTATTCCGGCAAGGGTCAGCACACCACCACCTTTGCGGAAATGTTTCCGCTGAGCTTTGGCGGGAACCTGATTGACACCCCGGGCATTAAACTATTGGGTTTCAATTACAAAGACAAAACCAATATTGCCCACAGCTTCCGGGAATTCTTCCAGCTATCGGAAAACTGCCGCTTTGGCGGAGCTTGTCTGCACCGAAATGAGCCCGGCTGTGCCGTACGCGAGGCCCTGGAGAACGGAGAAGTGAGCGCTCTGCGATACACCCACTACCTCACCCTTCTCGATGAAGTAGACGAACAAAACTACTGGGAAAGAAAAAAAGTCTGAGGAGAAGGCACAAAGAGGAACGCAAAGGCACAAAGACGCAAAGGCACAAAGATAATTTTCGTGGCTGAAAGCCACGAAAGGGGATATTGGGCAAAGCCCAATATCCCCTTCGCGTCTTCGCGTCTTTGTGCCTTCGCGTCTTCGCGCCTTTGTGTCTTTGCATCCTCCTTTGAGCCTTTTAATTTGAAAATTAATGGTTGGGCGCAAACCAATGGGCACTCTTAGCGTTCTTTGCAGAGAAAATGACAGATCACGATTCCTTCATCCCTTTCCTGCGTGAACGACTGAATGCTCCGCTCCCTGGCAGAGAGGCGCAATACCGGATGGCTTTTGCCCATCGGGTGGAAGAGCTGCAAAAAAGACTGAACCCACCAGACAATGCCAAGAAGGGCTGTGTACTGCTCTCACTTTGGCAACAGGACGGGCATTGGCGTACAGCTCTGATCCGGCGCACCGAAAATCCACGCGACCGGCACAGCGGGCAAATCAGTTTCCCGGGTGGTCGACACGATGAAACCGACGAGAGTTTGCAGCACACCGCCCTGCGCGAAGCCCGGGAAGAAATAGGCATTTTGCCTGAACAGGTAGAAATTCTGGGGCAACTCACGGAATTATACATCCCGGTGAGCAATTTTTCGGTTTATCCGTTTGTGGGCTTACTGCATGAAGCGCCCAATTTCCAGTTGCAGCCGGGTGAGGTGGAACAGGTGTTCTCCCCCACCCTCTCGCATTTCCAGGATCCTGCATCCCGGCAAACAGCTGATGTGATGGTTGGCGGGCAACTGCTGGTGCGCGAAGTGCCTTGCTTCATGGTAGAAGAGCGGGCTGTGTGGGGCGCCACCGCCATGATTATTTCCGAGTTTTTAGCCTTATTCGATTGAGCTACTCTTCCCTTTGTACAAATGCGTCAAAAGGCTGATTTCCCCGTTGAGGATCTGGTTTATTGGAAAAACCAGTTGCTGCATTGGGCCGCCGGCCATACGCATGCCGTATATCTGGATAGTCACCAGCACAATTCGGCGGCATGGGAATGTTTGGTGGCCGCCGGCGCCCATCAATTGGTGGAGGAGTTGGCCGGACAAGCATTTAGGGCGCTGGGACAATTGCGCCAAAAGCAAAGTGCCGACTGGCTATTTGGCTTTTTTGCCTACGATTTGAAAAATGAACTGGAGCAGCTACATAGCCATCACCCGGATGGTGTAGGGTTACCCGACTTGGGCTTTTTTTGTCCGGAAACAGTGGTCAGTATCAAAAAAACAGAAGGGCATTACCGGATGGAAATTGCCTGTCTGAGTGGCACGCCTGAAGAAAAAGCCCAACAAATTGCAGCTGCCCTTCCTACTGCTGGCGAATCGTCTGAGCAGGTGACACTGCAAGCCAGGATACCGCGCGATACCTACCTGCAAACCGTGGAAGCCATCCGTGAGCACATTGCCGGCGGGGATATTTACGAAATGAATTTTTGTCAGGAATTTTATGCGGAGGGCGTAAAGATAAACCCGCTGGAGGTTTACCAACGCCTAAAAGTGATAGGCAAGGCCCCGTTTTCCTGCTTTCTACGTTGGAACGACCGGTATTTGCTGTCAGCCAGTCCGGAGCGTTTTTTACAAAAAAACGGTCAAAAATTGCTGTCACAACCCATCAAGGGAACCCGGAAAAGAGGCGCCTCGGCAGTGGAAGACGAACAAATACGCGCAGAACTGGCGGCCAGTGAAAAAGACCGCTCCGAGAACGTTATGATTGTAGATCTGGTGCGGAACGATTTTTCCCGGAATTGCGTGCCGGGAACCGTTGTAGTGGAGGAACTCTGTGGCATTCACACGTTTGCCACGGTGCATCAGATGATTTCCACGGTAAGCGGGCAGTTGCCTGACGAAAAGCCTGAAACCGCCTTGCGCGCCTTGAGGGATTGTTTCCCGATGGGGAGTATGACGGGCGCACCGAAGGTAATGGCCATGGAACTGATTGAGCATTTTGAAAAAACGCGACGGGGCTTGTATTCCGGGGCGGTGGGCTACTTTAATCCGGAAGGTGATTTTGATTTTAACGTAGTGATCCGCAGCATTTTATACCATGCAGGCACCGGTTATTGTTCTGCCCAGGTAGGCGGCGCAATTGTGTACGATTCTGATCCGGTGCAGGAATATGAGGAATGTTTAGTGAAGGTGGATGCTATGGTTAGGGCGTTGGGCTAGTAAGGCACAAGGTCATTTAGGGGTCATTTAGGGGTCATTTAGGGGTCATTTAGGGGTTAGGCAATTTATTTATCGTTTTTTTACGATAAATTTTTCATCACCTATTGCAACTATCAAAATTCATCGTAACTTTGCGATGAATTTATCAAACATGTCAACCAACAAAAAAGAAGCATTCACGCAGGAAGAACAGGAATTGGCTGAATTGGCCAAGGCGCTGGCACATCCGGCACGTATTGCTATTTTGAAAGAACTGGCCCGTAGAAACGTATGTATTTGCGGAGAAATCGTAGAAGTGCTGCCACTGGCACAAAGCACAGTATCCCAGCACCTTAAAGAACTTCAACAAGCCGGACTCATCAAAGGCTCTGTAGATGGTGTAAAATCATGCTACTGCATCAACTACGAGGCTTTTAAACGATTTGAAGGCATTTTGGAGAAGTTTTTCCGCATTACAGAAAACAGCCAGGGCTGCTGCTGACTATTTTTTTGCCCAAAATGATCGTAAATTTACGATGAAAAGACACGAAGCTGGAATGCAAAGGCTCTAAGGCACGAAGGCGCAAAGAGGGTGTCTCAAACACTCACAAACTCAAACACTCAAACACTCACAAACTCAAACACTCAAACACTCCCACACTCATCATGCATTCACCAGAACAGATTAAATCCGTTGTCCGGGAAAAATATTCAGAAATTGCTTTGCAGGATAAAAACACCAATGAAGCATCCTGCTGCGGCGTAGGCACACCGGGCACCTACACCATTATGGCCGATTCCTACACCGAACTGGAAGGTTACAACCCTGATGCCGATCTCGGATTGGGTTGTGGATTGCCCACGCAATTTGCCCAAATACACCCCGGCGATGTGGTACTCGACCTGGGCTCCGGCGCCGGAAACGATGCTTTTGTGGCCCGTGCCGAAACAGGCGCCGGCGGCAAGGTAATCGGGGTGGATTTTACCCCTACCATGATTCAAAGGGCACGCGAAAACGCTGAACGTTTGGGGTATCACAACGTGGAATTCCGCGAGGGTGATATCGAAAACCTGCCCGTAAGCGATCAATCAGTTGATGTGGTGGTCAGCAACTGTGTACTGAACCTGGTTCCTGATAAGCCTCAGGTATTCCGTGAGATCATGCGCGTATTGCGCCCGGGCGGACACTTCAGCATTTCAGATGTGGTACTTATGGGCGATCTGCCTGATACCCTGCGCAATGCCGCTGAAATGTATGCAGGATGTGTTTCAGGCGCCATTCAAAAAGAGGATTACCTGGAGATCATCCGCCAGGCCGGTTTTGAGAACATGAGCGTTCAGAAACAAAAGCCTATCCTGATCCCGGATGAAATCCTGCGCGAATACCTCTCCGAAACGGAATTAAAAGATTTCATTGCGTCAAAAACCGGCATCCTCAGTGTCACCGTATATGCTGAGAAACCAGGCGGTGATCCGGAACTGAAGAAAGAACGTTCAGAAAAACGCAAAGTGTCTCTGCGCAACCTCGCCGCTGAAGCAGGTAAAGCCTGCTGTGCCCCGGGGAGCGGGTGTTGTTGATGGTTATTTAGGACATTTAGGGGGCATTTGGGGGTTATTTGGGGGGCATTTGAGTCATTTAGGAGTCATTTGAGTCATTTGGGGGTCATTTAAAAGCCATTTAGAGGTGTTTAAGGGGTCATTTAAAAGCCATTTAGAGGTGTTTAAGGGGTATTGGCGATAATTACTAAGGCTGGGTTATCATCCCCTGAAACGGGGCCTATACAAGCCCGGTATCCGAAATTCCTTCGCCTAAAATGCCCACGTAGCCTGGCTTGTGTAGGTCCCGCTTCGCGGGATGACAACCCAGCTATAGTTTCATACTCAACATGCCCAAATGACCTAAATGACCCCAAAATGACCTAAATGACCCCAAAATGACCTAAATACCCCCAAAATAACCTAAATAAATTCTTTTCACCATGAACATCCATATTCAATCTGCCCAAACGGAACACCGACCAGGCCTGGAATCCTTGTTGAGCGCCAATGCTTTACCGGTTTCGGATTTGCCAGTCGCTTTGAACGGCTTTTACCTGGCGCTGGATGGTGAAGCCGTTGTAGGCGCTGCCGGCATGGAACAATGGAACGATGTGGGCCTGCTGCGTTCTGTGGCCGTGGCTGAATCGCATCGAAACCAGCATATTGCCAGGCAACTGACGGATGCTGTGCTCGCGCATGCGCGACAGGCACAGGTGCGCGAGATGTACCTGATTACCAATACTGCCGACCGGTATTTTGAAAAATATGGCTTTCAACGGGTAGAGCGCGATGAAGCCCCTGCTGCTATAGCTCAAACGGAACAATTCGCCGGACTTTGCCCGGCATCAGCGGTAGTGATGAAGATGACACTGCATTAATGCTTATGCGTATAAAATCAACTTTAGTCCTGCTGGCAGCACTCCTGCTGACTGCTACCTCCCTTCGAGCCCAATATTTTTATGGCCAGGTAACTGACCAGAAGGAAGTTCCACTCCCCGGCGCCACTGTGGTCTGGGCCGGCACCTCCATAGGCACGCGTACCGACGAAAAAGGAGAATTTGCCATTCCATTGCCCCCGGACACCACCCTGGGCCAATGGACCATAACTGCCATTTACGGCCCTGCGCGCGATACCTTCCGCATTGACGACCTGAAAAGCTATTGGTCGCTGATGATGTCGGCAGAAGTAACGCTGAAAGAGGTAACCATTCAGGATGCCGTAACCGGCGCGTACATCTCTGTATTACAGCCCATTAAAACCGAAATCATTAACCGTGCAGAATTGCGCAAGGCCGCCTGCTGCGATTTGGCCGGCTGTTTTGAAACACAAAGCACGGTGCAACCTACCACCACCAACATACTCACCAATGCCAAAGAATTGCGCATTTTAGGCTTAAGCGGCGTATACAATCAGGTTTTGGTGGATGGATTGCCCCTCATTCAGGGGCTCACCTATACCTATGGCACCGGCACCATTCCAGGCAGCATGCTGGAGAATATCTGGGTGGTTAAAGGCGCCAATTCCGTACTGCAGGGATATGAAGGTATGGTTGGGCAGATCACCGTATTCCCGCGGGAAGGAGGCATTGCCGAACCGATAACGGCGGATGTGCTGGTGAATAGTTTTGGCGAAAAACACCTCAACGCTGCTCTGGCCACTAAAAAAAGCAAGTGGACCAACTACCTGGCCCTGCATGCCTCACTGCCCGGCAGCCGATGGGATCGGGATGAAGATACTTTTCTGGATCTGCCCCTGCTTACCCGCTATTCCGGATACAATAAATGGCGCTATCGCAAGGAAAACGAAAATGGATTGAGCGCCTTTATCGGCGCCCGGTATGTACAGGAAGAGCGTATTGGTGGACAAAGCAATTTCAGGGAGACGACCGATGAAGGCACCCTCAACGCTTACGGACAAACGGTGCGTTTCCGCCAACCGGAAATATTTACCAAAACAGGCTGGCGGTTCGATGCCAACCGAAAAGTCAGTTTACTGGCCTCGTTTGTAAGTCAACAACAGGATTCCTGGTTCGGGCTTACACAATACGATGCCCGGCAACGCCATGCTTATGCCAATGTGCAATACGAACTGTTTTGGGGTAAAAACAAGGTTCAGGACCTGAAAACCGGACTCAGTTTCAGGCATTTTATCCTGCAGGAAGACATTGGCTTTGCCTCTACTGATACCTTGGGACGCAGTTTCGCCGGAGCTTATTACCGGGAAGAAAACATCCCGGGCGTTTTTGCAGAAAACACCTTTCATTTCAAAGATGACCGCTGGATTTGGGTGGCCGGGCTCAGAGCCGACCGACATCAGACCTTTGGCTGGTTTGTAACGCCGCGTACCATGCTGCGCTTCAATCCCAACCCAAATCTGGACATCAGAGTCAGTCTTGGATCGGGTTGGAGAACGGTACAGTTATTCCCTGAAAATATTGCTTTACTGGTAGGCAGCCGCGATATTCTTTTTGCCGAAACCCTGCGTCCGGAACGCGCCTGGAATGCCGGCATGAATGCTACCCGACGCTTCAAGACCGGCGATATGAACTGGACCCTGACGGCGGATGTGTACCATACCCGGTTCCAGAACCAGTTTTTCCCGGACTACGACACCAATCCCAACCTGGCCATAATTGCCAATTACAAAGGCATTTCACGCAGTAACGGCGTTCAGCTGGAGTTAAGTACTGCCTGGAGCCGCCGACTCGAGCTGCGTACAGCCTATAATTTCCTGGATGTTTACCGGAAGGAAAACGGTGAAAAAGTATTGCTGCCCTTCAATCCCAGGCATAAGGTATTGGGCGCAGTCACCTTCCGTACCCCGGGCGAGCGCTGGCAGTTCGATACCAATGTGCATTGGTATGGCAAGCAGCGGCTACCGGATACAAGCCTGAATCCGGAAAACCTGCAGCGCCCGGATCAATCAGAAGCCTACGCTGTTGCCGGCGTTCAGGTGCGCAGAGCCCTGAAGCGATTTGATTTGTTTGCCGGTTGCGAAAACCTGTTTGATTTCCGGCAGCGGCGTCCAATTCTGGGCTGGGAACAGCCTTTTGCCCGTGGTTTTGATCCTTCCTTTGCCTGGGGCCCTACGCGGGGGCGCGAGTTTTATGTAGGATGTAATTTCAAAATAACGCCTAAAACAGCTAAATAATTAAGCGCCTGTTTATGAGCCCTGTTCTACGTATTAGCATACAAAAATCCTTTGCCGAACTAATTGGCACGTTTGCCCTTGTTTTTTGTGGCACCGGAGCCATCATTATCAACCAGGAAAGCGGCGGAGTGATCTCACACATTGGGATAGCCATCACTTTCGGATTGATTGTCATGGCCATGATTTACTCTCTGGGTGAAGTATCCGGCGCTCATTTGAACCCTGCCGTCAGCCTGGCATTTTGGATAGCAGGCAGGTTTCCGGCGAATCAGATTCCTGCCTATCTAATGAGTCAGTTGGCCGGTGCGCTGTTGGCCAGTGGTTTGCTGCATATTTTATTCCCTGGCAACGCCACGCTTGGCGCCACTTTACCTGCTGGAACAGCCCTGCAATCGTTTGTTTTAGAGTTGATACTCACTTTCATCCTGATGCTGGTTATTCTTCAGGTATCGCAAGGCAGCAAAGAAACTGGTTGGTTTGCAGGCTTGGCCATTGGCGGGGTGGTGCTCCTGGAAGCCATGTTTGCCGGTCCGGTTTGCGGCGCGAGTATGAATCCGGCCAGGTCGCTGGCTCCGGCTCTGGTATCCGGGCATCTGGAGCATGCATGGATTTACCTCACAGCTCCGGTGTTGGGGGCGATGTTGGCAGTGCCTTGTCGTGCCATACTGCATATTCCTGCCAGCCTACTAAATGAAACAACCGATTAACCTTCTACTCACCTAGCGACATATCATGAAAATTGCTCTTTTCTCCGACATTCACGCCAATTTACCGGCCCTTGAGGCCTTTTTTCAGGACATAGATCAACGCAGCCCGGACCAGATTTTTTGTCTCGGCGATTTGGTTGGGTACAATATCTGGCCCAATGAAGTCATTCAGGAAATCCGTAAGCGGGGCATACCCACCATTGCAGGCAACTACGATTTTGGCATCGGGCGGGCCACAGACGACTGTGGTTGTGCTTACAAAACCGAAGAGGAAAAAGCCAACGGTGCTGTGTCTATTTCCTTAACCAACCAATTGGTGCAGCCTGCAGAGCGTCAGTATTTACGGGAATTACCCAAGCATATCCGCGTGGAATTGGAACTGAAAGATGGCGCTCCTATTTCTTTACTGTTGGTACATGGCAGTCCGCGCAAGATCAACGAATACCTTTTTGAAGATCGGGAAGAGGCAAGCATGTTGCGGATTATGGAGGGTGCGCAGGCAGATATATTGTGCTTTGGGCATACGCACAAACCGTATCACAGGGTGCTGAATTCTGGCACGGCAGCGGCTCCACACTTCCGCCACGCCATCAATATTGGTTCGGTGGGCAAGCCCAAAGATGGAGACCCCCGCGGTGGATATGTGTTGCTTGAACTGGATGAGCACAGCGATTTAACCCAACCCGGCAGCATCCGGGTTGAATTTGTACGTTTCGCTTATGACGTGGAAAAAGCAGCCCGGGCGGTAGAAGAAAGCATCTTGCCCAATGCATACGCTACAGCATTGCGAGTAGGCAAATAGGACCTTTAGAGCAAGGCCGTTTACAAGGCTATTCCACCGCCGAGACGCCGAGGCGCGGAGGAACAACTCTGCACCTCCGCGTCTCGGCGGTAAAAGAATCCCTCTATTTACATCCATTTTGAGAGGAAACGAATCAGTTCAGCGCGCAGTTCGTTGAACATTTTTTCGAATACCTCTACCCGATCGCGTTGTTCCGGATGGTCAGGGAATTTTTGGTGATCAATGGCCGTTGGATTCTGTTTAACCGCGGCTTCCAGTTGCGACTCATGTCCTTTGATGTCGTGATTCAGGATATCAATTTGTTCCTTTTGGATAATGAGTTGATTTTGAAACCTTTCCACCAGCGCGAGCACTTCATGGGCGGTGTTTTTCTGCGCTATTTCCGCAATCCGATGCTGCATAATAGAGAGCTCATCTTTGTAAAACAGCAGTTTGTTCAACCAGGTCTTGTGTTCCTCGTGCAGCTGGTAAATCGTTTTTTGCCTGTCCATATTGAAAGAAATTTTGTGTGTGATATAACTCTGCAAACGTCTTGCGATTAGCAATCCAGGCAACTGACCTGAATCACCGGGCGACATGATTTGCACCTTTTAGTATATCTCCCAAACTGCGCGGACAATATCCTTTTTCTCATTCAAAAAGCTTTAGTAGCCATAAAACATCCTAAAATTGCGTCTTGATTGGCAACGAGGCGCAATTTTTTGGATATGGCCGTCCTATTGTGCAACCTTTTTTTTTAACACTTGTCAATACATATACCTGACAAAATGAACGCCACCGATACGCACCGCGACCTGATAGAGCGTTGTCGAGAAGGACGACGCGACGCACAGTTCGAGTTGTACCGCCTGTATTCCCGGGCCATGTACAACACGGCCCTGCGTATGGTTAGAAATCCACACGATGCGGAAGACATTTTGCAAAGTGTGTTTGTAGAGGTGTTTACCAAACTGGATTCATTTCGGTATGAAAGCAGCATTGGGGCCTGGATGAAGCGTATCACCGTCAACAAATGCATCAACTTTATGAAAAGTCGGCGCATGGAGTTGACGGAGTTGACAGCATCACACGATAAAATGGAGCAGCCGGAAAAAGAGTCGGACATGCCATTTTCAGTGGAAAAGATCAACAAAGCCATTGAGCAGCTTCCAGACGGATACAGGGTAGTATTTAGTTTATACGCCATTGAGGGGTATGATCACGAGGAAATCGGGCAAATTTTGGGTGTGACAGAAGCCACGTCCAAGAGTCAATACAGCAGAGCCAAGGCGAAATTGAGAGAGGTTTTAACGAAATAAATGGTTTGAAGGGTTTGAAGGGTTTGAAGGGTTTGAAGGGTTTGAAGGGTTTGAAGGGTTTGAAGGG
>DATGWL010000181.1:0-13538 GCA_035299505.1 Saprospiraceae bacterium | reverse complement strand
TACTTATGACCTTGTACTGATCAGCAAGCACATCCTGGGTCTTGAGCCACTCAACAGCCCATACAAAATGATCGCTGCTGACGCTAACAAGTCTGGTTCTATCACCACGTTCGATATCGTTGAGATCCGTAAGTTGATCCTGGGTATCTACACTGAGCTGCCAAACAACACCAGCTGGCGCTTTGTAGACAAGTCATTCTCGTTCCCGAACGCGAATAACCCATTCCAAACGCTATTCCCGGAAACCATCTCTGTGGCTGATGCTATGCACAACCAGGTAGATAAAGATTTCGTGGGTGTAAAAGTGGGCGATGTCAATAATTCGGTAGTTGCCAACGCCAATATGCAGGCTGAAGAGCGGACAATAGGTACCACGATCTTCGACGTTAGCATCTCATCTCCCCTTTCCGATTGGAGAGGGGCAGGGGGAGAGGTTAAGGCAGGCGAGGAATTTGAAGTCACTTTCACAGCAGCCGATAAGTTGAAAGGCTTCCAGTTTACGATGCTACAGGATGGCCTGAAAACGATAGGTGTTAAAGAAGAAGACGGCATTACAGCCAGCAACTTCGGTACGGTTTTCGAGGGCGCTACCACAGTATCTGTGGATGGCCCGCAGTCGTTCACCCTGCGCATGCGTGCAGAAAAAGCAGGTAAGCTGAGTGAAATGCTGGGCGTATCAGGCGCCATCACCCGCGCCGAAGCTTACGCCGAAGCTGGTCGCCTTAACGTAGCGCTCCGCTTCACGTCACCGCAGGGAACAAACATAAATAGCCAGGGTTTCGAGTTGTATCAGAACCAGCCAAATCCGTTTGTGAACAAAACGACGATTGGGTTCTTCCTTCCGGAAGCAACCGAAGCTACCTTGAGCGTATTTGATGAAACGGGGCGTACGGTGTATCAGCAAAAAGGCAATTTTGCCAAGGGAATGAATACCGTAATGCTGGAGCGTGCGCTGATCAACACGACTGGTATATTGTACTACAAGCTGGAAACAGCTACAGATAGTGCAACACGTAAGATGATTCAGGTGAAGTAAGCTTAGGTGGATTTTAATGTATTGTACCGTCGGAAGGGTTCAAAACCCTTCCGACGTTTTTTTATAGGTTTTCACAACTTGTAAGATGGTCTAATCTTCCTAAAAGCGGCTGATGCGCTCCCGTATGCCGGAATGGTATTCCGGCCTGGAACATTCCAGTACCGGCGGGTTCAGCCGCCGCTTTCTCTCAAACCTTTACAAGGCAGCTAAATCCGGGGGCACAGGTGGCTAATAACGATCAGACCGTCGGAAGTGGTTCAAAACCCTTCCGACGGTATTGTCGCAATCCTACCTAAAAGTGGCTGTTGTTCCGACCCTTGATTTTTTAAGAGGTTGAAAATCAAGAGCTAAAATGTTAAAATGGCCTGAAGAATTGTCAGAAAAATGCACAGGGCATTTTTGGAGTGCTAATTTTAACATATTGAACTAGGGTTGTTTTTCCAAAAATAAGGTATTGACTTTTCCTTTTTCCATACCAGCGGGTTTAGCCCTGGGTTCAATCAGAAAATGGCACGGCATTTTCGGCGGCTGAACCCGCCGGTACGGAAAAAGGGAGCGGCTAAATTCGCCGGTACACTTATTTCTTCTTTCCTTTCACAGCTGCTTTCTCACCCTTCTCCTCCTCCATATCACTCAAATTCGCCGCTTCACCAACCTGCGCTCCATTTTTATACCAGAAAAACAAAGCAACTGCGCACAACAGCAATGCCAAAGCAGAAGCTGCATACGATACTTTTTCGCCCGTGTAAAAGGATTGTGGCTCAAAACGCATTTCCAGTTTTTGCTTTTCACCGGCAGGCAGGCGCATGCCACGAAGCAGGTAATCCACTTTGATCATATCCGGAGCAGGCTGACCATTCAGATAGCATTTCCAGCCTTTGGATGGCGGGTACCACATTTCGGAGAAAACAGCCAATTGCTCCGTTTTGGCGCTGTATTCGTATTCCATCTTGTCAGGGTGATAGCTGGTTAGTTTGATGTAGTCATTGCTATCACGCTGAATATTAAGTCCTTGCAAGGTTGAGGCATAAGCTTGTTGTACCACAGCAGAATCCTTTGGATTCAATGGGCCAAGCGCTTCAAGTTCCTCATCACCATTGGCTACCACGCTGAAATGGCTCACAAACCAGGCATTGCCGCATGCTTCAGGGTTGGGAAATACCTGCCCCTTGTCGGTAATCAGGTATTTACCGTTCATCATACCAATCAAATGCAGGTTCTGACCTAATCCTTTGGTCAGATAACGGTCCATTACTTCCTGAAAGCGTTGCAACTTGGCGGCATGGTAGCCGCTCAAACTTTTATGGAAATAGGAAGTAGTACCATTTGCGGTGATACTTCCACGACTCAAATCGAGCACCCGGTAATGCGGATCAGGGTCGGCCTTGATTTGATTGTCGAAAGCCTCTGGTTTGGGTGGCGCTGTGGCAGCTTGCTTGGTTTCGTATTTGCTGGAATTAATCGAGCGCGTACATACAAGCCAAATATCTGCCAATGACAACCCTGCAACCAAACCAACCATCAAGGCTGCTTTTATTTTACCACCCAGATACAGGTAAATGATACCCGCTGCAGCCAGGATAAAGGCCAGTGAGCGAATCATATCTGCACGCAGCATACTAGCGCGATCTTCCTGCAGGAGTTTGAGCAATTGCTGGTTATCACCCAAAGCAGTATCGTTAGGACCACTGCTATTGGCGCAAAGCATTCCAATAATGGAAAGTAAAACGGTTACGCCAACACCTACCCATACGCCACGCATTTTAACTGCCTTGTCAATGGATGGATCGGTGAGCCGCTGAACGCCCATGGCCGACAAAGCAGCCACGCACAACAAACTCGGCCCGAGTGCCATGGATACCGCTCTGAACTTGCTGAACATGGGCAGGTAATCATACAAAATATCATTCAAAAAGAAGTGTTTGCCCCAGGCGAGTGAAAGCATGAACAGACCACTGAGGGCTAACCACCATTTGATTGGACCTTCTACCAGATATGCGCCCAAAAAGAACAAGAAGCAAACAATGGCGCCAAAATAAATGGCAGTTCCTACAAAAGGCTGATCTCCATTGTAAAACAACGACGCAGCTTGGGCCGCCATCTGTGCTTTAGAGGTATTGGGTGGCAATTGCCGAACCAATGCCTTCACCAATTTGGAATCTTCATAAGATTCTCCTCCACCCCCTCCGGCAAAGTGTGGAATTAAAAGTGTCATGCTTTCACAAACACCATAACTCCAGCCAAAAAGATATTCCTTACTCAAACCGTCTCCTTTGTCAGCACTGGCCTTAAGCTCTGATTTTCCCCGAATGGTTTCCTGACTGTACTCGTATGAAGGCCAAAGCTTCGACAAGTTGCTGGCAAAACCAATGGCAACTGCCAGTCCAAAGCCTATAACTGCTTTGCCCCATGGAACAAAAGCGCCATTTTTAATGGCATGTGCCAATTCCACCAACACCAAAATACCGGCAATCAGCAGCGTATAATAGGTAATCTGAACGTGGTTAACATACACCTGCATGGAGGTTAACAAAGCTAACAAACCGGTTCCTGCCAGCCAACGGCCTTTAAACAGCATAAATGCAGCGGCCAACATACCCGGAGCAAAAGCCAAAGCCGCCATCTTGGTGGAGTGGCCTGCTTCCAGAATGTCTACATTATAGGTGCTGATACCATAGGCTGTAGCACCTATCAAGGCTACCCGCCAATCTGCACCCAACGTGATTACCAGCAGGTACATGAACATCATGGCTGCAAAAACCTGTGCCCAAATGCTGGTTACGTCGGTGAAGAAAAAAGAGGCCTTGGCCAAGGGTTTAACCAGATTGCCCTCAATCGGAGAATAAATCTGATATCCGGGCATCCCGCCAAAGGTAGAGTTGGTCCAAAGCGGGGCTTTACCGTCTTTTTTCAAATATTCCTGAATTTCTGTTTGGATCCCCCTGGCTTTGTCATTATCAGGTTGTGGAAGCACTTTCCCACCAAAAAAATTGGGGGCAAAAAAAACAGCCGATACAGCAAGGAGAACCGCAGCGGCAATTAGGTGTGGAACGAATTTCTTAAAATCCATGAGTGGTTTGAGTTTTGGTCATTTTTTTGGTCATTCGGGGTTGTTTAGGGTCATTTGTTGGGTCATTTAGGAGTCATCTGGGAGTCATTTTTGGGGCCGTTTTTTGGGTAAATGAGAAATGTTCCAGTGGTAGAACAAAAATGAGCCCAAGCCAATAAATGGCTCTTAAATGACCCAAAACGACTCCCAAATGACTAAATAAATGACTCCTACATATCAATTCAGGTTCAGCAATAACTCCCGGAGGGTATCAGGCAAAATCTCATGCCCTCCCTCAAATGGATGTTCACCGAAATCAATGCCGTTTTTTTCTTCTATCTCCTGCACCATATTCATCCGGTCAGGTGTAAGAAAAGGGTCGTGCGTGCCATAAAGCAGGTACAACTTTTTACTCGCCAGATAATCCCTGTGCGCTGCATAATCCAGATCCTCCGGAGGTAATCCCGCCCAAAGCAGTAAATCATGAAACGGAGGCTTTTTTTCCAGCATCCAACGGCAAACCGTAGCAGTACCCTGTGAAAACCCCAGTAATATAATCCGCACATCTGCCGGCAACTGCGGCACATAACGGTTGTATAAATCCTGTAAATACCCGGCATAATCCTGAATTTCACTCAAACGCTCATGACGGGTCATCCAATTTGCGCCAACAGGGCCATCAAACCCCTTGCGGTAAAAATGATTCAGTCCCTCTGGGGCTACCACAAAGGTTTTATTATTCTCTAATAACCGGAAATTTTCCAAAAACTCACTCGCTAACTGGGCGTAACCATGACAAACAATCCAAAACTGCCTGACGTCTGGACCAGGTGTGCCCAAGGTGTAATAATGGGCTGTACGGGTTACCGGAAGGGTGTGATGCTGCATTGGCTCGGATTTGAAGCGACCAAAGTACGGCGATTCAATTGAGTGCTCGTTGGGAATTTTTATAAAATCTTTATACCCGCGCCTATCATTTTTATAATTCACTTACAAAACGGGCTGCACCTTTGCACCAACATTTCAACACCATGTTATTTACACATAAAACACAAAGTGATCTTTCGCAATATGGATGGAGTGTGGCAACTGTGCTGGCAATAGCCGCTATTTGCTTCCCTTTTACAGACCTGATTGGTTACAGAACGGTATCGCTCATCCTGTTGATGGTGGTGTCCATCCTGGCCATGCGCTTTAGCATAGGCCCTGTGAGCGTAGCAGCTATCCTGAGTGCGCTCATCTGGGATTTTTTCTTTATCCCGCCTCATTTTACCCTTACCGTTGGACATGGAGAAGATGCCCTGATGCTGCTGATGTATTTTATTATCGCACTGCTCAATGGCATTCTTACCAACCAAATGAAGGTATATGATCGGATCATGCGCAGAAGGGAAGATAAAGAAAGTACACTCCGCCTGTACAATACGCTGTTTAATTCCCTTTCGCACGAACTCCGCACACCCATCGCCACTATCCTGGCAGCTTCTGAAAACCTGGCTTCCAAAGACCAACAATGGAGCGAGCAGGACAAACAAGCCATGAACCATGTGATTCATACCGGCGCTGAGCGACTCAACAGATTGGTAGACAATCTATTGAATGTATCACGACTGGAATCCGGCCACCTTACTCTGAAATGGGACTGGTGTGACGTGGGTGAGCTGATCAATACAGCTGCATTACGGTTAAAACCCGATCTGGACAACAAAACCCTGCACATCAAAATACCAGCCAACTGGCCTTTGATGCGACTCGATTTTGTACTGATGGAACAGGCCATTTACAATTTGTTGCACAATGCGGCTACCTACACGCCCCCCGGCACAAGAATTGAGGTAGACGGCGCCTATCAAAACCACCAGCTAACCATTCGGATCTCGGACAATGGGCAAGGTTTTAAGGAAGAAGAAGACCTGCTGCGTATCTTCGAGAAGTTTTACCGGCCAGCAGGATCCAAAGCTGGCGGCGTCGGCCTGGGATTGTCCATAGTAAAAGGTGTGATTAAAGCCCATCATGGCTCCATTGAAGTGAGAAACAAACCGGATGGCGGCGCTGAATTCATCCTCAACATACCTACTGGTCAGTTGTTGCGCCCAACCGTAAACCATTGAATTTACTGAGACATGCCTTGCATTTTAATCATAGATGATGAGTCGGCCATACGCAAACTGCTTGAAATTACCCTGCAAGCCAACGGTTACAAAACCCAGTCGGCCGCCAATGCCCAGGAAGGGGTTACCATGGCCGCTATGCACCCGCCTGATCTGATTTTACTCGATCTGGGTTTGCCGGATGAGGATGGCCAATCAGTACTCATACGCCTGAGAGAATGGTTCCGGCAACCCATATTGATACTTTCCGTACGCAGTGGCGAAGAAGATGTAGTACAGGCGCTGGATCATGGCGCAAACGATTACCTCATCAAACCTTTTAGACCAGGCGAGTTGCTGGCCAGAATCCGTTCTGCCCTTCGGCTGGCTCAATCCGGCGATCAGGATCCGGTGCAGGAATTTGGCAACCTAACTGTTGATGTTGCCACCAGAACGGTGCGCAAAAACAACGAACCGGTTAAGTTAACCTCCACGGAATTCGCCCTATTGTCTCTGTTTGTCCGAAACGAAGGAAAAGTGCTCACGCACTCTTTTATTCTCAGGGAGGTCTGGGGCCCCGGATATGTTACCCAAACCCAATACCCACGGGTTTTTGTGGGTCAACTACGTAAAAAAATTGAAGATGAACCAGATCAGCCCCGCTTTATTCTAACCGAATCCGGGGTAGGATACAGGTTTGTTGGAAACACCTGATTAAACCTCACTTTTTCATCTAATGGGTTAATATTCAGTCCATTAGACATCTTAAACTAAGACTCAACTTTTACATCATGAATACGAATATGAACGTCCCCGCACGGGTGACGGCTGGTACGCTATTGGTTGCACTCGGCATTATTTATGGCGACATAGGCACCAGCCCGCTCTATGTATTGAAGGCTATTGTTGGCGACAGAACCATTTCCGAGGAACTTATTTACGGAGGCATTTCTTGTGTGTTCTGGACCCTGGTATTCCAAACCACCTTTAAATACATCACCCTGACCCTCATGGCCGACAACCACGGCGAAGGAGGTATCTTTTCCCTTTACGCCATCGTGCGCAGGTATGGCAAAGGCGGGATGGTCATCGCCACCATCCTGGGCGCAACTACGCTGCTGGCTGATGGTATCATTACGCCACCCATATCTGTAGCTTCAGCGGTAGAGGGGCTGGAAATGGTGGTGCCGCATTTGCCTACTGTACCAATCGTCATTGTTATTCTGTCTCTGCTGTTTTTCTTTCAACGATTCGGCACCCAAAAGGTTGGAGCAACTTTCGGCCCTGTAATGGTGATTTGGTTTTCCATGCTTTTTGTACTTGGTTTTTCCCAAATCCTGCATTATCCCGATATCCTGCGCGCGCTTAATCCGTACCATGCCTATGTTTTGCTCACACAATACCCGCATGGCTTCTGGCTGCTCGGTGCAGTTTTCCTTTGTACTACCGGAGCGGAAGCATTGTATTCCGATCTAGGTCACTGTGGCCGTCCAAATATCCGGATTTCATGGGCATTTGTAAAAATCTGTCTTGTCATGAACTACATGGGCCAGGGCGCCTGGCTGCTTCACCAAGGCGAACCTTTGTTGAATGGCCGGAATCCGTTTTTCGAAATTATGCCGGATTGGTTCCTGATTCCTGGCATCCTGGTGGCTACCTCTGCGGCTATCATTGCCTCACAAGCCCTGATCAGTGGTTCTTACACCCTGATTTCAGAGGCTATGAGCATGAATTTCTGGCCAAGGGTAACTGTCAAAAACCCCACCAACCTGAAAGGCCAGATATACATTCCTTCAGTTAATACCATCCTTTGGGCGGGTTGCATCCTGATGATCCTGTATTTCCATAATTCAACCAATATGGAAGCGGCCTATGGATTTTCCATAACTGTGGCCATGATGATGACCTCCATACTGTTGTTTTACTTCCTGGTATACATCAAAAAATGGAATAGATGGCTGGTAAGCGGCATTATGCTGCTGTTTGGAGTCATTGAACTGTCGTTCTTTATCACAAATGTGGCTAAAATCAAGGAACGTTGGATGTTCCTGTTTTTCGAACTGTTTATTTTCCTGTGTATGTATGTTTGGTTCAATGCCAGAAAAATTAATAACCGCTTTGTTCGGTTCGTTCACCTGAAAAACTATACCAGCCTGATTCAGGATTTGAGTTGCGATGATGCCATCGACAAGTTTTCCACCCACCTTATATACCTCACCAAAGCCAACCACCCAGGCGAAGTAGAAGAAAAGATCATTAAATCTATTTTTGCCAAGAAACCCAAAAGAGCAGATGTTTACTGGTTTGTACATATACACCGTACAGACGATCCATTCAGCCTGAATTATCAGGTAGAAGAAATTCTGGATGATAAAGTGATCAAAATCAACTTGAATATGGGATTCCGCGTGCAACCCAGGGTAGAACTTTACTTCAAAAAGATAGTACAGGATCTGGTGGCCAACCGGGAACTCAACCTGCACATTCGTCCGGACGGCTCCACCAGATATAATCCGGAACCGGATTTCAAATTTGTGGTCATTGAAAAATTCCTGTCTGTAGAAAATGAGTTTGCTTTGCGCGATGGACTGCTGCTCAACGCCTATTTCATGCTGAAACGCCTCGGACAATCAGATGAACGGGCCTTTGGTTTGGATAAAAGCGATGTGGTTATTGAAAAAACACCACTTATTTACCAACCTGTCCAACAACTGGAACTGGAGCGCAGGTAAAGTAGATGTAACCTGTATGGTCGGGTTTTCATACGCATAGTAATATGGTGTTTGAAAACCTGATCATGCAGTATAAATGCCTCATTATCATGAAAAATACCTCCATAATTGGGCTTTTGTGGCTCATTCTGCCTGCTCTGCTCCATGCCCAGCAGGACGCGCCAGCACCACAGGTGTCTTTTTCCGGCTATGTGGAACCTTATTGGCTTTACGATTTGGGGCAACCGGCAGATCACAACCGGCCGGCATTCATCTATTCCTACAATCGCCATAACGAGGTTAACATTAACCTGGCTATGCTGAAAGCATCCGTTACTCATTCACGGATACGGGCTAATCTGGCGCTCATGGGAGGAACCTATGCGCAAGCCAATCTGGCTAATGAGCCAGCATTATTACGCCATCTTTTTGAAGCCAACGCAGGCGTCCAGTTGTCCAAAAAACATGAATGGTGGTTGGATATGGGTGTCTTCCCTTCACATATCGGTTTTGAAAGCGCTATAGGAAAAGATTGCTGGACACTGAGTCGAAGTTTGCTGGCAGAAAATTCTCCCTACTACGAAAGTGGCATTAAAATGGGTTATACTTCCTCCGATAATAAATGGTTTTTCAGCCTGCTATACCTGAATGGTTGGCAACGTATCCAACGGGTTGCCGGAAATCAAACGCCGGCCTGGGGACATCAGATTACATTCAAACCAACAGGACGCCTGACCCTGAATAGTAGCTCCTATATCGGAAATGAACAGCCGGATTCTTTGCGTAAAATGCGGTATTTTCACAATTTTTATGCAGTTATTCAGTGTAATAGCCACCTGGGCCTCACCCTTGGATTTGATATAGGAGCAGAACAGGTGGCGAAAGGCAGTGGGGATTACCATACCTGGATTGCCCCCATCGCCGTGGCAAAATATCAAATCAATTCTTCCGTGGCGCTGGCTGTAAGAGCTGAGTATTATCAGGACAAATCCGGGGTAATCATTGCCACAGACTTACCCGGCGGGTTTCAAACCTGGGGTGCTTCCGGCAATATGGATGTAGCCATAACGAAGCACCTGCTTTGTCGCCTGGAATACCGCTTACTGGAAAGTAAAGAAGCTCTTTTCACATCAAAAGGAAAAGCTGATAAGCAGAACCAGATGATTGCACTTGCGTTTGCTGCAAATTTTTAAGTAAGTTGTGCCCAAAGTCATTATATGAAAGTGGTATTATTCCCATATAGGCAGTATAGGTTAGAAAATACGTTGCGCCCCAAATACAACGTGAGTTGTCATCCCCCGCAAGGGGGACCTACACAAGCCAAATCACGAGGGTGCTAAAGAAATGGTTTTCGGATAGCCAGGCTTGTAGCTTGTGATGGCGTTCTGCAATTTGCCTGTTTAAAAAAATAATTGATGGTATTTAGGTTGATTATTTGATTGAAAGGCTATTTTTGACTCAAATATCCAACTATAATCACTTAAACTACTTTCAAAATGGGTCACTCTTTTCCTTCCGTCCTGTTACTAGGACTGCTTTCGCTTTTTTTGCCCGGCAAGTCCCACGCCTGCGGCTTTAATTGGGTAGGGGACTGCTCTTCCAGCATTCACCTGCGTATCAATGGCACACCCGACAGCTTCAACATTGCAGCCTGTCCAAGCGGATTAAACTACAATGGTTTGTACCTCGGACAATTGCAATCCCTCTCACTGGCCAATGCAAAAGCCGTTACCTGGGAGAGTTGCCAGAATAACGTCACCGAGGTCAGCCTCAAATACCGCCTTTATGAAGAGGGTGGGGGAGCAGGCGGTTTTCTGGATTACGTGCTGGCAGAAGATTTTGCCAAACTGGATGGCCCATACACTACCAGATACCGTAGCAACCCCGGCAATCTTGACCTCACCACCGGGCTGGTAATTGGCAAAACATATGTACTCGAAGTGTATATGGTGGCCCAGGTGGATACCATCGGCGACGATTTTGTGCCGGAAACACAACTCCTCAAAGACAATAATGGTCAGTTTTACCGAATTACCTTCACATTTGGCGGTCAGAACGCACCACCTTTTGCGGCCATACCAACCATCGCTCAGGCGCCAAAATGCCACGGAAATACCAACGGAGCCATTCATATCAGCGTGTGGGGCGATCAAACCAATTTGAGTTACCAATGGTCTAATTCCCCGGCCAATTTTTATGAACAGCTCAACCTGCCTGGTGGAACCTATAC
The DNA here is from genome assembly GCA_035299505.1 of Saprospiraceae bacterium. Taxonomy (GTDB): domain Bacteria; phylum Bacteroidota; class Bacteroidia; order Chitinophagales; family Saprospiraceae; genus M3007. The sequence continues at coordinate 2,422 of DATGWL010000181.1, read as the reverse complement.
CGTAACCGTTACCGGAGCCAATCACCAGGAAGTACTCACGCTGGACCTGCCCGAACCGGAAGCTATTACCATCACACCAGAAAATGTGCTGGCCGTTGGCTGCAATAATGTCCTGGGTGAAGCTACTCTGGAGGTAACCGGTGGGGTAGGCAATTACACCTACAACTGGTCTCACGGCCAAACCACCCAACAGGCATTTTTTGCCGTTTCTGGCACTTTTTCAGTCACCGTACAAGATGCGAATGGGTGTACGGCCCAAAAAACGATACCAATAGAAAAAGCCGATCCCGGATTTTTGTTGATTTTCTTGCCGGATGGCGCATACCTGACATGCCAGTATCCAATTTCTATCCAATGCGTTGCGGACGTGCCAGGCGCCAGCTATAAGTGGTTCCATAATAATGTTCCAACCTCGACCACCCATTGCGATACCATTAGTACCGGTGGATTACACAAACTGACCATCAATTGGCAGGGGTGTGTGGCTTCCCGCAACATGAGTTTTATCGATCAGAAAACCACTCCAACCGGTAAAATAATAGGCAATGTAACCATGCCTTGTCAATATGATTCCATTGAGATGCTGCTCACTGCTCAAACCAATGTGTTTAACCCCTCTTTCTCCTGGGTTTACCAGGGACAAGAGCTATCTAATACCAACACTTGTCTGTTCGTGATCACCGAATTTGAAACTGGACCAAACGGAATGCTCACACCTGTTTTGCCGGAGCTTTTCATTACTGACGTACCAGGTTGTACAGGTTTGGCAACCAGTGCAGTTACAATTTCGGAACCTGCTCAGCCTATCCTGATGGGAACTGTAACCAATGCAGGCGGTCAGGGAGCATCCAACGGCGCCATTCAGGTGCAAATAATTGGTGGGACCTTCCCCGTTGCAGCCATTTGGAGCAACGGCGCCACTACCTTGTCTCTGACCAACCTGCCAGCCGGCGAATATTGTGTAACCATTACTGATGCCTTGGGCTGCACCGATACAGAGTGCTTTGTTTTGGTGGCAACCTCTGCTACCGAAGAACCCGATCCATCAGCCATTAGTGTTTATCCAAACCCGGTTGCCAGTGGAGCAACGGTGCAGATATCCTTCCTCGAAGGACTTGCTTCAGAGCTGCGTCTGGTGCGCATCTGGTCTCCTTATGGTAGGTTACTTCAGGAAATCAATCCCGCCGAATGGATAAAGAATGGTAAAATGGAATTAGCTTTAAGTAGCGCCTCCGGGTTGTATACCCTGGAAATTATGTTAAAAAAGACGGTTGTGTTTAAAAAAATTGCCGTTTTTAGTGACAATTAAGCCGCTTTTACGTCGTTAAGTAAGTCTGCAAAGGAATAACGTTTCGTTAGTTTTCTAAGACGAAGGGTATTGTTTACCTTTGCGGCGAACAATTTCAACCATTCCATTACCTTTCACAAACATTTAAAACATGAGCAAAAAACTCTTTATTTTCCAAACCTTGATTTTGGGTGCATTCCTGATGTTCACACCTTCTTGCGCTGATAACTGCAAAGATGTTGAATGTAACACAGGCGTTTGCGTAGATGGCACCTGCGAGTGTGGCGACGGCTTCGAAGGCACCAACTGCGAAATTGAATGGTCTGCAAAATTCGTTGGCTCTTTCCTGGGTGCTGACGTTGTAACTGCTTCTACTGCTGGTACCGACCTCGGTACTTACAACCTGACCAAGCCAGCTGTAGTTACCCGCAAAAGCGAAGTTTCTATCTCTATCTCCAACTTCGGCGGTTTTGATTCTTTCGTTGATGCTACGCTGACTTCTTCTGACGAGATCTCAATCAATTACACTGACCCAGCTGGCCGCAAATTTGTAGGTACTGGCAAAATCAGCGGCAACGTGTTGAGCGGCAACTATGTAGTAACGTACTCTGACAACACCACCGACACCGCTACTTTCAGCTACACGAAATAATTCGTTGTTGCCAAAAGTGCATAAAAAAATTGCCTGCGGGAACTCCCGCAGGCAATTTTTTTTATAGAAACTGTCTCAGCTGCAATTATTTGCCGCCGCCTTGTTTTGCAGCGCCACCGCGCTTTTTCTGCTGCTCAGGAGCTTGGGTTGGGCTTGCAGCACCACCGCGTTCTTTTTGCTGCTCAGCATTGCCAGGTTGAACCGCACCGCCACGATTTTTCTGTGGATCAGTTGGAGCAGGTTTGGTTGGCAGTGGATCTACTTTAGGACCTTTGGAACCACCTTTCTTTGTGCCACCTTTGGCAGGAGCAGGAGCTGCAGCTTGTTCAGTTTTCCATGCTTCAAAGCGTGTAGTAGCTTCAGTTTGAACGCGTGCGTCGCATTCAGCAGCTTTTTCGGAACGCAGGGTTTCCAACTTGGCTGTAACTGCCGCAGCGATTTCTTCTTTTTGTTGGGCAAGTGTTTTGCCGTCAAAAGCCGTC